>CALANS010000223.1 GCA_937926105.1 uncultured Actinomycetes bacterium | reverse complement strand
CGTCCGGCAGGAAAAACGCACCCACACCGATCCCCAGCGCGGCCACGACCACCAACCCCGCCGGCGCGGCGAGGCCCGCCAACGACAACACCCCGGCCGCAAGCAAAGTCAGCAGGAACCCGGCCAGGCCGCACGCCGCCTTCACGGCCACGATCGCCTCGAGCGTGGTCCCCGCCAGCGCCACATCCGCCCTCAGCGCCGCGAACATGATGCCGCGCCTGCCGGCCTGGCCAGTCAGCCACCGGCCCACCCGAGCAGACCGGTCCAGGCCCTCGTCGCGGGCTTCCGGACCCGCGGAGCTGTAGATGCGGTCGATCTGCGCCAGCGCCGCCACCGGCGACACCCGAGGCGGGCTGACCACGACCACCAACAGCCAGACCGCCCCGCCGGCCAGTGCGCCGATCAGCATCATCGTTGTCATGACGCGGCCGCCTGCGCCTGCACAGCAGACAACAGCGCCGCCTCGTCAACATCGGCGCCAGACCCCGGCCGGGCGAGCACTGGGATCGTCGGCGGCGGCGTCGACAGAGCGCGCATCCACGCGAACCCGGCCGCGAACACCCCGGCGACAACCAGCAGCGCCACTTGCCCGGCCGCAGTTCCGTAGGCGGCGGTGTAGTCACCGCCGAACAGGATCAAAAACGCTGCGATACCCAGGGTGATGGCCACGATGATCAGGAAACCTCGGCGGGTCTCCTCCCTCCCGCCGGCCACCGTGCGGCGCATATCCAGCTCCCCGCGAGCCGAACGGGCCAACGAGGACAGCACATGCGGCAGGCGGTCACCTCTGCGCCGCGCATTGAGAATCAGCGCGCCGACGACCAAGTCCGCCGACGTGTCGTCCAGCTCGACTGCGACATCGGCCAAGGCGATGTCCAACGGAACCCGGGCACGCATCTGGCCCACCAGCCGGGCCAGCGTGGGACGCAGCAAATCCGGGGCCGACGCGGCCGCCGACGGAATCGCCTGCTCCAGGGAAACCCCCGCAGCCGTCGTGTCCCGCAACGACTCGATCACCGCGACCAAGGCGGCCAGCCGATCAATCCGGCGCTGCTCCGCCCGCTTCCCGCCGAACAGCCTCGGCCAGACGACGACCAGAACAGCAGCGGCGGCGGCCGCCACGGGCCAGCGCGTGACCACCAAGACGACAACACCGACCATGACGCCGACAGCCCACCGGGCCGACGCCCTTGCCATCGGCAGATGGCGGCGCACCCGCCGCGGCCGCACCGGCACACCGCGGACCTCCCGCACCAGTAGCGCCAGCGCCGCAGCCAGGCCACCGCAGATCAACGCGGCCAAGAGGAACCCGACGGTCGGCAACACGGCTACACCTCCACCCAGCCGGTATCGGCCAGCTCCACCGCGCGGGCGATCGCCACATCCCGCACCCGCACCGCCTTGCCCGTCACCGGATCCGGGGTGAAGATGCTGGCTGTCGACACCTTCCCGTCCGCAAAGCCGCCGACCTCCACCACTTCCGTCACGGTGCGCCGCCCCGCGTCCCTGCGGTTCTTCTCGATGAACACCACGAAATCGAGTGACTCTGCGATCAGCGCGAACGTCACCGCAAAGTCCATCGAATCGTGCTGGGCCGCGTAGGTGGCCAGCTTGCGGATCACCCCGGTCGCCGAGCGCGCATGCACCGTCGACAGCGACCCGTTGTTGCCCTGAGACATCGCCGTCAACATGGGGATCACGTCCGGCCCCATCACCTCGCCGACGATCACCCGCGACGGATTCAGTCGCCTCGTGACGGCCACCAGTTCATCGATCGACACGCCGCCGCGGCCCTCGGCATCGGACAGCACCTCTTCGAGTGCCACCGTGTCCGGATGACGGACCGTGTCGTGCTCGATGCCGAGCTCCAGAGCCTTCTCCACCGTGAGAAGCCGCTCGGTGGCGTCGATCTCATTGATCAGTGCCCGCAGCAGCGTCGTCTTGCCGGCATCCGTCGCACCACCCACCACGATGTTCATCCGCGCCGCGATGGCCGCCCGGAAGAACGCGGCCAGCTCAGCCGAGATCGTGCCCAACTCCACCAGCTGCGCAAGAGTCATGTCGGGATGGCGGTTGCGGCGGATCGACACCGCCGGCCGTGCAGGCGCGCTCATCACCGCGGCCAGCCGAGCCCCGCCCGGCAGACGAAGGTTCAGCACAGGATGAGTGGGGGTCCACGGCCGCGCCGTCACCCCCGAATACGCCGCCAGGTTCTGCACGATCTCGATCAACTCGTCATCCGAGGCGGCGACCGGGCGGCCCAACACGCGCCCGCGATCATCGGCGTAGGTGATCCACACCTGATCGCAGCCGTTGATGTCGATGTTCTCGATATCCGGGTCGTCCAGCAGCTCCTGCAGTTCCCCGGCGCCGTAGATCGCGGCATCCACCGCCATGACGAGGCGCAGGTCCGTGGCCGAGTCCGGCAGCACCTGGCCGGCGCGCACCGCAAGGCGCATGTGCCGGGCCACCTGCTCCTGGATCACCGACAGCGCCAGCTGCCGCTCATCCGCGTCCGGCAGCGCCTTGTGGCCGGCCGTCTCGCGTTCGGCGCGCAGCTCGGTCAGCTGCGCCGCCACGCGGGCCTGAATCTCCTTGACGACGGCATAGTCGACCAGCGTCTCAGCCACGGCCGGCCACCTGCTCACCTGCGGCGGCGCCCCGGTACGTCGGCGGCGCCGCCGTGTCCCCCGGGTCGGGCTCTGCGGCGCCGGACGCTGTGGGATCCTCGGTTGTCAGTGCCTCGCCGCCGCCGCGGCCAGCCTGGGCAGGGAGCTGAGCGGCGAGGTCGGCCCGCATCGCCCACACTGCGGTGAGGATGTCACGCGCCGCGCGGATCAGTGGGGAGCCCGCCACATACCGGGTCATCGGCGCGTTAGCCAGGCCGGCGGCGGCCTTGGCGTCGGCCGGGATATGCCCGATCACCGGGCACGGCAGCCCGGCAGCCTCAAGCACGACTGCGGCATCTTTCCGGGCGCGGCGCACGCCGTCCCGCGGCCGGTCGGCCGTTGTCACCACCATGACTTTCGGCGTCCGGTCTGGGCCGAGCCCGACCAGGCGAACCAGAGTGGAGGCCAGGTACCGGGTATGAGCCAGTCCCGACGTGTCTGTCCGGGATACCAGCAGTACGACATCGCATGCGGCCAGCAGTCTTTCGGCGGCGTGGCCTACGGTGAACCGGCCGAAATCCACAATCACGGGGCCCGCCGCGGCGCGGAGCGTCTCGGTGATCACCGGCCACAACGTGCCCAGCGGGGCGATCTCGTCCGGAGTCCTGCCTCCCGGAACCACCGCCACGCCGATCAACGTGTCCTGCGCGTACTGGTGCGGGTCGACCGCGCCGATTCGGGCTGCTGACGCCAACGACCCCAGCCACGGCTCCGCATCCAGCCAGGCCCCTGACGGAGCGCGTAGCCGAAACGGCGCGTCCGCCCCGGACGGATCCGCCTCGATCAGCACCGGACTGCCCGGGCAGATCAGAGCCGTGGCCAGCGCCACCGTGGACACCCCCGGTGATCCTTTCGCCGCGCACACACCGATGATCACGGCCCCACCACCGCAACCGCTACCGCTTTCGCGCCGTTCGCGGCCACCACCGCGGCCGCATCGGCCTCCGGTACCGCCAACGTCACCAGCAGCCCCGACGACATCACCGTCTGCTCCTTCGCAGCGACAGCTACTTTCTGCACCGCCACACGGGCGGCCACCACCGTCGGCGCGGCACTGTCCCCACCGACGGCTGTGGCGGCAGGCAGCCGGTACACATCCACCAGATCGCCGGCGACCAGACCCCCAGCTGGGGCCGCGCCCACCGGCAGCAGCACCCCGACCAGCACCTGGCCCTCCGGCAGCGTTGCCGCTGCGCCCAGCATCGAACGCTGCAGCAGCGTCCCAGCCAACAGTGGAACCGTTGCGCGCTTGCCCACCACTGTCGACACCTCGTCGGCCGTGATCGCCCTGGCCTCCCCGGCCAGCGCCACCGTCGTCACGTCCTCGCGGCCGATCACCTGGCCCGCCTCGATGTCTACGGCCGCCACCAGCACGGTCGCTTTCGCGCCCGCAGACTGATACAGCCAGGCCCCAGCCAACCCCAGGCCAACCACCAGCGCCAGCAGCAGCGCGATATAGCCCGGCCGGCGCTGCCTCGTCTTCAGCACGCTCGCCGCCGGCTGCGGCCCAGCGGTGCCCCCACGTCGTGAGGGACCCTCCGACGGCGCTGCGCTCCGGGATGAAGCAGAAGTCGCCGTCATATCAACCGCCGTTCGGCACGATCACGACACGACGCTCCGCCACCACGAATGGCTCCGTGTCCCTGAATGTGGTCAGTGAACCCAGATCGCCGGAGCGACCCACGTTCGACGTCCAAGAGGCGCTCCAGTCGATCATCAGCTGCGCTTGAATCAGATGGCTGAGCGACGTCGCGCGAGAATACTTCCAGCCGCAGCCACCCAAACCAGCAGGATCACGAGACGGGTCAGCCACGTTATCCGCCGGCGGGAAATACGGGATCCCCGGCGGATTCGCACACGTCACCTCCGGATCCCCGGTGCCCGGATCCAGCCGAAGCGCCACCGGCTCGGCCGTCACCGTCACCGACACCCCGCGCACCGTCAACGTCTCCGTAACCGGCGCCCACACGGTGTCATCGGCCCACATCCAGTTCCACAAGTTCACCCACGTCGTCGGTACCCCGAGCGTGTCGTTGATTGCCGTCCGAAAATCCGGGGACGTCGTCGGCTGCGGCGCTGGGATCGTGGTGCGCATGTGGTCCCACACCTGCATGGCCAAGTCTTCCGGATCGGGTGGCGGTGGGACCGGTGGCTCGCCCTTTTCCGTCACGATCGAGTGCGACTCCGGGAACGAACCGCCGCCGCCACCTATGAGCACTTTCGTGCACCAGAACACGTACATGTCATGGGTTTCGGGATCCGCTCCGCCCCACGCCGGATCCGATGCAGGCGGCGGTGGGTCAAGGAGTGCCGGCTCCCCGCAATAGTCCGGCGGCGGGGTGTAGTCACCCCCGCCTGTCGATACCTCACTGCTCGACGAGGAACCAGAGCCGCCGCCACCGGTGTCGCCCGGCGAGCCGGGGTCATCTACGCCGATGGATGTGCTGATCGACCCTGTGTCGCCGTTGGCGGTCCCGCCGTTGCTCCCGGTGTCTATTGCTATGCCGCCGTCATCGGAGGCCCACGCGGGGACAGCTAGCGAGGAAGAAAGCAGGACGACCGCCGCCAGTAGCGCCAGCCGTCTCATTGCGTTTCTTTCGCCATAGACGCGGAGCTGCTGCGCGCTGCTTCCATCGAGGCTTTCTCTTCGTTGGCGGTAGGCGCGCCAGGGCAGGCGAGGTTCGGCAGGTAGGTGACTTTCACGACCTTCCACTCGGACCCGTAGCGCAACAAGGTGATGTACGTGTTTTGATGCGCGACCCCCACCGAGAGTTTCTTGCCGGTCTTGGCGTCCTTGGACCCGGCGTTGCTCGCGTCGATGCAATCCATCAGGTCAGCAGTCGAGCCGCCATCAATCGGGTTCAGCCAATACGGGTGGTGAATAACCTCGCCCCAGTTGTCCTTGCCGGCCGCGACAAACGCCTTGAGCCCGTCCAGTTGTGCTGTCAGCGCTGGATTGATCGCGTACTTCTGTAGCGCCGCTTTCCATGTGCCTTCAGGCTGCTTCCAGAGCTCATTGGCCAAAGACTGATAGTCGAGCCATGTCTTCTCGGCGGCGGCACGGTCGGCGGCTTCCGCTGCGCTGATCGACGGGCTCGAGGTGCTCGCTGTGGTCGACTCGACGATTCCAGTCGAGTCC
>CALANS010000222.1 GCA_937926105.1 uncultured Actinomycetes bacterium | reverse complement strand
GCCATCAACATCGTCGCCGAACACCTCCAACGGTTACCGCTCGCCGTACCGGCAGTCTCACGCGACTTCCGCTGACAACACCCGATTCACGAGCCAAGCCGGCGCGTAGAACACACGAAAAGCCAGCCGGTCAAGACGCGGCGAGCACCCGTCGTAGGCGACCCGGACAGGTTCGAGACCGGGACGTCTCGTGCCTGGATGGCATCCCGGGGCTACCCACAGCAGGCGCTCCACGGATCTTCCGCCCTACGCGGCTCCATCCAACGCGCTCAAGCTCCAAGGGACCCGGCGGGCGAGAATAGAGCCATGGAGACCCCGGAGGACACAGCTCAGGAACGCCCCGAGCCGCCGGGGCGGTGCTGGTGCTGCGGCTCGATCGGCGACCCGCGCCTTTTGGTGCGCCTCGGCAATCATCCGGAAGTGGCGATGTGCCTTCCGTGTGCCCGGTGGGCAGCCAAGGAGGCCGGGGCGATCGAGGACCGGAGCAAGTCCGGGCCTCTCGTCACCGTGCGCGAGGGCTTCCGGCGGCTCCGCCGTGAGGTTCTGAACCGCAATTGGCACCGTCACCCTGTGTTCGGGCGGCCGCTGCGCTGGCTGGGCAAGCACTTGCCGTAGCGCGTCACCGCTCGCCTGGTTCGAGGGTGAGCTGCGTCCGATGGAAGTCGTAGTGCCGGGTGCCGTAGTGATACACATCGGCGACGGTCATCGTTTCCGTGAAGAACGGGTCCCACCGGACGGGAAAGTGCATCCGCCTGCCCAGCGACTCCTCGCTCTCGGCGTCGAGACGGCGATGAAGCCGGCTCACCGTGCGGTCCAAGAGCCCTGCCAGGCGGGCACCGTGGAACACGACCGCGCCGCCGCACCCGCCGAGATGGTTGATGACATGGAAGAGGCGCGTCCCGGCGTTCAGGACAGCTGCGAACCGACGACCGAAACAATCGGGCAGCCTCCCGAATAGGCGTACGCCGGGCAGCAGCCGCCACACGATGAGGTAGCCGAAGACCATGTGCCACAACATCTGGCCGTTCGTCCAGCGGGTACCCCGAGTGCGGCGGCCCAGGTCCAGAGCCGTCGCCTGCTCAACGAGTCGGTGCAAGTCGAGCCGGACACGCTCCAACTCCTCGTGAATCGGCTGACGGTCGAACTCGTGCGACACCAGGAAAGTGTCGCATCGGAAGACTGCCATCCGCCAGCTCTGGACCTGTGATCCGGGTTGAGGAGTACAGGGCGGTTATCAGGGCGACGTTGCTGGCGGGGGCCGGGTCTGCTCACGCGTTCCGGTTCTGGTCGGTGTTGAAGAGGGTGGTTTCGGTGGGGCCGAGGTCGGTGTGAATGCGGCGGGTGGCGTTGCCGGTTTTCCAGAGGGCTTCGCCCTTCCCCAATGTCGCCAGCGACTCTCGTTCCGGGTGGGTCAAGCCGAGTTCGGTTGCGGTGCGGTCGGTTTCGCCGGTTGCCTGGCGGAAGATGATCCGCGTATCGCACAGCGCGACCAGGCCGCGGGCGGTGGCCGCGGCACTGCTGCCCGCGTCCGCTGCCTTGTCAGTGTCCGACAGCGCGTGCGTGATCAGGACCGTTGCGGTGCCCTGTGCCCGCGACAGGCGCAGCTCGGCGTTGACGCGGGCAAGGTGGGTTGGTGCGGCGAGGATGCGCCAGGCCTCGTCATAAATGATGAACCTGCGCTCCGATCCACCGACGCCGTCAAGTTGGCTGGTGGCGGTGAGCACCGCCAGCGTGTGGGCGAGGTCGTTGTCGGCGACAGCGGCGGTGCCGACCGCGATGATCGGTGATGTTGGTTCGGGTGTCGCAGTCGCGGGTTGGTCGAGCATTCCTGCCAGCGGCCCGGCACACAGCCCACCGATCGCCGAGCGGATCGGCGCTGCATGTTCGCCGCCGTCGGCAGCCAGCGCTGCGACGACGTGGTGCAGCGTGGGTGTGGTGTTGGTGCAGCACGCGACATCGACGGCCGCGGTGAGGGTCTCACGATCCTCCGGGCGCAGCGGCGCCAGCGACGGCGCGAGGGTCTCGACGATCGACACCATCAGCACCGCGCGGCGTTGCTCAGCTTGGTGCCGCCAGGCCGATCCATCTGCACCGGGTAGCGGGGTACCGAGGTCGAGCGGGTTGAGCCGCTCGGGCATGCCGGGGCCGACCCGAATGGCCTGACCACCGAGCGCCTCGGCGAGGCGAGTCCAGTCGTTCTTCGGATCGCCCGGCACAATCACTCGGTAGCCGCATGCGATACCGCGCAGGGCGATGGCCATGGCCGTATTGGTCTTGCCCCAGCCGATGTTGCCGATGATCGCAATGTTCGTGTTCGACACTGTCTGCTGGGCATAGAGCTGCCACGGGTCGAAGCAGAACCGCTCCCCGGTAACAGTGTCATGACCGATGAACATGCCGTCCGTGGCGGGCTTGCCGGTGAGGAATGGAAAGGCGCCGCCGAGCACGGCGGTGGTGTCTCGGTGTGAGGTCGGGATTCGCAGCGTCAGTCGATTCTGCCGCTGCCCGACGTTTCGTTCCGCCGGTTTGGCGGGTTCGGGATCGGATCCCCGTTGCGCTGCTCCCCGTCGCCACGGCCGACCCTTTTCGGCGGCGCCGGCGGCGCGGGTTGCGATGAGTGGCGTCTTGGCCTGCCTGGTCATGGTTGCTCTTCTCTCGCACCGTGTTCACAGGCGCAGACCTGCGGGCAGCACGGTCGCGTTGAGCGCGGCGAGCTGCTGACCGTAGAGGATGCGGGTCTCGCAGCCGACCGCTGCCGCAGCTTGCCGGACGCGGGTGGCGGCGTCGGTGAGATCGTCTCGGGTGGCGGCGGTGATGGCGATCAGGGCGGTGTGGCGCATGTCGAGGTGGCCTTCAGCGATCTCGGCTTCCCGCTGCAAAGTGTCGGTTTCGCGGGCGGCCTGCTCGGCTGTGTCGAGGGTGCCGATCCGCCGGCGCAGGGCGGCGTCGGATGCTTGGGCGGTCTTGTCTCGGCCGATCTGGCGCAGCGCAACCGGTGTGGGGATCGGCTCGTAGACCAGGGACACCGTGACCGTCGCGCCCGCGGGCAGGATCAGCGGCGTCAGGAAGGCAGGATGCGTCTCGAACCGTGGCCACCCAGCCACCCACACGACTTGGTGCCAGGCCGAGTCGGTGCGGATGGTTGACCATGTCTCGTCGACCGCCATCGGCCCGGCCGATGCCGCCCGATCCGCAGAGCCGCCGGGGCCGCGGGGTCGAGCGTTCGCTGGCCCGTCGTGGCGGAGCGGGATGCTGGCCGGGTCGAAGCTGTCGATGATCCAGTCAGCGAGATCAGCTGGGGTGAGCCACTCCTCGAGGCCCGTGCCGGCGGAATCGAGTGTTTCGGCGAGGCCGGCCCGGTGCGCGGCGAGAACTCTCGCCGCCGCGGTTCGGCCGTGTCCTGCCCTTCGGATCGCCGCGCGGGAGGTTTTGCCGCCGAGAGTGATCGCCAGAAGCGTCTCGTGCCGCCACGCGGAGCGGAACTGGCCGAGGGTCTCGCGGTAGGCGGCCACAGCCGCGCCGGCAGCTTGCGCGTCCTCGTTCCCATCCCTGGCAGCGTCGACACGATGCACCTCGGTGCCTGCGCTCATGCGCGGGCCGGGAGTCATTGCTGCACTGTCGATCTCGCTTCTGATCGACGCTTCTCCCCCGGTCTCCGTTTGCCCATCCGCGAGATTGCTGATGCGGTCGGGCTCGTCCGCCATTGAACTGCAGCACATCTGTCTAAGTGGGTCCGAGGTCTCGGGTTCGGCATTCCAAATGTGGGCGCGGGTGCGGTGGATGATGTGGATGCGCTGAATCTGGCCGTCGGAGCCGATCGCAGCCAAAGTGCGGCCGAACCCGGCGGTGGCGGCGTCTTGTGTTTCGGCGTCCGCGTAGAGGAATCCGTTCCCGGTCACGGCGGCGATGGCGGTCCAGGTGTCGGTGGCCGAGTCGTGCAGGACCGCCGACCCATCGACGGCAGCGAACACGGCGAGCTGTTGCACGGTGCCGGGGATGGGCAGGATGCCGGCCGGTACCGGCCGGTCGGGATTCGCCAGCACGCGCAGCCGACCGTTCGCCCCGCGCCAGACGTAGCGCGCGGCGTCTGGGGTCCATTCGATCAGGGCGCGTCCCTCGACCATCAGCAGGGCGGACCCCGCCAACGGCGAGATTCCGATGGCGGTGATCACGCCGGCCGTCATACCCGACGCAACCGTCACGATCGCAACCGCTAGGACGCACGCGGCCAGGGTGATGGCGCGGGTTGCGGATAGGCCCAGGACAAGGCTGTGGTCGGGGCGCTGGGTGAAGCGAACCAGGGTCGCGGTGGACGTGGTCATGGGGTGCCTCCCGGCGTTTTCGGCGGCAGTGGCGGCGCGGTCCGGCGGCGGCGCGCGCGGATCGGGTTGAAGCGGGCGGCGTTCGAGGCGGTGTAGGCGGCGGAGTTGACGTTGCCGACGGCCTCGCCTCCGGCGCCGGGGTGCGGGGCAGCGAGTTCCCCGCCGGCAAAGGTCACGAACTTCATCGTGGCCAGCGGCGAGAACGCCGCAACGAACAACCAGAGCGCGCCGGTCATCACCTGCGACGTGGACCCGCCACCCGGCGTGGCGACGGAGTCGGCCAGCGACAGGAAGCCCAAGGTGAGGATGACGGCGATCGCGAACTTGGCCAGGGCAAGGGCGATGAGGATTTCGAGCCACTTCACGACCCAGGTTTTGGTGCGGTCGGTGGTGGCGCCGGCGAACGCGAACGGTGCGAACACGACGGTGGCGATCACCATCGCGTTGCGGCCGATCAGGACGAGGTGGATGAATAGGAACGCCAGACAGGCCAGGCCGGCGATGATGATCACGACGAGCCAGCCTGCAGTGTCGATCGAGTCGTTCATGGCGAAGATGGTGACCATGGTGTCCTCGGCGGTCTTCTGCGCGGGGCCGAGGATGTAGGCGGTGAACTGGTCGACGACCAGCAGGATCGCGGCGGCGATCGCAGCCGCGGCGGCCCCGCCGAGTAGGGCGAGTGCTGAGCCGCCGACCGCGCGCCACAACCCGCGATGATCACCGCGGAGCATGGCGGTGATCACCTGCAGGGCGAACATCAGGGCGATGAGGAAGAACACGAGGTGTCGCATCTGGCCAAGGACCTGCTGTATCCAGCCGGCGGACAGGTCGATGCGTAGCCCGCCGTTCAGATCGTCGATGGTGACCTGCAGCAGGAACCCGGCGGCGTCGACGAATCCTTGGGCGATGCGGCGCAGGATGTCACCGACCTGATCGCCGAGGATGTCCGCGATCCCCGATGGATGCACTGTGGCTAGGTCGATGGTGTTCATGGCTGGGTCACCATTGCGGCGTGCCGATGTGGGCGATGATGCCGGGCATCGTGTCGCCATCGGCTTTCGGGGTGCAGGGCGCGGGGCAGGGGCCGGCGGAGATCATGAAAACCAGTGCGGCGGTGCCGTTTTGGGTGTTGCGGGCGC
>CALANS010000221.1 GCA_937926105.1 uncultured Actinomycetes bacterium | reverse complement strand
GACAACTACGAGCAGTCAGCGACCCGCTCGGTTCGTACCTGCGTGTCGGGGGGAAGGACCACGCGTTTCTCGCGCAGATGCTGGTCGAGCGCAGGCCGATAGGAAGTGGGCTGATCGTTGACCCTGCCCGTATCGCGGAACAGAAGGACCTCTGGGACGAGGCGCGGCAATCCGGCGTCGAAACTGTCTTGGACCCACGAACGCTCGACTTGTCAACGCCTGGAGGCATCCAGCGCGGCGGAGCCCGCCGCATCCCGTGGGCCCCGGCAGACACGACCAGCCTTCACACACCAGATGGCCTCCGAGGTCAAGCAGGGTCGGATCTTTGTGGTCAGTTGGTCGAAACGGTCAAGAGTGTAGGGCTAACCTCTGTGCTGGCGCCGACGCACTTCGTTGGGTCGCACCAGGATCCGTGGCTGCATGTCGACGCAAGTCTTACCCGTGCGCTGCGCAATCTGCTCAATCAAGCCGGTCTCCAACACGTGCCCATCTACTATCCGCTGATCACCAAGTCCGAGCACTTCAATGACCCGCGATGGCGAGCCGCGGTGATAGGCGTCCTTCGGACATTGCCCATCGACGCGGTCTGGCTGCGCATCCATCCCTTTGGTACAGCGAAGTCTGGACCGCTCGCGTTGAAGCGATATCTGGCCTCATGTCGCGACCTCCATCAGCTTGGACGACCGCTCGTTGGCGAACACACGGGCGCGGTCGGAGTCGCGCTGATGGCGTTTGGGGCACTCGGCGGCATTGAATCGGGGGTCACGGTCAACGATCACACCGATCTGTCCGACTGGCTTCGCGTGCCGAATCGTGATCGCAGTGGCGGCGGCGGGGCGCGGATCTACCTACACCAGTTGGGTGCGTTCCTGGATCGCAGCAAGGCTGAAGCATTGTTGAGCCGACCGGGGATGAAGGCCGCGCACGCATGTCTTGACACGGCATGCTGCTCGCGCGGATGGAAGGACACGCAGCTGCGGTATCGGGAACACTTCGTGACTCAGCGCTCGCGAGAGGTAAACGCACTCTCGACGGTCCCTGAACCGCTCCGTGCAGGTCACTACCTGGAGAACTTTCTGCGCCCCGCATCGGACAAGGCGGTGCGCGCAGCCGAGGTCGAGCCGAGTCTGCTGTCCGTTCGGAAACGGCTAGATTCGTGGCGTGGCACCCTCGGCAACGATCTGACCACA
This sequence comes from uncultured Actinomycetes bacterium, assembly GCA_937926105.1. The sequence goes on along the minus strand of CALANS010000221.1, from coordinate 4,270 downwards.
AATTTCCTACACAGCTTCAGCTTGCCGGCGGCGGGCAAGCGCCACCGCAAGTCCGCATGACTCAGCTGGTCTGGAAGAGGATAAAATGACTAGCGCAGTTGCCCACCGCTTGGATTCCATCAAGGACCGAGCAGGAGTCCGTTCACGCGAGATCGCGGAGCTCCTTGGCACCACCCCGCAGACTGTTTCGCGCTGGCAGCAGGGGCGGGGAGATCCGCAACCGGCGAAGCTTAATCAGCTGTTAACGCTCGAATGGCTCGCGACCCAACTCGCCGAGTTCTACGAACCGGACGAGGCGCGGCTATGGCTTTACAGCCCGCACAAGCTCCTCGCAGGCAAGCGCCCCGCAGAGCTAATTGCACAGGGTGACGCCGATTCGGTGCTGGCGCTCATCGACCAGTTGCGTGACGGGGCTTACGTGTGAGCCAATGACGATCCACGACCCGGAGCTGCTCAATGCCATCGAGGATCTTGGCGCCGAAACTCTTGACAACGTCACCGTGTGGCGACATATGTTCAACGACCACCCACCCGAATTGCCGAACACTCGTGGGGCACGCTGGAACCCGCCCGGGCTGGCTGCGATCTACACCTCCGAGGAACGTGCCACCGCCATCGCGGAGGGTCAACACGCTATCGACATGCAACCACTGCGGCCAAAGACGCGTCGATACGTCTACGAGCTGCGGATCAGTGCCAAGAAGGCCCTTCGAATAGACCGATCCAATCTATCGACCCTCGGTCTCAACTTCGTCGATCTCACCTCCCCGGACTTTTCCGCCTGCCAGCTTGTCGCTGCGCATGCGGCCTTCCTCGACTACGACGCACTCATCGTCCCCAGCGCCCGAGCAGACGGCGCGAATGTCGTGATCTTCGTCAACGAATTGGCAGCCGATGCCACGTTCGAGCGGGTCGGCGTCGAACAGATCGCATGACGCAGTCGTAATCGGAGCGTCACCGAGTCTGTCCGGGTGCCTCGCCACAGATGCTTGCGACGGGCCGGAGCCTGCGGTCGCTGTAGGCGACCGCGCCGCCCCCGCCGATAGTGGTTGGCCTCTGCTCGGTGGCGGTGCGTGAGGCCGAGAGCCCGCCGACTCCCGCAGAACCTGCCGCCGCCGACAGTTGGGGCGTGGCGGCGCGGTTCGGCCGGCCAAGGAGGTTCGGCACAGCTCGGTCGGCCCGGCGGAGCCCGGTTTGCATGCCGACGTAGTCGATGGCGTCCGGTAGCGCGTCATCGGTGCCCCAGTCGCGCTGCAGGATGTCGATGACGCCAGCTCCCGCGCTCTGCCGGCCGAGCGGGCTGCCGTCATGCTCGGTGGCGGCGAGCAGGTGCTCCGCAGCCAGATAGATCGCGGGCCGGGATCTTTGCCACGACACCCACTCGACCACGGGCGCGCCCCGCTCGGCCGCGACCTCGGCCGGGTCCAGGCCGCCGGCCGGCATGGGGGTGTGCACGCCCCAGCCGTCCTGCGAGAGCATCTGACCGACCCGGATCGCGGCTGTCACACCCGCCGGGTCGCCGTCGTAGGCGACGACGATCCGCGTCCGCGGCATCATCTCCATCAGATCTGCGGCATGGACCGGCGTGAACGCGGTCCCGCATGTGGCGACCGGCACCAGGCCCGACGGCCTGTGCTGCGCGATCGCCAACACATCCATCAGCCCCTCACAGAGCACCGGGGTAGCACCGGCCTCCAACTCGCCTCGTACCTCAAGGGTCAGCCCGTACAGCAGTGACGACTTCGTGAACAAGGCCGTGGCCTTCGTGTTCAGGTACTTCGGCCCGCTGTCATGAAGGGCGCGCGCCGTGAACCCCGCAATGCGGCCCTGTCCGTCGACGAACGCGGCCACTACGCGGTCACGGAACACGTCTACGACCCGGCCGCTTTCCAACCGCCTAGCCAGCCCGGCAGCGACCTGCACCTCGTCCGGATACCCCAGGCTGCGCAGGTGCGCGCCGAGGCGCACGTCCGGCGGCGCATAGCCGACCGGCAGGCCCGGACACGGTGCGATTCCTCGCTGCGCGAGGTAGCCGACCGCCGCAGGGTCATTGCCGGCGCAATCCCGGAAATACTGCCAGGCGGCCGCCGATGCTGCCGCCAGCGTCCCGGGATCAGCCGCCCCTCTGGCCGACACCGTTGTCGGGCCTACCGCCGGCCCGCTGCGGAAGGCGGGCGCGTCGGCGAGCGCGGCACTCGCCTGCCGTTGTGGCTGCTCGGCCGAGGACGCCGCCGCGACAACAGTGCCCGGCGCTTTCGTCACCGTGTTTTTTTCCAGATGTGCCGCAGCCGGCCCGCCTGCGTGGACCAGATCGATCAGCGTGCCCGCGGCCTGCCGCGCCCGGTTGACCACGTCGATCAGCTGGCGGCGCCGAGCCGAGGCAGGAAGCCGATCCCAGTCGCTGATGAAGCCGAGCGCATCCGCATCGGTGCGAAGGCCGCACCCTGCTCGCAGAAGGTATTCGGCGCAGGCGCCGACCTGCTGCGCGTCGGCCGGGCCGGCGTGCGCGACCGCACTGCGCCACGCGGCGCGGCGGATCGCCTCGGCCGCCGTCAGCCCGGCCGGATCGGCGCCGTCCCGTTCAGCAGGGTCGGCCGCCGCCAGCGCCCGGGCGACCTCGGTCTCGCTGTATACCGCCGTGCTTGGGGGCGCTTCGACCTCCTGCTGTGTTTGGCCCTGAGTCTGCGTGACGTCGAACACCACCGTCGTGGCCAGGTTTTCGATCTTGCGCGGCCCATCCGGGTCGACCAGCCCGGCGGCCGGAGCTACGTTCGCGGTGAGTTGGCGGATACCGTGCTCGCCCTTGAGGACCTGTCGGCCGCGGGCCAGCCAGCCGTCATAGGAATCCAGATCCGTCACATCGGGGCGCTGCGCCGTCGCCAGGATCGCATTGGAGAACGTGACCCGTCGCAACCTGCCAGTGCTGGCCAGCGCCGCCCCGAAGTCGGCCGGTGTGGCGATCGCGTCGACGCTGCGGTGAAGAAGGCGCACCATCTGCTCCACGCGCTGCCGAGCCGCCGCCGCCCGCCGACGCATCTCGGCTTCGGACGGCGTCCTTGTTGCCATGACCATCGCGCACCCCTTGTCATCCGTGCGCCGCCCGGCCGGGCAGCCGCCTGCCCTCTACAAGGGGTCGCCGCGAGACGGTTTTGCTCACCCGGCAGCAGCGAGTTTCCGGCTGTGCCTCGCCAGTGCTTCAATCGCGCGGGCCCGCCGCCGCCGTGCGGTAGCCGGCGAAATTCCCAACACCGCCGCCGTGCGGCCGATCGCATCGTTGCCGTGGCCGCCGTGATGGGCCACCAGCGCCAGCAGCGCCGCGTCATCCTTGGTGAGCACCCCGGTCCTGGCCGCGTCGACGAGCAGGTCCACCAGCTCCACCGAAGCGTTCACCGACTCGTCGGCGGCAAGCATCTGTTCGATATCGGCGATGCTCGTCGTGTGCTGCCGCTCCGCAGCCATCTGGGCCAAACCGCCGGCCCACGCCTGATGCCAGGCGTCCCACACCAGTCGCGACGGCGTGGGGCTCACCCGCTGGTGCGGGAACGTCGCGATCACGAGCGCCAGCTCGGCCACGAGGATCCGCACCGCCTCGTCGGTATCCACCCGGGCGGCCCGGGCCCGCTTCATGACCGCGGGCCGCAGCAGATGCACCACCACCAGCGCGGCACGCTGATCATGCGGCCCGTCCAGGGACGCGAGCCGCACCAACGCCGCGATGATCCCGTGCGCTCGGTCACGGTCGCAGCCGACCGCAGTGAGATCCCGCAGCCGGGACACCGACGAGATCCCGGCCAGCGCCGGCTCGGCCGCGGCCCACTGACCCGCTGCGCCCTGCCGGTCGAGTCTGGCCACCAGCTCCGGGAACGTGCCCGCGCACTGGGTGAAGGTGCTGCTTTCCTTAAGCGTCGTCGTAACCATGCGGCAAGGACACGAAACCGCTGCCGCCCCCTATGCCGCGCGGCCTGTAGACCCCTGCCTGCGGCCGCGGCCAGCGCGCGGTCCACACCCTGGGCGGCACCACTCCTCCGCGACCGGGGGTCTGGCATGACGGGCCGTCATTGCCGTCATTGATGCTGGTCGCGCCGATGTCATCCCCTAGCCGATGGCGCGCATCCACCAGGGGATGACACCGAGGCCCGTCACCGGCCCCTGACCGCCACCAACGCGTCGATAACGATTGGGTAACGCGTCATGTTTGGGTGCCAGCTGTCGGCCGGCGTGCCCGTGGGGCCACGAAGGCGCGGCCCGTCATCTTCGGGGGTGACAGCGG
>CALANS010000220.1 GCA_937926105.1 uncultured Actinomycetes bacterium | reverse complement strand
GGCCGCTCAGCACCGCGGCGGCGGCGAACATGGACTCCGCGAGGAGGGCATCCGTCTGCTCGGCGGCGATCGCCTCGCGCACGGCGCGCAGCTGCGCGGGGACGGGCTTCAGGAAGATCTCGATCATGTCGTAGCGGATGCCCGCCGGGCCCTTCAGCCCCCGGCGACCGGGGAACGAGGCATCCATGTCGCTGTCGTCGTAGTCGGCCTCCGCAGGCAGCGGAAGGAACTCCGCGCCGGTGGAGAGCACGGCGTCGCGGTACCGGGATCCGGTGAGGAACCGGACGCGATCACCGGCGGCGACCAGGGAGGAGGCGACCGCCAGCAGAGGTGCGACGTGTCCGTGGACGGGTGTGGCGGCGAGAAGGATGGACGTCATGGTGAGTGCCTCGGGTCAGGGGATATGATCGACTACACCGATGAAGCATTCACTACCTCAATAGGGTTGTCAATAGGGAGAACGATGCCCGAACCCCGCGCGACGCGCACCTACCGGTCCGACCTGCGCACGGAGCAGGCGGCCGCCACCCGTCGGCGTGTGCTCGACGCCGCAGCCGCGAGCTTCGCCGAGGGCGGCTACTCCGGCGCCTCGCTCGCCGAGATCGGACGACGCGCAGGCGTCTCCGCCGAGACAGTCAAGACCAACGGCCCGAAGCGCGATCTGCTGCTCGGCGCGTTCGAGCAGGCGTTCGCCGGAGCGGAGGGTGAAGCACAGCTCGCCGACAGCGCCGAGGGCGCGAGAGTCGCGGCGCTCGACGACGGCGAGGCCCTGCTCACCGCGGCCGCCGAGTTCATCGCCGCCGCCAACGCGCGCACGAGCGTGCTGTGGATCGAGATCCTCAGTGCGGCAGGCGCCGACCCCGTCATCGCGGGAGCGCTCGAAGCCATGCTCGCCCGCCGCATGGACGACTACCGCGCCACCGTCCGGCTGCTCGTCGAACGCGGGATCGCCCCGGCCGGCACCGACATCGACGGCGTAGCCGCCGCGCTGTCCTTCCTCTGGTCACCCGAGGGGCATCAGCAGCTCGTGCTGCAGTCCGGCTGGAGCATGCCGCGCTACACGGCTTGGCTGTGCGACGCGGCGCGCCGGCAGCTCGCCTGACTCGCGATGCCGGATGCCCGGCTTCAAGCGATCATCGACGGCCGTTCACACCTAACCGTCCCGCGGGAACGCGCGGTTACGCTGTTCGGCTAGATCTCCAAGGCTCGGCCCCCGAAGACAGCAACAAGCGGACGCCCCCGAATGGGGCTCTTCGGAGGCCCGGCCGGCGACACATGATACACCTGCGTGATAGTCCCGGCGTGCTCGCCGGCCTACCGGTCTTTGAATAGCTGAAGGAGCCGATGCTCTTTGACACGCGCAATTCCGACGAGGCCGCCAAGCTGCACTGCAGTCCATGCCAAAAGGACAATGAGCCAGACATCGCGAATTACAAATGTGGCCTCCTTTCCAAGTATGAGTACCGCCGTCAGCTGTAATACGGCTCCGCAGGCAACGCTTGCGGGTGTCGACCAAATGAGAACCTCGATCCACGTTTGTATCACCAGCGCGGGCTTGGGCACGCGGGCATGTAGCGCAGAGGCGAGTTCCAGCCGCCGGGTGAGGACGCTTGCGAATCCACAGGCACCCACAGCAAGGAGGATCCACAAAGCCGTGAACCGAGTGCCACGGCCATTGTACTGTTCCTCGAACGATAGGGGAGTCCCTTTGGACGGATTGAGTCGAGTCATCTTGACGTCCGATGCAGCTGCATCATCCTTCAACACCATACGCGCAGCTACTCTCGTCAAGTCTGCCCGAGGGGGCCAAGACTCAAACCAACATTCATCAAACGCACCGGTCGTGATGGTCGGGGCCAATATCGCTCTGGCCAGGGATGATCGCCTACCGTCATCAGGGTAAGGAAAGCGCCCGAATATGGGCGTGGGGACGCCATTGATGACCATTTCATTACCAACATCAAGACCGAGTTCATCGATCAAGCCTGATGACACGAGCGTGCCGGCAATACTTGGGGTGCTCAACTCACCCGATGAATCGAGAACACCAGCGAATCCATCCGTTATATCCCAAACAGCAATTGAACTGGAGGGGAGTTGAGGCAACTTGACGATTCCCGCATCACGGATTGCACCAGCGGCATCAACGCCGTCGATGTTCTTCAGACCCTCACAGGCTTCCCCGTCAACCATTCCTGGAGAAGACACGACCGTGACGGACGACCCGTTCGAACGGGACTCGATGACCTGTTTCGCCAGCATGACCTGAGTCGAGAGATCGAGCAGTGCGAGCGTAAGAACGATACTGGCGAATATTGTGCACCAGAGACCAGCGCGCGACGTAGTAGAACTGACGTTGCGTCGAGCTTCGCCGACAACTGAACTAAATTTCATCAGTCAGCCAGACCGACAACCGAATGGCATTGATCCACGACGCGACGATCATGTGTTGCCACTATGACGATCCGCCCAGTTTCAACAAGTGCTCGCATGACATCGGTTACGCGCTTGGCGCTCATCGCATCTAGCTGTGCCGTGGGTTCGTCCACCAGCAGCAGATGAGGCTCAGTAGCAACTGCCCGCGCGAACATGAGGCGTTGAGCTTCGCCGCCGCTCAGACTCGCCATCGGGCTGGACTCCACATGTCCGAGCGCGAACTGTCGAAGAATATGGCGCGCTTCCTTCTCTGCTTCACTCCGCTCCATTGACCTCGCCAGGAACGGGAGGACAACATGGTCAAGCGCTGTCCTGCGTGGTGAGCCGAACGGGTTCTGAAACACCCAGGCGCGCCTGTCGACCCCTGTGGCTTCTATGGTCCCGCTGGTGGGGTCCAGCCAGCCAGCGATGAGCCCCAGAAGCGTGCTCTTGCCGCTCCCCGATGGGCCAGTGATCGCAGTCAGACTCCCTCCGGTGAACGTGTGCGTGACGTTTCGGAGCACAGGGACATCGCCGAAGGAGTGACATAGGTCAGTTAGCTCTAGCCGCATCGCGCCCCTGGAGGTGCGAAGAGAAGCATCTCACGGTCGGCAAGGTTGGACTTGCTGGTCACATAGGTCTTGCCCAGAGAAGAAGCCCGGACGTGAACCGCAATCGGTGTACGACCCTCGAACACACACGCTTCATCGTCAGAAGTTGCGTGGATTGCGGTCGGAGGTATCGCATATGCCTCCAACGGCTCAGCAAGTTGCGTGAGGGCGGGGATAAGGGCCTTCCCGCCTGAAGAAGCCCAGAAACTATATTCCCGACTCCTAGACACCTGCGCGATGAAGTCGGGGTCGGTCACGAGGCCCGAATCCGGCACTGGGATAGTGGATCCGCCAAAGGTAACTGTGCGTGCTCCGTCCACGCCGCTTTCCATAGCTGGCACTCGCAGGGCCGAGATCTTCGGCTCGAGTTGTACCACGGCGTTTCCGGTGGCTACATGGTCACCAAGAAGCAGAGGGCACGCGCTGATCACCTGCGCATCGGGCGGTAGCCAGATCGTCTGAGACATCGACCTCTGCGGCTCGCGATTCGTGTTGCCACCGGCCTTTAGGAGAGCGTCAAGAGCGGCCTGCGTTTTGGCGTCATACAGGTCACCTTCGGAGATCGTGGCACCCGCCTGCCGCAAGGCTGCCCTAAAGGCAGCCACATCCGCGCCGACGTCGCCGAGTTCGAATGGCCTATAAGGCGGGACCGCAGTTTGGACCACCATCTTGGGCTGCCCGTCGATTGAGATGGGGAACTCGCCGTTGGACCATCGCGCTCCGGCCATGCATGTGATTGCAGTGATCCTGCCTTCACTACCGCTGACGATGGCCGCTGGTTTGTCAAGAACCGGGTCGAGACTTGCCTGTCTTTGGTCCTGAAGCCGCTCTTGCGTCACGGTGAACGCCAGAGAATCCTTTGTACGAGGAGTCTCGCGCGGCGATATTGCCAACCACGTCATCGATGCTGAGGCCAGAATCACCAGAGCAACTACTGCCCCAACAAACGCACTCCAACCGATCCGTCGCACGGGATGATCTCAAAGGTTCGGATTCGCGATGCAGTTAGATGCTTCGATATCGTCCTGAAACGGCGCTTTCGCTCCATCCTCTAGGTATGCCCGCACATCATCGACAGTGGCACCTGAAAGAACCAACTTCTTTCTGGTCAAACAATCGAAGACGAGTTTCGAGAAGTCCTCCTTGTTCGGATTCATAACCATCTCGACATACAGAGGCTCGATGAGCGCTTTGGTGCCCTTCATGCATATGGGGTCAGCCTTTTCATACTCCTCATTGGAAGCAGTCGTCTCATACACGAGGTAACCGGTTTGTTCGATTGTGTTCAACTTCACACCGTTGTCGCCCATGCAATCAACGTAACGTTGAACGGCTTCCTCATACTCTTCTCGGGAGATCTCACCATCCCCCAAGACGGTGCGCTCAAACTTTGAGGTAGCAGATTCAGCTGCCGCAGCTATGTCGGATGCATATGGGTCTTGAGAGGCCGACTCGGCGCACCCAGAGAGCAACGTCGAGGCGACGATGAGACTGACCGCGACAAGCGCTGAGCGCTTGAGATTCGACCTCAAAACGCCAACCACCCTCCCCAAACTCCGTCGCTAACCCGGTAGTCATGCCCAGCGTCAGTCCCGCTCGTGGAGGTGACGGTAGACGTCCCGTTGGTTGTCGTCACGATAGGACCCACGTAGTGAGTCGGATAGGACGAGATATAGCGCCAGATCCCAGCCTGCACGCCCTTGCATCCACTGTTCTTAATACTCGTACTGGTCGAAGTTTTTGTCGGTGTTCCGGTCTTGCAGTCCCAAGCACTGGCTGGCGCTGCCACGCCTAGCGAGATTATGAGGGCCGCTAGAACGCTGCTCACCATCAACTTAATCCGCATCTTCGGTCCCCCCGGTTATGTAATCGTTTTTCCAACGTCGACACTGACGCTGGACGCCCTCACTGTGACATCGATGCTCCGGATAGTCAAGTGTCAGCTTGCGTTAGTCGAACCAGGACACCGGTCTACGTTGGCAAAACCTATGGCGTCGCACATCCGGAGCCCTGGCTTGAGTATGTGACAGATCGTCGCGAGCTGTGTACTATGCGGTGTCAATGATAAGACGAGGGGGTCTTTACAATGAAGAAGCGCAACTTGGCCACCGCTTCGGTGGTTGCAGTAGGAACGGTGGTGCTGGCACTTTTCACCGCTACGCCGGCATCGGCGGCGACCTTTGGATGCAACACCAACTACTCGCTGTCGAAAGCGAAGACCTCGCAGAGCACGAGCGTCTCCGTAGGCGCGTCTGGCGACTGCGACCATGCGCAAGCCCGAATCACCATGCTCTGGGCTTCATCGTTCTACACTTACTACGGCGCCTCCAGCCCCACTTCACACGTGTCTAGCACGAATGGAACTGCAACTGAACACGCAGCTCGCGGGTTGAAACTGTACTGGCGGTCTTGGGAAACCTTTTGACCACAGG
>CALANS010000219.1 GCA_937926105.1 uncultured Actinomycetes bacterium | reverse complement strand
CATCACCGGTCAGTTTCGTGGCCGCCAGTGGTCAGTTTTCCATGGCCGCCAACAGGAGGATCACCGGAAAGTTCGTCGTAGAGCAGGGCGGCAGCCGCCGCGGTGCCGGCGGTGACGCGTTGGGCGGCCAGTGTCCGGGCGAGGCTGTCTGTCCGTCGGCCTAGCCGTGCGGCGATGTATGGGAGGGGCCAGCCGAGCGCGATGAGCGCGGTAACGCGGCGGCGGGTGCCGATCGCGGCCCGAAGGTGCGGGGTCGTGCCGGGGTCGATGGCCAGCAGGGCGTCGGCAAGGCCGGCGCGGATTCGACGGATCGGTCCCTTCCCGGCGGTGTTGCTGGTGGTACGCGTGAGGTCGCGCAGATGGCGGGTGCTGGTCCCGGTGAGATTCGCCAGGCGGGCGTAGCCGATACCTGCATCCCGTAGCCTGGCTATCTGCTGGCGAGTTGGCCCGACGTTCACCAGCGTGGACTCGTCTCGGTAGCCGAACACGGTACGGCGCCGACGGGTGCGGGTCGCCGCGGTGTTGGCAGCGGTGCAGGCGGGGCAGCGGCAGCGGTCCTTGACGTACGCCACGCGGGTGCCGTGCCGATGAATCCGGCCAGGGTGTTGGCAGTTTCGGACCGGTCTGCTGGGCGTGGATGGCTGCACGGGCCTCTCCTCCGGGCAGGTGGCGCTGTTCACCCGGAGGGGGCGTCGCGGCGGGTAGTTTGCTGCCACGCGCGATGTCTTCGTGGCCGCGTTTCGGATCGGTTTGGTGCAGACGGAGCGAAGCAGGGGCGCGGGTCAGCGTGATGGCTGGCGGATCGCTGACCGGTTACGCCACCGGGTGGGCCGTGTCCTGGACGTGTTGGGCGAGCGTCGTTCCCTGCATACAGCCCCGTTTTCGCGGCGTCGGCTCGAGCAGCCTCGCGAACAGCCGCAGGGTTTATCGATCGATCGTCGACGGCGCGTTTTGGCGGAGCGGCGGGGAACGCGGAGCGACGACTGCCGGCTCGAGGTGCGTTATCGGGGCGGAGCGGGGCGCGTCCGGTGGGCGGATCTGGGTGGCGGAGAGGCGTGGTGGGGGCTCGGTGGGTCGAGTTCGGTGGTTCGGACGCTGTCGGCTGGTAGGTACGTCAGAGCGGCAATGGCGTAGTCGAGGTCACGCGCGGGGTGCGTGCTTGCCGGATCGATGCCTGCCTGGGCGCGCCTGATGAGAGCGGGGACGTCGCTGCCGGCGGAAGCGAGCCGGTCCAACTGTGCGGCCAGCACGGCCCAGTGCGGGTCGCGCGCCAGGCCGGGGACTGTCGCGAGGTAGTGGCACCAGCGATCCTCGGATGAGGCGGCTGGCCCGGCAGCCGTCGACCCGGTTGGCGTGGCGAGGGGCTGTGCCTCGGTGGGCTGCGCGGGTGGCGGGGTGGCGGCGTCGCTGGCGTCGGCGGCGATCTGCAGGGCGGGGCGGCCGGCAAGGTGCAGCGCTTGTTGTAGTTGCCCGATCTTGGCGGTGCGGGTGGCTTCGTGAAAGGTGCGGGGCAGGTACCAGAATCGTTGCCGGCTGGACCATCTGAAGCTCGCGGCTTTGAGAGCGTCGCGGAGTTGGGCGTCGGACTTGTCGGTGCCGAGCACGATCGTTCCGGCGTGGCCGTGCTGGATGAAGGGGCCGGGCCGATCGGAGCTGGTCGGGTGGGGGTCTGCGTTGCCGGGCGATGTCGCGTGTGGCGTCGGCTGACCGGCGCGAGCAGCGACCGGATCGTCGCGGTGTGCGGCCGCCTTCGGGCCGTTGTGAGACATGGTGGGCTGCTGCCGGTCTGCCGGGGCCGGCGAGGCGAGCTGATGCGCGGGTTCGTCTTTGGATGCGCGGTCGGCGGAGTCCGCAACAAGCGCGACGCGAAGCACCTGGCCGCGCTCGGCAATGTGGCCAGTAGCCAATTCGGCGTGGATTGCTACCTGTTCTCCGGCGGGCGGGCCGTGTGTGCCGATGGCGGGTCGCAGGTCGGTGACCGACGCTGGCGAGCACGGACGGATATCGTCGACCACCGGTCGGGGCTTCGCGTCCGTGACGTTGCGGGCGTCTGCGGTGTCGGGCTGGTCGGTGGCCTGCGGGGCGGGGCGCGCCCGTTCGGCCAGGATTGCGTTGATGCGTCGGGTTTCGGCACGGGCGGCGGCCAGCGCGTCGGCGTGTTTGAAAGGCCGGGCGGCGCTTTCCCGGGCGTTGCACTGGTCTTGTTCGGCGTCGTCGCGGTCGGCGCGGAGCCGGCCGAGTATGGCCCGCAGCGCGGCGATGCGGTTTTCGATGGTTCGCACGGATCCGATGCCTTCGGCAATGCTGTCAGGCGTGAGCACGAACTCGGTGCGGGGCACGCCGGCCAGGCGGCCCGTCCACTCGCTTTGTTGACCGCTGGCGGGCAGTTTCCTGGCGAACTCGATTTCGTGCCCGCCGATGGACGCGTCCAGGGTCAGCGCCTTGTCGTAGGGGGAGCGGGGGGCGCTCATCAGGGCCTGTCGCAGTGCTCGGGCGGCATCAGGCCGCTCGGAGTAGCTGCGCCCGGCTATGCGCATGTGAAAGGCGCCTCCGGTGGTGGCCACGCTGCGGTCGATGGCGGCGACGATGAGGGGCTCGTCGTCGTTGGCACGTTCGATGACGCGGGCGGCCTGTTCGGATCGGTGGCCCAGCAGGGACAGGTTCCGCTGGTGTGCGCGGGACAGTCGTTCCAGGCGGGCGAGCGTGGTGTCGGCCGTGGCCTTTTCGAGCAGGAGCGGATCGTCTGCAGTCAGGGCTTTGGTTTCGCCGAGGGAGAGCACGGAGTCGCCGATGTCTTGGATCTCGCGCATGTCCAGCCGGCCGCGGAGCACCTGGCCGATGAACTTGGCTTTGCGTTCCACGGTTTGCCAGGAGTAGGTGTCGAACGACCGCGCGGTGGTGTAGCGGATGATCGCGATCTCGGGGTTCTGGTTGCCTTGGCGCAGGATCCGTCCGTCGCGTTGGGCTAGGTCGGCCGGACGCCACGGGCAGTCCAGGTGGTGCAGCGCCACGGCCCGGGCTTGGACGTTGGTGCCGATGCCCATCTTCTCGGTGGACCCGATGAGGACGGCGACGTCGCCGCAGCGGCACGCGGCGAACAGGCGCCCCTTGTCCTGATCGGTGTTTGCGTCGTGAATGAACCGGACCGAGCGGGGCGCTAGCCCGCGGTCGATGAGCTGGGTTTTCAGTTCGCTGTAGACGTTCCAGCGGTCCGGCTTGGGGGTGGACTGGTCGCAGAACACGATCTGGAATGCGCCTCGGGTCGGCGAGGGCGTGTCGGTCTCGTCGAGGTATTCCCGGTCGCGGTAGGCGCGCCAGATGGCGGCGATCCGATCGGCTGCGACGGTGATCTTGGTGGGCCCAGCGGGTTCGTGCAGGCCGACCAGGCGCAGATCGAGGGCGGCGCGCCGGCCGTCGGTGGTGATGGTGAGCATGTTGTCTTCGCCGGGTTCGCTGCGCCCGGACAGGGCGTCTGCGCGTCGGCCGAGCTGCTCGACGTAGGCCAGCAGTTCCGGGGTGGGTGGGACGACGACGGTTTCCGGGCCGCGCACCCCGTCGGGCCGTCGCGCGATGTCCGGGGTGGGCAGGTGGAGGTCTTCGGCGGTCTTCACGTCGGCGAACACGTGCCACATGCGGAGCATCTCGGGCAGGTTCTGAAACGACGCGAACCGGGTCTTTTCCCGGTACCGGCCGCCGCCAGCGGGTGCGGTTTCGAGTTCGGTGACGGTTTTGCCGAACGTGGCGGCCCATTGGTCGAATTCCAGCACGCCGGCGTCTTGCAGCAGGTCCGGGCGCAGGTAGCGGGTCATGACGTGCGCTTCGGTGACCGAGTTGGCGATCGGGGTGGCCGTGGCCAGGGTGAGGACCCGCCGGCCGTGGCGTTCCCGCAGCAGTTCGGCTTTCATGTGCAGGTCGCTGGCTTGTTTGCTGCCGGCGATGTTGGCGTCCGGAATGTTGGACATGGTGGCCAGGTTCTTGTAGCCGTGGGCCTCGTCGACGATCAGGTAGTCGATGCCGGTGTCCTCGAAGGACAGCCCAGGGTCGCGGGGTTGGTCCTGCAGGGCCTTGAGCTTTTCCTCGGCGGCGAGCAGTTGCCGTTCGATGCGCTTGACGGTCAGGCTGCCGCCTTGTTGTTTGATGCGTTCGAGCTGTGCCCGGCGGCCGGCGAGTTCTCGTTCGGTGTAGGAGATCTGCCACTCGGTGGAGACTGCCAGCCGGGAGAACGCGGATCGGGTCATCACAATCCCGTCCCAGTCGCCGGTGGTGACTCTGGCGATGAAATCGCGGCGGTTCTGTGCGGTCAGGTCATCGGTGGTGGCGGCCAGGACGTTGGCCTGCGGATAGATGTACAGCCATTCGCGGGAGAACTGGTCGAGCATGTGGTTGGGCACGACCGCGACGGGTTTGGAGACCATGCCGAGCCGTTTGAGTTCCATGGCGCCGATGACCATTTCGGCGGTCTTGCCGGCGCCGACCTCGTGGAACAGACCCACGGCCGGCTCGGACAGCATACGTGCGACGGCGGCGAGTTGGTGTGGCCGCGGGGCGAACGTGGCGGCCTTGCCAGGCAGAGTGAGGTGTTGCCCGGCGTCGCTGTAGTCGCGCAGCACCAGGCAGTTGAACAGCCGGTTGTATTCGTCCAGTAGCCGCCGGGCGCGGTCCGGGTCTTCCCACACCCACTGCTCGAAGCGCTCTTGCATCGCGGCCGCCTTCTCGCGGGCAGCTTCGGTCTCGATCGGGTTCAGGACGCGGGTCTTGTCCGGGAGGGTGTCGTAGACGGTGATGACGGCATTTTCCAGCAGCGACTGCAGAACGTGCCCGGCCGGGCGGCGGCTGGTGCCCCACTCGCTGGTGGCGGCGACCGACCACGTTGCGGCTTTGACGCCCCAGATGGTGCCGCCGCCGTATTCCACTTTCGCGTACTGGTCCCCGATCAGCTGTCGGATGAAATCTTGGTAGTCCTGCGCCGGGATCCACACGGCGCCGATGCGGGGCCGAACGTCGTCGGCGCCCAGCGGCTCGGGCAGGACCGCACGCAGGGCCGCGACATTGGCTGCCAGGTCGCGGCGCCGCGGAAGGGCCGCTTCGGCGACGTCGAGTTTGGCGCGCACGTTGCCGGACAGGTACTCGGCGCGTGAGACGAGCCGCCCGGTTTCCGGGTCGTCGAACGCCAGCTCTCCGAGCTGGGCCCGTGCGGACTGCTGGTCGGTGCCCAGCAGGTCGGCCACCCGCTGCAGGGTGATTTCCCCGTCGGTGTCCAGCGCGACGGTGATCGCTTCGTCCGGGGTGTCCACGCCCAGTACCGGGGTGCGGGGCGGCACGACCCGCTGCCGCAGCAGCGGTGCCGGTGAGGCGCTGTGCGTGGACTCGTCGAACACTTCCAGGGCGCGGACCAGGGACGCGAAGGGTTCGGTGCGCAAGTAGCGCATGACGGGAGGCTTGCGCCGCTGGATCCTCGGCTCGCCGGTGTCCGGGTCGATGGGTTTCGTCTCGATCGCGGTGAAGCGGTTGATCGGCCCGTAGCGTGCCCGATATGTGTCGTACTCGCCGGCCAGTGTGCCGCGCAGACCGGTGATCTCCGGGGTGTCGGTGGCGGTGGCGGCTTCCAGTTGCAGCAGCTCGCGGGCGTGATCGCGCATCGCCAGCAGGGCGCGCAGTTCGGCCCGCTGGGTGCGGGACACGTCCAGCGGGGTGGTGCCGTGCCGGCCGACGATCTGGAATCCGTCGACCGGGTGATCGAGCACCATGCCAAGCCAGAGCGAAGTGTCCAGGTCCGGGCCCGCCTGGGGGTGGCGGCCGGGATCGCCGCCGCGTTGGGTGACGGTCAGGTCGGCAGCGGCCGCCTGACCGGTGATGATGGCCAGCGCGCGGCGGACCTGGTCGGGGACGGCGTGCAGGTCATCGGATTCGACGCCGAGGGTGTCCTGGCCGTACATGCCCGGCCCGATGTGCCAGCGGCCCAACACCCGCTCGGGGTGCCCGGTGAAGTAGGCGTTCACCCTCCGCGGCGCGTGGCCGTCGATGCGGATCGGGCTGGTGTGAATCCACGCGTCGTCGCCGGGGGCCCGGCCGTCTTCTCGCCGGCGAAAGAGCAGCAGGTCGGTCATAGCCTCGGTGCCCGCGGTGCGCCTGTGCGTGCCGTTGGGTAGCCGCAGCGCGCCGAAGAGGTCTGCCTTGGCGTACATCTCGCGCCGGGCGCCGGGGTTTTGCGCGTCCAGGGTGAAACTCGAGGACAACACCGCGACGAGGCCGCCTGGTCGGACGAGGTCGATGGCCTTGAGGATGAAGTGGTTGTGCAGGCTGTGCCCGTTGGGGTTGTGCCGCCGGTCGTGCAGCGTGACGTTGGCGAACGGGACGTTGCCGATGGCGCCGTCGAAGCTGCCGGTCGAATAGTCGGTGTCGGCGAACGATTCCGCGCGGATGGTGGCCTGCGGATACAGGGCGCGGGCGATCCGCGCGGTGACCGGATCGAGTTCGATGCCGGTCATCGCGACCGTGTCTGGTGCCAGGCCGATGAAGGTGCCGGCGCCGCAACCGGGTTCGAGGACCCTGCCGGCGGTCAGGCCGAGATCCCGGGCGGCGCGCCAGATAGCGTCGACCAGCCGCGGGTCGGTGTAGTGGGCGTTGATGGTCGTGCGGGACGCTGCCCGCCATTCACGCTCGGACAGTTGCGAGCGAAGCTCCGCGCGTTCGGTCGCCCAGTCGTGCTGGGACTCGTCGAAAATGCCGGGAATCGCTCCCCAGGACGACCATGCGGCGAGTCGGCGCTGCTCGTCGGGGGTGGCCGGCGTGCCGCGCTCGGCGAGCCTGCGAGACAGCGCGATCGCGGCGAGATTGGCCCGGGCGCGAGCCTTGTCACCCGATGGCGTGAGCTGTGCGGTGGGGTCCGGTCTGAACGCCGCCGCGGCCGGCGGCGCGTCGATTCCCGGCGCCGATGGTGCTAGGGCTGGCTGCGGATTTGCCGCCAGTGGCGTTCGGCCTGCCAGTCCAGGTCCGCTCGGTCTTGCCGGCGCCGCTGGGTGTCCCGGTCGAACGCCTGGATCCTGATCTGCTCCAGCGGGTCGCCGGTCGGGTCCTCGTCCTGCTCGTCCGCCTCGGACTCCGCCGGCAGGTACACCAAGTCCGCCGTCACCATCTCCTCGGCCTGCCGGCGGGCGGCGCCCAGCCGGCCCACCTTGTCCAGGTATGACTCGCCCGGCGAGTCCTGGCCCGCCAGATGGTCGGTCAACTGGTCCACCTGGGCGGCGACCGTCGCGCCCAACGTCGAAAAGAACTCCTCGGGGTCCTGGATCGTGGCGAACTGCTGCGGTCTCCACCGGCGCCAGTGCTCCAGTGCTGCCGTGCCGTACTCGTTCACCGGCCTCGCCTCCCGAACCGTCGATGGCTGCAGGTGATCCCGCGGACCCACCTCCAGCATCCGCCTCCCGTGCGTGCTGGGGCTGCGGGTCCGGCTCCGCCCACAGCGCATCGAAGGACAGTTGCCCCTCTGTGTCGGCGGCTCGCCTGGCCCTGCCGTGTGCGGCCATGCGGGTGATGCTGCCCGCGAGTGTGTCACCGGCGCCGGACAGTCGCCAGCGACCACACCGGCTGGTGTGTCGTGGCGATCCGCCATCCTATCTGTCGGGTGGTGGTGGCATGCTCGCCGGTGAACGGGCCGGTCACAGGTCCACTGGGTGCGGGTTGGTGAGCGCGGTGGCGGCATTTGAGGTGCAGCGGCGGGCGGCCGCGGGGAGCCCGAGCAGGCGTCGGCGGCGGTCCGCGAGCCGGTGGCAGCTCGCGGCGTCCTGGCCCGCCGTGGCGGGATCCGCGGTGCTGGTGCTGTTGGCGTGCGCGCTATTGGCGCCGTGGCCGCTGCTCGCCGGGGCGCCGCCGGTGATGTGGGCCGGGGGCGCTGCGGCGGCACTGACGCGACGGGGCGAGCGGGTCGCGGTGCGCCTGGCCTGCGGTTTTCGCCGTCCGCGACCCGATCAGGCGGCGCTGCTGAACGGCGCCGCGCGGCGTGTGCTGGCCGCCGCGGGACTGCCGGCGGAGCGAGTGGACGTCTACGTGCGCCCGGGCGCGCAGGTCAACGGATTCGCCGCGGGCGGACACAGCGTGGCGATCTCGCACCGGGCGCTGGAAGATTGTGCGGCACGGCGGCACAGCCAGGTGGTGACCGAGGCGCTGCTGGCCCACGAGGTCGGCCACCTGGTGGTACCGGGCGCGCGGTTCGCGCTGGCGGTGTGGTGGCTGGCCACGCCGTGGCGGATCACGAGCCGCGTGGTGATGACGGTGTGTCTGCTGCTCAGCGCAGGCCGTCGTCAGCCTCGCCGGCTGCTGGCGGCGGTGGCGGCCACGGCCGTCGCGCTCGGGGTGGCGCAGGCGATCGGCCGGGGTGAATGGCCCGCGGCGGCCTGTCTGGCCACGGCGCCGATCCTTACCGTGGGTTGCCCGCTGCTGGGCGCGGCGGCCGGCCGCGCCACGGAATACGCCGCCGACGCCTTCGCCGCCACGTGCGGCTACGGCCCGGCTCTGACCTGGGCACTGACGCACCACCTTGGGCGGCCGGAACCCGCCGCCGGGTGGCTGGGCCGGATGCTGGCCGATCACCCGACGGACGGTCAACGCCTGTATGCCCTGGGCGAGCCCTCCGGCGGCCGCCTTTGAAGGAATGGCGCTGCGCCCCGCCGGGCGGCCGCGGAGCCCGATGTGGGACGGGCGGCGGCTTTGGCATGATCGGCGCAAGCACGCCGGCCCACCTGGCTATGCCGTCGTGCCGCACTTTTTTCGCCGACCGGGATGGGACGTTACGGCATGGCAGACGCGACGTTCTCCGCCGCCGCGCTGCGGCAGGCACGGCTGCGCGCTGGCCTGTCCCAGGCGCAGCTCGCGGAATTGGTGGGGGTATCCGGCCGTGCCCGGGTCAGCCTGTGGGAACGGGGAGTGGAACAGCCCGGCGTCGCCACGGCACCGCGACTGGCGGCAGCGCTAGGCGTCGACGTCGCCGCCCTTTACCGGGCTGGTGATGGGGCCGGCCTGGCAGTGCTGCGACGCGGCGCGGGCCTGTCTCTGGACGAGCTCGCGCGACAGGCCGGACTCAGCCCCACTCGCTATCGCCGGATCGAACACGGCAGACAGCCCACCGACCAGGAGATCACCCGGATCGCCGCCGCCCTCAACGTTCCTGAATCAACGGTGCACGGCTCAATGCACGGCAAAGTCAAACAGCCGCAGCGAGGAAGAACGCCGTGACCAGCGCCGGACCGTACGCAACCATGGCGCGCCGGTCACGGGTCCGCGCATAGGCGAAACCGGCTAGGCCAGCGATCAGCACCGCGAACATCACAACAGCGAAAACCACGGCGCGGTAATGGGTGTGGCCCAGCCCGAGCCCGCCCACGAACGCCAAGCGGACGTCTCCGAACCCGGCGCCGGCAAACCGCCAACACACCAACAGAATCAACCCGGCGCCCATCGCGGCCACCACGGACAGCAGCAATGCGCGCCAGTTGTCCGTGACGATGGCAGCCGCCACCAGCAGCGCCGCCGTCGCCACCGCGCTGGTCCGCACCAGCAGGGTGGGAATGCGCTGCGTACGGCCATCGCACACCGCCGCCGCCGCTAACGTCGTAGCCCAGCAAGCGAGGGCAGGCAGCCACCACGGCGAGCCGGCCCGGTGCGCAGCCGCCACGGCCACCAGCCCAGCGGCGACGCCCGCCCCGGCCGCGACCATCCGCAGCGGCCACGAGACGGCATCCCGGACATGATGAAGCTGTTTCAGCCCCCAGGAGGCCAGCAGCGGGACCGCGATGAACCCGCCGGCCGCAGCGCCGACCGCGACCCATCCCCAGGCAATGGCCATGACGCCCCATTCCTAACACATCAGCGGGAGTGGCGGAACACCACGACACTATGTCACACTGGGAGAGCCTGACGACGGCTCAGGCGGCTACGCATAGTCAACAGCTGAACACAAAAAGTGTTCAGGATGCTCCGGATGGGGTTACGGTGCCTGGACGGACCGATTCTGCCGCGGGGTGCGGAGGTGACGTGGTCATGAGGGTGCGGACCGTTGCAGCCGTGCTGCTGACGGTGCTGCTGGCGGCGGGTTGCTCCGGCGCGGGCGGCGACCCAAACGGCACGTCAGGTGCGAGCAGTACGGCACCGGTCAGCTCATCGCAGCCGTTCACGATCCTGGCACCCGACATCTCGGCCTCCAGCCCGCCGTCGAGCCCCACGACTTCCAGTACATCCGCAAGCAGCACGCCTTCCAGTGCGCCAGTCCGATCGTCCGCTTCCGACACAGCCCACCCGACCACGACGACGACCGGCCCCGCCACATCGATTAAGGCGACCACCGGGCATTCGAGTTGGGCGCCCCCGGACTACGGCTCTGCGAAACCCGCCGTAGACGCCTACCTCAAGGTGATCGACGCGTTGAACAAGGGTCTAGAGAATCCCAAACATCCACCGACGACCGTGATCGAGAAGTACTCACAGGGACCGGGTCGGAGCGTGATGTTGGGTTCCATCGCCGACGAGAAGGCCCATGGCCGTGCTTGGCGCGGTTCTCCTCCTCCGAGCCGAGTCCTTGTGAAAACCAACAAGGTCAAGGCCAGTCCTGCCGAAGTGGTGCTGTCTGACTGCCCGAGGCCTTCGCCGACCTGGCTGGAGTACGACGTGAAGACTGGCAGGATCGTGCCGCAGCCGAAATACGATCCGCCAGCGCCTTACGAGGTCAGGATCACTATGTTCAAGCTCAAAGGCACCTGGGTGATGACCTCCTTCACGGTGGACGGGTCCAAGACATGCGCCCGCTGACGGGCCATCGCAGAAGGTCGCTGGGCGCACTGGCGGTGTTGGTGCTGACCGCAAGCATCGCGGTGTCCATCAACACGCCACCAGCGCGGGCATGTGATGCGCGAAATCCGAACTGCATCACCGTAGGCGCCGGTGATCCGGGCGCCACCGCTAGCGGAGGCCGTTCTGATCCCGAAGATTCCGCACAGGGTAGCGACGCCGCGGCTTCGAGTCGCGGAGTGCAGGGTGACGACCGCACGCCTGGGGACGGGCATGATCCAGCATCGGGCGACGCGGATGCTTCCTCATCGACGGACATCAGCTACATGTGTGAATTGATGCTCGAGCAGAACCTCAACACGATGTCAGCAGATCAGCTGATCGCAATGATGAAGGCGTCCGGCTGCCCAGCGTCGACTTACGTCTCCATCGAGGGGACATGGGGCGGGACAACGACTGCTCCTGCTCCGCCGACTTCCCCGGCGACGTTGGCACAGCAGGCGGAGTCCTCGTTCGAGTTGCCAGTTCCGGTGCCGGGCAGGTTCCCCGCCGGCACGATGCGCGACGGTCGCCCGTACACGGTGGTGAATACGCACATGTGGTTCTGGACGGATCGATCGGTGTGGAGGGCGTTGTCCGCTACTGCCCGGGCCGGGGGGAATTGGGCGACGGTCACCGCGACGCCGACCCGACTGACCTTCGATCCGGGTGATGGTGGAGCCGCGGTGTCCTGTGTGGGCCCGGGTTTGGTGTTCGATCCGGATTCGTCGCAGTACACCTATCCGGGGTCCTGGGCGCCGACGGCGGAGCCGGGCGGCTGCGACTACGTCTATCGGCGTTCCTCGGGGGACCTGCCGAACGAGGAGGTGACGGCGACGCTGTCGATCACGTGGGATTTGACGTGGACGGGTTCGGGCAACACGTCGGGAACGCTGACCCATCACACCACCACCACGACCGAGCGGTTCGTTGTGGCGGAGTTGCAGTCGGTGGTGACCGGATGAGTCCGCGCAGCAACGGGGCAGTACACCCACCACTCGCCACGGGCGGCGGGAACGCGCACCCGTCGGATAGCCCGTCTGCGCCTTCCCAGCCGCCGTTGGCGGGCACCGAGACCGGTGTGCAGGTCCGCGCGGCGGCGGCGCGGCGCCGCTCGCGCCGCGGACTGTTGATCGCCGTGCTGGTCGTGGCCCTGGGCGGGGTGTTGGCGTTCGCCGGGGCGAACATGCTGACCCGACACAGCCAGGTGCTGGCGGTGGCACGGAATGTGCCGCTGGGCCAGACGATCACGTCCGCAGACCTGACGGTGGCTTCGGTAGGTACGGATCCGAACCTGTCCCCGATCCCGGCCGGGGAGCTCGACCGGGTGGTGGGCATGGTGGCGCAGGTGCCGCTGGTGAAGGGGGAGCTGCTGACCGAAGGCCAGATCGGCCGCTCGACCGGGTTCGTGCCCGGGCAGCAGCTGGTGGCGCTGCCGTTGAAGCTGGGTCAACTGCCTGCCCGGGGGCTCTCGCCTGGCCAGCGTGTGTTGGTGGTGGCCACCCTAGGTAGCGCCGGCGCCCTCGACGGGTCGAAGCCCCAGGCGGCGGCGCCGGTGGATGCGGTGGTGGATGACGTCGGCAAGACAGATGGGGCCAGCGGGGTGACGGTGGTGGACGTTCGAGTGGCGGCTGCGGACGGCCCGGCCTTGGCGCGGTTGGCGTCGACCGGGAACCTGGCGGTGATCTTGCTGCCGGCGGGCGGCTGAACGGCGATGTTGACGGTGGTGACGTCGGGGAAGGCCTCGCCGGGCGTGTCGGCCGCGGTGTGGGCGTTGGGTCTGGCGTGGCCGGGCGAGGGTGTGTTGGTCGCCGACGCAGACCCGGCCGGCGGTGATCTGGCGTCGGGTTTCCTGGCCGGCCGCGTCGACTGCGGACGGGGCCTGTTGTCCTGGGCGGTGGCCGCCCGGGGCGAGGTTCCTGCGTTGCAGGGCGCGGCGCTGCTGGACGAGCACGCGGTCATGGTGCCGGAACGACCGGAGTTGTGGCTGCTGGCGGGGGTGGCCGACGCGGTGGCTGGCCGGTCGCTGACCTCTCAAACATGGGGACAGCTGGCCTTGGCGCTGGAACGCTCGTCGGCGGTGTTGGGACGAGACGCGCTGGTCGACGCGGGCAGGCTGGCCGGGAGCGCCGCAACCAATGGCGCGCTGTTCCACGCGGCGGATCGAGTGTTGGTGGCTGTACGCAGTAGCGTCCGCTCGGTACACGCTGCCACGCAGGCGGTTTCGCGGCTGCGTGAGATTCTGGGTGATGCGGGGTCGGTGTCGGCGCTGGTGATCGGAGACGGCCCGTACACCGCCGGCGAGATTTCCGCGGCGCTGAGCATCCCGGTTCAAGGCAGGCTGCCGACCGACCCGCGGGCCGCGGCGGTTTTGATGGATGGGGCCGCGATGCCGTGGCCGCGGCTGGCCCGCTCGCCGCTGCTGCGGGCCGCGGCGCGCCTGGCGGGCGGCCTCGCGGCTGCCCAGGAGGCGGACCTGGCGTCGGCACCGCGGGCGGGGGCGGCGCCGTGAGCATCGAATCCGTGCTGGCCGGGGCCACCGCCGATCACGCCGACGGCGATAGCGATGCCGCTGCCGGTGTGGACTACGGGCTGGTGGAGGAGGTGCGGGGCCGGGTGTCCACGAGGTTGGCGGCCGAGCAGCGGGAGTTGCCGGCGGCGGCGCGTCGAGAGTTGATGCGGCAGTTGATCCGCGACGAGTACACCCAGTTGGTGTTGCACGAGGCTGGGCGGGGTCGGGCGGCGCCGGACGCGGCGGCGGAAAGGCGGGTGTTCGCGGCCGTCTTGGCCGAGTTGGATGGGCTGGGCCGCATCGCGCCGCTGGTTGGCCGTGACGACGTGGAGGACGTGCATTTCGAAGGGTGCGACCCGACGGTGCTGCGGCTGCGCACGGGCGAGTTCGTCGACGGCCCACCGATTGCCACCAACGATGACGAGCTGATCCGGGTGTTGCGGGGGATAGGCGCCCGCTCCGGGGACGGGCAATCGGCGCGGGAGTTCTCCTCGGCACACCCGATCTTGAATGTGCGGCTTCGCGGAGTGGGTCCGCTGGGCGCCAGGCTGCAGGCTGCGATGGATGTGTTGCCCCGCCCCGCCGGAGTGATCCGGGTGCACCGGCTGCCGGATCCGAGCCTGGAGGATCTGCGCGGCCTGGGCATGATCGACACCCCGATGCGGGAGTTCTTGACGCACGCGGTGGCCGCGGGCGCGTCGATCCTGGTATCGGGCAATCCCGGGGTCGGGAAGACTACTTTTCTCAGAAGCCTTTGCAACGCTGTTGGTTTCGACAATGTGATGGTTACTGTCGAAGACGAACGCGAGCTGGGGTTGCATCTGCCGCGGCGGGATCCGGTGTCGGGGCGGCTGGTTCGCCGGTTCGCGGTGTGTCGGGCTTTCGAATCGCGGTTGCCCAATGCGGAGGGCCGCGGCGGGTTCGGGTTGGGGGACGCGTTGCACGAGGCGTTGCGGGCGTCCCCGACATGGCTCGCGCTGGGTGAGGTCCGCGGCGGCTACGTGATGGCCCTGCTGGACGCGGTCACGTCGGGGGTGTCCTCGGTGATGTGCACGATTCACTCACCGACCGCGGAGGGCCTTTTCGACAAGGTGCTGATCGCGGCGCTGAAGGCGACACCACCGCCGCCGCCGGAGTTGGTGATGCGTTCGCTGGCGTCGCTGGATTTGGTGGTGCACGTGTCCCGGGACCGGCACTACCGGCGGTATGTGTCGGGAATCTACGAACTCGGGCATGTCGGGGACCGTGCCTACCCGGATTTCCCGGCGCTGTTCGCGCCCCGTCCCGTGGATGGGCGGGCGGTCGCGGTGGGTCCGGGCCGTTTGTCGACGGATCTGGCGCAGCGGCTGGACGCGGTGGGTTTCGACGCCGCCCGATGGCTGGACCCGGAACGGTCGGATTGGGTCACGCCCGACGCGGGGGTGATCTGGTGACCGCCGGGGTGCTGCTGGTCACGGCGGCCGGGCTGCTAGTGGCCGGCGGCGCGGTAGCCGGCGTGTGTGCCTGGCGCGGGGTGTCGCTGTGGCCGGCCCGCCCGGCGCGGCGACGCTGGCGGATGCGGCCGATGCACGCCGCGGCGGTCGGGGTCGGGTTGCTGGTGTTGCTGGTCACGGGCTGGCCGGTCGCTGCTGCGGCGGCGGGGGGTGCGGTGGTGTTCGTGCCGGCGGTGTTGGGCGGTGGCGCGGCGGCGGCCCGGCAGATCGCGCGGGCGGACGCGTTGGCGGAGTGGGCGCGGCGGTTGGCGGATCTGCTGTCGTCCGGCGCGGCCGGGTCGATCACCGACGCGCTGGCCCGATCCGCCGGCGCAGCGCCGGCGGCGGTGGCCGGGCCGGTGCGGGCCTTGGTGACCCGGATGGATGCCACCGGGCCGGAGCCCGCGCTTCGCCGGTTCGCCGCCGATGTCGGCGATCCGGCGGCGCAGAAGATCGCCGGGGTGCTGATCCTGCGGGAGCGGCACGGCGGGCCGGGCCTTGCCGACGTGCTCACCGAGCTGGCGGCGGACGTGGAAGACCGGGCCCGGATGCTGCGGGAGGTCGAGTCCGAGCGGGCCCGGTCCCGGGCCAACGCCCGCACCATCGTGATCGTGTCCGCGGTCCTGGTGGCAGGGTTGATGGCCTTCTCCCGCACGTTCCTGTCCCCGTACTCGGGGGTGCTGGGCCAGGTGCTGCTGGCCGTGGTGGCCGGTGTGTTCGTGGCGGCGCTGCGCTGGCTGCGGCGCCTGTCCGACCCGCCGGAGGAACCGGTGGTGTTGATGAATCCGGCCGCTGGGGTGACGTCGTGACCGGCGGCCAGCTGGCGATCGGGGGCGGCCTGCTGGTCGGCCTGGGGCTGGTGCTCGCGGTGCGGGCGTGGCGCCCCGCGCCGCCCGCGCTGGCCGCGGCACTGGCGCAGCTGTCCGGCGGCGCGGCGCCGCTGCCCTCCGTCGCGGCATCGACCCGGTGGTGGCTGCCGGCCGGGTGGGCTAGCCGGCTGGCCGCCCGGCCCGGCTGGAAGGTCGGCTGCTCGGATGAGGATCTTGCCATCCTGGGATGGACCCGGGAGCAGTTGACGGCCCGGAAACTCACCCTGGCGGCGGCGGGATTGCTGGCGCCGTCGGCGTTGTCGGTGGTGCTGGCCGTGTTGGGTCTCGGCGGGATCGCGGCGTTCCCGGCGGTGGCCGGCGTGGCGATCGCCGTCATCGGGTGGCGAACCCCCTCGGCCGAGGCGAAGGAGTTGGCCGACAGGGCGCGGGTCGCGTTCCGCACCAATCTGGAGTTCTTCTTGACGCTGGTGGCGGGCGAGCGACGTGCCCGCGGCTCGGTGGAGCAGGCCCTGGACGAGGCGGTGCGAGTATCGGGCACGGCGGCGTTCGGGGCAATGCGGCGGGTGATCCGCCGGGCCGACCTCGCGGGGGAAAAGCCGTGGGCCGCGCTGCGCCGACTCGGCGAGGAACTCGCGGTGCCCGAGCTGAAGAACCTGGCCGACATCGCGGCGACCGCCGCGGACGGGGCGGCCGTCTATCAGACCCTGCTCGCGGCGGCGCGGACCTTGCGACACACCGAACTGGCGCAGGCCCGCACCGAGGCGAACCTGATCTCCGAGCGGATGGCCAGGCCACTGTCACTGCTGGTGTTCGGCCTGATGCTGTTCGTGATGGTGCCATTCGTGCTGCGCATGCTCGACAGCGGCTGACAGATGACCACCAACCGGGAAGGACAACCACGCATGGGCCAGACCGCACCGGCGTTCACACTCTCGCATCCGGCGCCCGCCGGATCAACCAACAGAAGGGGGTCCACCATGACCAGCAACAGCCCCGCCTACACCACCTCCCGCAGCGGCGTGGTCATCTCGGCCCGCAACGCCTGGGCGGCGGTACTGACGGCCGTCGTCGCACTGACCGTGATGGCAGCAGCACTGGCAGATCGCCTGCGCGGCAACCAGCCGGCCGACGACCGAGGCTCGGACTCCACCGAGAAGTCATTCATGGTGATCCTGGCGATCGGCGTAGGCACCTTGGTGCTGGGCGCAGCCACCGCCTATGTGGTCACCAAGACGAACCTATTCAAGGACCAGCCGTAGAGCCATGTCGAGGGCGACACACGCTGCGCGACTGCGAGACCGGGCCGGCCGGGCCGCACCCGACTCTGCCGCGTGGCGCCGGGTCGATGATCGGGGATCCTCCGCGGTGGAGTTCGCGATCCTGTTCCCGATCATCGTGGTGTTGCTGCTGGGCGGCACCCAGACGGCCATGTGGTACTTCGGGCGGGAGGTGGCTCAAGCGGCCGCCGAGGCGGGTGCCCGGGCAGCCAGCCTGCACGACGCCCCACCCGGAGCGGGGACCGGCGCCGCCGACGCATACCTGGACCGGCTCGGACACGGCACCCTGACCGGTCACGCGAGCAACGAAACCGAAACCGACACGGTCGTGTCGGTGCATGTACACGCCACGGTGATCGTGGTGATCCCGCTGCCCGGCTTCTCCCCGACCATCGACGTGACCGCCACCCGACCGCGAGAAGTGTTCACTACCCCGGGAGGCGGGCCATGACCGCCCCCGCGGCTGGCCGGCCCTACCGCCCGGACCAGCCCTCCAAGCGCGCATGGGGGCAGGACCGTGGCTCAGAGTCAGTGGAACTGGCCATCCTGCTGCCGGTGATCCTGCTGGTTTTAGCGTTTCTGGTCGTCGGCGCCCGGATCGCACTCGCGGGCGATCGCATCACCGGCGTGGCGGGAGCCGCGGCTCGCGAGGCATCGCTGGCCCGCACCCCAGCCGAGGCCGATAATGCCGCCCACCAGGCGGCGGTTGCCGCCCTGGAATCGGCCGGGCTGCACTGCACCCGTATCACCGTGGACACCGACACCAGCGGCTTTTCCAACCCCGCCGGTCTGTCGGGCACCGTGACGGTGGATGTGTGGTGCACCGTGGACCTGTCCGACGTCGGCGCGCCCGGCCTGCCCGGGGCGAAAACGCTGCACGACCAGGCCATCTCCCCGGTTGACACCGCTCGAACACGGCCATGACCGGCGAACCCCGCCCAGCGTGTTCCGATCGAGGCTCGGTGTCGGTGCTGACGTGTTTCATCGTGCTGATCGGCGCGGCCCTGACGGTGTTCCTGGTCGAGGCCGGCAGCACCATCAACGCCCAGACCCGCGCCGACATCTACGCCTCCGAAGCGGCCCGGGCGGCGGTGTACGCGGCCGGACCGAACGCCACCGGCGGCGCGCGGCGGGCGGCGACAGCGGCCCGCACCTACCTGGACGCGGCCGGCGCCACCGGCACCGTCACCGTACTGGGACCGGGGCGGGTCCGCATCGACGTGACCGTGGACGTTCACACCCCGCTGCTGGGACTACTTGTCACCGAATCCGCCAACCACACCGCGCAACTCTTGGTGGGCGCCACCAACGGGGAGGGCCAGTAAAGATGCCTATGCCGCACAGTTCGCGCCGTTCTCGGCCCGGCACCATCCGGACGGGGCGGGCCGGACGACTGGTCCGCGCCATCGGGGCGCTGCTCGTCCTGATCGCCGTCGTCGCCGGCGTACCAGCGCTGATGAGCACGCTGAACCTGGTGCCCCACGCGGTGCCCGGGTGGGGCCAGATCCGGGCGGCGCTCACTCAACGAGACACCGGACAGCTGCTGGTGGTGCTGCTTGCGGCGGTGATCTGGCTGTGCTGGGCCCTGTTCACCGTGTCGGTGATCGGCGAGATCGCCGCGGCCGCAAGGCATCGCCCGACCCGGCTGCTGCCCGGCCTCGCGGTGTTCCAGCGACCGGCCGCCGCCCTGATCGCGGCCATCATGATCGGCCTGGCCGTGACTTCGATGGTCGGCGGCGCGGCCGCCGCGCTGGCCTCACCCACGCCGGCTGCCACGCACAGCGCCCCCGCCCGGACTACGGCCGCCCGCCACGTGCCGCCGCCCACCTCCTCGGACCAGCCGGCAGCCCAGGCAGCCGCGGCCGGACCCACCTATCGGGTACAGCCGCGGGACACCCTGTGGGGCATCGCGGAGCGAACCCTGCGTGACCCGCTGCGCTACCCGGAAATCGTGAGCCTGAACGCCGGCCTGATCGGACCCGACAACGAGATCGACCCCGACACCGTGCTCACCCTGCCCAGCGACGCAGCCGCCACCACGCACACCGCAGCACCGACCCACGGGCCGGCAAGGGTCACGGTGCAGCCCGGCGACACCCTGTCCGGCATCACTGAAAAGGCCACCGGGACGGCACAGCTGTATCCGAAGGTGGCCCACGCCAACAACATCTCCGACCCCGACCGGATCTTCCCCGGCGAGGTGATCACCATCCCCGCCGATCTGCTGCCCGCCGACCCACCGGCCCCAGACACGCAGAGCACTACGGTGACCGTGGAACCCGGCGAGACCTTGTCCGGCATCACCCAACAGGCAACCGGCGATGACAGCGACTGGCCGGCGGTGTGGCAGGCCAACCGGGGTCGCGCCGAACCCGGCGGAGCCCACTTCGACGACCCGGATCTGATCTATCCCGGCTGGCAGATCACCATCCCCGCACCCGCCGCCGCGACACAACCCGACACCGCGCCGACGCACACCCCCGCACCGCGGGACAGCCACCCCGACCCGGGCGGCACAACCGTGCCCGCGCCCGGCCATAGCACGACACCGCCCGCCGGCGCAGCCGCACACGACCACACGCCGTCACCGAGCCGACCAGCGCCCAGTGCCCCAGCCGACCAGGACACCCACCCTGACACCGGCCCGGTAGCCGCGCCCTCGACGCCGGCCGGCGTCACCGGTCCAAGCACCGGTGACGCTATAGAAACCCCCACCACTCCGACATCGGCTGCGGCACAGCCACAGCCACAAGCACAGACACAATCACAGCCGCAGGAACAGATCGCGGCTGCAGCCTCGCCGCCCAACGCTACTGACGAGTCGACCCAGCAGGCATGGCCGACGGTGGCGGCCTTCGCCGGCGGCGGGACGCTGCTCGCCGGACTGTCACTCGCGGCGCTGCTGGCCTACCGGCGCGGCCAGTTCCACCGCCGCCGCCCCGGCCGGATGATCGCCACCGGACCACCCGAGTCGGAAGGCATGGAACGCGCCATCGTCCAGGCCGGCCGCGCCGCCCTGGTGGACGTGGCGGTGCTGGACCGGGCGCTGCGCGGCCTGGCGCACACCGCCGCCCAGCGGGACGGCCGAATGCCCGACGTGATCGCCGCTCGCCTCGGGCGCGACGAGCTGACCCTGGTCCTCGCCGTCGCGGACGACGACCCCCCACACCCCTGGCGGGCGCAGGACGGCGACACACGCTGGGTGCTGAGCCGCGGCGACGAGCCCGGCTACGACGCCGAGCGGCGCGAGTACGTGCTGGCCCCGTACCCAACGCTGGCATCGGTCGGCTACACCGACACCGGGGAGCAGTGGCTTCTGGACCTGGAACGCATCGGCTCACTGTCACTGACCGGCGACGCAGAACGCTGCCGGAGCCTGGCACGGTTTCTGGCCGCGGAGCTGGCACACAACTCCTGGTCGGAGATGCTATCGGTGACCATGGTCGGCTTCGGCGCCGAACTGGTCGCCGCGAACCCGGACCGGCTCTGCCACATGGTGGATCTGGCACGAGCCGTCGATGACGCCACGACGCGGCTGGACGCCTCCGGCGGGGACGCGGTGCTGGCCGGCCGCACGGGAGATGCCGCGGACGCGTGGGCGCCACACGTTCTGCTCGTCGACGCCGGCGCCACCAACACCCATACCGACCTGGACGAGCTGCGTGAAGCGGCGGCGACCGTGCCCGGCCGCGGCTGCTTGGCGGTCGTGGCGACCGATGACCCGGCAAGGCAGGTCGCGGCGCGGTGGCAGCTACGCATCGACGCCGACGGGGTCTTGCACGTTCCGGCGCTGGACCTGCAGCTGCACGCCCAGCAGATCACCGCCGACGAGGCCGGGCAGCTCGCGCAGATGATCGCCATCGCGGCCGAGGCGGACGATACCGACTGCCCACCCGCACACGGCGACCAACCGTGGGACCACACCACCGACGCCTGCGGCGCCCTGACGGTGTCGGCCGGGCCCCGCCCGAACGCCGTGCGAAACGGGTTGCACCTGGCACAGGACGATCCGCAACGCGACTCCCTTCTGCCGCTGCCGAGCCAGGCATACCTGGACCGCGCGGCCGTCGTCGCAGAAGACCTCGACGCGTTAGCCCCCATGGTGGACGAGCAGATCCGGCAGCGAGTTCACGCCGACGACCTGGACCTGGACGCCGACCTGGCCGACTGGCACGACCCCGACTGCCCACGGCCCCGCATCACGGTCCTGGGCCCGCCGGCGGTGCGGGCAGCTGGCTCGCTACCGACGCGCAGCCCACAGCTGCGAGCCAACACCGAAGCGGTCGTGTATCTGGCCACCCGCGGCCCCGCCGGAGTGTCTTCCACGGTGTTCGCCGAAACCATGTGGCCCACCGACCCGAACGTCGCCGGCAAGTCGAAGGTCAAGACGATGATCTCGACCCTGCGGGGCTGGCTCGGCCGCGACCCGGAAACCCGCCGGGACTACCTGCCCGACGGCCGCTACGAGCCCGGCACCGCCCGCTACCGCATCGAAGGGGCACTGATCGACGCGGAACTGTTCCGCCGGCTACGCCGCCGCGGCATGAGCCGCGGCCGCGACGGCATCACCGACCTCACCCAAGCACTGGCACTCGTCACCGGACCGCCGTTCGACGGCATCACCGAACGCCGCACCGACGACCCCGGCCCCGGCGGCTGGCTATGGATGACCCAAGCCAACGCCCGCCTCGACCTGGAATACATCGGAATGATCGAGGACACCGCACACACCGTTGCCACCCACCACCTGGCCGGCGGCCGGCCGGTCGCCGCCGCCAACGCAGTACGGACAGCGCTGACCGCCGGCAGCTACGACGACGTACTATTGCTCGACCTGATCAAAGCGTGCAAAGCCCAAGGCCTGGACGGCGAGGCCGCCGCATGGGAAGCACAAATCCGCGCCAACTACGACGGCGCCGAACTCCCACCACGCACCGCAGAAGTCCTGCAACGCCTCGACGCGCAGGACGAAGACTCCCGTCGGGTGAACGCAGGCTGACCGATGGCACTGCGCGGCGCATTGGCCAGTCTTCGTGGATCGGCCGACCCGCGTACAGCGGTTGGTTCGGTAACGGCACCGGGCAGTCCTGGTTACGGAACCGATCCGGTGACGAAGGTCGGTAGCAATAGCAAGGATTTCAAGATCATCCCTTGCGCCGGTTGACGATCCCCAACCGGAATGTGCGTTCGTCAGACACCAGGCCAGGTAAAGCGGTCGGCGTCGAGTCCGGCGTTGTCGGCCCGTCAAGTTGTTCGCGCTCAACGCATGTGGGCGAGCCGTTGCTTCAGTTCTTGGGCCCCTCTGCACCGGCGAGATAGTTGAGCAGGAAGCTGATGCCGGCGGTTGCCTGCGCTTCTCGGGTTGCATCATCGAAGACGTGATCGGCGCCCGGGATCGGGGCGAAGTCGACGACCGCGCCCGCACGCTCGTACGCGCTGACCATCTCTTCGGGCTGCTCGATCGGGATGGCGGTGTCGGCGTCGCCGTGAACGAGGATCAATGGGCTGGACCCGAGCGAGACATGAGTGCTCGTTGTTGCCTCTGTGGCAAGTTCGGGGTGATCTTCTGCGCGGCCGGCGAGCAGCCAGTCGTGCGGATCGGCTCCGAGCCTATGGAACGGTGACTCGGCCGGCGGCGGTGGAAGGCGAGTGATGTTCACCGGCGCGCTCCACGCCACGGCAGCCTGGATCGCGCTGCTGGGCCCCACCAGGCCGACCGTTCCTTCGAGTCTCGCCGTGCCGCCGGTCACGGCCAGCATCGTGGCCAGATACCCACCTGAGGATGAGCCCCACGCGGCGATCCGTCCCGGGTCGATCCCCACGTCAGCGGCGTGGTGTCGCAGCCAGCGCACGGCGGCCTTCACGTCATGCACCTGCGCCGGAAAGCGGGCCTCGCGGCTGTGCCGGTACTGCGGACGCGCAACTGCGAACCCCTCCGCAACAAGGCGTCGTGTGAGGTAGGCGCCGGGCCGGTCCGTCTTGTGCGAGCCCATGGCGAATCCGCCGCCGTAGATGCACATGATCACGGGTGCTGCCTCGTCACGTTCGGGGACGTGCAGATCCATCAGCAGCGGCCGGTACCCGATCGTCTGCGCGAAGACGATGTCTTGGTAGCAACGTCCACCAGCGGTGGCGGTGGCCGCAGGTGGTGCCGACGGTGGCAGTTGGTCATCCGCGACAGTCACCGAACCCATGCCAAGCGTGTTGCCAAAGTCGCGGGCATCCACATCGTCAGGGTCAGGTGAAGTGGAGTCGCTGGAGGATCGGTACGCGGGATGGAGCTTGGGTCGATTGCGTCCGGCGCCGGCACCTGTACACGGTGGGTCTCGTGCCGGATGAGTGCGCGTAGCACGCCATCCGGCGAAGCGGGATGGTCGGCGTGGCGGCCTCGATCGAACGTGACCGCGAGCCGAGTCGCGTCAGTCCGGGCGTTTGCCAGGGTCAGGGTCAGGGTCAGGCAAGTGTCCGACCTGTCCCACGTTCGGGCGCGCGCCGTCCGGTGTGCGAGTGCGCGAGTCGGAATACCTGTGTCGATGGCGCCGCTGCGAGTCGACGGCCCGCCAGCGTCGATACAGATCACGCGCGGATCTCACTGTTGCGAAGGTGACCATGGACAGGCCGACGATCGCCACCGCGACGATGGCAACCAGCAGAGCCGACCAAATGATCATCTCGCCGGTGGATGTGACGCGGTAGAACCTGACGATGTCGAACCCGGTCGCGGTCTGCTGTCTGAACCCGCAGTATCGCGCACGCGGGAACGTGTCGGTGATCGGGAAGAGGTCGTTTCGCTTGTAGACCGCTGAAGGACATGGGTCCTCGAGCCACCTGGTGCGATTAAGTTGCACGGCCGAGATCGTCCACCAGGGGATCATTGCCACGATCGCGCCGAAAAGGAGCGAGAATCCGACGCCGAGAACGTGCTCGTTCCGTCCCCGACCCGCTGCTATCACCCTGTCCACGGTATGTGTACCGCGGACGGCAGGCCGCCGCTACGACCACCGAACGCTGGCGAGGCCCCCGATCCGACCATGATCACGAGATCGCCGGTTGAGGACCCGCGGTCGGCCACGGGCCACGCGCCGCAGCAGGAATCAGCAAGAGAGGCGGACGCCCTCCCATATGCCGATCGGCGTCCTACGGGACAGGTCTACGAGCGCGGCATTCGCGCGACGGCGCTTGCGGCAACGACCGATCCGAGCTTTCGGCGACTTGCAACTGCTGGTGGCGGTGCTTGACGAGGCTGGGGGTTGTGCTGGCTGCGCCGGGTTGCTTGGAGATCTGCACTGGGGCCGCGGCCCTCCAGTCCCCGCCCGCGGTGCGTGTCTGACCCGCCGTCGTCTGCGCCATGCTTGGCGAGGAGCTTGGGTCCGACGCGGCGTTGGCCGCGGAGGGCTGGAGGACTTCATTTGCGCCATCGACCGGCGTGGAGTCGCCGCCTACGTTCGGTGTCTCGGGATACGAGGCACCTGACCTTTGCGCGGCATTCAGGGTCTGAGGTCGGCGCAGGTCACGGGCCGGTGTCAGGTGTACTGGGCTTGCCGTGGATGGCGGCAACGCGGGGTCAGACCTCTCCCGCTCGCCGGGGTCAGACGCCTGGCTGTGTCAGGCCTGACCATTGTCGGGACATCGTTGAGCAGCGTCGCCGGCATGTTTACCGACGCGAGTGTGGTGGGTTGTTCCTGGGATGCGCTGGCCGGGCGCCTGGACCGCGATGGTGTGATCGCCCGGTGGTCCGCGGAGCCGGAACTGGCCGGGATCGGATGCGTAGCCGACTTGGTGTCGGCCTGGCGGGACCCGGCTCGGACGCATTTGGTGGGGGATGCGTTGGCGCGGTTGTCTGCGGTGGACGGCGGTGACGACGCCGACGCGTTGTTGGTGGTGTTGCACCTGGCCAGCCCGGTGGTGTGGCGGCTGGTGGGCCGGCTGCGCGATCTGGACCCGGACATCACGTCGATCGTGACGGCGGAGTTGTGCTGCCAGGTGCGTTGCTACCGGTGGCGTACCCGCCGCGGCGGTCTGTTGACCAATCTGGAGTTGGACACCCGCGCGGCCGTGCTGGCCGAGTTGCGGCCGTCGGATCGCTATCACCCCGAGCGCGTCGAGCGGGTGACCGACGACGGGGACATCGCCCGGCTGGTGACCACAGCGCCCGAAGCTTCGCAGACAACCGATGGGCAGCTGGTCGAGGTGCTGTGCTGGGCGGTTGATCGCGGTGTGAACTGCGAGGACATCAATCTGCTGCTGGCCTGTCAGCGGGCCCGGGGCCGGCGGGGCGATTTGGCGGTCGCGGCCGCGCATCAGATGTCGGTGCGCACCCTTTACCGGCGGCGGGCGCGGGTGCTTGACCAGCTACGGGCTGCGGCGGGCGATCTGCTGGCCGCCAGCGCATGAACGCAGCCCAGGTGCGGCCGGACCGAGGCGAGCAGCCGGCGACCCGTGGAGCGTCGTGAGCGCCGCAAAGGTGTGGCAGCAATCCGCAGGGTTCGGCACCCCCTTGCGGGTGATGGGATGTCAAGGAGGCCTCGGGGATGGATCAGCCGGTGTCGGCGGTGATGACCGCGCAGCAGGTCGCGGACCTGTTGGAGGCGGTGTTGACGGCCAACGGTCATATCGCGGCCGAGGCTGCACGAATTGCGGACTCGGACCAGCTGGTCTCGCAAGCCATTGTCGACGGGTTGATCTCGTTGGGTCAGCGGCTGCGGCCTGGCGCCGAGGCGCGCGCCCGGCTGGGGGCAACGGATCCGCAACTGCTGCTGGCGGGCACGGCGGTGTGGTTGGCCCGCAAGCAGGGCAGCGGGTCTGCGGCCGGGCGCGCCCGGTTTCGTTGGTCGGGGCCGGCAGCGTGAGCATGGCCTATCCGGCCGCCGGATCCAGCGAGCTGTCGGTGACGGAGATCCAGCAGGCGTTGCGGGACCTGCGCGCCCAGCACGGCTGGCCACCGGCGGGCGTGAACAGGGCGTGCGCGCCGAGCCAAGACCACCACGCTGGCGGGTCCGGGCCCGCCGCGGCCGACGCGGTGGCAGGCGACCCGGAGCCGGGCCGTTTCGCGCCGGGCTGGATCGCGGTGGCGGCGGCGCACGCCGGGGCTGGCGCCTCGTGCGTGGCGTTGCTGCTGGCCGATGCTCTGACCGGGACGGGCCGGTCGACCCGGCTGATCGAGGTGGCGGCACCGGCCAGGGCAGGGCTTTCCGCGGCGGCGGACACGGAATTGGGCCTGGACGATTCGGGCTGTTGGCGGTTGGGGCGCCGCGGCGCCGCGCTGTTGTGCCGCCGCGTCAGTGACGGGCCACCCCTGTCGTGGCCCGACGGCGACGACGGCGCGGTGACGGTCGTTGACGTGGGCCTGCCCGGCCTGGGCGACGTAGCTCGGATGGCCGAGGACGGGCCGCTGCTGGTGCTGGTGTGCCGGGCTGGCGTGCCCGGCGTGCTGGCCACCGAACTCCTGCTGGAGCAACTCCCAGACCCGATTGCCGGCCGCGTGACGGTGGCCGCGGTCGGGCCCAAACGGTGGCCTGGCGCCGTCGCTGCGGCTGCCGGGCGGCGTCTGGAGACGTTGCGGGCCGCGGGGCGGGTGGTGCGGGTGCCGACGGATCGGCGCCTGGAGTTGACGGGGCCGGCCTGCGGGCCGCTGCCGCGGCCGTTGCTGGCCGCCGGGCGGCACCTGCTGGATCGGATCGACCTCGCCGAGCACGGCGGGGATCAGACGAGGGCGGCGGGGCCGTCCAGCCCGGGAGAGGACACGCGATGATCGGTCAGCTTGCGGTGGCACATCTGGTTGCTGCGGGGGTGTGCCCTGCGGCACCGCCTGGTATGGGCTCGTGGTCAGACACGCTGCTGTCTTGGGTGAAGTGGGGAGTGCTGGCGATTTTGGCGATCTCCTTCTTCTTGTCGGTGGGGATGGTGATCTGGGGTCGGGTGACGCACCACCCGAAGGGCGCCCGGCTGGGTTTTGACGGGGTGATGATCTGCTTCGTCGGCGCCCTGATCTATGTGTTCGGCTTCGTGGTGATCTCCTCGATCACGGGAAACGGCTGCTGACGTGTGGCATCTGTGGCGCAGGCCCGCGGCTCCACCGGTGTGGACGCGGGGGAAGATGCTGGCCCTATTGGGCGGCGCCGCTGCCGCAGTCATCGCCGCGGGCGCCGGACTGGTGCTGCTGGTCGTGACGGCCCTGCCGCCCAACGCGCCGCAACACAGCACAACAGTCTCGGCCCGGCACGGCGCGACATCGGACGCCCCCCGGCCGCCCGGCACGGCTGCGGCCGGCCTGCACGTTCCGGACGCCGCGGCGCCGAATCCGGATCAGGAGCGGAACCTGCTGGCCGCCAGGCCGATGCCAACGGTGGAGGCGCAGGCGGCACGGCCGGGGCCGGTGTCGCTGACCCCGCCGGGGCAGATCCTGCTGCCCGCCGCTACGAGAACCGGTCGGGCCGGTGTGCCGACGGGTTTCCCGCACACCCCGCAGGGCGCGCTGGCCCAGTTGGCAGCGATCGACGTGACGGCGATGCAGTCCGGATCACTGGCCGGTACGCGGGATGTACTGGCCGGCTGGGGCCTGCCGGGCGGCCCGACCGCACGGTCGTGGTCGCTGACCCGCGGCATGGCGGCCCTGCTGAATCAGGCCGGTCTGTCGGGCGGCGGATCCCCGCGCCTGGCGCTGGTGCTGACCCCGCTAATGGGACTGGTCAAGGGCACTTCGGGCCTGGATTTCGTGGTGCCCTGCGTGGATTTCGAGCTGGACGTGACCTTGGAGCAGACCGCGCGGGCGGCCGTGGCCGACTGCCAGCGCATGGTCTGGACCGGCGGGCAGGACACGACGGGGCGATGGATGATCGGGCCTGGTGCGGAGCCGGCCCCGGCCCCGTCGGTGTGGCCGGACACCGACGCCGCAATCACCGTGGGCTACGTCGATCTGCGGGCGGCCAACCATGACTGACGCCCTGCTGCTGGTGGCGCCGATGCCACGGCCGGCATTTGACTGGAATCCGTTGTCGTGGCTGGGGTCCGCTGCAGCGCAGGCCGTGTCGGATCTGTGGACGAAGGCCATGATCTTCCTGTGGTCGG
This sequence comes from uncultured Actinomycetes bacterium, assembly GCA_937926105.1. The sequence goes on along the minus strand of CALANS010000219.1, from coordinate 17,478 downwards.
CGGCGCTGTGGCTTTTGAAGCTGGCGTTGACGATCATCGCCGCGTTCACCACACCGGACGTGTCCGCAGGCGGCCCCCTGGGTACGGTGCTGCCGACCACGCTGTGGATCGGTGGCGCGCTGGCCGGGATCATGATGACGGTGCAACTGGCGGTGGCGTTGCTGCGCCGGGACGCGGCCTCGCTGAGCCGCGTTTTGATCGGGATCGGCCAGTTCGGCCTGGTGTGGCTGGGCTATCTGGGGGTGGCGGCCGGGCTGATCGCCGCCGCGGCGGGCTTGTCCCGCGGCATCCTGCAGGCCACGTTGCAGGTGCCGAGCCTGGACAAGATCGACCTGGTGACCGATCTGCCGACATCGGTGGCGGACGCGGTGTTGGCCACCGTGTTGGGGATCTTGTCGCTGTTCGTGGTGATCCCGGCCGCGTTTTTCTGGCTGCTGATCATGTTCGTGCGCGAGGCCGCGCTGCTGATCCTGGTGGCCACCTCGCCGATCTCGGCGGGCGGGCTGGTCTCCGAGGTGGGCCGGGCCTGGTTTTGGAAGACGCTGCGCTGGTTCATCGCGTGCCTGCTGATCGAACCGGTGGCCGCGCTGATCCTCGGTTTGGGCGTCAGCCTGGCCGCCGGGGTGATCACACCGCCGGCGCCGGGCGGGGCCGGCGCCCCGACCGGCGCGATGGCAATCGCCTCGCACGCCGGGATGGCCGTCGTCTCGTGCCTTCTGATCGCGATGGCCGCGGTGTGCCCGCTGGTGGTGTTCCGGCTGTTGGCGTTCGTCGAGCCCTCCACGGCGTCCGGGGCGGCGCTGCGCTCCTCGTTCACCGAGAGCGGCGGGCTGGGCGGGCTGCTATCCGGCGGCGGTAGGTCGGCGGGGTCGCCGGCGGCCGCGGCGGTGAGCACCGACGGGCGAAGCGGCGGTGAGGCCGCGGCGGAGTCGATCTCCGGTGGTCGGCTGGCCGGGGCGCTGGCGATGGCCGGCTCGGCGGCGTCGCTGTACGGGGCGGGTGTGATGGCCGCGGTCAGGGTGGCGAACCGTGCCGTGGATATGGGTTCGGACGTGCTGGGCCAGGGCGGTGTCGGCCACCCGTCCTACACCATGACGCCCACCGATGAGCGGGCCGCCCGGAACCGCCGCGACGCCACCGGCCGGCAGTCCCCACCGGGGCCGCCCACTCCGCAACAACCACCACCTGCACCGCCGCCGGCGAGGGCTACGGATGCTGGGGATGCTGCGGCGGCCAGACCCGATGGGGGAGTGGAGGTATGAGTGAGCGGCAGGGTCCGGTGCGGTACGGGTCGTGGTCACCGGACCGGCGCGGCCGCATCGCCGGGCTGACCCTGCCGGCGTGGGTGGTGCTGCTGGCCGGCAGCCTGCCGGTGCTGGGCGCGGTGAGCACCGCCCGTTACGGTCTGGCCGCCGCGTGGCTGCCGGCCTGGGCGGTGTTTGGCCTGCTGGTGGCGGTGCCGGTGCGGGGCCGGCCGACGGCCCGCTGGCTGGGCGATTGGCTGCTGCACGCCGTCGGGATCGCCACCGGCTGGTCGCCGTGGCAATCGCTGGCGGTGACCGGGACGGCGCCCGACCTGGACCAGCCTGACCTGCCGGGCGTGTTGTCCGGGGTGCGCACGTTCGACGGGCCGCCGTACGGGCCGACCGGGGACCGGCCGGTTCTGATCTTGGACAACCGGGAACGCACCTGGGCGGTGACGGCACGGATCACCCACGCCGGTATCGGCCTGGCCGACCCGGACGCCCGAGCCCGGATGGGGGCGGCGCTGTCCGCCCTGTTGGAGACGGCCGCCACCGGTGGGCTGGTGCGCGCCCTGGCGTTGCAAGTGCGCACCACCCCGGACAACGGTGCCCGCCGGGCCTGCTGGCGGGCCGAACACCGCCGCGGCGACGCCGCACCATTGGCGCTGGCGGTGGCCGGCCAGCTGGACCGGGTGATGTCGACGGCGGCGGTGCGGCACGAGGCGTTCGTCACCGTGGTGGTGCCCGAGGCGCGTATCGCACGGCTGGCCCGGCAGGCGGGCGGCGGAGTGGACGGCCACGGCCGGGTGTTGCACCCGGTGATGGCACAGGTGGCCTCCGAATTGCTGGGCGGGGTAGGGGTTACCGCCGTGTCCTGGCTGGACGCGGCCGGGCTGGCCGAGGCGATCCGCACCGGCTACGCCCCCGGCGATGCCGCCGCGTTGACCGCCGCCAGCCTTGCTGCTGCCGGCAACCCCGCCGCCGCAGGCGCTTTGCCGCTGGCTGCGGCCGGTCCCACGGTCGCCCCCACCCCTGCGCCGCGCAGCTACACCCACGATGCGTGGCGCAGCGCGTCCAGCGCGGTTCTGCTGCCCGACAAGGGCGCGGTGATGGGCGCTTTGGCCCCGGTGTTGGCGCCGGCCACGACGGGGGAGCGGCGGGCGCTGACGGTGTTCTTCGAACCGATCGACCCGCGGCGCGCGGACCGGATGGTCGGCGGGGAGCAGTTCAGCACCGAGCTGACCACGCAGCTGCGTGCCCGGGCCGGGTTTCGGATCCGGGCCGCGCAACGCCGCGCCGCCGCCCGCGTCACCGGGCAGGACGACCGGCTGGCCGAGGGCAACGCCCTGGTGCGCGTCGCGGTGGTCGCCGCCGTCACCGTCGACGCGGAGGCCTCGATCGGCGATGCCGCCCGCCGGTTGGACTCCTCGATCGCCGGGGCAGGGTTCACTCCGCTGCGGCTGGATCTGGCCCAGGACTCCGGGTTCGTCGCGGCCTGTGTCCCGCTGGGCATCGGCCTTCCCCGACGGCGGGCGGGCCGCTGATGAGTATCCCGACTGGCCGATCCCGACGCGGCCGCGACGTGCCCGCTCTGCTGGGCGATTTCGGCCATCGGCTGCCGGCGGCTGCGCCACCACCGACCCGCAGCCGCGAGAGCGACCCGTTCACCGCCAGCATCGGTCGGCACGGACGCGCGGGCCGGCAGGCCGGCTGGTGCGCGGTGCCCGCGCCGCTGCCGGTGTATCGGATGACCTCGGAGCAGGCGCCGGGGGTGTGGCCGCTGATCGCCGGCGCCGGTCTGCCGCCCACCGGTGCCCCCATGGGCATCGATTTTTTCACCGGAGGCGCGTTCCACGCCGACCCGATCGGCTGGACCACCGACGATCTGGTCCCTGTCACCAACCCGAACGTCATCGTGTTCGGCGAACCGGGTCAGGGCAAATCCACCACGGTCAAGACGCTGTCTCTGCGTTTGATGCCCTACGGCTACCGCACCCTCGTGCTCGGTGATGTCAAAGACGAATACGAGTCGCTGTGCCGCGCGGTCGGTGTCACCCCACATCAGGTGGGCCACGGCCTGGCGGCCCGGATCAACCCACTGGATTTCGGGCCGCTCGGCTCGGACTGGACCCGCCTCGGGCGGGTCGAGGCGAAGCGGCGTGCAGTGCTGGTGTTCTCCCGCTGGCTGATCCTGCTGCGCGGTCTGGTCGGCTCCCAGAACGTCGCCTTCGACCCGCCGGCGGAAACCGCCGTCGGCGCCGCGCTGTCCGAGCTGACCGGCTACACCACCGGCGCCGACCGCATGGCGGAGATCACCATCCCCCGGCTGTGGCACGCCCTGGCCGAACCCAGCCCCGCCTTGGTCAGCGAATGCCGCTACGCATCCCGTCAACACTTCCTGGACGACACCCGGCCCGTCCGGGACGCGCTCGGCGCCCTGGTCCGCGGACACCTCGCCGGCCTGTTCGACGCACCCACCAGCATCCACGTCGATTGGCGGGCGCCAATCCAATCGCTGTCGCTGTCCCGCCTGGAAGGCTTAGGCGACGAGGCCGTCGGGGTAGCGCTGATCTGCCTGAACTCCTGGGGTCGGGCCATGACCGAGATCGCCGACCCGGACGATCTACGGATCATCATCCGCGACGAGTGCTGGCGACAGATGCGCCTGGGAACCGACGCGGTCAAATCCCTGGACGCGGACCTTCGGCTGTCCCGCAGCGACGGCGCCGTACAGATCGTGGTCGCCCACAAGCCCTCGGACATGCTGACCGTCGGCGACGCCGGAAGCCAGGCCGTGGCCATCGCCAAGGACCTGCTGCACCTGTGCGGAACCAAGGTGCTGTTCGGGCAGGACAACAAGATCGGCGACGAACTATCCGGACTGCTCGGCCTACCCGCCATTGCCGAGAAGATCGTCACCGACTGGGCCACCACCGCCAGAGGCCGCGCCCTGTGGGTGGTCGGAACCCACTACGCCAAGGTTGAAACGATCCTCACGCCCTCCGAAGTCCCGCTGACCTACACCAACGACGCCATCAGCGGACCCGTTCACGCCGACACGCGCGGTGCGGCGTGAACGCCGGGGCCGGGGGAGGGGGCCGGGCGGCGACCATCTTCGTCGCCGCCGCGATCACCGTCCCGGTGGCCGTCACGGCCGGGATGGTGATGATCCTGGGCGCCGTCGCCGGCACCCCGCCGCCGATCACCGGCTGCGCCGGCGGCGGAACCGGCGCCACCGTGGCCGGCGTGCGCCTGGACGCCGAACAGCTGGGCAACGCACGCACCGTCGTCGCGGTCACCGCCGGGCGACACCTGCCCGTCTACGCGGGAGTGATCGCGGTGACCACTGCGTTCACCGAATCCTCGCTGCACAACAGCACCATTCACTACGACCACGACTCGGAAGGACTGTTTCAGCAGCGGGTCTCGTTCTACACCGCGGCGGTGGCCGCCGACCCGGTCAAGGCCGCCGACGCCTTCTTGGACCGGCTGACCGCCATACCGAACTGGCAACAACAATCGGTCAGCGTCGACGCGCAGACCGTGCAGCAATCGGCCTACCCCGAGCGGTACCAACCCAACGCGGCGCTGGGCGCCGCCCTGGTGGGCATATATTGGCCCACTGCGGAGGCCGCCGCCACTACCCCGGACTCTGCTCGGGCGAACTTTCCCCGGCGTGGCGCGCTTGTCGCCGCGGACGCCATCCCAACGGACGAGCCCAGCAGCGCCGCCCCAACCGGAGTCGACATGCCGACGCCGGCGGGGCCGGCGATCGCCACCGGCGGCCCCGCCGTCTGCCCGGGCGCCGGCGGCGCGACCCCGGCGGGCGGTGCGATCGCCGGCCCTCGCGGCGGCAACACCGCCGGCACCACCACCATCCCGGCCGATCTGATCGTCACCGGCACCGTCGCGGGCCGCCGCGCGGTCGGCTTCGCGCTGGCGCAACTGGGCAAGCCGTACGTGTGGGCCGCCGCCGGGCCCGACGCGTACGACTGCTCCGGGCTGACCATGGCCGCCTGGGCCGCCGCCGGCGTCGCCCTGCCGCACCACGCCGCCGACCAGGCGTACGCCGGCACCCCGGAACCGCCCGACCTGTCCCAGGCCGTCGGCGGCGATCTGGTAACGATCCCAGGGTCGGACGGCACGCCCGCTGCCCCGGGGCACGTCGGGATGATCGTCGGCTACACCCAACGATCCGACGGCCACCATGTGTGGCTGATCCAGGCACCCGAAACGGGCGTACCCGTCGAGCTCACCGAGGCCAGCCGGTGGCTCGGACAGATCAGCGACGTCCGCCACATCGGCTAAACCACCAGCACGCCAAGGAGTTGCAACGATGGCCGTCAGGATCACCGACCGCGACCGATCAGATCCGACCCCGCTCGGGCAAGGTTGGGAACTTCCCTTCCTGGTGATCAGCGGCGCCGTGATGGGTGCGGCGCTGGCCGCGCTGACCGGCCAAGGTGCCGCCGCCGCGCTGGCCGGCGGCGGATGGGTATGGCCGGCCGGGACGCAGCACATGCTGCACGCCCTGGGCGGACTGGCGTTAGGACGTCCCGGCGCCGGCCTGCCCGCCGCCGCGGCTGCCCGGCTACCCGGCAGGACCTGGGTGTATGCGGGCGTCGCCGTCGCCGAACTGGCATTCCTCGGGCTCGCTGTTGCCGCCGGGATGCTCGTCTGGCGCTACCGGCGGCCCGCCAGCGGCATGGCCACCCGCTCCGAAGCCGCCGACGCCCTCGGCGTCGCCCAGCTCGCCGCCGCCAAGTCCATCATCCGCCCCGACCTCTACCCGCCCAGTGGCAAAGGCGGTCGTAGCCAATGACTGTCAACCCGACACGGCTCGGCTGGCGCCTCGGCCGCTCCGCCCAGCCCCGCGGCGTCGAACTGTGGTGCCGCTACGACCGCACCACTGGCGTGTTCGGCGCCCAAGGCTCCGGCAAGACCCTGGACCTTCTGGCCCCCGCCCTGCTGGCCCACGACGGACCGGCGCTGGCCACCCTGACCAAACTCGACGACCTGCTGCTGACCGCACCCCGCCGCCACCAACCGGTCGACCGGGACGGGCCGCTCCGGCCGGTGGCCGTCCTGGACCCGTTCGGCGCTGCCGCCGGATACTTCCCCGAATTGGTCTGGGACCCCGTCGCCGGATGCGTCGACCCCAAGATCGCCGAACGACGCGCCAAGGCATTCGCCGCCGGCACCATCACCGGCGCCGTCTCCGGCGGCCGCGCCGACAACGCCGCCCGCTTCTACGCCGCGGAAACCGCCAAGGTCCTGCAATGCTTCCTGCACGCCGCCGCCCTGACCGGCCGCGACATCAACGACGTCCTGGAATGGGTTGCCAACCCCGTCGCCGCCGAACAACCCGCCGAGATCCTGCGCCAGCACGCCCACGCCGCCCGCTTCTGGGACGGCCTGCTCGCCGGCGCGTTGCACGGCTCGGCCGACACCGTCGCCAACACCGTCACCACCGTCCAGCAGGCCATGGCGCTGTTCTTCCAACCCGACATCCGCGCCCGCTGCACCCCCGGACCCGGGCGGCCCGCCACCGACCTGGCCGCGCTGATCCGCGCCGGCGGCACCGTATACCTGCTCGGCCGGGAAGACCCCTACGCCTCTGCCGCCCCGCTGATGACCGCCGTCGCCGAACACGGCCTGGACACCGCCCTGGCGCTGGCCACCGACAGCGTGCACGGCCGGCTCGCCCCGTGTTTTCTGGCATGCCTGGACGAGCTGCCCTCCACCACACCGCTTCCCACCCTGCGGGTGCGTATGGCCAACGAACGCGCCCTGGGCCTGTCGTTCATCTACGCCGCGCAAACCTGGAAACAGATGGTCGTCTCCTACGGCGAGGACGAAGCCCGCTCCCTGTTCGGCCTGACCAATAACCTGATCGTCTTCGGCGGCGGCAAAGACGTGCACTTCTACCGCGAGATCTCCGACCTGCTCGATGACGTGCGCATCTCCCGACTATCGGTCAACGACGGACCCGGCGGCGTCGCCACCACCCGCTCCGGGGAAGACGTGCGCGTGCTGCGGCCAGGTGACATCCGCCGCATCCCGGAACGGCAGGCCCTGGTCGTCGCCGGCGCCGCACCGCCTATCATCGCCCAGCTGCGTCGCTGCCTAGACGGTGCCGCAGGAGGGGCGCTCGCCGACGAACTGGCCGCCACCCGCGCCCGCGTCTCCCGGCACCGAGGCAACCTACCCAGCGCCAGCCAGGCAACCGCGCAAGCCCTCGCCTACGCCCGCGAACACCGCCTCGCCGCGCCGACAGCACCCGACGAGCCACCGACAGGCACCCTGAGCCGATCCGAGAAGGGCTGGAACCCGAATTGATGAGCACCAAAACAGTCGACTACTACACCGACGAGATCGCCGAACCGTTCCCGCAGCCGCCGAACATCGTCCGCCGAGCCCTCGACCTGCTCCAACCCGGCCGCCGAGAGAGCCGCGAGAGCGAAACCGGCCAGTACGCGGTCGATCTGCCTCGGCCCTGGGACCCCGCTGGCTGCCCCCCGCCGCTGCGCGGGGCCATCTGGACCTGGTGCGAACAGGTCGCCGTCTGGCTCAACCACGAATACTGCTGGCGGCCCGAGGGCATGATCCCCGCCTGCTGGACCGCGCACCCCCACATCGCCCAGGAACTGGCCGCCCTGGCCATCGGGCGATTCACCGCAGGATCCGCCCGCGATCCCGCAGCCATCGAAGAATGGCACCGCTACAGCTACCCAACGTTCTGCCAACGGATGACCGACCGGCTCGGCGAATCCACCTGCCGCAACGGCCGACACATCAGCTGGCCCGGCGAATCCCGACACGCCGCCTACCTCGACGCCCTGGCCGCGCGAGCCGACGCCATCACCGCCGACACCCACGCCGCCACCCGCCCGAACGCCACCACCTGACCGCCTGGCCGGCGACCTCGCCAACCCCTGCCGCGCAGCAGAAAGGAAACCGACGTCATGACCTCCACCAGCACCACCGTGATCGGCAACCTGACCGCCGACCCCGAACTGCGTCACCTGCCCTCCGGTGCCCCGGCCGTGGCGTTCACCATCGCCACCAACGAGCGCCGCTTCGACCCCGACACCCGGCGCTTTTACGACGGCCCCACCGTGTACCTGCGATGCCACCTGATCGGACCGGGCGCCGACAACGCCGCCGGCGGCATGCGACGAGGCACCAGGGTCATCGCCCAGGGCACCCTCGCCCAGCGCAGCTACACCGACCGGCACGGCACGAACCACGTCGTCAGCGAACTGCACGTCCAGGAAATCGGCCCCACCCTGCGCTACAGCCGCGTGCAGATCACCCCCGCCGCCCGAACCGACGACGACGCCTCCGACCAAGCAACCGCGGAACATCACACCTCGCCCCGGGCCGAGTTCCCCGCTTACGGAAACGCCGACATGCCAATCGATTCGGACCAAGACGCGGCAGCCGTCGTGGACCTCGACACCGACGCCGACAACGACACCGCCCGAGTGAGCGACGCGCATCGCTGACCACGACCGCATGCGGCCCGATCGGGCCGCGAGATCCGTTGTAGGTGAGTCCCATGCATCGAGTACTGACCTTCGAAGGCACCATCGGCGCTGCGGCACGGCCGTGACCGTCACCAGCATCATTCACAGTCGGCTGCGCGCCTGGGCCGCGGGCAGCTACCCCTTGGAGGCAGCCGTCGAGCTACTGGTGCGCGCGTTCGGCGGCCGGTTCGCCAACCCCGCCTACCCTTGGATCGAGCACGCCGACAGCGACCGGCCGTGGCTCAACGCCGACACGATGACCGACAACGAACTAGCGGCCCTGTCCGGCGGCGAACAACGCCTCCTTCGAATCGTGCGCTCCCTGGCCGGCGGGGAACCCGTCCGGCTTGACGAGAATGTTCCCGGCCTGGACCGCGACCGCATGCACCTGGTGCTCGCCGCCCTCGCGCACGCCAACGGAAGCTACGAACACCCTGGCCCCATGACCTTCGACGACGCCGGCCGCCCCACCGGGTTCGGCCCGCCGCGAGGCACCCTTTACCCCTGGCCCACACCATGACCGGCGCGCCCTGGTGGGTCGTGCTCGCCAGCACCGCCCTCGGCGGCGTCCTCGGCGTCCTGGGCACCCTGTGGAGTTCGGCCCGGGAACGCGCCCGCGCCCGCCGGGAAGAATGGTTCCGTCGGGTGCAGTGGGCCGAATCGCTCACCACCAGCAACGATCTCCACCGCCGGGCCACCGGCAGCAGATTGCTCGGGGTCCTCGGCCGGGAAGAACTTCGAGCGAACGACGCCGGCGCAGACGCCGCACTCATCGACGCCCTGAACCAGCCCGCAGGTCTGGACGAGTTCGCAGCGGCCGCGATGGTGGACGACGTGGAAGTTGTAGTGGACACTGGAGGAGACTTGGAGGGCCACCATGACGACCACTGAACAACAGCAGCAACCGGCAGGGCCGAAACGCGTCATCAGGGTCGGCCCGGACATCGTCGAGGCCGCAAAGCTCCGCGAGCAGATGGACCGAATCCTCGGCCGCCCCACTTCGCCCGGCATCGCCAAGATCGCCCGCGCCCGCCGAGCCCCCAGCACCTCCTGACGGAGGTCGCCGAGCGTCGTCGCCGGGTAGCCGGAGCATCATTACGGGAGTCCCTCCGGCTATCGTTGTTCGTGTCGTTGGCGAGTCGACCAGGGTGACAGGCCGGGTCGGCGCACCGGGATTCCTGCGGAGTGCAGCGCATCCAGGATCTGGTCGGCTGGGTGCCCGGTGAGCAACTCGATGTGCCTGGCCGCGAGGCCCGTGGTCTGGTACGCCTCGCGCAGCAGCCGTCTAGTCAGCGGTGGGCGGACGGGAAAGCGGTCGGCGATCGGTCCGGCTGCCGGCCGCGCGGGAATGCGATGCCGACGCAACAAGGCCTGCACATCGTCGTCGCTGTAGAGCGCTTCCAGTAGAGGATCGGGCGGCTCCCGTCGCGGCTGCCGGGGATGGCCGCCCCCGGGTCGCACCGGGATCTTGTTGTCGTGCAATGTGCGCAGTACCAAATGCACGGTGGTGTCGAGTTCGGCAGCGATGTCCGTCGCTGTCCATTCTCGGTCGACGTACAAATGTCGAACCTTGGCGAGGTCGAGTTGGCGGCGCTCGGCGCGGCTCGTGCGAGGGGCAACCTTGATATCTGCGTCGTCGAGCCAGGCTCGAACCCGTGGACTCGAGGTGTGGTAGCGGTGGGCGATTTGTGCCAGGGTCATTCCCTGACGTTGATACAGGCGGGCCAGTGTGCGGGGTGTCGGGGATGCCGGGGGCGCGGGGTGCGGCGGGTTGACCGCGGGCCGGTGGATCCCCAGGCGCCGGCGCAGTTGCCGTATCCGGTCGGTTGGTACCGCGCAGCGTGCCGCGATTTCCGCATCGTCGCGTCGTTCTCGCACGTACAAGCGGCGCAGGGTGGCGGCGCTGATCCGAGGCGTTGGCGGATGGTCCTGGCCGGTGCGCACTGGAATGTCGTGTGCTCGAAGCGCGTTTCGAACCATGTGGTCGCTGTATCCCAGGTGGCGGGCGATGGCCGCGATGTTCAGGTGCTCGACCTGGTACAGGCGGCGGAGTTCGGTCGCGGAGATCGACGGTACGCGGCGACGGGTATGCGCCGGCCGGCGCGGGATATCGGCCGCGGCGAGGGCCCGGCTGATGCGTCGCGGCGGCACACCGAGGCGTTCGGCGATTTCGGCGATGCTGTGCTGCTGATCCACATACAGCCGACGGAGCAGCGCCGGATCGGGCAGCGGCTTTCGGGGCTGCCGGGCGCGCAACCCGGCGGCACGTAGTGCTTGCAGCACCGTCGTGGAACTCCGGCCGACTTGTGCGGCGATTTGCGCGGTGGTCAAACCGGCACGAACCAGGTCGGGCAGGCTCGCTTTCCAGGTGGTGTCCCCTCGCCCTCGCAGTGTCACTCCTGCGGCGGTGAGCCGGTCGCGTACCCATTGGGTGCCGTGGCCGTACCGGGTGCCGATGTCCGTGAGGCTCAGCTGCTGCTTGAGGTAGAGGTCGGCCAGCTCGTCAAGGAGTCGCTTCGGCGCGCGGCGGGCAGGGGCGGTTCGCGCTTGCGGGGCGAGGCCATGCTTCTGTAGCTGCTTGTACACACCGGCGCGGCTGTACCCGCAGCGGGAAGCGATCTGCTGCACCGACAAGCCCTGATCAATCCAGCGGCGCAGCTGGCCGGCGTCGACTGCTTCGCCACCGCCCGGAGGAGCGCCCCGCGGACGCAGCGGAATCTTATATTCCCGTAACCGGTCTCGCACGTACTGCGAGGACCAACTCGTCTCGGCGGCGATCTGCTCGGCGGTCCCCCGCTGGTCGACGTACCGCCGTTTGAGCCACGCCCGTGTTAACGGCCGCCGCCCGGCGGCGTCGGGGGCCGATCTCACCGCCCCGGGCTGCCGCGGCTGGTTGGGTTGCTGCGGGGTCATCGGCGCGGCACCGGGCCGGGCCGCGGCACAGCCGGGGCAGGGCCGGGTCGGGGGGCGTGCGCGGCCGGGTGCACGGCAGCGCTTCCAGGCTCCGCGGCGGGTTGATCGGGTACGGGCTGGTAGCAGTCGGGACAGTCGGCTATGAGCCGAAATTCCAGGTCGCGAGCGGGATTTCGCGAGTCGAGCGACCGGCCATCGGCCAGCCGGGGGAGGCGGGTGGTGATGTCATAGCCGAGGTCCGCGGCCCGATGCAGGTGCTCGGCCAGGGAGGGCCATCCGGGGTCGGCGGTCAGGTCGGGGTGGATGCGGCCGGCCAGGTCGGTCAGGCCACGGTTCTGTGCGGCGATTTCGGTGATGGCGGCGATCGATCCTGGGGACAGGACTGGCGGTGCGGGCAGGTCCAGTTCCCGGTCTACACGGCGGCGGTCGATCGCGGCCGTGACGGTGAAGGGGTCCAGGTCCAGGGCTTGCGTGAGCCGTTCGGCTTGGCGTGCGCCCTGCGCGGCGGGCATGGCGGCAACCAGGGTGGCTGCCTCGTTGAGGGCGTTGGAGCGGGCTTCGACGGTGCCGTCGCCGATGGGCCACCGGCTCAGGGCGGCGTCGACGACGAGGTCGGCCAGCGGCCGGGTGTGGTCGAGCGCGGCGGCCAGGCCGGCCGGCCCGCGGTTGGCGAGTAGTTCGGCGGGGTCCTTGCCGGACCAGTCGGTGACGGTCAGCGGTTCGGTGACACCGGCCGCGACGAGCAACGGGTAGGCCCGGGCGGCGGCGGCGAGCCCTGCGGGATCGTTGTCTAGGGCGAGGATGACGACCCGGTCTGCCAGCGGGCCGATCCGGTTCAGGGTGTGCAACTGGCCCGGGGTGAGGGCGGTTCCGTTCGGTGCGACGGCCACCAGGTTCCGCAAAGCGGTTCGGGCGGCCTCGGTGACGGCCAGGGCGTCCATGGGGCCTTCGGTGATGGCCAGGTCGGCGCCGGCCTTCAGCGCGGAGATCGCATCGGAGTTGAGTCCGTAGGGCAGTTCGGACTTGGCGAACAGGTCGGTGCCGGGGGAGTTGAGGTATTTGGGCGGCTGGTAGTCCTCGGACGCCGGGGCGGCGGGGTTGGCGCGGCCGATGAACGCGACGATCCTGCCGTGGTCGTCGTGGATGGGCAGCACGGCGCGGTCGCGGAACACGTCGATCAGGGTGCCACGGGTCGAGGTTTTCGCCAGCCCTGCAGCTTTGATTTCGTTGTCGCTGAATTCGGCGGCGTGCAGGTGCCGCACGAGGTGGTCCCAGCCGGCGGGCGCGTAGCCGGCGGCGTCGGCGGGCAGGCCCCGGCCGGTCAGGTATCCGGGGACCCAGGAGCGCGGCGCGTGGGCGGTGTAGAAGTCGTGGGCGGCGGCCTGGGCGGCCAGGCTGCGCTCGATCGCGGCTACGTGGTCGGCTGCCTCCCACTCGACGAGGGCGGCGTTCTGCTCTGCCTGGGCAGTGTCGGGCGGGAACAGCTCCGGTGCGGGCGGCTCGTCGTCGTCCAGCAGCGGCGGCGGCGTCTGCGCCGGGACTGTGTCGCGCGCCGGTGGGTGGTGGGCGGTGCGGGCGTCGTCGGGCGCCGAGGTCTCCTCGTCGATCGGGTCGAGCGGGACTTCGGCGGGGTCGGGGGGTGCCGGGTCGGTCAGGGTGGTGATGGTGGCCAGCAGCGCGGCCGCGGCCTGGTGGCGCGGGAGCGCTGCGGTGTGCGCGGATAGCAGCGCGGCGGCGTCGGCGGCCATGACGGTCGGGTCGATGCCGCGGCGGGCGGCGGCGTCGATGGTGGTCACGATGGTGGGCCAGAGCCGGTCGGCGGTGATGGCGTCGGCCAGGTCAGTGCCGATCACGCCGGTGATGCTGTGGGTCCAGGGCGGTCGCTGGTGGTGCCGTCCGCTGCCGGTGGCGGTCAGGTCGCCCAGGTGCGGGGCCAGCCGCCACCACAGCGCGGCGGCGGGTTGCTCGGCCGGAAGCGGCCGGCCGCGCACCGCGCCTTCGAGAAGCGCGCCGACGGGCAGGCCGGCGTTGCCTGCCAGGGTGAGCCGGCCGGCCAGGACGGGCCAGTAGTCGTCGGCTGTGACGTGATCGGCACCGAGTGCGCTCAGCGTGGTGAACCATCGGCTGGCGCCGTCGTGGGGATTGCCGGCGGCGGTGGTGGCCCGTCTGGACAGCGCATTGTGTATGTGCTGCTCGGCGATCGGGCCGGGCAGGGGTCCGGCCGGCCGTAGGTCTGTCTCGGGCACGGCGTGGGCGGCCCGCCACACGGCGAGGTCACGCAGCACCGTCGGCTGGTCCAGGTATGGGGTGGCCCATCCGGGCGCGGTCGATGGATCCCACCTGGCCGCGTCGGCGGAAAGCTGCGCGGTGAGGTCGGTGACGAGCCGGGCGCGGGCAGCCAGGTAGGCGGACCATTCGGGGGTCCGGCTGAGTCGGCGGGGGATCGCGGGCAGCCACGACAGCGGCCCGCCGCCGTGGGAGTGCTCGCCGTTGGGGTCGGTCCGCCAGTCGAGCACGGCTGCTACGTCTCGGGCTGTGCCTAGCTCGCGGCGTGCCGCTGCGGCGGCGAGCATTTCAATGGGGTCGAGGCCGTCGACCGCGAGGCGGGCCAGGTGCAGGTGCAGGGTGTCCCACGCGGGAGCTGCGGTGACGCCGGGTACGGCGGCGTCGGCGTCGTCGGCGATCTGCGCCATCCGCTTGGGCCCCAGGAGTGCGGCGGCGCCGGTGCCGACGGCGTGGGTGTAGGCGGCTGCGGCGGGTGCGAGGCGGCCGACCGGGTCGTGAGCCCGGCGGGCGGCGGTGGTGGCCGAGACCGCGGAGCCGTCGGTGGCGATGATCCGGGCGAGAGCTTCCGCGGCGGTGGCCGGGCGCAGTGATTCGGGTCGGACGACGTCGTGCGGATCGCCGCGACGGGTGGAGATGACATAGGCGTGGGTGCCGTCGGTGGCGCGGGTGAGCACGGGATACACCTCGTTACGGGTCATGCCGTCGGCTATGATCGCGTGAGCGGTGCCCCGCCGAACCCCGGACCGGCCGACGGTCAGGCCCTGCACCGAGGCGGCCGTGGTCGCATACCCCAGGCGTACGTGTCCGGCATTGATGTACCAGGCGGGCAGTCGGCGGGTAACTCCACGATCATGGTGCGTCGCGGTGATGGACCCGTCGCGGTGCACCTCACCGACGATCCACCGGTCGTTGTTGCGCACGAAATCGGTGCCGCCCAGGCTCAAACCGCGCGCGTTGCGTTTGGTGACGATCAGGTCCCCTGCGGACAATGTCTCACCACTGGGAAGCCGCAGCTCCGGGCCGGCGGGCCGTCCGGTGGCCGCGAGTCGATCCGCCCTCGCACGCGCGTTGAGCTCGGCGACCTGCTCCAGCGTGGGGGCGATCATGATGGAGTCCGCGCCGGCGGCGATGTCTCGTGCCCACGCGGTGTAGGCGTGGTCGGCGGCCTCGTCGGCGGCGACCGGGTGCAGTCGGCCGCGGTCGGTGTAGAAGGCGGCCGCCGCAGGGTCACCGGCGCGAAGCGCCAACGAAACCTGCGCCTCGACTGGGTCGGTGAAGCGCAGCACCTCGGTCAGACTGACCGCGCCGTGGACGGCCTCGATATCCCGCAGCACACCACCCGCGCCGGCGGCAGCGCGCTGCCGATCGTCACCGACCAGCAGAACCCGTCCGCCCCGGCCGGTGACGTAACCGATCGCGGCGTCCAGATTGCCGGTGGACGCCAGACCAGCCTCGTCGACGATCACCAGGGTGTCGTCGCGTATCTGCCGGTCCCATCCGGCCCGGCCCCGCTCCGCGCCGATGTCGTAGACGAGCTTGTCCAGGGTGTCCCCGCTCGCGCCGATCACCTTGCCCAGCACGTGCGCCGCCGAGGCCTGCGGGGCCAGGCCGACGACGGTGCCGCCGGCGCTCTGCCAGGCCCGGGTCAGCACGCCCATCGCGGTGGTCTTGCCGCTACCCGCGGGCGCCAGCGCCAACATCACCTTTCGGTCGGAGGTCGCGACCTGCGCCACCAACGCCGCCTGCGAGGTGTTCAGCATCGCGCCGCCGTTGTTGGCAGACCACTCCAACCCGGCCAACTCGACCTCGCCCAGGCTGATATTGCGCGCCCCGCCCGCGCCGGCGGCGGCCACGATGCGCCGCTCGGCGTCCAAGATGGCCGGCGAGGTGTAGCGCTGCCCGCCGGCCATCCGATACACCGAGGTGCCATCGGCCCGGGTCAACGGGCCCGGCGTGGCCACCGACACCTGCACGTCGGCATCGAACCCGACCGGCACGCAGTGCTCCGGTCCGGCGGCCAGCCCGGCAACTCGGCCCACCCACTCCACGACCTGCTCCGGGCTCAGGCCGGGACGACCACGGACCTGCCGGGCGGCCTCCGCGGCCAGGTTGTGTGCCGACCACAACGCCCGCGACCCTGCCACCGCCGCGACCGTGGCCGCGGCAAGCCCAGCTACCTCGCCGCGGGACACTGGACCCAGCAAACCCGAACTCCGGCTCTGGGTGGGGGTGGGGGAGTCGGGGTCGCGGCCGGCGGTCACGTCCGCGAGCGTCCGCTGCACGCCCCGCGGCCCGCCAAGGACTGCTTCGGCCTGGCCGCGCCAGGTGGCGCGTTGCTCGGCCAGCGAGCGCGGTTCGTGTTTGGCCTGCCGGGTAGCCAGGGTGGACTGCTCGGACAACGCCACCATCTCCACCGCCGTCGGCAACCGGCCGTGCGCCGCGCGGAAATCGGCGACCAACTGCTCGCGATGAGCGGTGATCGCCTCCCTCCGCGTGGACCAACGGGCCGCCAGCTCCGGGTTCACGCCGATCAGTTCCCGCACCGGCCGCCTGCCCGCCGCTTCGCTGGGACGCTCGGCGAACCGGGCCCCAATCCGGGCGGTGACTTCGGCCTCCAGCAGCGTGTTGTACATCTCGCTGCCCGCCACCGCATACCGGTGGATCATCCGCCCGTCCAACGCCAGCCACCGGTCGGTCGAGCCAGCTACCCGCACCTTGTTCGATACCGCGACATGGGTATGCAGATCGGGGTCCCCGGCGCGGGAATCGCGGTGCGTGAACGCCGCGCAAATCAACCCATCAGTGTTGACCTGCGCGACTCCGCGGGCACCGGTTCGGGTGTAGGCCACCTGCCGGCCCAGCCACTGCAAGGTTGCCGCTACCGCCGCCTGGTGAGCCTCCTCGATCGCCTCCGACATCTCGATCGGGGCGATAGCCCACAACGTCGACACGCTCTTCACGGGGGTGAAAGTCAGGTCATAGCCGGCGATCGCCGAGGATGTCGGCCGCGACGTCCGACGCAGGAAACCGTCGAGTTCCTGCGTGGAGCCCGGAGCCCGGCCGTGCGCTTGGGTGAACATCTCCCGCGCCGTGTCGGTGCGGATGCGGGCACGCTCGGCGGCCGGGACCGGCCAGTCCCCAGGCAGCCCCCGCACGGTGTTCCACGCGGCATACCGTTCCGTGAGCCGGCCGCGCCACTCGCTGTCACCCTCGAACACCGGGAACCGCGCCCCCAACAGAGTGGCCCGCCGCGCCGCTGGTACCGACCAGCCCAGCGCGTACTTCTCCTGCACGATCCGCTCAGCGTCCGGATGAATGCCCTGCCCGAACAAATTCTTCATCTGCTGCTCGGTGACATACCGACCGGTCAAGCCGAGAACATCGGCACCTGCCCCCAGCCACACACCGGGTGACTCGCCTTTCGCGGCGTAATAGTCGCCCAGCGAGGTGTACCCGCGCTCGGTCGAATCTCCCGCGGCAACCTGGCGGGTCAGGTACGTATACCC
>CALANS010000218.1 GCA_937926105.1 uncultured Actinomycetes bacterium | reverse complement strand
GATTTCTATCACGCGGTCCACGCTATCGGCGGCGAGGCGCGCGGCGCATCGGCCCGCGGTCTAGTTCTTGCGGTCGATCAGTTCGACCGTCGTATCAGTCGCCGGGCCGCCCGGGTATGACGCCGCCCTCATGGTGCGCGCGATCCCGCGGGCCTTCCGTATCGTTCCGGGACCGGCTCACGCGGCGAGTGGTGGACCTCCGTAGAGAGTTTGAGAACCCCTGCTCGGCCTTGAAAACGGTGGCTTTGCGCTGGTCGCGGGGGGTCTACAAGAAGGGTCGGCGGCCGTATGAGCCGTCTGTGACTGATGAGCGGGGGCGCCTGGTGCGTTCGGTTGGGATGGCTCAAACCTTTCTGAGCCCGGCCCAGGTCGATGAGCTGGTGGCCTTGTATCGGGAGGGGTTGACCCTCGCTGAGCTTGGCGAGCGGTTCGACATTCACCGCCGGACCGCCGCTGCTCATCTCGTTCGCAGGTCGGTTCCGCTGCGACAACGCGGGCTGCCGGTGGCGCATGTCGCGGAGGCTGCGCGCCTGTATGAGAGCGGGCTGACGCTCATGGAGGTTGGGATGCGCTTCGGGGTGAGCCAGCAGGCAGCAAGGCGTGCGGTGGCCGCGCAGGGTGTCGTGATTCGCCCTGGTGGCCGCCGCCCTCGACTTACCGCGTGATGTTCGCTGTGCGAGCTTCCTGATAGCTGGTGGCGAGGGCGAGCAGTGACTCGGTCGCAGGTGACGCGGGCAGGCGGGTTGTGCCGTTCGTTGCCGCGTAGAGGTTCACGCCAGCGTCACGCAGTGTCTCCAGGACAGACGTGACCGCTTGGACCCTGCGGCCGAGCCGGTCGAGGCTGACGATGAACAGCGCCGACAGTGTGCCCTCGCGGACATCGGCAAGAAGTCTTTGCAGCGCGTCTCGCGCTCCGCTGCCGTCTTGGTAGCTGCGGACCGTCTCGTAGCCGAGTTTGTGTGCAAGTCGCTCACACTCGGCTCGCTGATGATCGTGCGCCTCGGGAACAGCACGGGCGCTGTAGGTGTAGACGGCGGCGTTCATCACGCTGCCACCGTCACGTGGAGCGGGGCATCCGACGGCTCATCCCGTTGCTGCTCGTGACGGCGCAGAATCGCCTCGTGGATGCGAACTCGGACCAGCAGGACGAAGCTGATGGGGCCGATCCAAAGCATCTTGAAGGCGTTCCAGACAAACAAGATCACGAGGATGTTGAGCCATCCCGGCCCGCCTCGGTCGAGGACAGTGGTGCAGATAGCTGCGGCGTAGAGGTAGGGCGCGGCCAGGAGCATCGCGGGGGTGCCCCACTTGAGGCCGCGGCGGGTACGGATCGCGTCGAGCAGGATGTTGGTGGGCGCGTACCGGCGTAGGTAGTAGCGGACGCGAGTGCTTAGCACCCAGAGAAGGCAGAACGTCGCGGGCCTCTCGTCACACGTGTTTCTCCGTCGAGGAGGCAGTACGTGGATGAGTGCCCAAAGTGGGCTGTCCCGAAGGACCCGCAATCGAGGAGGACCTGCCTCGCTTCCACTGTACGACTCGCCGCCGTCAGGAGGAACCCTTTGGTCTGACTCGTAGGCGCGTACCTGATCGGTGAATCTTCCAGCGAGAGGACCCCGGTCATGGTGTCGAAAGCCGAGCAGGTGACGGGCGAGCGGATGGCACGGATGGTGCTGTCGATGATCGCCGAGCCCGATGACCCGGCGACCGGGCATGTGCTGGCTCAGGTCGGCGGGGTGCAGACCTTGGTTCTGGTTGAGAGCACCGACCCGATACCGGGCATGGCCCGCGTCGAGGCGATGGTGTGGCGCGAGCACCTGGCCCCGCACCTGGACCAGAGCCTTGCCGCCCGCGCTGTCGAGGCCGAAGGCCGTGGGATAAGGGCGCTCATTCCCGCCGATCCCGAATGGCCTGCAAGTGTGAGCGATCTTGGAGTCCGTGCGCCCTACGTGCTGTGGACACGAGGAGCCACATCGTTGCTGACCTCGCCGCTGCGTGAGCGCGTCACGGTCACGGGTGCTCGCGCCGCGACGGCCTACGGCATGCAGATCGCGTCCGATCTCGCCGGAAACCTTGCCGATGACGAGCGGGTCATCGTGGCCGGTGACAGCTTCGGGATCGAGGGTGCCGCCCACCGGGGCGCGCTGGCGCGAGGCGGTCACACGGTCGCGGTCCTGGCCGGTGGTGTGGACCGGGCCTACCCGTCCGCGCATCGCGAGCTGCTGGAACGTATCGGTGATGTCGGCCTGCTGGTCAGTGAGCTTCCGCCCGGTGCGGTGCCGTCGCGGCAGCGGTTCTTGGCGCGTGGTCGGCTGCTGGCGGCGCTGTCTGGGGTGACGGTGATTCCTGAGGCCGGCCGCCGTTCCGGGGCGATGCGCACCGCGGCGCACGCGCACGCCTTGGGACGTGGAGTGGGCGCGGTGCCCGGCCCGGTCACCAGCGTGGTGAGCGACGGGCCGCACGACCTCATCAAGCGTGGGATCGCCTCGATGGTCACCACTACGAGCGATGTCACCGTTCTTCTCGACAGCGGCCCAGCCGTGGGCCGGGATCTGGGCCGCTCGGTGCCGGGAGCGGGGTTTAGCTATCGGCAGCCCTCGCCGCCGCAAGAGCCAGGTCGCTCACTCTGACCCCCTGGCGAGACCTAGCGAGAGTCGGGCCTTTCGGCCGTTCGTTGCCGCGAGCTGTAGCTCATGTCAGAACAGTATCGGGGCGGAATCGGGTCGAAACGCCGAGAACGGGCTGAGCCTGCGAGTCGGAGTGTCGCGCACTCGGCCGAGGTTCTGGGGCCAGGGCAACCGTGATGTCGCTCCCAGCGACCACCGGCAAGGCAAATCCGTTTCGACCGTCAGCGATAGATAGCAACTTGATCAACCTTGAGCCACTTCGCTCGACGTGTCACCGTTGCCAAAGGCTTGGGTGCGATGTCTGTTGTCGTCCGCGGCGGCGATGCGGCGTTCTGTCTTGTAGGTGTCTGTTCGACTCGGCGAGCCTGAAGCATCTCTACGACCACCCTGCTGGCTGGGTTCGCGGTGACGGCTCGCGTGGCGAGGAACCCGGACTCTCCCAGACGTTGTGCGGCGATGTAAACGGCACGCCGGAGCCTTGTGGGCAGACGCTCGACGGCCTCATCCAGTTGGTCCATGAGCGTGTCGATCACTTGGCCATCTGCAACCGCCCAGAGCGCGAGCGCCCACTCCGCCGTCGCCAGATCGTCATCGCAGTTGGCCAAACCTTGGCGCCACCAGTCCGCGTCTGCCCGGTGTGCGCGTGTCTGCGCGATGAGTGTCGCGGGGTGGCTATTTGATCCCAGACCGTCTGTTCCCGGAGCCTGAGTGAATCCATTGTGTAGCGGGGATGCCGCGCCGATCACGGCGATTTCACTCACGAGCCAACATCGGCCGGCGTGTTGCAAGAGCGCGGCCGAGGTATTGGCCCAGGGAAAGGTGCTGCCCTTTTCGCCTCGCCGGAATCGGCGAAGGCCGGCGATCTCGGTGTAGGGGGAGCTTGCTTTCCGGAGTTGTTGGATCGCTTGCGATCGACGGTCCGGTGAGGAGGAAGCGGGACGGTAGTTCGATACGTCGGACCCGAACGCATAGAACTCCGCAGGGCTTAGGGCAACCGCCACTCGCGCGGGCGCGGATCGGACAGAGGTCGTCTCGGAGCACTGGCCGTCTAGGACGGCCCGCATCAGTTCCTCTTCGAGTTGACTGTCTGGCTCCGGGTTGAGTCCAGCGTTCAGGATCAGTTGGGCATGGTGGCCATCGGTGGCGGACAGTCCGGCGATGTCTACTTTTCCCGCGCTGGCGACTTCGCAGGCTGCTCCCATCGCGAGCCAGGCGGTTTCGGTAGAGCGCCCAATGGCTTCTGCCAGATGTTCTGCCCACCATTGCGTGAACTCGCTATGCAGCCCGAACAGTTCTCGAAGAGTACGTACTCGAATCTGCGTTCGTGGGTCGTCAGGGTGGGCGGCGATCTCGGTTGTGAGTCGGTTCCAGGCGGTACTCGCGTGGCTGCCTTCGGGTAGCGGCACAATCTCTTTGCCGTCAAGGGCGGCGAGCAGGAGCTGGCCTCCGAGGTCGTCCGTGAGTGAGTCCACGACGGTGGCGGCTTCTAAGGGTCGGCTGTTGAATACGCCGTCCGTAATAAGGCTCCATGCAGCGACACGCACGTGTCTGGAGGAGTTCGCGTTCAATTCGTGCTTGATGCCGGTAGCGAGGATGTACAGGTCCGATCCAGCCGCATTACCCCCGTAGAATCGCGTGGTGTTGAGCCAATAGGGCCGCTGTAGCAACTCCCGAAATACTGTAGTCCGGTCGAAGTGATGGTCGCCTTCTCCTGCGTAGAGGTATAGGTACCGGGCTGCAAAGTATTCTCGTAGCGAGAGCACCTCAAACTCGAATGTGCCCTCTTCCTTACTCGTCAGAGCCCATAGGCGGTCAGTCGCCGCCTCGAATAACTCGTCTACAACGTCCTCGGGTTTGCCGTAGGTGCGTTGGAAGTGCTTCATCGCCGCTTCGACCTCTTCGTAGGCCATGCGACCACTGTGGCCGTCTTCTTCGGCGCGGGACTGAAGGTACCAACCGAGAAAGGGCACGATCTCCATTAAGTCTGTTCGATGCTTTCGTACAGACTCGGGATGTTTGTTTGCCTCACGCGCGAGTAGCAGGCTCATGTATGCGTCGTAGAGTTCCGTGCGTTGGCTGGGCGTCGCATCGCCGTGTTGTCGGAGTAGGTACAGCAGGATCGTGAGCTGCATAGGGTTGCCTGCTAGTTCACCGATGTAGGGCTCGCGAGTCTTCTCGGTGAAGTTCCGGCGTAGGGTCTTGCTGTCGTTCCCACGGACGTTGTGTACGGCGCACCACTTGCGGAGGTACTGATCTCGCAGGGTCGCATCGAGGGGGCCAAGTGAGATGATCTCGAAGATGTCGCGGCTCGGCTCGGCTAAGCCTGCAGAGTTGGGCCGCGTCGTCACGACCACCTTTGGCTCAACGGCGTAAGACTTACCACGGGCGCAGAACAGGTCGATTTCCTTGACGATGCGTTTTCTGTCTGCGACGTTACCGACCTCATCGAGGCCGTCGAGGACGACGAGACTAGGCACTCGATCGAAGAGTTCTTGGACCTCCTTCGCTGTTACCGAGCCACGACCGCTCGCGTGAGTCATCAACTCGGCGAGGAAGCATTCGATGGTCGCCTGAGCCGCGGCCCTCCTCTTCCCTTTCTTCAATGGCGTGGAGTCAGATTGGTCGAAGACGTCGTAGCCCTGCATCCAGGCTGCGTAGTCACCGAGGTCGAAGCGTATTGGGAAGCGCGGCGCTTTGACTTCGGATAGTTCGCTGTTGTTCGCGGTCTGCGCCGGGACAAAGGCGGTCCGGAACATCTGGCAGATGAACTGACTCAGTGTGGACTTGCCTTGCCCAGGCGCTCCTCGTACGAGGGTGAACGGATAGGGGCTCTTGAGGGCGACATAGCCGGCCGCGCCCCCGACTGCGGTGGTGTCGCGTGGCGAGGTGGCGACCCGGCTTGGTACGTGGATTCGCTCGGCCGGAACGTCGACGAACAGTTCGGTGAGGCGTTCTCGGTCCAGTTCGACCTGGCTGAACTTGATGCGGTCATCCTCGTCCCACTGTGCCGCGGCGACCTTGTGTAGAAGTTCTCGAAGCCCTGAGTCCTTCGCCGCCGCTGACTGCTCGCTGATCAGGTAGCGGATCAAGTCCCAGCCGGCCAGCATTTCGGCGTACGCCCACTTGGTCTCGGACGGCGCCGAGTCGACCATCGCGTCGATAGCTTCGCGCCAGAGACAGGACATCTCCAAGCCGAGTTCCTTCGAGTGCGCGTCGAGCTTCGCGTTGAGTCTGTCGAACGTGCCTGTACCTGGCTTGCCGGTGCTGGGAACGTTGGTCACGAGGATGTACTGGCGCGTGCCTTCTGCGGCAAGGCGTTTGATCTTGTCGGCCTCCCCCGTGACCTCGGCATCGAGCCACGACACCGGGTCCTTCTCTCGTCCCGTCACCGACCACTTCACTTGGTAGACGATCCGCTTCTTGGGATCGACACCATCGCGGCCGCCGTCGCTCTGCCTCAACGGCAGCGGCACAAAGTTGGGGAACCGCAGGGTCAGTAGTGCTCCAATGAGCTGCTGGAAGTCGTGATCGCCCAGGCGCTCATAGAGGTACTTGTTGCGGCTCTCGGGCACAACCCGTCCTCTCGCTGGTTTGACCTGACTATCTAAGGTTGCCTCACAGCATTGTTCAGCTCTCGATGACACGCGTGACCCGCAGGGGTCGCGGTTACAGCGTGGCACCGACCGGCTGTCTGGTCGTGCCACGGGCGGGCTCCGGCTGGTTGTGCTCGGCGTCGGCGATGCGCTGTGCCTGGTCGAGTGCCGTGCGGGCGCGGGCGGCGTCGATCTTCTGCGTGGTGCTCTCCGCTGGCGCGCCGAGGGGTGTGGGGTCGGTGATGGTGTAGCGGTCGCGGTAGGCGGCCACGGTCCGGGCGTAGCGCCGCCATTCTGCTGCCGTCCGCTTGTCGCCGGGTGGGGTGCCTAGCGCGGTCGTCCAGCCCTGGTGTTCGGTGAGGGCTTGGTCGAGGATCGCGTCGGCGCGGGCTTCGATGAGGTCGCGTCGTTCGGTGAGCGCCTGGCGCATGTCGGGGCTCATGGCGCCGGTGGCTTCGGGGATCAGGCCGGCGATCAGCCGCGGGGGTTTGCGGGTGCGACCAGACCCGGCGGGACGGACGGTGGCCATCGCGAGGCGGTGGTGGAGGACGGCGGCGATGTCGCCGACGTCGCCGAACCCGCGTGCTGCGACCAGCCGCGGCAGCAGGACCGCGATGTCGTGGCGGTTGGCTTCGGCGCGGCGCAGCTCGACGGCCAATGCGCCAAGGGCATCGGAGGCGATGGCGTCGTCAGCTTCCTCCTCGGTGAGCCCGGAGGCGCGGATGAGGGTGACCCACCGGTCGTGTTGGGCAGCAGCGGCGATGGTCTCGTACTCGGCTGCAAGCTGGGCGATGTTCGACCATGCCTCTTGTTCGGCGGTGATGGTCTCGTGGGCGGACAGTTCGGCGCCGACGTGTTGCAACACCCCAAACAGCACCGACCTGCCGGTTGCGTCGGGGTTGTCGCCGGGATGCGCCCCTTCGTGGGCGGGGTCGGGCTTGTCGACCGCGACGTAGGCCATATTCGTCTCGCGCCCACGGGTCAGCGCGACGTACAGGTTCTCCCGCGTCATCGCGGCGTCCACCAAGACGTGCGCGGTATCGGTGGTGATGCCCTGCGCGCGGTGGGAAGTGACCGCATAGCCGAGGTCCAGGTACTCGGCCACGTAATCCGCCGGCAACACCACCGAGGCACCCCACCGCTTGCCAGCACGCCGCAGCGTCAAAGAGCCGTCGTCACGGACCTCGGTGACCCTCCATCGGTCGCCGTTGCGGACCCAGCCCCGCCCGGCACGCAGGCGGCGGTCGTTGTGGCGGGTGATGACGCTATCCCCGACCGCGGCTTGGGTGCCGTCGTGCAGCTCGACCTCACGGGGGCCGTGGACGGTGCCGTCCAGGATCAGGTCGGTGCGGGCGCGCACGTTGAGCGCGGTGACTGCTTCGTTGGAGTCGGTGACCAGCACGGTTGCCTTGCCGGCGAGCATGTCGGCCCGCCACGCGGTGTAGGCGGTGTCGATCATGGTCTCGGTGTCACCGTCGATCACGCGGCCGTGGTCGAGGTAGGTGTCGATGACCTGCGTGTGGCCGTGCCGCAGACCCAGGGAGGCGGTCTTCTCCCAGGCGTGGGTGAACCGGTGGATGTCGACCAGCTCCGGGGCGCCACTTTGATCGGCGTTGCGCTCACTGACCAGGAGCCCGAAGGCGCCGCCCGCGTCGACGGATTGGAGTTGGGCGTAGTCACCCACCAAGAGGACCTTCGCCCCCGCCTCTGCCGCGAGCGCGGTGATGCGGTCCAGGGAGAGGGTGCCGGCCAGGGAGGCTTCGTCCAGGATCACCAACTGCCCGGCGCCGAAAGTGTCGCCGTCCATGAGGTGGTTCTGCCACCACTTCGCGGTGTTCTCCGTCTCGATGCCGAGGTCGTCGGCAAGGACCTGCGCCGCGACCGCCGAGGGCGCCAACCCGACCACGCTGCCGGCGCCGTGTTCGCTCTCCCACGCCCGGCGCAGTGCGTTCATGGCGGTGGTCTTTCCGGTCCCGGCTGGCCCGACCAGCACGTCGACCGTGCGGCCCGAGACCGCGACCTTGACCAGGGCATTGGCCTGATCCTCGCCGAGCATCCGGCCCTCCCGGTCGGGCCGGCCGGTGATCTTCTCGATCGTGGCCAGGGAGAGGGTGGGGCCGGTGGTGGTGCGGGCGCGCTCGAGAAGCCGGTCCTCAGCCGCCAGGAGGACTTCGGAGGAGAACACCGTGGAGTGCTTCGGCCGGAACACCGAGGTGCCGTCCAGGCGCTGGAACACCGCCGGACTCATGCTGAGGTCGGGCGGCGTCAGTCGCAGGGAGACGGCTTCGGCGGCGTCCACCATCAACCCGATCACGGCTTCGCGGTCCTCGACGGTGGCGAACCTGTAGTCCATCGTCTGCCGGGCGGCCTCAGCGATCAGGTTCCAGCGGCGCCAGGTGGACCGTTTCTCACCGACCGCCTCGACCACCTTCTGTCCGAGGTCGTCGATCACGTCCAGCGGCACGTCGTCGGCCCGCAACAGCAACGGGGTCTCGTTGGCGGTGATGGTGCGCGCCCACCCGGTCGCATCCGCGCCGAGGACTTGGCCGGCACGATCACGCCAGTCGGCGGTCAGCTCGGCCAGTGAGTGGACCTCCTTCTCCGGCCGAGTCGAGAGCGTGGCTTGGGCGCGCAGCTTCATGATTGTGGCCGGCGCCGGCCGCCGCCCGTGCTTCTCGACGTAGGTGTCGATGAGGCGGTCGGTCTCGGCGTCGATGTGCCGGGCGCGGGTGGAGAACTCGGCCACCAGCTCCTCCGGGACACCGACGATCGCCCATGCCGGGTTACGGTCCTGGCCCATATCGCGGGACTCCCAGCCGACGCCGAACATGCGAGTCAGATGGTCGGCGAACACGGCCTCGTGCAGCTCGGACAAGGCGACCACGGCGGCGTGCATCGGGCGCCCGTCCAGCGAACGCCACTTGCCGTCCAGGACGGTCTGGACCTTGTTGCTGATGACCACGTGCGTGTGCAGGTGCGGGTCGCTCGCTCGGGAGTCGTAGTGGTCGTAGGCGGTCGCGATCAACCCCATCACGTCGACCTGGGCGACCGCTCCATCGGCTGCGGTTGCGCCGGTGCGGGTGGCCGCAACCTCGCGTTCCATGAACGCAACCACCTCCGCAACGGCCGCATGGTGCGCCTGCGCTATCAGGGCTTGGGTTCCGGCGTCGGCAACCGCCCAGAGCACGGAGGCCGACTTGGGGATGGAGAAGGTGAAGTCGAACCCCGCCACCGCCCGCCGCGTGCCCCGCTCGGACTCCTCGGCCTCGATCGCCGCGACCGCCCGGCCGCGACTGGCGGGACCAAGATCAGGGTCGAGGTCGGTAATGCGGTCGGTGATCCGCTCGCTGACGGATTTGTATTCGGGGTAGGCCCGGCCGAGTGGATCGCCGGTGATCGGGTCACGGCCCATCCCGACAAGAAGTTGAAGCTGGGCCTCCGAAACCTGGGCGCCCACCCTGATCTGGCCGGCGCCGAGACCAGGAAGGCCGCTGCCGAGCCATCGGCCGGGTGGGGTGCCCTCGGCGTTGTAGTACCTCGTCAACGGCGTGCTCAGTGATCGGTCGCCGTCACCCGCGGCGACCGTTCGCAGCAGGTACTTGTAGCCATCGCCCGCAGACATGACGCGCATCGAGACCGTCACCCGTACCGCCTCCTCCCGCTCGCCGAGGAGGTGAGCGACAGCCTGCCGGAGGGCGGCTTTGAACCTCGATCTGCAAGAGGCGTGGTAGCTCGATCCGCACGCAGCCGAGATGAGGCAGAACCGGTCGCGCTGATTGCTTCGGACATGCCCGCTGGTGACTGTCGGAGACGCTGTGGCCGCGAGCAGATGAGCTTTGTGCACCTGGCAGGTGACCAACTCGGCCAGGAGCTCAAGTGAGACCACCGGTCAAGGATCACCGACCCACCGGAGTCCTCATGCCCGAAGGCAGCGTCGCGAACGGCGACCGTCGTTTGCAGGTCGGGTCGCCGTTCTCCGGATACGGCGGGCTCGACCTCACCGCCGAGGAAATCTTCAACGCCCGCACGATCTGGTTCTCCGAGAACAGCGAGCCTGTTGCCCAGGTCTTCGCCTACCACTGGCCCGACGCTCCCAACCTGGGCGACATCACTACGATCGACTGGCGCGACCTGCCCCCGGTCGACGCGCTCTGCGGTGGGTTCCCGTGCCAGGACGTGTCCACGGTCGGCAAGCGGGTCGGCCTTCCGCCCGGTACCCGCTCTGGTCTGTGGGCGCACATGGCAACGGCGATCGGGGTGTTGCAACCCCAGTTCGTCGTGATTGAGAACGTGCGCGGCCTGCTGTCCTGACCGGCCATCCGCGCACCCTTGAGAGGAGACGACGATGAGCGGCGCAACCCCAACCGCACAAACCTTGGTCGCGCAACCTTTCGCAATGTGGGACCGGACCAATGGGGTCTGGGAGACGGGCCAGCTCGACCTCTACGGGCAGCCGGCGCCGTACTCGGAGACCTGGCCGACCTCGGG
The DNA here is from genome assembly GCA_937926105.1 of uncultured Actinomycetes bacterium. Next base: position 38,726 of record CALANS010000218.1, on the reverse strand, counting down.
ATGGATGCACAATCGGTCGGCCTACCGGCGTCCCTTGTCGGCGCTCCTCACCCCAGTGGTTTTTTAGGTGAGTTCCGACAGCGTTTGCCGATGAGCTTCGACAGCATCCGCCGCTGGCGCTGGGGGAGAAATGTCGGTGAGTTTCGAGAGCACCTTACGATTACCCGCTCAGGCATGTGGTCGCTATGAACCTGTCGGGCGGCAACCCTCGACGAGCTGTGGTCAGGCGTCGATGCTCAGCGCGTTGCGCAGCGCTTCGAACGCGTCGCCGACCAGCCGGTAGTAGGCCCACTTACCGCGCTGCTCTCGGGTCACCAACCCGGCCTCAGCGAGCAGCCGCATGTGATGCGACACGGTCGGCTGAGTCAGGCCGACGGGGTCGGTCAGGTCACAGATGCAGGCCTCAGCGCCTTCGGCGGCCGCGATAAGCGATACCAACCGCACACGGGTCGGGTCGCCCAGTGCCTTGAACACTCCGGCGAGCTGTTGCGCTGACTCGTCGTCGAGGACACCGCCGGTCAGCGGGGAGCAGCAGGCGACGGCGATCCCGGTCGGCGTGATCGGCAGTTCGCTCCTGGTGCTCATGGCCCTATCGTAGGTGACGTATTGACGTCTGTCGATGTGTAGTGCACGATGTTTCGTATCGACGTTCTTCAATAGGAGGTGCATGATGACCGACACCAGCAACGAGACTCGTGAGCAGGTCCGCGCTCGGTACGCCGCCGCAGCGACTGCCGTCATCCGCGGTGACCGCAACGCTTTGGAAGTTGTCGACGCCGCCCAATCCTGCTGTGGCCCGACGGAAAACGCGACGTGCTGCGGCGGCACCGGTGAGGTGGACGACGCGTTCGGCGCAGCCCTGTACTCCGCGGACGAGCAGGGTGAGCTACCGGCCGAAGCGGTCGCAGCATCGCTGGGATGCGGCAACCCGATGATGGTTGCCGAACTTCACGAGGGCGAGAAGGTGCTCGACCTCGGCTCCGGCGGCGGGATCGACGTGCTGCTGTCCGCGAGGCGGGTCGGCCCGACTGGCTACGCGTACGGCGTGGACATGACCGACGAAATGCTGGAACTGGCCAACGCGAACAGGGCCAAGGCCGGTGCGACCAACGTGGAGTTTCTCAAGGGCACCATCGAGGACGTGCCGCTGCGCGACGGGGCGGTGGACGTGGTGATCTCCAACTGCGTGATCAACCTATCCACCGATAAGCCCGCCGTGCTGGCCGAGATGTTCCGTGTCCTCACCCCTGGTGGGCGGATCGGGATTTCCGACGTCGTCGCCGAAGACCACCTCACCCCGGCCGACCGTGCCGAGCGCGGTTCGTACGTCGGCTGCATCGCCGGAGCGTTGTCCCGGGCCGAGTACCTCGATGGCCTGGCTGCTGCCGGGTTCACCGACGCCGAAGTCACCTTCACCCATCAGGCCGCCGAAGGCATGCACTCCGCGCTGATCCGCGCGGTCAAACCGGCCGGAAACGTCTGACACCGTGACCGACCTGCACACTGCCGAGCCCGGCACCGATGGCGCGCATCTGCTGACCAAACTGTCGACCCTCGACCGGTTCCTACCGGGCTGGATCGGGGTCGCGATGGTGGCCGGGCTCGTGCTCGGCCGGCTCGTGCCGGGCTTGGACAATGCGCTGAGTGCCGTTGACGTCCAAGGCGTTTCGCTGCCTATCGCGCTCGGACTCCTGATCATGATGTACCCCGTCCTGGCCAAGGTCCGCTACGACCGCCTCGACACCGTGACCGGCGACAAACGCATGCTAGTCACCTCGCTGGCGCTGAACTGGGTCATCGGGCCGCTGCTGATGTTCACTCTCGCCTGGGTATTCCTGCCCGACCTGCCGACCTACCGGACAGGGCTCATCATCGTCGGCCTCGCCCGCTGCATCGCCATGGTGATCATCTGGAACGACCTAGCCTGCGGCGACCGGGAAGCCGCAGCCGTCCTCGTCGCGATCAACTCCGTCTTCCAAGTCATCGCCTTCGCCGCACTCGGCTGGTTCTACCTATCCGTGCTGCCCGGCTGGCTCGGCCTGCACCAAGAACACCTGAACGTGTCCGCCTGGCACATCGCCGCCTCCGTGCTGGTCTTCCTCGGCATCCCCCTGCTGGCCGGGTTCCTCACCCGCCGCCTGGGCGAGAAGGCCAAGGGGCGAACCTGGTACGAGCAGAAGTTCCTGCCCTGCATCGGGCCATGGGCGCTCTACGGCCTGCTCTTCACCATCGTTATCCTCTTCGCCCTGCAGGGCCACCAGATCACCAGCCACCCGCTCGACGTCGCCCGCATCGCACTACCACTGCTCGTCTACTTCGCGCTCATGTGGGGCGGCGGGTACGCCCTCGGCAAGACAGTCCGCCTCGGCTACGAGCGGACCACGACGCTGGCGTTCACCGCTGCAGGGAACAACTTCGAACTGACCATCGCCGTCGCGATCGCCACCTTTGGCGTCACCTCCGGCCAAGCCTTGGCCGGCGTCGTCGGACCCCTGATCGAGGTGCCCGTCCTGGTCGCCCTGGTCTGCGTCGCCCTCGCCCTGCGGTCACGCTTCACCGCCACCAACGCTGCCCCCGTCCAGGAGACACCATGACCGACGCTCGCACCGCCGTGCTGTTCGTCTGCGTCCACAACGCCGGACGCTCCCAAATGGCCGCCGGCTGGCTACGCCACCTAGCCGGTGACCGCATCGACATCTACTCCGCAGGCACCGAACCCGCCGACCAGATCAACCCCGTTGCCATCCAGGCCATGGCCGAGGTCGACATCGACATCACCACCGCACAACCCCAGCTACTCGGCGTAGAACTCGTCCAAGACGTCGACGTCGTTGTCACCATGGGCTGCGGCGACACCTGCCCCTACTTCCCCGGCAAACGCTACGAAGACTGGCCACTGACCGACCCAGCAGGGCAGCCCCTGGCAGTAGTCCGCCAGGTCCGCGACCAGATCCGCGACCGGGTCCAAGACCTGGTCGACGAACTCCTGCCCGTGTAACGCGCCAAACGCCAGGGCGATCGATGGGCGCACTCCGGAGACGCTCACTGACATCCAAATCAGCGCCGCCACCGGGTGCTGTCGAAACTCACCGGCAAACGCTGTTGGAACTCACCTACAAAGCCACCCCAGGCTTCGCATCTTCATCCTCGCCCACCGCCAAGACTCCCTTCCGAACACCACTTGCGGCCGACTCATCACGCGGCAGCAAGTCATTGGATCATGTGCGAGCCAGACGAGGGACGATCGCGCTTCCCCACCAGGTAATCGACCTGGCGCTCAACGGGCCGACTGGCTCACGCAGCAAGAACAGCGGATCAGAGACGTTGTGGTTCCTGATCGAGGGCATTTTCGCCGCTGGGGACGCTACGCCCACGCCATCGTCCGATGGGAGCACATCACCGGAAGGGCGGCTCCAGCGCCAGCACTTCTGAATGAGGACGCCGGCCGACGCCCATCGCCCGTGTTCGTGGAATGGATCATGGGTCTCCCCGAAGGGTGGGTCACTGATCCGGTACACGGCCTCAAGGCCAACCAGCAGACAACTGCGCTCGGCAACGGAGTTCTTCCGCTCCAGGCCACGAGGGCACTCCGGTCTCTCCGAGGGAAACTGCGCGGTCGCAATGACTAGTTGTGCTCGTGGCGGGCAACTCGCAGTGCCCCCCTAACGAGAGACGCCACCTTCTTGACCTTGCCCTTAGGACAAGGTGTTCGCTGAAGACTAGGAGGCGTCGGAATGTTAGGGATCGGAAAGTCGTCGACGCTGACCGGCCGCCCCGAAGACAAACCGACGTCGCCACCGACTCGGCTTGACGTGCCCCCACAGCCGCGGCGCACGCCGAACAGCTACCACAGCGACGGTGAGAACGATGCACCTTGTTTGGCGCGGACCGGCCTGCAGGCGAACCTGGGATGACTCAGGGTGCGTCGGCCGACGCGTCAGCTAAGAACGCGGGTAACGGTCCAAGTGACCTTCTCGTGGCGTACGACCTCGACCCGCAGATCTCCCTCGATGCGTCATCGTCGGTAGAGATGTCCGCAGTCATACTCGATAGCGCCGAGCCCGAGCTAGAGCCGGAGTGGCCTGCCTTGGAGCTGTACGACGCGCGGCTAATCGTCCGACCGCCGCGTCCTGGGGCAACTCCCAGTGATGATCATCGGCCTCGTAATGATCCTGGTCGACGCAATGATTGCGGCGTTGGCGCCCGGGGTGCGGGCATGTATGTCTCGATGGTCGCTTTCTCGATCGGGCTGAGTTAGCGAATCCCACGCGACATGAACCATTGTGGCACGTGCCAGTCCCTGCCTGGTGTTTTCACGCCAGTCGTCGCACGCGGCGCTACATTCCACCGTCCAATCGGCCCAGCGGCGTACGACTGCGTGAAGGTTGTCGTTGTGCGTTCGGGCTCCGCGATCTTGTTTGGCGAGTTCGGGCAGAAGGCAATCGGAGTCGGCGATGTCATTGTGCTTGGCGCGAATGTCTTGTGCGGAAGTGAGCCCGAGGGTTATGTCACTGTGACCACGCTCTACCTAGACACCGAGTATGTGGTAGATCAAGTCTTCTGGAGAAATGCGGGGCTCCTGTGCGACCGTCTCGCCGCGCGCGAATTCGCGGCGACCTTGTATTCCGAACCTACCCAGATTCTCCACCTCGGCGAAGATCGTGCAGGGATATTGGCGCCGTGGCTCGACGAACTAGTCGTGCTCTGTATTAGTGGCGACTTCGCCGAGCACTTCTATCGGATACAGGCGCTCTGGTTCTCCGTTGCCCACATCATCGCGCCATACATTGCGACCTCGCCAGTTCGGTTGTCTTCGACGCAGCGAGCGACCACGCGACCGTCGCCTCCGCGGCTTCATCGTTTCGCGCCCCTTCGCAAGGAGGCGCGCACGATTGCGACCCTCCTCCGCGACAGGCCAGAGCACCGGTGGACCGTCGATGCGCTCGCACAGACGGTCCATTTGTCACCGTCGCAGTTGGGCCGAGTGTTCGTGGATGCGTACGGCAAGTCGCCGATCGCCTACCTGACCATGCTGCGTACAGAGCGGATGGCCCGTCTTCTGCGTACCACAGACACGCCGATCGCGGCCATCGCTCACTCGGTGGGTTGGGGTGATCCTGACTTCGCAGCTCGTCAGTTTCGCCGCAGCGTCGGGCTAACTCCGGGCCGGTACAGAACGATGAGCCGAAGCGGTCCGGAGGCCCACAGGTCCGGGTGATCCACGCATATGTCCCGGTGATTCCCGCAGGATCGTTGCACCCCACCTCCGCACCCGTGTTGTGACCGGTAGCCCGATTGGGAGACGTCGGGTTCGCTGGGAGCCTGACGGCCGCCGCCTCGTTCCTCGCCCGTCTCCTTTCCCCGGTCCTCCTGGCGTACCTCATGGTCATGCAGGCCACGGCCCCAACGTGTGCCGTGCCGGGAGGAGGTTGGGTGATGGCGACGAGGGAGGAAGCGCGGGCGGCGCGGGACGCGAAGCTTGATGCGTTGCATGCGCGGCTGGCCGGGCAGGTCGAGGCGCTGGTGTCGGGCGAGGACTGGAAGCGTGCGTTGGAGTTCGCCGCGAGGTTCCGGTCGAGGTCGTTCAACAACACGCTGCTGATCGAGATGCAGCATCTCGACGCCTACGACAAGGGTCGCGTCCCGGACGCGGTGCCCTCGTATGTGGCCGGGTTCAAGCAGTGGCAGACGCTGGGGCGCCAGGTGGCCAAGGGCCAGGCCGGATACATGATCTTCGCCCCGGTGCGGGGCAGGTTCGCCACGACCACACCGCAAGACCCCGGCTCGTGGCGGCGGTTGGGCCGGTTCGAGAAGCCGAAGGCCGGCGAGACCATGAGGTCCCGTGTGGTCGGCGCGAAACCTGCCTACGTGTGGGACGTCTCGCAGACCACCGGTGACCCGGTGCCGGAGCGACCCGCCCCGCGGCTGCTGAAAGGTCAAGCGCCGGAAGGGTTGTGGGACGGGCTGGCCGGGCTGGTGGAGTCGGCCGGGTACGCGGTGGTGCGGGTGCCGGACGAGCTGGCGATCCACGGAGCCAACGGCATGACCGACTTTGAATCCCGGACGGTCTCGGTGCGGGCGAATATGGACCCGGCTGCGCAGGTGAAGACCCTGGCCCACGAGCTCGCGCATGTCAGGTTGCACGGCCCCGGCAACGAAGAGGCTCGCCGGCATCGCGGGATCGGGGAGGTGGAGGCCGACTCGGTGGCGTTGATGATCGCCGCCGCGCACGGCATGGACACCAGCGACTACACGATCCCGTACGTGGCGGGGTGGGCGTCCACGGTCAAGGACTCCTCACCGGTCGAGGTCGTCAAGGCCACCGGCGAACGCGTCCGTGCCGCGGCGGTCGCGATCCTCGACGCCCTGCCTACGGCCCAGGTGGGCGGCGGCGATCCACCCGGCCTGACCCGCGACCACCCGAACCCCGAGCGACCCGAGCAGCCGGACAAGGCACGTGCGACAGCACCTGCGATGGCGGCTGAGCCGCGGCCGGCGCTCGCGCCGGCGGTGCCAGTGGCGAGGGGGCTGTGATGGACCCGGCACGAGTCATCGGTGAGGTGTCGGGCCGGCCGCTGCCAGAGTCGGCGGGGATGCTCGTCGCCGCCGGTGTGCCGGTCTTCCCATGCGTCCCGGGCGGGAAGCGACCGGCGACCGTCCATGGCTTCCGCGACGCCACTACCGATCCGGAGCAGGTGACGGCGTGGTGGCGGCGGTGGCCGGGCGCGAATATCGGCGTGCCGGCCGGTGCGGCCTCGGGGCTGGTGGTCGTCGATGTGGATGTGCACGGGCCGGTGAGCGGGTTCGCCGCATTCGAGCGGGCCACCTACGCCGGCCTGACCGATGGGTGGACGGTCATGGTGGACACTCCCTCGGGCGGAATGCACGCCTACTACCCGGCCACACCCGGTGCGAGGCAACCGTGTTGGCAGGCAGCGCGAGCAGGCGTGGACTTCCGCGGCGACGGTGGCTACGTCGTCACACCTCCCTCCGTCGTGCCGAGCGATGGCGAACCCCTCCGCTACCGAGTACGAACCGCCAACACAGAGCCCGCCGGCGTTCTGGACGCGGAGCAGTTGCGGGACTTCCTGGACCCCCGCCCGACCCCGGCACCTCGCGCACCGGTTCGGCTGGAGCGGGAGGCGGACGCGTCCCGGTTGGCGGCGTGGGTCGCCAACCGGGCCGAGGGCGAACGGAACCGGGGCCTGTTCTGGGCAGCCTGCCGACTGGCGGAGAACGGCATCCGGCCCTCCGACGCGTTGGATGTGCTTTCGGCTGCCGCGGGTCGCGCCGGGCTGGCCGAGCGTGAGATCACCGCGACCGTCCGGTCCGCGTACCGGACTGTGCACCCCGCACTGGCGCCGCAGTCACCCGGCCCGAACGGGCGGGTCGGTGGCGGCTCTACATCGTGGCGGACTGCGGATATCGCGCGGGGATTGTGATGCCGGGCGGGACTGGCCGGCGGTGGGCGGTGGTGACCGCGGTCGCGGGGACGGTGTTCATCGCGGCCGGCGCGTTCTGGCTGTCCTTCACTTCCCTGGCCGACCTGGCCCGCCGCTCCGGCATCGACATTGGTGAGGCGTGGGCATGGCCGCTGATCGTGGACGGGATCATCGTGGTCGCCACGGTCGCGGTCGTCGCGCTTGGCGGGACCCGAGCGGCCTGGTATCCGTGGGCGCTGCTGATCGGCGGCGCCCTGGTCTCGGTGACCGCCAACGCGCTGCACGCCGTGGTCGCCGCTGACGCGACCGTCCCCGGCGGGCTCGCCGCATGCGTGGCCGCAGTGCCGCCGATCGTGCTGCTGGCGATCACGCACCTGACCGTCGTCCTCACCCGGACAACCACAAAGCGACCTGACCCTGAGCCGGCAGACCTGATGGTCACCGACACGGAGCCCGTTGTCCTGCCCGCTGGCGAGCTGCCCGCAGCCGGGCGGCGCGACCCGGTGGCCGATCCGGCGCTGCTGCCGAGCCGGCGGGAGCGGGCAGAGGAGCTGCACGGCCTGGGGTGGTCGAACAAGCGGATCGCCCGCGAGCTGGGGGTGCATCCCTCGACGGTGGGCCGGTGGTTCGCCAGCGCGCACCAACCAGATGACCCAGACCGGTCCGGGTCGGAGCTTGCGACCGTGACGGAGGGAGCCACACCATGACCGAGCACATCAGCCCCATCGAGCAGGAACACCGGCACGCCGAGCCCGATCGGCAGCTGCGAGCATCGCGGCAGGTCGAGGAACCGGCACGGACCCCGGATGCGGTCAAGGAGGCCGCAATCGGCCACCAGCAAGCGAAGGCGACGCTGGAGAAGGCGCAGGGCTGGGGCATCGAGTGGGTCCGCCCGACCGATCTGATCGCCCGCTTCTCCTCGCGGCTGGCCGGGCGCGGGCTCGACCTGCACACCGAACTGGCCCGCCGCACCCGCACCGCGGCACACGAGAGTGCGCGGCAGGTCGCGGGGCGGCTGACCGGCCGGGCACGGCGCCTGCCGCCGGCATCGGCGTTCGGGCGCCGCGGGGCGCAATCGGGTCCGGTGCGGTCCGGGGTCGGGATGCGGTAAAGGGGCGGTGATGGTCGATGGGCCGGCCGGGCATCGGGTGCAACGGCGCTGGGAGCGCCGGGTGCACCTGCCTGCCGGGAGGTGCCCACACCATGACCGACAACAACAACCAGCCAACCACCAACGCCCGGGCCGCTGGTCCGGCACGCACGATGGCCGGGGCGGAGGACTACCGCACCGGTGAGGGCCTGCGGGCGCTGCTGCGCCGGCTGCGCGGCCAGGGGTCGGGCGCGTGGGAGCACGACCCGGTAGCCGCACAGCTGATGGCTTTCGCCGCGGAGAAATACGCCGCTCTGGCGCGCAAGCATGGTTTGGACCCGTGGGAGGCCGCAGCGGCGGCGTTCGACGTGATGCGCACCCGGGCGGCCCAGAACGCGGATGATCCGTGGGCGGTCATCACCCACGCAGTACGGATCACCTGCATCGCCGAGGAACGCGCCCAAGGACTGCTCTGCTCGGTGCATCAGGCCCGCCGCCCGCACATCTCCGCCTTCCACGACCCGGAGCGGTTCAGCGACCGAGACAACCCGCTGACCGACTACCACCCTTCACTCCAGTCCACCGACGACCCGGGGTCTGCTGATCTGGCCGATGATCTGGTGTCGGTCTCACCGGAGCCGCGGACCTCGGCGCAGACCGCCGTGGATCACGCGGTCCGGTTCCTGGTCCTGCTGGGGTGGCCGCCCGAGACGGCGCGCGCCGGGGTCGAGCATGTGTGCGCCGCGCTGGCGAAGTCCGGCAGCCGGCGGACTGCCTACGAGTCGCTGCGCCGCGACCGGTACGCCCGCGCCCTGCTCGATGTTCCCGGCCGGTCATGGTCGGTGCTGCTGCGGACCCTGCTGGGCAACCCGCACCCGGCCTATGCCGCGACCAGCGCCGGCCGCGGGGTGTTGCTGCGGCTGCTGATCGGCGAGAGCTTGCCGATCCTGCTGCGCGACGACGACCTCGTATTGGCGGTTTCGCTGGCCGCCCCGACCCGCAGGGGCCGGCCATGAGTACCCCGGCCGGGTACATCGAACTGGAACGGGCCGTGGACTCGATCATCGTCGGACGCCGGCACCGCGCCGACCTGGGCGACCTGGACGCGCTGGCCACCTCCATCGACCGGGAAGGCCTGTTGCAGCCACCGACGATCACCCCGGACGGGGTCCTGGTGTGCGGGCGACGCCGCCTGGCTGCGATCCAACAGTTGCGGTGGCGCACCGTCAGCGTGTGGGTCCGCTCTGGCATCTCCGACCGGCTCGGGCAGCTCATGGCCGAACAAGATGACAACATGCTGCACAAGCCGCTGACCCAACTCGAAGCCGCCGGCCTGTACCGGGAGTTGAAGCAGGTGATGGCCGAGGACGCCGCCCGGCGTAAGGCCGCCACCCAGTTCAGCACCGAGCATCAGCCGGGCGGGGACGGTCCCGCCACTGTGGCGGGACCGTCAACCCCGCTGGGTGAGGCCCGCGCGCAGGCGGCCCGCATGGTCACCGGCCGCGCCTCCTACACCACGTTGGAGAGGATCGGGCACCTGCAAGCCCTCGCCAACGACCCTGCCCAGCCCGACCAGCTCCGCCAACACGTCACCGAGGAGTTGGCGCGGATCGAGGCAGGCGCGCCAGTGCGGCCGATTTACGAGGCACTACGCGACACGATCCAGGCCGCCACCGCGCAGGCCAACGCGGAACAGGACGCCGATCTCGACGCCCTCGCCCAGCAGGCCCTCGCCCGCGCCAAGCACGCTGCCGCCGGCAAGCGCCGCGCCCGCCACCACCGCACCCCCTCACCCGAGGGTGACTCGGCGGCGCGGTATCCGGTGCGGGCGTTCATCGCCACCTGGGGCGAACTAGAGAACTGGTGGGAGCACTACGACCTCGACGAACTCGCCGCCACCCTGACCGACGAGCAGATCGATTCGTTCCTGCGCACCGCTCAGGGCACCAGCACCTTCGCGGACCACCTCGCCACCGTCCACACCACAGCAGCCACCAGTACCGGCACCGACGCGGTGGCTGCATCGGCGCGAGGCCACCTGCGCGCCCTCTAGCGCCGCCTCCGGGTGACCGTGCGGCGCACCTACCGGGCATGAAGACTTCCCGCATTCCCGCGCCCACGACACGGAGCCGGCTCGTTGCCCTGATTGTCGCCGGCGTGCTCGTGCTGGCGACCATCGGCGTCGGCGTCTACGGCCTGGTCCGCGGCCCGGCCCACCCGCCCACCTCGGCAGACGTCGGGTCACCAGCCGGCGGCGGCCGGACCGGTCCGTCGAGTCCGACTGGGACGGCGGGTCCGGCGACCCTGCCGCAGACCGACGACCCGATCATGTACGCGAAGGCGGTCGCGTCGGTCCTGCTCGACTGGGACACCACCTCCGGGTACACGCCCGCCGACTACGAGGCCCCGGTGCTCGCGGACGCGGACCCGTCCGGGGAGGAAACCTCCGGGCTGATCGGGGACGTGACCAGCTACGAACCCACCACCGACCAGTGGACCCAGCTCGCCACGATGGACGTGGCCCAGCACCTGACGATCAGCAGCGCGAAAGTGCCGTCACTGTGGCCGGAGGCGCTGGCCGAGGCGCACGGACAGCTCCGGCCCGGCACGACCGCGGTCACGATCACCGGAACCCGGCACCGCACCGGCATCTGGTACGGCGACAAGGCCAGCACGAGTGAGCCGGTGTCGTTCACGATCTTCGAGGCGTGCACCCCGGCCTTCTCCCGTTGTCACGCGCTGCGTCTGTCCGAACTCAACGACCCGCTCAAGTAGGCGGGCGAGTAAGCGATGTGGCGCAAAGCCCTAATAGTCGTGGCGGCCCTGGTGTTCCTGCTCCCAGGTGTGGGTCTGCTCGCGCTCGGCCCGTTGCTCGACCCGGCCATCGCGCAGGCCGCCACCTGCACGACCAGTGACACCGGCAACGGCAGCGGCAGCAGTGGGAGCAGTGACGCTGGAAGTGGTCTGTCCGAGCCATCGCTGTCAGTGTCGGGCACGATCCCGCAAAGCCTGACCGCGACCACCGCAGGTGGGCAGACGATCACGCTGAACCACACCCAACTCGAACGTGCCGCGGCGATCCTGGCGACCGGCAGCGCCGAGAACATCGACGCCGACGGCCAAGTCATCGCTCTGATGGCCGCGCTCACCGAGTCCAGCCTCCGCGTGCTCGCGAACACCAGCGCCTACCCGGACTCCGCGAACTATCCGCACGAAGGGAACGGCTCCGACCACGACAGCCTCGGCCTGTTTCAGATGCGGCCCCAGGCCGGCTGGGGCAGCGTGGCGAACCTGATGGACCCGATCTGGTCGGCCCGCGCCTTCTACGGCGGCCCGGACGGTCCGAACCACGGCAGCCCGGCCGGGCTGCTGGACATGCCCAACTGGCAACACCTTTCCCTCGGTGCGGCAGCCCAGGCCGTCGAGGTCTCGGCCTACCCCGACCGCTACGCCAATTACCAGCCCGTCGCGCAGAAGATCGCCAGCACGCTCACCGGTGTCACTCTCGCCGGAGGCAGCGGGCAATGCGTCACCGGCGACGCCGGCAGCAACCCGCCGGGGAACCTGCCGCCCGGGTTCCCGGGCGCGCTGATCGCCGCGGCCGAGAAAGAGATCGGCCTGCCCTACGTGTGGGGAGGCGGCACTTACACCGGCCCCTCCGGCATCGGGAGCGACGGCCGCGGACCCGGTTTCGATTGCTCGGGCCTGGTGCTCTATGCGGCATATCAAGCGTCGGGCGGGAAGCTGCGTCTGCCTCACTACACCGGCGACCAAATCCACGACGGCACTCCCGTCGCCTGGGCCGACAAGCAACCTGGCGACCTGATCTTCTACACCTACCCCGGCGACAGCGAACCCCACCACGTGGTGATCTACCTCGGCGGCGACAAGATCGTGCACGCGCCCCAGACCGGCGAGAACGTCCGCTACGGCGCCCTGTCCGAGTTCAGCGGCGAGATCACCACCGTCCGACGCCCCGGCTGACACGGCCATCCTGACAGGTTCAGCGCACCTGATCGGCGTGACCACCTCGACCGTGTTTCCCCTGTTGGCGTCTGCTGTTGTCGCTGCGGACGTGTACCCGAACATCAACGGTGTCGGCGGTGCCGGGCGGCTTAAGACCGTGATCGGCGCGCTCATGACGATCGTGCTGATCGTCGCCGTGCTGATGATCGTCGTCTGTGCCGCGGCCTGGGCGGTGGCATCCTCGCACGGCAGCTACGCCGCGGCCACCAAGGCACGCACCGGTTTGCTGGTTGCGGTCGGTGTCGCCGCCCTGGACGGCGCGGCGATCGCCTGGCTGAACTTCCTGCTCGGCGTCGGCCCGACCCTCTAGCCCTGCTCTGAACCGACCAGGCCCGGCGGCGCGGCCCGGGCATTGCCGGTGCACCTGCCGGACGAATCCCGCCATCACCTCCCGCTCATTGGCGGCAGAGGCGTGTGGGTCCGTCCACTCTGCGAGGAGCAGCGCCGATGATCTCTGTCCTTACCCCAGCAATGACCGGATTGACCGGCGTGGTGGGCCGCGCCGCCTCGGGGGTGCTGGCCGATATCAACATCAACCCCAACGACAACGGCCTGCCCGGTATCGCCGCGCTGCGCACGATCGTCGGCGCGGTGATGACCGTGGGCCTGATCCTCTCGGTGTTGGCGCTGATCGTGGCCGCGGTGGTGTGGGCCTTCGGGTCGCACTCGGCCAACCCGCATCTGGCTACCCGCGGCAAGTCCGGGGTCCTGATCGCCTGCGGCGCAGCGGCGATCACGGGCGCGGCGGTGGCGTTCATCAACTTCTTCTGGCACGTCGGCCAGAGCATCTGAACGGGCCGCTGCGATGGGTGTGTGCGATGTCCCGGTCATTTCCACCGTGTGCCACGTCGCCGGCAAGGCCGCCGGCACGATCATCTCCGCGCCGTTCGACTGGATCGCGCAAGGGGTCGGCAACGCCGCGGAGTGGATGTTCAAAGGCGTCTGGCAAATCTTCGACTCGACCACGCTGGTCGATGTCACCGACCCCGGCTACCTGAAGGTCTACGACCTGCTGTTCGGCGTCGCGATCTTCTTGATGCTGCTGTTCTTCTTCCTCCAGCTCATCACCGGCCTGATACGCCGCGACCCCGGCGCGCTGCAGCGGGCAGGGATCGGGCTGGCGAAATCGGTCCTGGGCTCGTTCCTGGTCATCACCTTGACCGGGCTGGCGCTCACGATCGTGGACGAGCTGTGCGTCGGGATCATCCAAGCCACCGGCACCACCCTGGATGAGATGGGCGGTAAGACCGCCGCTCTCGCGGCCGGGCTGACCGGCATCAGCCTCGCCGCGCCGGGCGCCGGCGCGGTCATCATCATCTTCCTGGGTTGTCTGGCGATCACGGGCGCGGCGATCGTCTGGTTCTCCCTGCTGATCCGCAAAGCACTCCTGCTGGTCGCGATCGTGCTCGCCCCGGTCGCGTTGTCGGGGCAGCCGTGGGATCACGCCCGCGGCTGGTTCTCCAAGTGGGCCAGCTTCGTGGTGGCGCTGATCGTGTCGAAGCTGGTCGTGGTCGTGATCTTCCTGGTCGCGATCACGCAGATGAACGCCCCGTTGAACCTGGACCTGTCCTCGATCGCCAACCCGGTCGCGGGCATCGTGCTGATGTTCGTGGCCGCGTTCGCCCCCTACATGGCCTACAAGTTCATCTCGTTCGTGGGCTTCGACCTGTACCACACCATGTCTGCGGAGTCGGAGGCCAAGGGCGCCATGAACCGGCCGATCCCGGTCCCGTCCATGCCCGCCCTGGCCAGTGCCCGCAAGGTTCTCGGCGGCTCCGACACCGGCAGCGGTGGCGGGTCGGGTGACAGCACCGGCGGCGGCGGCGGTGGGAGTGCGCCGAAGCCGGGTGGCAGTCCCGTCGGCGGTGCCGGCGAGACCGGAGCCGGTGCGGGGGCGGGTGCTGCGTCCGAGGCCGGGGCCGGGGAGGCGGCCGGTGCCGCGGGTGGCCCGGTCGGGCTGGCCGCGGTCGCGGGAGCCCAAGTCGTCACCGCTGCGGCGAAAGCGGGCCCGGCGACCGGGCACGCCGTCGCGGACGCCGCCGCCGAGCACGCCGACGCCAGCCAGCAGACCGCAGGCCAGGATTCACCGCAGGCCCCGAGCGGGTCGAGCCGGCCGGGGTCGGTCCCCGTCCCGCCCGCATCCCCGACACCCGCAACCCCAGCGGCACCGGCGACACCGAGCGAGCAACCGACCACGCCGCCGGCCGCACCGACGACTCCGCCCCCGCCGCAGCCTGGACGGTCTGAGGGAGACCTGTGATGGGCGGCGAGAAACCTGACCGGGGGTTGGCGCCGGTGAAGTTCTCCCGGCTGACCCGCCGCGGGCTGCTGCTGGGCCTGTCGCTGTCGCAGGTGATCGTGCTCGGCGCCGGTGCCGCGGCTCTGATCGGCGCCCTGTATGTGGCTGGCGGCCGGGGTTTGTTGCTGGCCGGGCCGGTCTGTGCAGTGTGCGCGCTGCTGGTCTGGGTTCCGATCGGCGGCCGGAAGGCGATCGAGTGGATACCCCTGGCCGGGCACTGGGCGCTTCGAGTGTTCTTGGGGCAGGCGGTGTATCGGTGGCGGGTCACCAAGCCCCGGCCGGCCGGTACCCTCGCGCTGCCTGGTGACGCGGCGGCGCTGCGTCAGTACCTCGACCCGGACACCGGGGCGGTCATGGTCCACGACCCCCACCGCGCGACCCTGACGGCGCTGGTGGAGGTGACGCATCCGAGCTTCATCCTGCTGGACCCTGATGAGCAGCAGCGCCGCGTCACCACGTGGGGGCGGGTGCTGGCCACGGTGTGCCGGTCCGGGCGGATCGCCCGGTTGCAGGTGCTGGAGCGCACTGTGCCGGACTCGGGGACCGGGCTGGAACAGTGGTGGGCGGAGCACGGCACCGATGACGGCTCGTGGGTCGCCCGCACCTACGCGGAGTTGATCGAGCGGGCCGGGCCTGCCGCCGAACGCCACGTCACCACCGTCTCACTGTCGCTGGACATGAAGGCCGCCGGCCGGGCGATCCGCTCGGCCGGGCACGGGATGCGCGGCGCCGCCGCCGTGCTGCGGGCGGAGATGCGCACTCTGACCACCGCGTTGCGGGCCGCGGACCTCACCCCGAGCGGCTGGTATGCGCCGGGCCAGCTCGCGGTCATGCTGCGCTCGGCGTACGACCCGGCCGTCGCGGCGACGTTGGAGCGCAGTGAGTTGGGCCGCGACCTGGCCGCTGCAGGGCCGGTCGCGGTCGAGGAGACCTGGGACCGGCTGCGGTCGAACTCCGCGTTCCACGCGGTGCTCTGGGTGTCGGAGTGGCCCCGCTCGCAGGTCTATCCCGGCTTCCTGGCCCCCATCTTGTTGTCGTCGGGGGTGCGGCGGGCGTTCACGTTGCTGTGCGATCCGGTGCGCGCCGACCTGGCGGCGCGGGATATTCGCAAGAAGAAGACCGGTTACCTGTCCGACGCGGCCCAGCGGGCCAAGGTCGGGCAGATCGAGGACGCCGAGCAAACCGCGGAGTACCGCGATGTGCTCCAACAGGAAGCCGACCTGATCGCCGGCCACGGGGTGCTGCGCTACGTCGGCCTCATCGCCGTCTCCGCCCCCACCGTCGACGAGCTGGAGGCCGCGGTCGCCGCGATCGAACAAGCAGCGATCCAAGCGTCCTGCGAAACCCGGCGGCTGGTCGGACAACAGGCCCAGGCGTTCACCGCCGCAGCACTCCCGCTTGGCCGCGGCCTCTAACCCACCAACCCGCACCGGTATCGGCGGGTGGGCAGCGGGCGTGCACCTGACCGGCAGACCACCACCCCGCCATTCGGGGGGTCTGTCCCAGGAAGGTGCCTGCCGCTGATGAATGCTCGTGCTGACAAGAAGCTGTACTCGACGGTGCTGGTCGGCCGGGCCGGGCAGCACCGGCGTGACCGGCGAGCAGCGCGCCGGGCAGCCGCCCACGCCTACGCCGCCGACGCCGCGCAGCGTAAGGCAGCCGCGCGAGCCGCGGCCGAGACTGAACGGGCTGAACGGGCGGCGACCACATACCTGCCGCGCAGCGGCGAGGCCGGTCCCGCCGGGTTGCGGACCTGGCGGAAGTTCATGCTGCCGGCCCACCAGGACACCAGTGCCACGCTGGCCGGGGCGTACCCGTTCCTGGCCGAAGGCGGCCTGGGGTCGAACGGTGTCCTGGTCGGCCAGGACCTCTACTCCGGCGGCAGTTTCGTCTACGACCCGTGGGAGCTGTACCGGCAAGGGCTTATCACCGCCCCCAACCTGGTCGTGGCCGGCATCGTCGGCGCCGGGAAGTCCTCGCTGGTCAAGTCCCTCTACACCCGCTCGATCCCGTTCGGCCGCAAGGTCTACGTCGTCGGTGACCCGAAAGGTGAACACACCCCCGTCGCCCAGGCGGTCGGCGGCACAGCGATCGTGCTCGGCCACGGACTGTCCAACCGGCTCAACCCTTTGGACGAAGGGCACCGGACCGCCGGCATCTCGGACGCGGAATGGATCGCCCAGGTCGCCGCCCGGCGCCGCGACCTAATCGGCGCGCTGACCGAAACCGTGCTCGACCGGCCCCTGACACCGCTGGAACACACCGCGATCGACCTCGCCCTGGCCGGCACCGTGCGCGGCAATGACGTGCCGATCCTGCCCATGGTCGTCGACCGCATCCTGACCCCCGACCCGGCCGACGACCCCGACGGCCGACTGGCCGAGGACGGACGCATGGTCGGCCACGCCCTGCGCCGCCTGGTCGCCGGCGACCTGCAAGGCCTGTTCGACGGCCCATCCACCGTCGCGTTCGACCCCACCCTGCCGATGGTCAGCCTGGACCTGTCGAGGGTCGCGGAGAACTCCACCCTGGTCTCGGTACTGATGACCTGCTCCTCAGCATGGATGGAAGCCGCGCTACTGGACCCGCACGGCGGCCCACGATGGGTGATCTACGACGAAGCCTGGCGGTTGATGGCCTACCCCTCCCTGCTGCGCCGGATGGACGCCCAATGGCGCCTCTCACGGCACTACGGGATCACCAACTGCCTGGTGTTCCACAAACTCTCCGACCTGGACAACGTGGGCGACCAAGGCTCCGCCATGCGCGCCCTCGCCTCCTCGCTGCTCGCCAACGCCGAAACCAGGATCATCTACCGGCAAGAACCCGACCAGCTCGGCTCCACCGCCGACGCCCTCGGGCTGACCGGCACCGAACAGAAACTCATCCCCGGACTCGGCGTGGGACAAGGACTCTGGCGGATCAAAGACCGCTCCTTCATCGTCCAACACCAACTCCACCCCGACGAGCTAGCCGTCTTCGACACCACCGGCCGCATGACAGCAGACTCCCGTAAGTTCACGAATCGTGAATCCGAGTAGGGCCGGAACTCACGGGTTCAGGGCTGGTTTCAGCCTATGTGGATCCGTGAGTTCTGCGGCGTCAGGAGGGGATGGTAGCGAGGCGTGTTGCAGCATCCCAGGCTTGTGTAGCGACTTGGACGGCGTCCCACGGGGAGCCGAGGGGCGGGGTGTAGGAGAGGTCGAGGTCGGAGAGCTGGTCGATGGTCATGCCGGCGTGGAGGGCGGTGGCGTAAGTATCGACGCGTTTGGCGATCTCGGTGCCCCTCTTGCCGACGAGCTGGGCGCCGAGGAGGCGTCCGTCTCGGGTGTCGCCGGTGATGCGGAACTGGATGGGGTGGGCGCCTGGGTAGTACCGCTTGTGGTCGTCCGCGACCGCTGCTGCCGTCGCGGCATCGTATCCGGCGGTCTCGGCTTCGTGCTGACGGAGGCCGGTGCGGGCGGCGACGAGGTCGAAGACCTTCACGACCTGGGTCCCGACGGAGCCCTGGAAGGCCCGGTTGCCGCCGATGGCGTTCTCTCCGGCGATGCGGCCCTGTTTGTGGCTGGTGGTACCCAGCGGGAGGTAGGTGCGGTCGAGGAGGCGGTGGTGGGTGATGATGCCGTCCCCGGCGGCCCAGACGTGCGGAAGGCCGGTGCGCATGTACTCGTCGACGGCGACTGCCCGGCCTGCGCCGAGCGTTGCGCCGGCGGTTTCGAGGAGGGTGGTGTTGGGGCGCACGCCGACGACTACGAGCACGAGTTCGGTGGTCTGGGTGAAGGGCTGGCCCTGGTGGACGCCGGTGACAGTGAGCCCGGCCGGGGTCTTCTCGATCCTGGTCACGGTGGTGTTGACCCGGACGGTGACGCCGTGTTGTACGAGTTCGTCGTGGACGAGGGTGCCGAGTTCGGGGTCGAGGGTGGAGAGCACCTCGGGGCCGCGCTGGAGTTGGGTGACGGCGATGCCTCGGGCGGTGAAGGCTTCGGCCATCTCCAGGCCGACATACCCCGCACCGACAATGACGGCAGACGACGGCCGCCGCTCGGCGAGGTCGGTGTCGAGGGCGAAGGTGTCGCCCATCGAGTGGATCACATGCACCCCGTCCGCCGCGGTCAGGTGGTCGAGGCCGGTGATGCCGGCGTGGGACGGGAGTGCCCCGGTGCCGACGATCAGTTCGTCGTACCCGATGCGCTCCTCGGTCCCGTCCGGGCCGCGGACGGTGAGCCGTTGCCCGGCCACGTCGATGCTGGTGGCGAGGGTGTTCAGGCGGAGGGCCATGCCGGTGGCTTCTAGGTCCGCGCTGGTGCGATGCGCGAGCGACTGCCACGGCTGGACCTCGCCGGTGAAGTAGTACGGGATGCCGCAGATCGAGAAGTTCGGGTATTCATCTGCGACCACAACCGTCACATCGGTGGCGGGGTCGAGTTCGCGTGCGCGGAGCGCGGCGGAGATACCGGCATCCGAACCGCCGATGATCGCGAGGTGAGTCATGAGGAAGCTTTCTTTCGGATCGGGAAGAACAACAGCACCAGAAGCACGCCAAGGACGGCGCCGAGCAGCTGCGCGGCGAGGAACGGGAGCACCGAGGCCGGGGCGATCCCGGCGAACGTGTCTGTGAACACGCGGCCGATCGTGACGGCAGGGTTCGCGAACGACGTGGACGAGGTGAACCAGTACGCTGCCCCGATATAGGCACCCACCGCTGGGGCGATGATCATGGTCCGACCCGTCCGGGCCAAGGCGAAGATCACTAGCATCAGGCCTGCCGTCGCGACGACCTCACCCAGGAAGTGCCCTGGAGTGGCACGGTCTTTTGTGGACAACGCAGTGGGGACCTCGAACATCAGGTTCGCGAGGATCGCGCCGCCGATCCCGCCGGTGATCTGTGTCACCAGATAGACCACGACCTCGGTGAGACGGTGGCGGGCCCCGAGGGTGCGGTCGGCAAGAGTGACCACCGGATTGAAGTGCGCCCCGGATACTGGCTGGAACACCAGAATCAGCACCGCCAGCCCCAGTGTCGTCGCGAGGGAGTTCTCCAGCAGCTGCAACCCCACGTCGTGCGGGGACAGCTGCTGCGCGGCGATCCCGGAACCCACCACAACGGCGACCAGTAGCCCGGTGCCCAGGAACTCGGCGGTCGCGCGGACGAGGAGGCCGACGGGTTCGATTCGTGTATTCATCGCCTCCCACCTTGACCGAACTCACTTGCTAAGTCAAGATTGAGGTAATGAACGTTGAGCGAATTTCGTTGGAGGTGCGGGTCGCCCGATATGCGGCGCTCGCTGATCCGGTGCGACTGCGGATCGTGGACTTGCTCACCCTGGGCGATGTCGCCCCGGTCGAGGTGCAGCAGGAACTGGGGATCTCCTCCAGTCTCCTCGCGCATCACCTGCGCATCCTGGAGGAAGCCGGGTTCCTGACCCGCACCCGGTCGGAAGCTGACCGGCGCCGTACCTACCTGCGCCTCACCGAGGATGCGCTCGACGGGCTGGCTCCATCCGCAGTGCTCGCGGCCCGCCGGGTGGTGTTCGTGTGCACCGGGAACTCCGCCCGTTCCCAGCTCGCCGCCGCCCTTTGGCACCAGGCCAGTGACATCCCTGTGGCCTCGGCGGGCACGCACCCGGCGCCAGCGATCGAGGCGGGCGCAATCGCCACCGCGACCCGCCACGACCTCCGGCTGCACGCGACAACGCCCCGGTCTGTGACGGAGGTGCTCGACGCGGACGATTTCGTTATCACGGTCTGCGACTCCGCCCATGAGGAACTCGCAGGAGCAGGGCAGGTGCACTGGTCGGTGCCCGACCCGGTCCGGTCAGGCACCGATGCCGCATTCGATGCCGCATTCGAGGACCTCGCGGCCCGCATCCACGGGCTCGCCCCCCACGTCACAGAACGATGACACCGATGTCCCACACACATTCGGATCGCGCGACCCCGGCGATCAACTCCGAGCACGCCCTGCACTCCGCCGCTCTGCGCCTGGCCACAGAGTTCGACGGGGTGTTCGGGCGAGAGACCATCGACCGGTTCCTCCACACCTCCTACACCGACCTCGCCGCACGGGCGGCGGTCGACAACTTCCTGCCGTTGCTGACCGAGAAGTTCGCGAGGCAACGGCTACGCGCCCTGGCCCGAATCCGCCGCGGCAAGGCGGCCGGACTCACTCTCGCCCAGATCCGTGGCATCCTGCAGATCCGAGACCGTGGACAGGCCCCCTGCCGGCATGTGCGTAACCTGCTCGACGCCCACCTGGCCGGGCTGGACGCTCAGATCGCTGAGCTGGTCTCATTGCGCGCCGACGTGGTCGTACTGCGAGACCGAGCGACCGCACCGGACCCCGACTCCTGCGACCCCGATTCAGTATGTCGCTACCTGTAGGCCCGGCCATGCGGCACGCGCAGCTCGGGATAATGTCCCAGGTGGCGGATCAACCACCTGCACCAGGTCGTTCCTGATCTGGGTCAGGCGGGCGCGGGCTGCATCCGCGCTGAGCATCGTCTCGTCCCCGCGACGGCGCAGATGCGGCAAAGCAGTCAGCCTTGCTACCAGGGAATCTCAATCTGCGGAGTCGGTCCGCGCCGCCCACCTGCTCCGCCCCATTACCTTTCTAGGTGACCCCGGTTGGCGGGGTTGGTCGCTGGGACCGGTATGACTTTCTTGCCCTGTCGCTCGTATGATCCGGGGGGTGTTGTCGCCGGCCTCAGAGGCGTCAGGTGACTGCTGATAGGGACACGGCCGAGCCTTTGCGGGCTCAGGTCTCTTCGTAATGTGGGTGCCAGGACCAGACGTCGTGACAGCGGCCTGGAGCGCCATGAGGAGGAGGCCCGGTAACGATGCCCGAGCAGCTGATCGACACGATGGACATCGGGGTGTGGTGCGGCCTCGATGTCGGCAAGGAAGAGCACCACGCGTGCGCGCTCGACGCGAACGGGACTCGCTTGTTCGATAAGCCACTCCCGCAGGACGAAGCCAAACTCCGCGAGGTCTTCGCCCGGCTGCAGGAGCACGGCCGGGTGCTGGTGGTCGTGGACCAGCCGAACACGATCGGCGCGTTGCCGGTCGCGGTCGCGCGGGACGCCGACTGCGAGGTCGCGTATCTGCCCGGGCTTGCGATGCGCAAGGCCGCGCAGCTCATGCCAGGCGATGCGAAGACCGACGCGCGCGACGCGTTCGTGATCGCGTCGACCGCGCTGCGGATGCCTGCGACCCTTCGCGCCGTCGACCGCGATAGCGAGGTCCTCGCGTCGTTGAAGGTCCTCGCCGGCTACGACGATGACCTTGCCCGCGAATCGACTCGGTCGATCAACCGCCTCCGCTCGCTGCTGCTGCAGATCCACCCTGCCCTGGAGCGCGTGTTTACGGGGACCAGGCTGACGAATCAGCTCTCGCTGGACTTGCTGGCCCGCTATGCAGGCCCGACCGGCCTGGCCAAGGCCGGGCCTGCGCGGGTGAAGGCCTGGGCTCGGAAGACGAAGCACCGCGGCGTCGACAAGCTCGTCGATGACGTGTTCGCAGCGCTCGAGCAACAGACCGTGACCGTGATCGGAACGGCCGCGGTCGAGAGCGTGGTTCCCCGCGTCACCGCCCAGATCAAGACGCTCAAGACACAGCGAACCGAGCTCGCCGTCGAGGTCGAGAGGCTGCTCGACGACTTCCCTCTTCGCGACGTCTTGATCTCGATGCCAGGAGTCGGGACCAAGACGGCAGCCACGATCCTCCTGGCCATCGGCGACGCGTCCGCGTTCCTGACCGCAGGTCACCTCGCCGCCTACGCCGGCATCGCGCCTGTCACCCGCAGATCCGGGAAGTCGATCCGAGGAGAGCACCCCGCCCGATCCGGGAACAAGCAACTCAAGAACGCCCTGTTCCGATCTGCCTGGGTCGCGTCGAACTGCGATCCCGAATCGGCCGCCTACTACCAACGCAAACGCGCTCAGGGAAAGAAACACAACGCTGCGGTCATTTGCCTTGCTCGACGCCGCTGCGACGTCATCTACGCCATGCTCAAAACCGGCTCGCTCTACCAACCCCAGCACAGCAGGGAACTGCCCGCCGCGGCTTGACAAAACCATAGGGACACCCCCCGTTGCAGACCAACCACACTGTGATTGCGCCGCGACTAATGCAATACCTCAGCATCCCATCTTCGTCGGCTGCTCGTGCAGTCGCTTGGCCCTAGCGGCGTGCGGCCGGTCGGCTCGCGGCCGCCTCGGGGAAAGTGGTGCCGTGCTGCCGGGTGAGAATGTCGCGGAGGGCGACAAACATGAAGGACCACTTGCCGCGCATGGAGTTGGCGAAGACCGCGGTCACGCTAACGGCCATGACGATCATCGCCCAGACGGGCGAGACCAAACCGGTTGCCGCGACCGGGATCCCGATAATGTTGAAGCCGAACGCGAGTGCCACGTTTTGTTTGGTTCGGCGGTAACTTTTGCGGCCGATATCGCGTGCAGTTAGTACGGCCGCCATGCGGTTACCGACGATGACGACATCGGCGGATTCGATCGCAATGTCGGTGCCGCCTCCCATGGCGATGCCAACGTCGGCCTGCGCGAGCGCGGGCGCGTCGTTGATGCCGTCGCCGACCATCGCGACGCGGCCGGCGCGTTGTAGTTCCCGCACGATCGCTGCTTTGTCTTGAGGCAGCACTTCCGCGTAAACCTCATCTATGCCGAGGTCGGCAGCGACACGTCGAGCCGCGCGAGCGTTGTCGCCAGTGACCATCACCGGCGTGATTCCCTGCCGGCGAAGAGCACTCAATGCCTCCCCGGCATCGTGGCGCACTTCGTCGCCCAGGCTGATTAGTCCGAGTAACTGTCCGTCACGGCCCACAGCCACCACAGTGCGACCGGCCCTTTCGAGCTCCTCGGCGCGTTGGGCAAGCCGACCAAACTCGCCAGTGTGCTCGGCCACGTAGGCCGGGCTCCCGACCACGGCGGTGGCGCCGTCGACGATCGCAGAGACACCGCGACCGCTGATCGCGTGGAACTCGTCGGCTGAGGTGAGCGCGAGCCCGCGTTCACGTCCAGCGGCGACGATGGCTGCACCAAGAGGATGTTCGGACGGCAGCTCTGCCGCGGCGGCTATTGCCAGTAGTTCGTCACGGTCGCCGATGGCTTCCAATTCCCGGACGGTGAAGGCACCCTCGGTCAGCGTGCCGGTCTTGTCGAACACCATGCGGCGGATCTGCCCGAACGCTTGGAAGGCCTCGCCGGTGCGTAGCACGATACCCTGCTCGGCAGCATCGCCCGCGCCACGCACCAAGCCAAGCGGGGCGGCCATTCCCATCGCGCATGGGTAGGCCAGGATCAGCACACTCAAAGTGGCGAACAGGATCCGGCTGAGGTCAGGAGCCTCCCCAAGTGCGAGAGGCACGAGGCTCCAGGACGCCCCTACCAGCACAGCAAAGACCATCACTGCTGGGACGTAGATCCTCAGCACCCTGCCAACAAGATCGACCACGTGGGGTCTCAGCGCGCGTGCTTCCTCAATGCTGTCGACAATCCGTTGGAGAAAGCTGTCCTCTCCGACGTGGATGACCTCGACAAGCAGCGTCCCAGACCCATTGATCGACCCGCCAACAACCTCATCACCGGCACGCTTCGTGACGGGGGTCGACTCCCCGGTGACCAGCGACTCATCCACGGCCGAGCCACCGGAGACTACCCGCCCGTCGATGGGCACGCGCTCGCCCGGACGGACCCGAACATGATCACCTACGGCAACTGCGAGCAGGGGTACGTCTCCTTCTATACCGTCACGCACGAGTCGGGCCGTGTCGGGCCGTAGCGCCAACAGCTTTTTCACTGCGTGCGAGCTGTTTGTGCGCACTAGTAGGGCCAGCCACATCGAGAAGACGTGATACGTAGCGACCAGCACGCTGGCAGCGAAAAACCCGCCGGTGGGAAAGCGTGGCAGTGAAGCCGCAAGGCCGACAACCCCTCCCGCCATGCCGCCAAGGATGGATGCGCGTACCACTGGCCGATTGTTCAGCAGGCCGCGGCGTCCGGATTGCACCGTGTTCAAGAAGAGCTCGGGAGTCACCACGAGCGCCGCCACCGCCAAGAGACCAAGGATCCAACTCGCCCAGCTCCCGACTTGGTTGAGCATCTCCAGCAGCATCAGCGGGACCGTCACCAGGCTCAACGCGGCTAGGATCAGAAGCCGCCTTCCCTCACTGCTGACCTTCGCGTCGTCATCCACCTTCTGATCAGGAGGGAGCAGGCGCGAGTCGTCCACGCCGAAACCGAGCGCACGCACAGTTCCAAGAAGCTGATCGACACCAATACTCTCAGGGTCGTAGTCGACCACCGCTAGCTGATCATCCAGACTCACCGACACCGATGTCACGCCTGACTGGGCCGATAGGTGGCGTTCGATGATTCCGACGCAGAGTGAGCAATGGACATTGTCGATGTGCACGCGCAAGCGAGCACCGCCTTGCGTCTGGAAGGTCGTCATGGTCATGCTGCCGCCTCTTTCTGGCTGGCCCGGCCGTGCTCGCTGCTGTCGGGGGCGGTCGAGGCGCGGCCGACGGAGCCGATGGCGTCGAACAGCAGTTGGGGGCGGCCTCCGATGGAGTTGATGAACAGGCTGGTGACGGATGCGGCCATGGCGACCATGGCCCACACCGGATACAGCAGCCCCGTGACGGCGAACGGGATACCCAGGCCGTTGAACGTGAATGCCAGCGCCACGTTCTGCTTGACTCGCCGGTAGGAGCGCCGGCTGATGTCGCGGGCGGTCAGGATCAGGTGCAGGTCGTCGCGGACGATGATCACGTCGGCGGACTCGGTGGCGATGTCGGTGCCGGATCCCAGGGCGATGCCGACGTCGGCGCGCATCAGGGCGGGTGCGTCGTTGATGCCATCGCCGACCATGGCCACTCGGTGCCCGGCGGCCTGATAGTCGCCGACCAGGTCGGCCTTCCCGTCGGGCCTCATGTCGGCGTGTACCGCGTCGGCGTCGATCCCCACCTGTGCGGCGATGTGCGCTGCGGCGCGCGGATTGTCGCCGGTGACCAGGACCGGGGTCAGACCCGCCCGGCGTAGGTCGGCCACCATCTGGGTCGCCTCGGGCCGGGGCGTGTCGGCCAGGGCGATCAGACCCAGCAGAGACTGCTCGTCGGCGACCGCGACGACGGTGTGACCGTCGGACTGCCACCGGTCGAGGTGCTCCTGGACCGCGACCAGGTCCACAGCGGCGCCTGTCAGGAAGGCCGGGCTGCCGACCCGCACCAGGTGACCGGCCAGGGTCGCGGTCACGCCGAACCCGGTCGTGGCTTCGAAATCGTCGGCCTGCCCGACCGGGAGACCTCTACCGGTGGCGGCATCGACGATCGCCCGGGCCAGCGGGTGCTCGGACGCGGCCTCGGCGGCGGCCGCGGTGGCCAACAGCTCATCTTCCGACGCACCGAACAAAGGGTGCAGGCCCGCCACGGTAGGGCGCCCGTGGGTCAGTGTGCCGGTCTTGTCCAACAGCACGTAATCCACGTCGCGCAGGGTCTGGAAAGCCTCCCCGGTGCGCATGATGATCCCCGCGTCGGCGGCTTCACCGGAGCCGCGCACGATCGCCAACGGCGCGGCGATCCCGACCGCGCACGGGTAGCCCATCACCAGCGCCGACAGCGCGGCGAACACGGCACGCTGCACATCGGGCGTACCAGTAGCCAGCCAGCTGCCGGCCAGCCACCCCACCAACGCCAGCCCCGAAACCGTCAGCACGGTCGGCGTGTACACGCGCAGCACCCGATCGACCAAGTGCAGCACCCCCGGCTTGAGAGCGCGGGCGTCCTCGACATGTCGTACGACCTGGGCCAGGAAGCTCTCCGACGCCGGCGCCGTGGTCTCGACCAGCAAGGTGCCGATGCCGTTCAAGGCGCCGGAGACCACGTCGTCACCCACGCCCTTCTCCGCCGGCACCGGTTCCCCGGTGACCAGCGACAGGTCCAGGGTCGAATAGCCGGACACCACGCGCCCGTCGACGGGGACGCGCTCACCGGGGCGCACCCGTACCCGCTCCCCGACCGGCACGTCAGAAACCGGCACATCGACCTCGGCGCCGTCGCGCAGCACGTGCGCCAGATCCGGCTGGAGGTCCAGCAGCTTCTTGACCGCCTGAGACGAGCGGGTCTTCACCAGCAGCGCCAACCACTCGGAGAAGATGTGATAGTTGACCACGAGCACGCTGACCGCGAAGAACGACGCCGTCGGATAGCCGGGAAACACCCCGGTCAGGCCGATGACGCCGCCGGCGATCCCGGCCAGCGCCCCGATCTCCAACAGCACGTGCTGGTTGAGGATGCCGCGACGTGCCGACTGCCACGCCATGACCAGGATGTGCCGGGCAACCACGGCCACGACGATCACGGCCAGCGCCGCGGCCACCCATCCGGTCAGCCATCCCGGTAGCACGCCGCCCGCCCGCAACACCAGGGCAGCGACACCTGGGGCCACGATCCCGGCCGCACCGGCGATCGCCTTCACTCGCCCTGCTCGGCGTAGCAGCAGGTAGGACAGTGGAACCATCACCACGACCACCGACGCCGGCACCAGGATCGAGGCGACCCCGGTCACGGTGGCGATGAGCCCGATCGCGGCCAGGCTCGCCGTGATCGCCCCGAGCAGCCGGACGCCCTCGCGGATCAGCCGCCCCTCTTCCTCCTCAAAGGGGCGCAGCTTGCGTGGGTCGTACAGGTCATAGCCGATGTCGCGCAGCGTGCCCATGATCGCCTCGGCCGTAATCGTCGCCGGCCGATAGTCCACCAGGGCCTGCTCATGGGTCAGGCTGACCGCGACCTGCTCGACCCCGTCCATCCGGCCCAACGCCTTCTCGATCGTCCCGGTGCACAAGGAGCAGTGCAGACCCGCGATCCGGGCCCGAATCCGGGCCTGCCCGGCCACGGTGGATGGCTCGAGCGCCCAGAACTCTGGCTGGCTATCAGTGAGATTGCTCGTCGCCCTCATCGCTTCGTCTCCTGTCCACCGGTGTGCGGGCGGTCGGTGACGGTGAATCCGGCCTGCTCGATCCGACCGGCCACGGCCACAGCAAGCTCATCGACCACGATGCGGGAGGCGTCGAACCGCACCGCCACCCGCCCGGCCGCGTGATCGGCATCGACCTGCCCGACGCCGTCGAGGCGGCCCAGCGCTGTCTGCAGGCGGCGCTCGCACATCTCGCAGTCCATGCCCTCCACCTGCCACGTCATGACCTGACCCATGAGCTCGTTCCTTCCTATCCCTTGATCAGCCTGTACTCGACTGGCCCATCTGCTTTCTCAACGCCACCGTAAAACCTTGTCCTTAGGTCAAGGTCAAGTCGGAACGTCAACACGTGCGCCACTCCCTTGGCTGGTTCGCCTGGTCCGGCACCAGCGGTGCCCGTCGCGGGTTGCCAGGCCTCTTAGAGTCCGGACGGAAAGGTGACGGACTCTGGGGCCACGAGCGGTGTGCCGACATCGAGCTGGATCTGGGTGTGATTTCCCAAGGGGATGCTGCGTGGGTCGCCCCGATAGACCTTGCCGTTGTAGAACGCGGTGACCGGGCCGGTGGCCGGGCCAACTTGCTGCGGCCCCAGTCGCACACCCCAGATGTCGAAAAAGTCGCCCAGAGTGAACGCGCGATGCGCCAGCGGCGACTCGATGTGAATGATGCCATCCGCAGCGTGGGTGTGTAACCAGTAGAAGCACCCCCCGCCATCAACGAAGACGCCCCGAGGAGTCTGCTGTGCCTGTCGCGGTGGGGTGATCCCCACCCCGGCCGGCACCTGACGAGCCGCACCGTGGACAAAGATCGTCAGGTGGGTGTGCACATGGAACGCGAGTTGTTCCCCGGTGGCACAGGCGATGTCATCCACTGGTTGCCCGACCGCTGCCCGGTATGTGCCGACGAGGATGGGTGCGTCCGGTACCGGGATGCCTTCGGGCCCGAGCGGGCCCGCCGACCCGGCAGCGACCAATCGCTGTCGAAGCGACGACGCCGACGCCCCGGGCGGCTGCGTCGCTGACGTGGTGTCAGACACGGCGAAAACCACTGCCACAACCACCACAACGGCAGCCACTGCTGCGACCATGCCCCCAATCCACCAGCCGCGTCCAGAAACCTGCGCTCTCCGTACCGTCCTGGCCGCTCGACCTAACGGCCGAGGCCTCCTACCCTGCGACCGGCCCGCCACCGAAACACCTGCCTTCCTGCATGCCCGAACGCTCGATGCCGCTCACGTGCGAGCATCCGCGGAAGAACGGTAGGAGCCTGCCCCTAGGGCAAGGTCAACCCGCGTACAA
Source organism: uncultured Actinomycetes bacterium (assembly GCA_937926105.1). The sequence continues at coordinate 9,585 of CALANS010000218.1, read as the reverse complement.
TGGGAAACCCAAGGAGATGGTGACCAGAATGACGCTCACAACAACCACGTGGACCGTCGGCAAAGCTGCCGCGGCAGCCGGACTGTCAGCAAAGGCAGTACGCCTTTACGAAGCCAAAGGCCTGCTGCCGCCGGCGGAACGCACCGACGCGGGCTACCGGCTCTACGGCGATCAGGACATCACCGCGCTACGTTTCATCCGCCAAGCCAAGACTCTTGGCTTATCTCTAACTGAGATCCGCGACATCCTCGATCTGCGCCGAGCAGGTACCCGTCCGTGCCGGCATGTAGTCACGTTGATCGACCAGCGAATCCGCGAGGTCGACACCACCATCGCCGAACTGCGCCAACTTCGCCGCACCCTGACCGACACCCGCGCCCAGCAGCACAAGGCTGGGTCCGCAAGCGGCGTGTGCGACATCATCGAGCAAGCCCCCACCGCTCTAGGGACGTTACCGAGATTTCCAACCGACACTCGCGGAAGAGACGGCACAGACGGACATGCCGTAGTCGCCTCCGCAAGCCGTCATTAGGTTCCGGCCTCTCACCCAATACAAGGCTCAGGCCGAAGGGATCACGATCCGGCACCACCGCATAGGTAGCCGCCGCGAGAGGGGCAACATGCCGAATATCAGCGATGGCGAAAGGGACTAGTCGCCCACCCAGCATCGACTGATGCCGTCAGCCCGCTCGGCTCGCAGCCTTCCAGGATGGCCAACCGCAACGCATCCACTCCTTGAACTCATCTGCAACTCGACCCCGGCCGCCAGCGGTCCCACTGCTCGCCGCGCAATCGGCGACACACCGACACCCGCGGCATGAGCACCCCTGTACGACCACCCTCGGTGCCCCACCATTGAGCATCTGCGTGCGCCGAGCGTGCCGTGCTGTCGGCCGAGCAAGCTCGTCGTTCGCTTGAGGCCGCAATCTTCTGACTCCGTGGCTGACGCCCACCACTGGATCACTACCGCGACCGCACTCTCCTCGGCCTCGGGACCGGGTGACGGGGCATCGCGCCATTGTGGCCGTCGACGCAATGCGATACAGATCGCACCACAGGACCGTACGGCCCACCTGCTTGACATGACAAGTCGAAATCCGCGAGCCGGCAAAGGATACCCAGCACTTGGAGCTCGGAGAGGCTAATGATGCGGCGATGGCCACGGTTCAACCGGACCGCCAGCCGCAACACCACTGGCGCCGCAGGCAGCAGCGATGACGCCGTCAACGTGCCCGCGGTGCTGCCGCACGTCGTGTTCGCCGTGCGCGAAGACGAAACCATTGCCGTCACTGTCGACGGCGCACCGTTCGAGCCGGAGCCATTCGCTCCGCCGTGGCAGCGCGGCTCTTTCGCCGGCATCATCGACACTTTGACCGACCAGCGGCGCACCCCAATCCGGGTCGAGGTCCACGAGGTCGACGGGGCGGTCTTCACCGACATCATCACCGCAGCCCGCCACCGCGCCACACCACCCGAACCCGGCCCGCCGCCGGCCGGGTCGGAACCGGCGCTGCGGCTGGTCGCCCTGCACGGAGACGGCTACGTGCCCGGGGAAGACGTGGCAGTCGCAGTCATCGTCGCCCACAGCGACGCCGGCCCGGACGGGACCGCCCGCGGCCTGCTCACCCCCGGCGAACTCGCCCACGCACCGACCGGGGAGGTCGCCCTGATCGGCCGCATCTCACACACCGTCACTATCTGCAACCGCGAATAACCCGGCCCCCAGTAGCCGGCCTGCGCCGGCTGAGTGGGTGGTGGGTGCACCTGACCGGCGATCACCGATCGCTGACGTCCGAAGAATGGGGTGCCTTGAATCATGCCGACCTTGCACGACCCGACCCGCGATGCCGCCGAGGCGTCCGAGGCGCTGCGGGGCCTGGCGCACGCCACCCGCACCCTCGATGATCCTGCCGACACCTACACGGTGATCGGCAGCCTCCTCGCCGGGGCGCGATCGCTGCGCCAGGTCATCGATCAGCTCGCCACCGCCCACCTGAACCATCGCGGTCTGACTCACGATGATGCCGGGGACCACACCGCGGGCATCGTCGCCGCGGGCCAGGCCGCGGACGAGTTGCACCGGGCCGGCACCCTCCTGGACGCCGCGGTGGCACGGCTGGATGCCGCGTTCCAACAGTCCGGGCGGATCGCCTGGTACCCCGACCCCGCACCCGAGCACACGCTGCCGTCGCCGTCGCGGTCACCTCGGCCGGTCTCTGGTCGGGGCGGTCTCAGTGACCCGTTCGTCCCCAGCGATTCCCGCGCCGACCGCGGCCAGGGGCGCCCGCTGTCGATGTGAGCCGCCGAGGCCAAGCGTCGCCTTCGCGGGTGGCCGATCGAGCACCTGTCCGGCATGGATAACGACAGCACCCCCGCGACACCCACCACCCCCGACACGGCGACGACACAGACGGTCGGGCCGTTGACCGTGATGGTCTGGCCCGACACGCCACTGGGCGAGCACCAGCGTTACGCCTACCGCATCACCGACACCACCGGGCAGGCGGTCGAAGGTCGGGACCTGTTCACCGGCGCCGGGCAGCCGGTCGACCCCGGCCGGGCGCTCCGAGACCTGGCCTCGTATCTGTCCGCCGCGGGCGAGGCCCGCCAGTACACCCTCGACCACCCCGGCGATGAGTCGGAGCACGCGGGCCTGTTCCCGGACTGGCTGGCCGAGGCCGCCCGACGCAACCCCGACGCCCTCGCCCTGCTCGCCGAAGACCCGCCAACCGAACCGGACCCGCCAGCGGCGCCGCGGCGGTGGATCAGCGTCGTGTTCCTTCAAGGCACCGAGGCCGACGAGGTACTGGACCTGATCGACCGGGACGGCACCGACGCCGCGATCGAGCACCTGGCCGGATACGACTTCGGCGAGGAGACCGTGCAGGCCGCATTGGAGAACGGCTACGTCTACGACACACCACCGACCGGCACCACCGATCACGTCGCCACCCGCGACGTGTACACGCTGAGCTACAACCCTTCCTTCGCCTACGTCGGACTCTCCCGCAAATACGACGCGCCGCCCAACCCGGCGCTGCTCGGCATCGACACCCCCACACCCGCCCAACCACCACAGCACGCACCAACACCACAGCCGGCATCGGCACCGACGCCCGCGACGCCGACTCCGCACACACCGGGTACTCAGCGCACCGCCTCCGAGAGCGGTGGGCGGGACTGGTTCGCCGCGTCACCCGGCCCTACGAGTAGGAGCTCGGCGCCGGGTCGCGGGCCGTCGCTGTGAGCCAGCCGCCGCCGCGGGGGCCGCTCGGCGACGAGGCGACCAACCTGGGACTCGGCGCGCTGGCCGCCGGGGTGGTCCTGGCCGCCGTGCTGCGCGGCGCCGGGTCCGTCGCGGCCTGGATCACCGGCCTGCGCCAGCCTGCCGGTGGGATCGCGGCCGGGCTCGGTGTGCTGGCCCACCCCGCACGACCGGCGATCCCGCTCGACGCGCCGGGTTTGAACCCGGTCGTCTACTGGACCACCGCCGCCGTGCTCATCCTGGCCGGCACAGCGTTGGTGTGGTGGGTGTGGCGGCTGGTCCGCGACCACGGCCGGCAGACCACCGTTAACCCGTACCGGATCGCTGGTGTCGCCATCCGCAGTGAGGTCGCGAAGGCGGCCTCCGAGCACGCGCTGCTGCACCGGGCGGGCCATTTGCGCCCGTCGCTGGGCAAGCCACACGTTGCGGATGTCGGGTACCGGCTCGGGGTCTCGCGCGGCAAGACCGTGTGGGCGTCGGTGGAGGACTCCGTCCTGCTCATCGGCCCGCCTCGTTCCGGCAAGGGCCTGCACGTGGTCATTCCTATGATCTTGGATTCGCCCGGTGCGGTGGTCACCACGAGCACCCGGCCGGACAACCTCACCACGACCCTGCGTTCCCGGCAGAAGTCCGGGCCGGTCGCGGTGTTCGACCCGCAGCATCTGGCCGAGGGCGTGCCGGCCGGGCTGCGGTGGTCACCGATCCGCGGATGCGACGATCCGCTGACCGCGATGATCCGCGCGACCGGCCTCGCCGCCGCCACCGGCCTCGCTTCGGGCGGCGTGGACTCTGGCGGGTTCTGGGAAGGAAAGACGAGGACGGCCTTACAGTCCTTGCTCCATGCCGCCGCGCTGGACAATCGGCCGCCGGCCGAGCTGTTCCGCTGGACGCTCGACCCCTCCGCCGCCTCCGATGCGGTCGCGATCCTGACCAACCATCCCGCCGCGGCGGCCGGCTGGGCCGACTCCCTCGCGTCGATGATCGACTCCGACCCGCGCACCCGCGACTCGATCTGGCAAGGCGTCTCCCTGGCCCTTGGCGCGCTTGCCGACCCTCGCGTCCTGGACGCCGTATCACCACGGCCGGGTGAGGACTTCGACCCCGAAAAGTTCCTCACCCACAACGGGACGCTCTACCTGCTCGCCACCGGAGCCGGCGCCGGCGCCTCCGCGGCGCTGGTCGCCGCGTTCGTCGAAGACCTCATCGAGACCGCCCGCCGGCTCGCGGCTAGTTCGCCCGGTGCAAGGCTGGATCCGCCTCTGCTGCTAGCCCTCGATGAGATCGCCAACCTCGCGCCCTTGCCCTCGCTGCCGACGCTCATGGCCGAAGGAGGCGGCACCGGCATCACCACCATGCCGGTCCTCCAGTCGCTGGCACAGGCCCGGGAGAAGTGGTCCGACAACGCCGCCGGCGCCATCTGGGACGCCAGCATCGTCAAGATCATCCTCGGCGGAGCGTCCAACTCCCGCGATCTTCAAGACCTGTCCACCCTGATCGGTGAGCGCGACGAATACACAGACTCCACCACCATCGGAGACTACGGGTCACGCTCTAGCCAGCGCTCGACCCGCCGGGTGCCGATCCTGCCGCCGGACCGGATCAGAACCCTCCCATTCGGCACCGCACTCACGCTGTTGCGCGCTGCGCCACCCATCGTCACCACCCTGCGGCCCTGGACCGCGCGAGACGACGCCAGCGAGTTGAAGACCGATCGCGCCGCGATCGAAGCACTGCTGCAACACCGGGCCTCGGATACACCCAGCGCACCTGCCTGACACACAGCCGCCCCGATGGCGGGCCGGCGTCGATGTCAGGAGGACATGCCGATGACGATCCATACGCAGGAATCCCTCTCCGGGTTCATCGCGTCCGACCCGCAGCTCAGTTACACCGCCAAGGGCGACCCGAGGCTCTACGCCCGGATCGGTCAGGAGCACTACCGCCGGGAACCGGACGGGTCGTTCACCCAGACCGAGACCACCTATCACCACCTGGTGATATTCAACCGTTCCGCCGAGCGGGCTGCCGAGCGGTTCGCGAAGGGCGACAACTTCATCGCCGAGGGCTACACCCGGCCGATCAGCTACGAGAAGGACGGGCAGAACGTCGAGGGCGAGGAGTTCGTGGCCAAGAGGATCGGCCACGACGCGGCCCGCACCCGCTATGAGGTCGACCGCGCCCGCCGCCCCGCCCCGTCAACACAAGCCCCGACGCAGACGGTCGCCGCGTCACGCGGTCAGGACGTGCCCGCCGAGTTCACGGCGGAGACGGGCCGGGCTCCTGCGGCTCAGGCGATCAGGCGCTGAGACCAGGGGTGCCGACGATGACCGACCACGACCAGACCACACCCGAACCCGCCGAGCCGGAACCCGACCTGCTGGACGACGAGGACGGCGACCTCGACGGGGCGCTGCTGCCCGAGCCGCCGCACCCGATCAACTGGAACCTTCTGACCGCAGACGACCTGGAACAGGAATGGCTGGCGCTGAACCAGTGGGTCGACTGGCTGCGCCACACATACGGGCTGCCTGCATCCGTCATTCCGCCGTTTTGGCATCGGCACTCCGAGCTGGTGTGGGAGCTGTCCGCGCTGCATCTGCACTGGCTGTGCGCCTACGACCCGGAGCAGAACGGTTCCGCACCGCTGGGCTGGCACCGTGACTTCGCCGACGCCCGCGGGCGTCTTCGCGATTGGGTGGCCACCTGCGGTACCCGGCTGGACCGCGACCGGCCCACTCGGCAGACCACCTGGCCCGGCGAACGACCGGCCGCGCCGGTCGAAGACACGATCATCACCGACCGCGACGCGGACTTCGTGCAATGGGTGCTCGATGACGTGGCCGCCCGCCGTCAGGCCGAAGACGACTTCTACGCCAGTCTCGACGCTCACACCGGAGAGCTGCCGGACCGGTGAGCGCCTACGTCAAGAAGACCGACCGGCGCCGCTACGAGGACCGGTCGTTCTCGGTACGGGCCGTGCATCGCGATCCCCCGGACCTGCACAAGCTCGCAGAAGTCCTGATCAGGATGACCTTGCAGGAAACCGGCCGCAGCCGCGCCGAACGACGAGCAGCGCAAACCCCGGAGACCTACCGGCCAGACGCTGGCGGCGATGTCCTCGTCTCACCGGGGACCACCCGGGTAGAATGAGTTCAAGCAAGCCTCGCGCCAGCGGGGTGTTGTGGTCCTAAACCCCGCCCACGGCGGGCACGCGAACGCGGCCGATCCGGCCTAGTCCTAGAGCCTTCGGGTTCCTCTCACGATCAACATCCCCTCGGGCGTTCACGTCCGAGCGCGAGGTCCGATCCGCGTGAGAGAAGGACCATGAACCCCGCCCCAGCGCGCACCGACCCGGTGCGCAGCCTCGTCGACCCGCCCCAGGGGACCGCCCTGGCCGTGTCCTACCTGCGTGTCTCCACCCGCGAGCAGGCCGAGAAAGGCGGCACCGACGAAGGCTTCTCCATCCCCGCCCAGCGAGAAGCCAACCGCCGCAAGGCCGAAGCCCTCGGCGCGGTCGTCATCGAAGAGTTCGTCGACGCCGGCGAATCCGCCCGCAAGGCCGACCGGCCCGACCTGATGCGGATGATCCAGTACGTCAAACAGCACAAGGTCTCCTACTGTATCGTCCACAAGGTCGACCGGCTCGCCCGCAACCGCGCCGACGACGTGACCATCCACCTCGCGCTCCAAGAAGCCGGGGTCATGCTCGTCTCCGCGACCGAGAACATCGACGAGACCCCGAGCGGGATGCTGCTGCACGGCATCATGTCCACCATCGCGGAGTTCTACTCCCGCAACCTCGCCACCGAGGTCATCAAGGGCATGACCCAGAAGGCCGCCGGCGGCGGGACCAACGGCAAAGCCCCCATCGGCTACCTCAACGTCCGCATCCGCGACGAGCTCGGGCGCGAGGCCCGCACCGTGCAACTCGACCCCGACCGGGCACCGCTGATCGAGTGGGCCTTCAAGGCGTACGCCTCCGGAGACTGGACCGTCAGCCAACTCCACGACGAGCTCACCTCCCGCGGGCTGACCAGCCTGCCCACCCCGAAACGGCCCGCCAAGCCGCTCGCCGTGTCCTCCGTCCACCGGATGCTGACCAACCCCTACTACAAGGGCGACGTGATCTACCGGGGCATCGGTTACAAAGGCGCCCACCAACCACTCGTCCCGGCCGAGGTGTGGTACCAGGTCCAGTCCGTGCTCACCGCCCACAAAGCCGCCTGCGAAGCCACCCAAGTTCACGATCACTACCTCAAAGGCACCATCTACTGCGGCCTCTGCGGCTCGCGGCTCATGGTGTGTAACGCGAAGAACCGGCACGGCAACGTCTACCCGTACTTCGTCTGCGCTGGCAGGCACTCCAAGCGCACCGACTGCACCCGCGGCGCGATCCTCATCGAGGACGTCGAGCACCTTATCGAGGACTACTACCAGCGCGTCCAGATCACCCCCGCCCGCCGCGACGCCCTGGCCGGGATGCTCCACCACGAGTTCGACCGGCTCATGTCCGCCGAAACCGACGAGCTCTCCCAGCTCACCGCCAACCGCGACAGGCTCGAACACGAACAAGACCGGCTCATGCAAGCCCACTACGCCGACGCCATCCCACTGTCAGTGCTCAAACGCGAGCAAGACCGCATCCTCGGCGAACTCGACCACGTGAACCGACGCATCGACGCCCACCACGGCGACTACGCCGACGCCCACGCTCACCTCGACGACGCCCTGAACCTGCTAGAGAACTGCGCAGCCATCTACGCCCGCTGCGACGACGCCAATCGGCGCCTGTGCAACCAAGCCTTCTTCACCAAGGTCTACATCGACGAAGACGACCAACTCCGCGTCGAGAACAACCGCCCCTTCGAGATGCTGCTCGACCCCGACATCAACGCCAACGCCCTCACCTGGGCCGCAGACGCCGACAAGGCCCGAACCCCAGCCAACGATTCGTCGGGCAAGGGTTCGAGCCTTGTGCGTAGGGTGGGCCCCGCGGGGCTCGAACCCGCAACCTACGGATGAAAAGTCCGCAGCGCCCAGTGCCGTCGGGCTCAGGCGACGGACTCGAACCGCAGGCGGAGGCCGAGCGCGCCGGCCACCTTCATGATCGTGGCGAAGCTCGGGTTCCCGTCAGATGACAGTGCCTTGTAGAGGCCTTCGCGGCTCATGCCGATGCGGCGCGCGAGTTCGCTGATGTTCCCGGAGCGGGCGATCGCGCCGAGCGCTTGTGCGATCACTGTCGGGTCGCCGTCGGACTCGTCGAGGGTCGCCTCGAGATACGCTGCGGCGTCATCGATATCGGTGAGATAGTCGGCTGCGTCATAGCGGCCGAACACCTCGGCCTTGATGCTCGTCATCGCCCCTTGACCTCCATTCCTGTGCAATGCGGCGCGCGTCGTTGATATCGTCGTGCTGGCTCGACTTATCCCCTCCACAGAGCAGCAGGATCAGCGTCGTGCCGTCCTGCAGGTAGTAGATGCGGTATCCCGGGCCGTAAGGGATCCTCAACTCGGAGATGCCGCTACCGACCGGTTTGGCGTCTCCCGGATTCCCTGCCGCCAGTCGGTCGATCCGCACCTGCACTCGAGCGCGTGCCTGTCGATCCTTCAATTGTCGGAGCCAACGATCGAAGCTTCTGCTTCGGAACACATCGGCCACATGTCAACTGTAGTTCACACCCGTGAGGCGGACAAGGCCCCATCCTCGCCCGGGTCATTCACCGCGGTTGGCGCAACCTCTCCGGGATCGGCGCGCGGATGAGGAGGTGGGTGACGGCGGCCGTCCGGCGACGGCACCAGGTATCCAGGGCTGGCGGGCACGTCGCAGAATCGTTGGCTTGAAGAACGCTACTTCGGTGGGCCCCGCGGGGCTCGAACCCGCAACCTACGGATTAAAAGTCCGCAGCTCTACCAATTGAGCTAGAGGCCCGGAATCGGAAACGGTGGGATCCCCGAGAGAACTCGCGGCGGCCCGATCCTTCGCGCATTCCAGTGTGGCAGACGGCGCGGCGCGCTGTCACATCGGTGGCGACGGTTTCGCCCCGCCGCGCGAGAGCCTGCAGGCCGGGCACCGGGAAAGGCCGGAGCGGTAGCCCACACCGTCGTGGGCTACCGCTCCGTGGACAACGCCGCCGCAGGTGGTGGACGACTGCGGCGGCGCTGCGGAGTCATATCCGTTACCGGCTGATCAGCACCTTCAGCGCCTTGGTGGCGGCGGCGTCACCGAAGGTCTCGTAGGCCTCGAGCATCTGGTCGAACGTGAAGTGGTGCGTCGCGAACTTCTGGGCCGGCAGCCGGTGCTGCTCGACCAGTTTCAGCAGC
>CALANS010000217.1 GCA_937926105.1 uncultured Actinomycetes bacterium | reverse complement strand
GCACCATCAACCCCACACGGTGCCAACTCAATACCAGCCATCGTCCCTGCCCTCCTGCTGTATCGGTGACCACCGGTCGCGCCCATGCCATGGCGGGCGATCAGGCTCCGGTCAACGCCACCCGCACCGATGCGGGTAGCGCATCAATGTCGCCAGCCGGGCGCGCGGCGGCGGCGGCCGCCGCCTGCTCTTCGTCCATCCCCCACCGGGCCCGGCACGCCGCCGTCAGTGCGTCGGCCGGCAGCGCGTTCCACCAGGCCAGCGCCGCCGCCGCGCGACCGGCTCCGTCGACCTCGCCGTGCACCCGCAGCCGGGCCATGCCACCGTCCGGAAACACATCCACCCGGAGGTGGCTCACCGGGCGAGAGTCGCCCAGCGGCAGCAGGTGCCGGGTGTCGGGCAGTACCGCACGCCGCGGCACCAGTTCGAACCATGCCTCGCGGTCGCCGGCGTCCACGGCACGCGCATCGACCCCGCTGACCCGCACCTCGCCTGGCGCATTGCCGACGAAGTACGAGGTATCCAACTCGATCCGGCGGGGAGTGCCGGGCGCGCCCAGCGCGATCGTGACGTGATCGTTCCCGCCACCCCGACGCCGCGCGTTCTCCCACCCCTCGCCCATCGTCCGAGCCCGGTCGGGCAACAGCAGTCGCGCCGGTGAGCCGTAAAAGGCATCCGAGCAATCCACCACCCGCCCGCCGTTCTCCGCCGCGGCCAGATCGACGGTCCCCGACAGCAGCACCGGATCGGGCACGGCGCGGCCCCACGCCCGCAACCGGGCGACACCCCCGTCGGGGTAAATCGACAAGCGCACATGGGTGTAACGATGCGAGTCGGTGACGTCGAACTCGGTGATGGTGTCCCCGGCGACCGGCGAGCGCGGCACCAGGGTTTGCCAGTCGGTGGCGAGTACCTCCTCGACGGCCGGAAAGCCTTCCACGGCCGCGGCTTCCACCGAGACCTCCGGCGGGTAGTTGCCCGCGAAGAACGCCGTGTCCACTACCATCCGCTCGACAATCCCGGCGGCGCCCAGTCGAACGATGGCCGCATCGTGGCCCGGAGTGCGACGCCGGCGGGACTCCCACCCGTCGTACACCTTGCCCTTTCCGGAGAACGCCGACGCGTCAAAGGATGGGGCCGTCGGCAGAATCAGGCTCTCCCGGGGGGCGAACAGCTCGTCGGACGCCCACACCACCGAGCCGCCCAGGGCCCGCGACGCCAGATCAATCAGCGAATCGGCGGATGTCATGCCTCGCTCCGTCCCGTGCTCGGTTCCTGGTGCAGCCCATCGTCATCCCGATCGATGAGTGTGAGATCCCGTGCCACCAGCCGGCCCTGGTGGATCACCAGCCTGCTCGCCGAGCGGTCCATCACCGCGGCGGTGACCGTCTCCCCCGCCACCAGCACCAGATCAGCGGGGTCGCCGGGCCCGAGCCCACGGGCCGCATCGGAATCGGCGGGCAGTTCCCGGTCCACCACGGATCGCCCGCCCAGGGTAGCGATCTCGACGCAGCCTTCGATCAGGTCGTCGCGACGCAGCCCGCGAACGAAGGCCAGCTGCCAGGTACGACCGAGCATGTCGCCGTCACCGAACGGCGACCAGTAGTCGCGGATTCCGTCCTGACCCAACCCCACCCGCACACCGGCCGCCTGCAGCTTCTCGTGCGGCAATACCCGGGTACCGCTGGGCGCAATGGTGGTCAGCGCGATGCGCAACTCCGCAATCGAATCGATCAGCGCCGCGACGACGTCGTCGGAGTTGGTCGCGAGGGCGAACGCGTGCGAGATGGTCACCTGGCCCTGCATACCCAAGGCCCGAACCCGCTCGAAGATCATCTCAAGGGAGAATGCCCCCAGTAGACCGGCTTCGTGCAGGTGAATGTCCAGCCCGACGCCGTGGCGCTCGGCCAGGCCGAAGATGATGTCCAGGTGCTCGGCCGGGTCCCGATCGATGCCACACGGGTCGAGCCCGCCGATCAGATCGGCGCCCGCCGTCAGTGCCGCGTCCAGCAGCGCTGCCGTTCCACGATCTCGAACGATCCCCGCCTGCGGAAAGGCAACGACCTGAACCGTCGCCCGGTCGGCGTGCTCCTGCCGGGCACCGAGCACGGCCTCCAGCCGCTCCAGCCCGGAGTCGCTGTCGACCTGGGCGTGGGAGCGAATCGTCGTCGCGCCGGATGCGATGGTGGCACCCAGCGTGTAGCTGGCACGCTCGACCGCCGACCTCTCGGCCGACCGCCAGTTCTCCCGATCGTTCCCGATCAGTCCCAACAGACCGGGAGCCGCCGTGTGGGGCCGGAACGGCAGCCCGAGGCGGGTGGAATCGAGGTGCGCGTGCGCGTCGGTGAATGACGGCAACGCGATCATCCCGTGCCCGTCGATCTCCCGGTCGGCGGGGACAGCGGCGTCCACCGAAACCGCGCCGGTCAGCAGACCGTCCAGGGCCAGCAAGCTGACCGGGGCGCCACCCCACGGGCGCACGTTACGAATCAGGGTGCCAGGCATATCCCTACATCCTTCGTGGCGGGGATCGGCGACCGCCGAGCTGGCCGGTGCGCCGAAACATCATACGTCTGATTACCATACGGCTGCGGTTTCGCGCCGTCAACGTTCTCGCGCGGCGCGGTTCCCGGCCGCTCGTCACCTGTCTTCTTCGGCCTGCCCGGATCGCGCGCAACGTGGTCAGGAAGCCGACTGCGGCGATGGCGCACCGATCAATTCGAACAGCGCATCCAGCAGCGCGAGCTGAATTCCCTTCGTCGTCCGCTGCGGATACATGGTGGCACGCAGGCTCAGGCCATCGATCAAGGCCAGACAGCTGTCCGTCGCCTGGTCGATGTCGGTTCCCGCACGAAGCTCGCCCTGGTCCCTGGCCTCCCGAAGCCGACGGTGAATGCGTTCCCACAGTCCGTCTACCTCGGAGTTTTGGATCTTGATCAGGGCGGGATTGCCGATGGCGAATCCCCAGAAGCTCACTTCGATCTTTGCCTCGACGATGCGCTTCTCGTCCAGTGGCAACGACTCCAGCATCAGGGTCCGCAGCGCGGGCAGCCCGCTCCGGCCCTGATTGAGCACGTCGGTGCGCCCGCGAACGTTGGCGTGGCTGGCGATCAGGGCCGACGCCAGCAGCGCATCCTTGCCGCTGAAATAGTGCGCCAGGACGCCGAACGAACAGCCGGCCTCACGGGCGATCTGACGTGTTGTGGTGTTGGCCATGCCGTCCCGAGCAATCACTCGCCAGGTGGCTTCGATGATCTCGGCACGCCGCTCGTCGTGGTCGACGATCTTCGGCATGTCCAGCCACCCCTTACCCCTGTGATGTGGCGGTCGCGTCGGGACAACCGCGTCCGTGGAGTCTATGCGCGTCCGTCGCCAGACTCATCTGCCAGGATCGACACGATCTCGTCCGTGTGCTGACCGAGGTCGGGCGGGCGGCTGCGAACCGGAAGGGGCGTGTCGTCGATGCGCAACGGCGACCGGACCTGCGGTACCCCGTCGATGTCCACCACAGTGCGGCCCCGGATGAACGGGTCCTCGAACACCTCGGCCACCTCGTTGACCGGTGCCGCCGGAACGTCCGCGGCGATCAGTACCTCCAGCCAATGGGCCCGCGATCCCGACCGCAGCGCCCGTTCGAGTTCCGCGCGGAGCGCGGCGCGGTGCGTCACACGATCGCGGTTGGTGGCGAATCGAGAATCGTCGGCCAGGTGTGGCCGGTCGACCGCCCGAGCCAACCGCTGGAACTGGCGGTCAGTGCCGACCGCCAGGGCGAGCACGCCGTCGGCCACCCGGACGGTCTCGTAGGGCGTGATGCTGGGGTGCGAGTTGCCGAATCGCTCGACGGGACGCCCGGTCACCAGATGCATCGTGGCCAGGTTCATCAGCGAGAAGACCGCGGTGTCCAGCAACGCGACACTCAGGTCACGGCCGCGCCCAGTTCGCGTTCGTTCGGTGAGCGCCGCCAGGATCCCTTGCACCAGCTGCATTCCGGCCAGCACGTCCACGATGGCCACCCCTACTCGGGTGGGCTCGCCGCCGGCAGTCCCGGTGATAGCCATGACTCCGCCCATCGCCTGGGCCAGGCAATCGAATCCCGGTCGATCCGCCAGCGCTCCGTCCCGGCCGTATCCGGTCACGGTCGCCGAGACCAGCCCAGGGTTCGCCCGGCGTAATTCCCCGACGTCCAATCCGAACCGGGCGAGCCGGCCCGGTAAGAAGTTCTCGACCAGAACGTCGGCCCCGAGGGCCAGGGACCGGACCAATCCCTGGCCCTCGGTCGACGTCAGATCTGCGGTGACGGAGCGCTTGCCGCGATTCACCGCCAGGGTGTAGGTCGATGTTCCGTCGCTGCCGAAAGGCGGCCAGCCACGAGTGATATCGCCCGCGCCTGGCAGTTCGACCTTGATGACGGTGGCGCCCAGATCGGCCAGTTGCATGGTGGCCAGCGGGCCTGCCAGCACCCGGCTGAGGTCCAGGACCCGCAGGCCAGCCAGCGGTGCCGGTCGCTCCTTGGAGTCCACCTCAGGAGCGGGCCATCCACCACGTCGACCCGCGCGCGTGCCGTTCATCCATCCTCACCCCGGATCGTGTCGGACCTGCCGGTCAGCGGCCCCACTCGGACAAGCGGAACGTCGGCAGGTAGTTGAAGTGCTTGCGTAGCTCCAGGGGGCGGTGGAGTTCTCATACAGTAGCGCCGTCTGGTTCGTCAGCCGGACTCCGCGACCAGCGCCTCGCGCGGTTTCACGGTGTCCGTCATCGGACCGCCGTCGTTCATCGACACGGTGACGGGCTCGGGCTGTCGGCGGCGACCACCCGGCAGCATGCCTGGCTGCTGAGCGAATTCACGCTCTGCGGCGGCAATCCCAGCGGGCGGCCCGCCCGTTCTGGACCTGCAGCTGCAGGGTCGGCACCGAGGTGATGAAGTTGACCCGGACGGTGGCCCTCGCCACGGAACCGATCACCTCCTCGGTGGCCGGGTTGACCAGTGCGAGGGTTCCCGCGCCGGAGGCGCCTGCCCATTCGCCGGCGATCAGCAGGGGCACGGTGCTCATCTGCGGCTGACCGCCTCGAATGCCCGATCAGTGATCTCCAGGGTGCGGGCGATATCGGACTCGGTGTGCGCCGTGGACAGGAACCCGTTGTGCCACGGGTGGAAGAGCGCGCCACCACGGAGGCACTCGGTGGTCCAGGCGTCGGCGATCGCAAAGTCCGGGTCGGCCGCGAAGGTCAGCAGCGGCATCTGCGGTGGGCCGCTGTGGTTGATCCCCACTCCATGTCGTTGTGCCTGTTCGACCAGCCCGGCCCGCAGCAGCTCGCCGACCCGGCCGATCTGGGCCGGTGCATCGATCCGGCGGATCTCCCCGATGGTGGCAATCGCGGCGGCCATGGCGACCGAGCCGTACCAGAACGAGCCGGTGATGTACACCTCGCGCGCCGCGTCCCGCAGCGCGTCCACCCCGGTGATCGCGGCCAGCGGATATCCGTTGGCGATCGCCTTGCTCCACGCCGACAGGTCCGGCCGAACGCCATACGGTTCCCAGCTGCCCCCGACGTGCAACCGCATCCCGGCGCGCACATCATCGAGTATCAGCACCGCACCGATACGGGTACACAGCGCCCGCAGCCCGCGCGCGAAGTCGGGATCCACCGCCTGCTGTGCCGCGCGGATCTCGTGCCGGAACGGCGTCACGATCACCGCTGCGACGTCGCCGTCCGCCTCATCGACCGCACGCTGCACCGAGTCCAGATCGTTGTAGGTGAAGTACCGCAGGTGCGCCCGGTCCTCCGGTATCACGCCCGCTGTCCGCGGGGTGCACCACGGCGCAGCGCCGTGGTAGGTGCCCGCAGCGGCGAGCACCGTGCGCCGACCCGTGGCGGCCCGGGCGATCGTCAGGCAGGTCGTTGTCGCGTCGGTGCCGTTCTTGGCGAACTTCACCCAATCCGCCGCGGGAACGGTGTCGACGAAGAGCTCAGCCAGCTCGACGAACCGTGCAGATGGCCCGCTCATGCAATCACCGTCGGAACGTTGCCGGGCGGCCGCCTGCTCGACGATGGGGTTCTGGTATCCGAGAACCATCGGTCCGAAGGCGCACAGATAGTCCAGATAACCGCGACCGTCGACGTCCCAGGTGCGGCACCCCTCGGCTCGGGCATAGAACTGTGGGAAGGCCAGCGGGAAGCGCCCGGCGTCCATGTGGCCGTACATGCCGCCCGGAACGACGGCCCGCGCACGCTCCCGAAGCGCTCCGTCGACGCTGGTGACGGTGTCTGACATGACAGTTGACTCCTTACCGGGCGATTAGCCGAGGACCTGGCGTACCTGGGCGGCGATTCCGTCGGCGTCCAGGCCGTAACTGGCATACAGCGCCGCCGGTGGCCCGACCGGAACGTGCTCGTCCGGGACGCCATGCCGTGCGAACGGCACGCCCGTGACGCCCGCCTCGAGCAATGTCTGGGCAACCAGGGTGCCCATGCCGCCGGTGCGGTTGGCCTCCTCGACGGTGACGATCGCGCCGCGCCGCGCCGCCTCCAGCACCGCATCGACATCCAGCGGGACGATGGTGTGCATGTCCACAACCCCGGCGGACACTCCCTGCGCGGCCAGTGATTCGGCCGCTGCGATCGCCGGCGCCACCATGGATCCGGTGGCGACGACCGTCGCGTCGTCACCCCGGCGCAGCCAGTTGGCCTTGCCGAACGTAACCTCGGGAATCGTCGGATAGACCTCGGGATCGCGGCCACGACCGAGGCGGATGTACATCGCGCCCGGATGGTCCAGGCTCGCGCGGAGCACCGCTCGCAGATGATTGGCATCGCTCACCGCGACGACCGTCAGGTCGGCGATGGAGGACATGATGCCGATATCCTCCAGGCTGTGGTGGCTGGTGCCATAGAAGCCCATCGACATGCCGGAGTGGTGGCCGACGATGCGCACCGGCAAGCGCGGGTAGGCGCAGTCGGTGCGAATCTGCTCGCATCCCAGCAGCGCGGCGAAGGACGCGAAGGTCGCCGCGAACGGAATGTGCCCGCAGGCCGCCATTCCGGCCGCAATGGTGATCATGTTCTTTTCCGCGATACCGACGCTGACGAATCGCTCGGGGTGCCGGTCGGCGAAGTCGTTGGCCCGGTTGGATCGAGCCAGGTCAGCGGTTAGGACGACGATCCGTTCGTCCCGCTCGGCCAGGTCGGCAAGCTCCTCACCGAAGACGAAGGCGGGAATCGCCCGCCGGTCATTGCCGTCGGCGGATCGCGGATCGCGCAGGGACGTGCTGCCGACCGCTGTACCGCGAAATATCTCCGCCTGGTCCTGGCCGATCATTGGTGCCGTCATCGGACGTCCTCCCCGCTCAGCTCGGCAATCACATCGGTGTAGTCGGCTCCCACCAGGTTGCCGACGTGCCAATCGGTTGACAGTTCCATGCGTCGCACGCCCTTGCCCTTGATGGTGTCTGCCACGATGACCGTCGGCGGCCCCTCGGCGTCGTCCGGCAGCGCCGAGAACTGTTCCAGCAGAGCGGGAATATCGTGACCGTCGACCCGCACCGCCCGCCAGCCGAATGCTTCGAACCTGGTGTCGATGGGTTCGACGGTCATCACGTCCCGGGTGAATCCATCGATGCAGAGCTGGTTGGCGTCCACGATGGCCACCAGGCGCCCGAGCCGGAGGTGGGATGCGGACATCGCCGCCTCCCACACCTGGCCCTCGCACAGCTCTCCGTCACCGAGGATGCAATACGTCCGGTAGTCGCGCCGGGCGATTCGCCCCGACAGTGCCATTCCGACAGACACCGACAGGCCGTGCCCCAGCGAGCCCGAGCTGAAGTCGATCCCGGGAATCTTCTTCATGTCCGGGTGGTCACCGAACGGGCTGCCGAGCCGGGAATAGCCGTCAAGCAGGGCGGATTCGAAAAACCCCAGGTCCGCAAGCACCGGGTACAGCCCGATCGCCGCATGCCCCTTGCTCAGCACCAGCCTGTCTCGATCCGGCCAGTCCGGATGCTCGGGATCCAGCCGCAGCTGGGCGTAGTACAACGCAGCCAGCAGTTCCGCTGCCGAGAACACCGAGGTGTAGTGGCCGGCACCGGCGATGCGAGCCAGCCGAACGGTTTCCAGCCGAATGAATCGAGCCTTCTCCGCGATCGTCGCGACGTCCGGCCGCGCCTGAGTGGTCTGCATGAAGTCCTCCCCTTCCGGTTTCCCTAACTTATATCGGACGTCCGTATATGTCAATCAGAGAGGCACCACCACCCGTCCGCGGTATCACCCGTGAACCGGTCAGGTCTCCCAGACCATGACGACCTTGCCGCACTGACCGGACCGCGCGGTCTCGAAGGCCTCCGGCCACTCCTCGGCCGGGAACCGGTGGGTGATCACCGACGCGACACGGCTGCGCAGCGTCTGGGAACTGCCCAGCATGGCGCCCATCGAATACCAGGTGTCGTACATCTCGCGCCCGTAGATTCCCTTGATGGTGATCATGTGGGTCACGATCCGGCCCCAGTCGACCGAATAGGGGGCATGCGGCAGGCCGAGCATGGCCACCCGCCCGCCATGGTTCATGGTGGCCAGCATCTCCTCGACCGCCGACGGTACGCCGGACATCTCCAGGCCGATATCGAAGCCCTCTCGCATGCCCAGGTCCGCCATGGCGTCGGCGATTCGTCGCTGGCCGACGTCCACCGCGAGGTCGGCTCCGGCCGCCTCGGCGAGCGCCAGCCGGTACGGGCTCTTGTCGGTGGCCACCACGTATCGGGCCCCGACGTGGCGTGCCAGCGCCGCAGACATCACTCCGATCGGGCCGGCACCGGTGATGAGCACATCCTCACCGGGCATCGGGAAGGTGAGCACCGAATGCACGGCGTTGCCCAGCGGGTCGAAGATCGCCCCCAGATCCGGATCGAGATCGGCGGGATGGACCCACACGTTGCTGGCGGGAAGGACGACGAACTCGGCAAAGGCGCCATCCCGGTGGATGCCCAGTCCGATGGTGTTGATGCACAGGTGGCGTCGTCCCGCCCGGCAGTTGCGGCAGGTCCCGCAGACCAGGTGGCCCTCCCCCGATACCCTGTCGCCACACTCCACGCCCACCACGTCGGACGCGACATCGACGACCTCGCCGCAGAACTCGTGCCCGATGATGACCGGCGGCCGGACCGTCGCGGCCGCCCAGTCGTCCCAGGACTGCAGGTGCAGGTCCGTCCCGCACAACCCCGCGCGCAGCACCCGGATCTTCACCTGCCCGGCCTGCAGCGCCGGTTCCGGACGATCCACCATGCGCAGGCCCGGCCCGGCCTGCTCCTTCACCAGGGCCCGCATCGGCTCATCCCTTCGTATCGGCTCGCACCGTCGCAGCCTCGCCCGCGTGGGGGAACACGGGTGGAAACAGCTCGTCGGGGCCGCGCCGATGGTAGTCCCGCTCGGAGTAGGCGGCGCGCATGCGGTCGAACAGCGCCTGCGCCCGGCCCCGCATGGCCCCGAGGTCGACACCCGGCAGTTGGCCGTTCTCGACCACGGTCCGACCCGCCACCACCGACAGTGCCAGGTCGGTCGGCCTGCCCGCCGTGACCAGGGTCCGCAGCGGGTCCTCCACGACGCCCAGCCGGAAGCCGTCGAGTCGGTAGGCCAGCAGGTCTGCCTGGGCACCCGGCGCCAGCCGGCCGAGGTCTTCCCGACCGAGAGCGCGCGCCGCATTGAGGGTGGCCGTGCGGAAATAGGCCGCCAGGCTGCCGGCGTCCAGCCGCCCCTCCAGCAGCTTGGCCAGGCACCAGCCCTCGTCCATCGCCCGCAGCAGGTCGGGCGGAAAGCTGTCGCTGCCGAGGGTGATATTCACTCCAGCGGCCTCGTAGCGGTCGAAGGTGTCCAGCGCCATGCCATACCGCAGCGAAGTGGAGGGGCAGTGAACGATCGATATGTCCGCGTCGACCAGCGCGCGAAGCTCGTCGTCGGAGGGCGAGCGGCGTGGCCGGTCGCTGGTGCCAAAGGTGGTGTGCGGCACCAGCAACCGGCACGCCAACAGGCCCGTCCGACGGTACATGTCGACGGGGCTGGCCCCGTGCCAGCGCTGCAGGAACTCGATCTCGCCCAGGCCCTGCATACTGTGTAGCCGGACCAGCACGTCCCGCTCCCGAGCCAACCGTGCGGTGGCGGCCAGCAATTCGGGTGTCATCGTTTCGATGCGGCACGGCAGCAGTACGCCGTGCACCAGGTCGTCGTCCAGGCTGCGGGCGTAGTCGAGGAATCGCTCGGCGTCGGCCAACCCGGCACGGCCTCGTTCGGGGTCCCACAGCACATCCCGGGCACCGTCGGCCCGGGTGACGGTGACACCGGATCGGTAGCTCGGGCCCAGATAGGTCCGAATCCCCAGGTCCTGCGCGGCGGTCGCGATACCGACCGCGTCCTGGTAGGTCTCGGCCCAGCTGCTGTGTACCTCGGAGGCGATCGGCATGGCGGTCGTGACGCCGTGCAGGAGCAGCTGCACCAGCGCATAGCGGCGGATGAAATCCCGGTCCTGCTGATCGAAGACGCCCGCGCGATCGGACTGGAAATAGTCCTGCGACCACTGCAGCCCCGCCGCTATCGCAGGAGACGACCAGGAGTCCAGGATCGCGTGATCGATATCGGTGACGGCGTCGAGATCGATCAGGCCGGGAATCACCAGCGCGTCGCCCATATCGATGGTGACATCCGCGCGGCTTTCGCGCCGGGGCCCGACGTAGTCGATCACGCTGCTGTCGTATTCGACGGTGGCATCCTGCCAGAGCAGGTGGTCCCCGTCGGCGAAGCCCAGCACGTAGCGCGCGTGCACCGCGGTGCTCACGACGACGCCCCGGCACCGTTGCCTACAGGGACCTCACCCAGCCGGCGCGCACCCCATCCCGGACGGTCCTTCGGGCGCGGCGTGGCATAGGTCGACACCTTGCTGGTGCGCAGACCGAGCCGCACCAGGGACTCCGCGCAGGCCACGCCGGCGCTCACCGGGTCGATCACCGGGACCCCCAGATCAAGCTCGAACGAGGCCGCGCGGCCGGCGAACCCGGCACAGCCCAGCACGATCGCCTCCGCGCCCCGATCGATCAGGTACCGGCCCCGTTCGATGATGCGGGCCCGGACCTCCTCGTTCTCCGGATCGAGTTCAAGGACCGGGACGTCGACGGCGGTCACCGCCGCGCAGCGATCGCCGACCCCCGCATTGCGCAGACTGTCGCGGATCTGCATGACCGATCGGGACAGCGTGGTCACGACGCCGTAGGTGGGCGCGACCATCAATGCCACATGCGCCGCCGCGTCGGTGATATCGACGACCGGTGCTTCCAGCATCTCCCGTGCCGCCTCGCGGCCGTGCTCGCCGAAGCCGGCGAGCACGACCGCGTGCACCTCCCCGCGCCAACTGGCCAGCCGCTCCATCATCGCGGTGGCCGCGATGAAGCTGTCCAGGTAACCCTCGGCCGACACCACCCCCCACTCGGGGGCGATGGTGGTGACCTCGGTATCCGGGCCGGTGGCAGCCCGGGCGACCGCATCGATCGCCCCGGTCATCGACTCGGTGATGTTGCAGTTCAGGATCAGCAGACGGATGGTCATCGGCAGTTCGCTGGAGTAGCTGCCGACGGCCGCCGGTTTGGCCCGGGGACTCCCGGTCCGCCGACACCGATCATCATGGCTGGTACTCCTTGTCAGTGCGGGTGGACCTGCTCAGCGGGACCACTCGGATACCCGCAGGTTCGGGTGGTAGGCGAAGTTCTTGACGTCCTTGCCGAGCACGGCGGTGAACCGAGCGCGGTAGAGGATGACCGTCGGAGAGTTCTCCAACCACAGCTTGACCAGGTCGTCGATGATGGGCTGCTGCGTCTGAGCATCGGGGCTCTTGGTTAGCTTCTCCATCAGCGGCTCGCTGCCCGGGATGCAGATGTGCTGGTTGTTGAACGGGCTACCGCAGGACATCTTCTTGTAGAGCTCGTAGCTGCCGATCCCCAGGCTGTTCTCGAACAGCAGCGCCGACTGGTACTTGCCGTCGTTGAACAGCGTGCTGAAGTCGGCCGGGGCCTTGGCATCCAGCTTGACGTTGACGCCGATGGCCTGCCACGCGGATTGCAGCAGCGACGCGATGTCCGACACCCCGGGCGACGTCGGGTTGATCATCAGGCTCAGGGTGGGGTTCTTCAGGCCGGACTCGGCGATCAGTTGTTTGGCCTTGTCCGGGTCGTAGGCCCGGGCGGGTTCCAGATCAGCCTTGAAGCCCGACATCCCCGGCACCAGCGGGCCGTAGTAGGAGTCGCCGTATCCGTAGGCGATCTTCTGGATGATCTCCTGGTAGGGCACCGCATAGGTCAGCGCCTCCCGGAACTTGACGTTGTTGGTGGTGGGGCCGTTGTAGTTCATCGACACCGTCACCGGCGAAATGCTCGGCGCCGTCACCACCTTGCAGCAGGCCTTGCCGTCCAGGCTCTTCACGCTCTGCGGCGGCAGCCCCAACGTCACGTCCGCCTGGCCATTTTCTGCCTGCAGCAGCAGGGTCGGCACCGACGTCACGAAATTGATCCGGACCACCGGCTCCTTGGCCGGCTCACCGTAGTAGTTCGGGTTCCGCTCCAAGATCGCGTGGTTGTTCGGCACATACTCCTTGAGCACGTACGGACCACTGCTGCTGGCGGTGTGCGAGGTCAGGTACTTGTTCGGCTCACCCGCCTGTACCCCACCATTGGCCTCCACCACCTTCGGGTCGTAGATCGACCCGCGGCTGAAGGCCAACGTGTAGAGGACGTTCGGGTTGGGCTCCCGCAGGTGAATGATGACCGTGGTCGCGTCGGGCGCCTCGACCTTTTCAAATAGCGGGGGGTCGGTGATGCCGACCTGGAGCGACAGCGCGCCGCACGCTCCCATCTTGATGGTGCGGTCCAGGGAGTACTTGACCGCCTCGGCGTCCAGCGGGTCGCCATTGGCGAACTTCGCGCCCTTGCGCAGCGTGAAGGTATAGGTCTTGCCGTCGTCGGACATCGTCCAACTGGTGGCCAGGTCCGGCTTGATGTGGGTGACGGCGTTGTCCGCCACCGTCACCCCGTCACCCTCGTCGATGGTCGCCAACTGCACGAGATGGCCGTAGAAGTTCGACGCGAGGCTGTTGTCGTCCCCAGGGCAGACGAACGCGGGGTCCAGGCTGGTGATGTTGGTGTTCCAGTTGACGGTAAACGGCCGCTCGCCGGGCTGTTCACCGCCTCCTCCCGTGGAACCGGCCGAGCCGGTGGCACCGGAGCTGCCTGCCGGAGCCGTCGCTCCCGACGAGGTGGTGGGGCTCTCCGCGGTGCTACATGCGGTGCCGACCAGCATCAGCAACGCGACGCCGATACTGCCGACTGCTCGCAGGCCGCGGCGCACGCGGGTGGGATGCACTGCGCTCATGGTTCTTCCTTTCCAAAGGCGGTGCCGATCCGGATAGGTGGATGACGCTGGGGTGACGTTCGGGGGCGGCAGGACCGCCGGGACCACTGCCTGCGCCCGTCCGTCAACCCACCACGGTCCATCACGTCATATGATTACCAGACGTCTGTTGTTTGCGATAGTGCCCCGACGAAATTCCGCCCCGATAATTTCGACGGGGCACCTCGGGTCGGGCCCGGACAGACGACCGGCCACCCACCGAGGGGCGCCGGCGGAGCCCGGAAATCAGACGGGCTCCCCCGTCATCAGGCGGCGATCAGACTGCGATTACCCGACGTCGACGACCACGGCGAGGGTCCCGCCGCCGGGCGGACCCTGGTGGGTTGCACCGCCGGAGATGAACATCAGATTGTCCTGCAGCCACGCGGCGTACATCCCGGCCACGGCGGCCTTCACCTCACTGCCGTAGCCGGGGTTGTCGACCACCTGACGTCGACCACGCAGCCGTCCGCTGGGCGGCGGGCCGATCTTGACGTACAGAGCGACCACGCGCGCTCGTTGCTCGGGCGTCAACGGTCCGGAGCCCACCTCCAGACCTGCCCGGCGAAGTGCGCGCGGTAGTGCCTCGACGTCCAGCAGATCGGCGACGACGGAGTGCCCGACCCGCAGCCGCCCGCCCGCACCGGCGCGATTGCCCAGCAGCACCAGCTGGGTGTGTGGGCCATCCCCACCCACCGGCTCCCAGGGGTTGGCGGACACGCAGGCTCGCCCGGACCACAGGTCCATCTGCACGCCGACGTCCTCGCCGCGCGGCACCGCCAGGCCCTCGGTCGCCACGGCAATCCCCAGGCCGGCACTGCCACTGGTCTTGCGGAACAGGGTTCGGTCGTCGAACTCGGGAATCGAATGGCCCTGGGCGCGCGCCTCGGCCAACTCCGCCTGCGGTACGTGGTAGGCCTTCCCGACCACGAACTCGGCGTCGGTGGGCGCGATCCCGGCCTCGTCGGCGGCGGCGACGACCGCCTCGGCGGTCACCTCGATCACCCGGGACGTCCCGGTCCATTCGGGTTGCATCAACTGCGAGCGGGCGGTGCCGATTGCCAGCCGCGGGGCATTGTCGGGAGCAGGCTCGGACGGGCGGCGGCTGTAGATGACCACCTGCGGAGCCAGGATGCCCACGCCGCCGGCAGTGAACACCATCGGTATCTGCTCGATCTGCCGGTCGTTTCGGCTGCCGTGGTCGGACAGGAATCGACGGATGGCGTGGTCGGCGTCGATACGACTGGTCTCCCCCGGCGTACAACCCTCGGTCTTTCCCGTGACCGCCACCACCTCGTCGGGGTTCAGCCGTCCGTCGGCGACCAGCTTCGCGATCCCGGAGACGTCGCGAGAATGCTCCAACGGTGCCAGCACGGCGTCGACTTCTACCGCCGTTGGTTCGCCTGACATCACACCTCCCATGCTTGAGGAACTGAACCTGTAAACGCCCGCCGGCGCCATGACGCCGTCGGGGCTAGCGGGCCACCCAGTGCCCGGGGCGGACCTCCGTCAGGTCCGCCATGGCCGACGCATCCCGTTGCGCCTCGAGCCGGTCCTGCACATCGCCGTCACCGATACCGGTGGCCGATCCGGCACCCTGGCCAGCCTGCAATGCCGCCCGGACGGTGCGCATGACCTCCGGATCCGGGACCGGCGCTGCCAGCAGCAGCGAATTCGTGTACGGGTGGATCGGGTGGGAGAACAGCTCGTCGGAATCGGCGAGTTCCACGATCCGGCCGAGCCGCATCACCGCGATCCGGTGGCAGACGTAACGCGCCACCGCCAGGTCGTGCACGATGAACAGGTAGGTCAGGCCCAGATCCCGTTGTAGGTCGACGAGCAGGTTGAGCACCTGAGCCTGGACCGAGACGTCCAGTGCGGTGACGGGTTCATCCAGCACCACCAGATCCGGATTGAGGACCAGGGCGCGCGCGATCGCAATCCGCTGGCGCTGACCCCCAGAGAATGCGTGCGCGTTACGCTCGGCCTGATGTGGCGATAGGCCAACGCGTTCCAGGGTACTGAGCGCGCGAGTACGCCGTTCCTCCGGATCGCGCACACCGTGCACCAGTAGCGGCTCTTCAACAAGCTTGAGCACCGAGAACCGGGGGTCGAGCGAACCGTAGGGATCCTGGAAGACCATCTGCATTCGGGAGCGCAACTGCCGCAGGCCGCCCTGGGACTGGGCCAGCACGTCGATGCCATCGAGCTCCACCCGGCCCGCATCGGGTTGTTGCAGGCGCAGCACGCACGAGGCAGCCGTCGACTTCCCCGAGCCGGATTCCCCCACCAGGCCCAGGGTCTGGCCGCGCTTCACCTCGAAGGAGACGTCGTTCACCGCGCGCACCAGGGCGCGCTCCCGACCGAACAGCTTGCCCCGGCCGCCACCGAACGACTTGCACAGCCCCTGCACCCGCAGCAGGATGTCGGTGTCGCTGCCCGATGGTGCCGCGACTGGGCCACCGCCGGGAATCGTGGAGGCCGGCGTCATGAGTCGGCGTCCGCGGTGAGCTTGCCGGAGAAGTGGCAGCTTGATCGGTGATCGGCCTGTGGTGGCCCAAATGGCAGCATCACCGGCTCGGTCCCCCGACACAGCGGATTGCCATGGCCCACCGGACATCGGGGTTCGAAGGAACATCCGGTGACGGGCTCCGTCGGGTCCGGCAGCGATCCGGGAATGGTGGCCAGCCGGCCCTGCACCTCCTGATCGGTGCGCAGCACGCACTTGCTCAACTCGCGGGAGTAGGGATGCGCCGGCGCCCGGAACAGCTCGGCACTCGTGCTCTCCTCGACGAATTTGCCGAAGTACATCACCTTGACGATGTCGCAATAACCGGCCACGATCCCCAGGTTGTGAGTGATCAGCATCAGCGCCGCGCCCCGATCCGTGACCAGTCGATCGAGCAGTTCCAGCACCTGCGCCTGGGTCGTCACGTCCAGTGCCGTCGTGGGCTCGTCCGCGATGACCAGCTCCGGGGAGTTCGCCAGCGCCATCGCTATCAGCACCCGCTGACGCATGCCGCCCGAGTACTGATGGGGGTAGTCCGACAGCCGCTGCCGGGCGTTGCTGACCCCCACCTCGCCCAGCAGGTCCACCGCCTGCGACCGGGCCACCCGCTTGCTGATCGCCTGGTGCGTCCTGATCGACTCGGTCATCTGCGATCCGATCGTCCGGATCGGGTCCAGCGCGCTCATGGCGTCCTGGAAGACCAGCGAGATGCGCCGCCCGCGAACCTTCGACCATTCCCGGTCCGACAGGCCCCGCAGATCCTTCCCGCCGAGCAGCACCTGCCCGCCGACCACCCTGCCGGGTGGTTGCAGCAATCCCACGATCGACATCGCCATCGCGGACTTGCCCGACCCGGACTCGCCGACGATCGCCATCCGTTCCCGGCGATGCACCACCAGGTCGACATCCCGGACGGCCGCGACGGTGCCGCGCGACGTGGCGAACTCGGTGCGCAATCCGCGTACCTCCAGCAGCTTCTCGCGCTCGTCGGGCACCGGCGGATCCACTGCGAGCCCGGACACAGCCGGGTCGGATGGTGCGGACACGGGGGCATTCATATCAGTGCGCACCTACCCGCACTCGAGGATCAATGACGACGTAGGCAATGTCGGCCAGGAAGCTGGCGGTGACGTACAGCACCGCGCTGAGCAGGATCACTCCCTGCACCACCGAGAAGTCCTTCTGCAAAATGGCGTCGACGGTCAGCGAACCGACGCCCGGCCAGGCGAACACCTTCTCCACCAGCACGCTGCCGGTCATCAGCTCGGCCACCAGCATCGACGTCACCGCTACCAGCGGCAGCAGCGAATTGGGCACGACATGCCGCAGGAACACCTTGCGGCGGGTCAGCCCACGGCTGCGCGCCACCAGCGCGAACGGTTCGCGAACGCTGTTGCGCAGCTGGGATCGGAACAACCGGCTGATGAAGGCGAACGGGCCCACCGCGATCGTGAACCCCGGCAGGATCAGGTGCCACAGGGCATTGAAGAAGGTGGAGAACTGTCCGGCCAACAGCGCGTCGAGCGTGTAGAGGCCGGTCCGCGTCGGCGGCGGGCTCAGGCTGGGTGAGAGCCGACCCTCGGGACCCGGAAAGATGCCCAGCTTGACCGACAGCACCAGGATCAGCACCAGCGCCAACCAGAACGAGGGCGAGCCCATCGCGATCGACGAGGTCACCCGGAGGGAGG
This sequence comes from uncultured Actinomycetes bacterium, assembly GCA_937926105.1. The sequence goes on along the minus strand of CALANS010000217.1, from coordinate 123,363 downwards.
TGTCGACGCCGCGCCTGCGCCGATAGACCGCGAAGGCCGCGTAGCTGGTCGCCCAGATCACCGCGATCAGCACGGCGGTGATGCCCAGTTCGATGCTCGCCGGCAGCCGGGTGCGGACCAGCGTCGCCACCGGCTGCCCCATGCTGTAGGAGAATCCGAGGTCGCCGCGCACCAAATGGGTCAGGTAGTCCCAGTACTGCGCCGGCAGCGGCTTGTTCAGACCCATGGCCGCACGCAGGTTGGCGATGGTGGTCTCGTCCGCCAGCTCACCGCCGACCAGCCGTGCAGGATCGCCAGGCAGCTTGCGCAGCACCAGGAACGAGAACATCGATGCGCCGAACACGGTCGCGAGGGCCACGCCGAGGCGTCGCAGGATCAGGGTGGTCATCGGCACCTCCCTACTCGGCCACGACGAACTTGCCGCGCGGATCGAGCAGATCCCGTGCCCGGTCCGCGATGACGGTCGTCAGCGATACCGCGATCAGCAGCACCAACCCCGGAAAGCCCGAGATCCACCATTGGCCGGTCAGGAAGTACTGCTGGCCGTCGGTGATCATGGCGCCCAGTTCCGCGGTGGGCGGCTGCGCGCCCATGCCGAGGAATCCCAGGGCGGCCAACGCGAGGACGGACGCCCCGAAGACCGCGGCCATCTGCAGCAGGATGGTCGAGATCAGGTGCGGGAAGATGTGCACGAACAGGATCCGGCGCCGAGTTGCCCCAATGGCGTTGGTGGACTTGACGAAATCCAGAGACGAGATGCGCAGCACCTCGCCTCGCAGCGTTCGCATGTACCACGGGAACGAGTGGATCGACAGGCCGATCACCACGGCAGTGACGCCGGGCTGCATGGCCATCACCACGGCCATGGCGAGCATGATGGAGGGGAAGCACAGGATCGAGTTCGTCAGCCAGGTCAGCGCGGTGTCCACCCAGCCTCCCAGCGCGCCGGCCAGCAGCCCCGTGATACACCCGAGTACCGCCCCGGCCAGGGCGATGATGAGCCCGGCACCGAGCGAGGTGCGCGCACCGACCAGCACCCGGGCCAGCATGTCGCGGCCGAGCCCGTCGGTGCCGAGCGGGTGGGCGCCGGACGGCCCGGTCAGCTGTGCCGACAGGTCGACCGCATTGGGCTGCAGGTGCCAGATCATCGGTCCGAACACCACGATCAGCACCAGCAGAGCAACACCGACCAGCGCCGCCGTCAGCACCGAGTCCTTCGACGAGAGGCGACGAAGCAGGCGCCTCGGTGCGGCAACGGTGGCGACCGTCATGGTTGCACCGCCCCGATCGCGCTGAGGGTGGATCGCAGGTGCGACACGCTGTTTCGCACCTGTTCCGCACGGCCGGCGTCGTCGGGTTCAGCCTCGAGCTGCTGGTCGGTGGGCCCGATCCCGTGCCGGGCGTCCGCCTCGCACCGCACGGTGTGCCGCACCAACCGCGCCAGCTCCGCCGGGCGCAGGTGCGGCTCTCCGGCGAACCAGCCGTCATCGAATATCTCGGTGACGAAGCGGCCGCGATGCTGCTCCAGGACCAGGTGGCGCGCCGGAGACTGTGCCAGCAGCACGGACAGGATCTCGGACCAGTCCAGCACCCCGGCGCCGCACGGCCGCAGGCGCCGCCGGAGGCCGGAGTCGATGAAGAACAGCGACACGTCCTCCAGCTGGGTCTGGTGCACGTGGGGCGCCAGCCGGTGGGTCGCCTGCACCGGGTCTTCGCCGCGCACGACGAGATTGGCGGTGTCCAACCCGATCCCGAAGTGATCGGGGTCGGATCGATCTTCGACCAGCTGCAGCACCTCGAACGACGAGAGGTCCTCGTGAGTCTTGACATTCAGTCGGCACCCGTAGTCCGTCAAGACGGGCCGCAGCAGGTCCAGGGTGGCAGCGATCTGGTCGAGCTGCTGCCGGTGCACGGTCAGTCCCGGGTCCCGATCGGTCCGGGTGTAGGCGTAGAACTGATCGCAGCCCAGCGCCGCGGCCGCCGCGATGGCCGACCGCAAGTCCTCCTGCAGGGCCGCGGGATCGGCAACCGGTCCCAGCAGCCCTATCCCGGTCTCGAGGAACAGGCCCTCGGCGTCGGCTGCCGCCGCAACCTCACGCAATTCGCCGGCATCCAGCGTCGGGCTGACGCTGCGCGGCGTCGGGAACAACACGCCCTCAAGCCCGTTGCGCCGCGCCCAGTCCAGCGCGGCACGCCATTCGCCCTCTCGAATGCCCTGAGTGGGGCCGCACATGGCCCCGATGGGCATCGCGGCCCTGCACGACCCTTGGGTTCCGGTCCCGCCGTCCAGCATGTAGGTATGATTACCAGACGTCTGGCGTTTACGGAACACTCTCGGGATACTTTTCTCGGGGCGATCATCATGATGGTCTTGACACCGGTGCCCGAAACGTTCGGCTCCGAACCTGCAGAGTGGGAGGGGTCGCCGATGGCAAAGATCCAGCGCAGGACAGCCGTCGAGAGCGCAATCGAGGAGCTCCGACGACAGATTCTGGACGGGACGTGGGGGCTCGGCGATCGGCTGCCGTCGGAGGCAGAGCAGACCCAGGCGCTCGGCATCAGTCGCACCACCCTGCGCGAGGCCACCCGAGCGCTGGTGCACTCCGGCCTGCTGGCGGTTCGCCAGGGCGATGGCACCTACGTGGTGGCGACGGACGAATCGACGGTGGCGCTGAGCCGCAGGTTCAGCAAGAGCTCGACGACGGAGGTCCTGGAAGTGCGTCGCGGCCTGGACGGCGCGGCCGCTCGGCAGTCAGCGATCCGCCGCAATGAGGATGACCTCACGGTCATGCGACAGGAACTGACGCGCCGGCACGAGGCCGCGGTGGCAGGCGATCGGACGGCCTTCGCCACGGCCGACATGCGATTCCATCTGGCCGTCGCCCGGTCGGCGCACAACCGTCTACTGCTGGACCTCTACGAGACGCTGAGCCTGGCCCTGCGCGATTCGGTGGACTCCACCCAGTCCCTGCAGCACGCCATGCAACCGGACGGTGATGATCACGAGGCGCTGCTGGATGCGATCGCCAGGCGCGATCCGAACCGGGCAGTGGATCTGGCGATGGCCATCATCTCCTCGCAGGAGCTGCAGGACGCCCCGATCGCCTAGCACGCATCTCGAAGCGGCCAGTACCCCGACGCGGATCGGGGTGGGTGCCACCATCATCGGCGCAGAGGAATCTGCCAGAGAGGAGCCGGACCATGTTCGACGGCGTACGGGATCAGCTTCGCGGCGAGCTGGACGAGATCCGGTCGGCCGGGCTGTTCAAGAACGAGCGGACGCTGGGCTCGGCCCAGGGCCGCTCGATCTCCTCGGGCGGCGCGGAGGTGCTGAACTTCTGCGCCAACAACTATCTCGGGCTCGCCAACCACCCCGCCGTGCTGAGCGCCGCGCGGGCGGCGCTGGACGAATGGGGTTTCGGCATGGCCAGCGTCCGGTTCATCTGCGGTACCCAGACCCAACACACCGCGTTGGAATCCCGGCTGTCGGAGTTCCTGCACACCGACGACACGATCCTGTACTCGTCCTGTTTCGACGCGAACGGCGGCGTGTTCGAGGTGCTGCTGAACGAGAACGACGCCGTCATCTCCGACGAGCTCAACCACGCGTCGATCATCGACGGCATCCGGCTGTGCAAGGCAGGGCGACTGCGTTATCGCAACCGGGACATGGCCGACCTGGCCGAGCAACTCCGGGCGGCCGCGGGGGCCCGGCGACGGCTCATCGTCACCGACGGTGTCTTCTCGATGGACGGCTACCTCGCCCCGCTGGACGAGATCTGCGAGCTGGCCGATCGTCACGACGCGATGGTGATGGTCGACGACTCACACGCGGTCGGCTTCATCGGCCCGAACGGGGCGGGAACTCCCGACCATTTCGGGGTGCAGGACAGGGTCGACCTGGTGTCCGGGACCCTGGGTAAGGCACTGGGCGGCGCGTCCGGCGGCTACCTCGCCGGGCACGCCGAGATCGTGGCCCTGCTACGGCAGCGGTCCCGCCCGTATCTGTTCTCCAACGCCGTCGCTCCCTCGGTGGTCGCCGGATCGATGGCAGCCCTGGAGCTGATCGCGGCGGGCGGCGAGCAGCGTGACCGGCTGGCAGCCAACACGTCGCTGTTTCGCTCGCTGATGTCCGCAGCCGGATTCGAGCTGCTCCCCGGCTCGCACCCGATCACGCCGGTGATGTTCGGTGATGCCCGGCTGGCGGCACAGGTCGCCGACGCAATGCTGGCCCACGGCGTGTACGTGATCGCCTTCTCCTACCCGGTCGTGCCCCGTGGAGCGGCGCGCATCAGGGTGCAACTGTCCGCCGCGCACACCGAGGACGACGTGCGTCGATGTGTCGACGCGTTCGTGGCGGCACGCGCGGAGGTCAACGGCCAGGCCACACCAGCCTGATCCGCAGCGACCGTCGTCACCGGGCGGCCGGTGTCGCGTCGGCCACACCCGTGTCCGGCACTCGCGCGCCTCGACCGGCGAGCCGGCAACCTCGGGTTTACGCTCCGCACAGTGACCAACGGACTGTCCGGTCGATTCCTGCACGCGGTGCGCACGCTCGCACCGGGCTACGGCGCATTGGTCATGGCCACCGGCATCGTGTCGGTCGGCATGGAGCTGGCGGGACTGCGCACGCTGTCCGACCTACTGTTGTGGCTGTCCGTCGGGATGTTCGTGCTGCTACTGACGCTGACAGCGTGGCGAGTGATCGCCTACCGGCGCGACGTGATGGTCGACTTCGCCGACCCGCGACGGGCATTCGGCTTTCTGACCTTCGTGGCCGGGCTGGACGTGATCGTGGTGCGGCTGGCATTGCGCGGAGATCATCAGCTGGCGATCGTGCTCTTCGTGGTCACCGGCGCGTGCGGATTGGTGCTCTCCTACGTCACTCCGTGGACGGCCGTGCTGGGGCATGCCCGGCGCCCGATCCTGGCCTCGGCAAATGGCACCTGGTTCGTGTGGGTCGTGGCCAGCCAATCGGTATCGGTCGCGGCCGCCACCCTGCAACCGGACAGCGAGAACTCCCGCGCGGTGCTTGCCCTGGTCGCCATCGTCGCCTGGTCGGTCGGGTTGTTCCTGTACGGCGCGGCGGGTGTCTTCGTGGCGATGCGGATGATGCAGTATCGCCTCCGACCCGAAGACCTCACCGCGTCCTACTGGGTGGCGATGGGAGCCTGCGCTATCACGGTGCTGGCAGGGACCCGGATCGTGGTGATGGTCGCCACGCCCATGGTGGACGCCACACGCAGCCTGGTGGCAGGGATCTCGGTGGTGTTCTGGGCGTTCGCCACCTGGCTGATTCCGGTGCTCGGCGCGGAGACCTGGTGGCGGCACCGGCATCACCGGGTGCCACTGCGTTACGACCAGAACCTGTGGAGCATGGTCTTTCCGCTCGGGATGTACGGCGTCTGCGCGGTCGACCTGGGCGAGGCCGATCACCTGCCTCTGGTGCGCCAGATCGGAGACGTGGAAAGCTGGTTTGCACTCGCCGTTTTCGTGGTGGTCTTCATCGCGATGTGCCATCACCTGTATCGGACAGTGCTGGCAGCGCCACGCTGACCTCCAGCCCACCACCGGGAATCGCCGCCGCGGTAGCGGTGCCGCCATGCGCCTGTGCAATGGCGCGTACGATCGACAGGCCGAGCCCGGTCCCGGTGCGGGAGGTGCGATCCCGCCCCTGCCGGAATGGCTCGAACAGCTGCGGCGCGGCCGATGCCGACACTTCGGGCCCGGACGCCGACACCGTTATGGTCGCCTGGCCACCGCGCTCGTCGACACCGACCCGGATCCAACCGCCGGGCATGTTGTGCCGCACCGCATTCTCAATCAGGTTGCCCGCCAATCGTTCCAGCAGCACCCGATCCCCCAGCACCGCCGCCGGCCGGACCCGCACCTGAACGTCCAGGCCCTTGGCGGCCCGGTCCGCCTCGACCGCGGCCAGCGCGCGTTGGGGCAGCGTCGCAAGATCCACCTCGCGGCGCTCGGACAGCCCCCTGGCCTGGGTGCGAGCCAGCAGCAGCAGGGCGCCCACCAGCGCGTCGGCCCGCTCGGTGGCCTCCCTGGCCACCTCCCCCATCCGCCGCAGATCCGCCACGGACGCCCCGGGATCGGCCAGCGTCACGTCGATCTCGGTGCGGATCACCGCCAGCGGGGTGCGCAGCTCATGCGAGGCATTGGCCACGAATCGGCGTTCGGCAGCGAAGGCGGCCTGTAGCCGCCCGGTCATCTCGTCGAACGTATCGGCCAACAGTGCCACCTCGTCGCGGGGGCCCGACAGGGCGATCCGCTGGTCCAGCGAGGACTCCGACAGCGACCGCGCGGCCGTAGTCAGGGTGGACAGCGGCCGCAGGGCGCGCCCGACCAGTACCCAGGAGACCACCGCCCCGGCGATCACTTCGACGGCGAACGCGATCAGGCCGACGATCAAGACGGTATTGCGTCCGTGCTCGATCACGTCGGCCGTCACGGTGGCCGCATCGGTGACGGTGCCATCGACGACCACCGGTGTTCCGGGCGGCAGTTGCGGCAGCGCCGACACCACCCGGGCCACCAGCAGATAGGCCAGCGCGATCAGCAGCCCACCCACCAGCGCCAGCAGCGCGGTGAACAGCAGCGTCAGCCGCAACCGTAACCCGCCCCGCGCCGGTGTGGTGATCGGGCGCGGCGACCCGGCGGGCTCCGACATGGTCACGGCCGGCCCCGACGCATTGGCCGCAGCCCTCGACGGCCCGGTCGCGTCAGGCGCTGCCATTGGCGACCGCGATCCGATACCCGGATCCGACCACCGTGTCGATCACGCCCGGCTCACCGAGCTTGCGGCGCAACGTCATCACCGTCACCCGCACGGTGGTGGTGAACGGATCGGCGTTCTCGTCCCACACCCGCTCCAGCAGCTCCTCGCTGGAGACCACGGCACCGTCGGCAGCGAGTAGCACCTCCAGCACGCCGAACTCCTTGCGGGTCAACTCGATCGGTTCCCCGGCCCGGATCACGGTGCGCCGCGACGGGTCCAGCTCGACCTCGCCGGCCCGCAACACCGGCGGTGCGGCGGGCGTGGCCCGCCGGCCCAACGCCCGCACCCGCGCCACGAGTTCGGCGAATGCGAACGGCTTGGCCAGGTAGTCGTCGGCCCCCAGGGACAGCCCCTGCACCTTCTCATCGATGCCGGCCGCCGCCGTCAGCAGCAGCACCCGAGTCAGGCTGCCCGAGGCCACCAGGTCGGCCAGCAGATCGTCGCCGTGCATGCCGGGCAGATCCCGATCCAGCACCAGCACGTCGTACCGGGTGACGGTGGCCTTCTCGTGCCCCTGGATGCCGTCATAGGCCACGTCGACGGCCATTCCCTCCGCGCGCAGCCCGCGGGCGATCGCGTCGGCCAACGGCTGCTCGTCCTCCACCACCAGCACGCGCATTGCTACCGCCGTCCCGAGATCTCGTCGGATGGGGCCTCCTGCCCCGCCACCGCCAGTTCGGTGATGGTCCTGGCCACCGCCTGCACAGACAGCCCCACCTCGTCCAGCAGCTCGGATCGCGATCCCGCGGCCAGGAATTCTTGCGGCAGGGCCAGTATCGTCACCGGCACCCCCGTGCCGGACAGTCGATCCGCCACCGCCGCACCGACCCCGCCGGAACGCCCGCCATCCTCCAGCGTCACCACCCTGCGGTGATCCTGGGCCAGCTGTACCAGCTCGTCCGGGACCGGCAGCACCCACCGTGGATCCACCACCGTCACCCCGATGCCCTGATCGTCCAGCCGACGGGCCACCTCGACGGCGGTCGCGGCGAACGCCCCCACCGCCACCAGCAGCACGTCGAGCGAATCCCGTTCGGGGCCAGACGGTTCCGGTTCCGCCAGCACTTCGACGCCACCCACCCGGCGCACCGCGGGGATCGGCTCCGGCACCGCACCCTTGGGCCAGCGCAGCAGTGTCGGTCCGTCCTGCACTGCCACTGCCTCGGCCAGCTCCTCGGCCAGGCTGGGCGCGTCCCTGGGCGCCGCCACGCGCAGGCCAGGCACCGTGGCCGCCAGCGTGAGATCCCACATGCCATGGTGGCTGGGACCATCCGGTCCGGTCACCCCGGCCCGGTCCAGCACCACCGTGACCGGCAGCCGGTGCAGCGCACAGTCCATCATCAGCTGGTCGAAGGCGCGGCCCATGAAGGTGGAATAGATCGCCACCACCGGGTGCATGCCACCCATGGCCAGGCCGGCCGCAGAGGTCATGGCGTGCTGCTCGGCGATGCCGACGTCGAAGACCCGGTCGCCGAACGCGGAGGCGAATGCGTTCAGTCCGGTGGGTCCGCGCATCGCCGCCGTCACCGCTACCAGGTCGTCGCGCTCGGCGCCGAGGGCCACCAGCTCGCGGCCGAATACCTCGGTCCAGGTGGTGCCCGGCCGCGGCAGTGGGGTGCCGGTGGTCGGGTCGAAAGCCGGCGGGGAGTGCATCAGCTCGGCGTCATCGTGCTCGGCAGGAGGGTAGCCGTGGCCCTTGCGGGTCAGGCAATGGACCAGCACAGGACCGCGAAAGTGCTTGGCGCGCCGCAAGGCTCGCTCCAGAGCACCGACATCGTGCCCGTCGATGGGGCCCAGATACTTCAAGCCCAGGTCGGCGAACAGGGTCTCCGGCAGCAACCAGTCCTTGATCGCGGACTTGGTCGCGTGCAGCAAGCCGTACAGCGGCCGGCCCACCACCGGCGTGCGCGGCAGGGTCGCCTTCACCCGGCTCAGCATGCGTTCGTAGCCCGGCCGCAGCCGCAGCGCCGCCAGCCGCTCGGCCATCCCGCCGGCAGTCGGCGCGTACGAACGGCCGTTGTCGTTGAGCACGATCACCACCGACCGATCGGGGGCCGCGGCGATGTTGTTCAGCGCCTCCCAGGCCATCCCGCCGGTCAGCGCACCGTCGCCGATCACCGCTACCACGGTGCGATACCGCTCGCCGCGCAGCGCGAACGCCTTGGCCAGGCCGTCGGCGTAGGCCAGCGAGGTGGAGGCGTGCGAATTCTCCACCCAGTCGTGTTCGGACTCGGCGCGGTTGGGATAACCCGACAGGCCCTTGCGGGTGCGCAGGGTGTCGAAGTCGTCGGCTCGACCGGTGACGATCTTGTGCACGTAGGCCTGGTGCCCCACGTCGAACAGGATCGGGTCGGACGGAGAATCGAACACCCGATGCAGGGCCAGGGTGAGTTCCACGATGCCGAGGTTGGGGCCCAAGTGCCCTCCCACCTTGGCGACCTTCTCCACCAGGAAGGCGCGGATATCCGCGGCGGCCTCCACCAATTCCGGCCCGGACAGCGCCCGGACAGCGGCCGGCGAACTGACCCGGCGCAGTCCTGCCACGATTTCTCCTTCTCATAGCGCTGCGGGACCCGCCGGCCCCCGCCGGCGACGTCGGCGACCTCTTGACGGTACCGCCCGCGGCGATCCCTGCGCGGCGGGCCGGGCCGGGTGCGGCACCCGGTGCCCGGCGCATCGCCGGTGATCGGACTACCGTGACGAGTTGTGTCCGTTCCCGAACCCCTGCTGCGCGACGGCGCTGCCCCGCTGGTGATCGCCCACCGGGGAGCCAGCGCGGCGGCTCCGGAGAACACCATGGCGGCGTTCCATGCCGCGTGGGCCGCCGGCGCGTGCTGGGTGGAGACCGATGTGCAGCCCACTGCCGACGACGCCCTGGTGCTGATCCACGACGACGCGGTGGACCGCACCACCGACGGCACCGGCCTGGTGCGCGCCCTGGCCCGCAGTGCGTTGGCCGCACTGGACGCCGGCGCCTGGTTCGACGTGTCGTTCACCGGAACGCGCATCCCGGCGCTGCAGGAACTGCTCGCCGAGCTGACGGGCGGTCGTCGGCTGCTGCTGGAGATCAAGGGCGAGCACACCGCGGAGCAGGTGGCGGCCATCGTTGCGGCGATCCGGGCGGCGAACGCCGCCGACCGAGTGTTCCTGCAGTCCTTCGACGTGCCGGTGCTGCGGCGGCTGCGCGCGATCCTGCCGGAGGAGCCGATCGGCCTGCTGGTGGAGATCATCGGTGACGATCCCGTCGCGGACTGCCACGATCTGGGCGCCGTCACCTACAACCCGGACGTGGCCGAGGTGCTGCGCCGCCCGGACGTGGTCGCCGAGCTGCACCGGGCCGGCATCGCGATACAACCGTGGTTCGTCAACGACCCCGACCAGTGGGCGGCGCTGACCAAGCTGGGCGTGGACGGCATCATCACCGACGACCCGGGCGCGCTGCTGGCCTGGCAATCCGGGCGCATGGCGGGCCGCACCGAGACCTGAGACGGCCGGGCGTCGACCCTTACGCTGGCAGGCATGTGTCGCAACATCACCGCGCTGCGCGGACTGGAACCACCCGCTACCGACGAGGAGGTCGCCGCCGCCGCGCTGCAGTACGTGCGCAAGGTGGCCGCGCTGTCGTCGATCTCCGTCGCCGCCCGGCCGGCGGTCGACGAGGCGGTGGCAGCGATCGCCGCCGCCACCCATCGGCTGCTGGGCGACCTGTCGGCCCGGCGGGTGCCGCCGAAGACCGACCCGCCGCTTCGCCGGCTCGCGGCCGCCCACACGCACTAAGGAAGGGCGACCCGCGCCGGCTACGCCGGCAGGAACCGGGCCACACACTCGACGTGGTGGGTCTGCGGGAACGCATCCAATGCCCGCAACATGTCCAGCCGGTAGCCCGCGCCCACCAGGGCCGCGGTGTCCCGGGCCAGCGCGGCCGGGTCGCATGCCACGTACACGATCACCCGAGGCTCGCGCTCGGCGATCGCCCGGCACACCGCCGGTCCCGCGCCGGATCGCGGCGGGTCCAGCACGACGGCGTCCACCGGGCCGGCCAGCCCCTGCGGCCGAGCCGGTGCCGTGAGCGCAGCGTCCACCCGGGCCCGTAGCGCCAGCGTCCGAGGACAATCGCGCAGATTCAGCGCCGCCAGGGTGGACGCCTCCCGGTCGTGCTCGACGGTGGTGACGGAGCCGTCGGGGCCCACCAGGTCGGCCAGCACCGCCGCGAACAGCCCGACGCCGCCGTACAGGTCCCAGGCGGTGGCACCGGTCAGGTCCAGCTCGCCGAGTGCGTCGGCGACGGCACCGCACAGGGTGTCCGCTGCGTGCGCGTGGGCCTGCCAGAAACCGGTGGCGCCGACGGCGAACGCTCGCCCCGCGGCCCGTTCGACCAGCTCGACACGGCCCCCGGCGACCGGCCGCGCACCGGCCCGAGCGGCGCGTCGCGATCGCCGACCCGGGCCGGCCGACGCCGCGACCAGCGTTCGCCCGCGGCGTTGCCAGGACACCGCGGGCGGCCCGTCCGCGGTACGCACGAGTACCACCTCGTCCGCGCCATCGGGTGGTCGCAGCCCGGCCGCCGCGTCGGTGAGCCCGGGGCCGGCGATCAGGCAGGGCGCAGCGCCGCCGACCGGGACGACGGCGTGCGAGCGGTACCGGCGGGGCCCGATGGCCACGTCACCGCCCCCGGCGGCGCCCGCGCCGACCGCCCACCGCACCCGGGTACGCCAGCGGACACCGCCGCCGGGCAGTTCCTCGACCACGACCGGTACGTCCAGTGCGGCCAGCCGGCGCAGCTGTTCGGCCACCACCGTCGCCTTCAGCTCCCGCTGCAGATCCGGATCGGCGTGCTGAAAATCGCAACCCCCGCAGCCGCCCGGGCCGAAGTGGGCGCACGGCGCATCCACCCGGCGCGGGTCGGCCCGCAGGATCGTCACCGCCTCGCCACGGCAGTACGACCCCTGCTTCACCTCGGTGATCCGCACCATCGCCCGCTCCCCGGGCAGCGCGTAGCGCACGAACACCACCCGGCCGCCGGAGGCCCCGGCACCGCCCAGGCGCGCCACGCAGATGCCGCCGTGAGCGACCGGACCGATGTCCAGCTCGACCTCGTCACCCACCACGACGTCGTCCGGGAGCGGCGGATTCACCGCCCCATCACCGTCCGCCGCGCAGCATCCGGCGCACCACGCCCGTCAGCCGGGGCCCCAACACCTTCCGGGCCGCCGCCTTGCCGCGCCGCTTGCCACGCCGCACCGCATCGTCGGAGAAGGCCTGCCCGAACCACCCGGTGCGCGCCCCGCCGTCCGGTCCGCGCGCGGACCGACGTTCCTCGGCCACCCGCTCCTCGCGCCGTCGCCGCTCGTCCGCCTCGGTGGAGCTGGATAGCTGCCACGGCACGCTGGTCACCATCACCCCCGGGGTGAACAGCAACCGGCCCTTGAGCCGCAGCGCGGACTGGTTGTGCAGCACCTGCTCCCACCAGTGCCCGACCACGTACTCCGGGATGAACACCGTCACCACGTCCCGGGGCGCATCGGAACGGACCCGGCGCACGTAGTCCAGCACCGGCCGGGTGATCTCCCGGAACGGCGAGTCGATCACCTTCAGCGGCACCGGTATCTGCCGGTCGTCCCACTCCCGGGCCAGCGCCGCAGTGTCGGCCGGATCCACGTTGACCGTCACCGCCTCCAGGATGTCCGGCCGGGTGGCCCGGGCATACGCCAACGCACGAAGGGCGGGCAGGTGCAGCTTGGACACCAACACGATGCCGTGGATCCTGCTGGGTAGCACCAGATCCTGCTCGGATCCGGCGAGTTCGGTGGCCACCCGACGGTAGTGCCGGTGGATGGCCTTCATGGTGAAGAAGATGATCACCATCGCCAGGATCGCGATCCACGCGCCGGCCAGGAACTTGGTGATCAGCACGATCACCAAGACCGCACCGGTGCAGCAGAATCCCACCGCGTTGATCGTCTGGGAGCGACGCATCCGGCGCCGGGTGGACGGGTCCTTCTCGGTGCGCAGCAGCCGGTTCCAGTGCCGGATCATGCCCGCCTGCGAGCAGGTGAACGACACGAACACACCCACGATGTACAGCTGGATCAGGCTGGACACGTTGGCGCCGAACCCGATGATCAGCGCCAGCGCCAGCACGGCCAGGAACACGATGCCGTTGGAGAACGCCAGCCGGTCGCCCCGGGTGTGCATCTGGCGGGGCAGGAACGAGTCCTGCGCCAGGATCGAGGCCAGCACCGGAAAGCCGTTGAATGCGGTGTTGCACGCCAGCACCAGGATGATGCCGGTGGTGAACGACACCACGTACAGGCCGATCGGGAAGCCGTCGAACACGGCGCGCGCGATCTGCACCACCATGGTGTTCTGGAAGTAGTCCGCGGGGGCACCGGTCAGCGTCACGCCGGGCCCGGCCAGGTGCACCTTGGTGATCATGGCCATGGTTACCAGGCCGCCGAGCATGGTCACGGCGAGCAGACCCATCAGGGCCAGCGTGGTGGCGGCGTTACGCGACTTGGGCTTGCGGAACGACGGCACCCCGTTGGAGATCGCCTCCACCCCGGTCAGCGCCGCCGACCCGGAGGAGAACGAGCGCAGCAGCAGGAACAGCAACGCCAGCCCGCCGTAGCTGCCGGTGGCCTGCACGCCGAATCCGGCGCTCGGCGAGGTCTGGGTCACGCCCAGCGCGAACTTGGCCAGACCCGTGATCACCATCGCCAGGATCGCGACAATGAAGGCGTACACCGGGAACGCGAAGGCCTTCCCGGACTCCCGGATGCCTCGCAGGTTCAACGCCGCGATGACCACGATGATGGCGACCGAGAACGCCACCGGATGGTCGCCGACGACCCCGACCGTCGAGCCGATGTTGGCCACCCCGGACGCGGTCGACACCGCGACGGTCAGCACGTAATCCACCATCAGGGCGCTGCCGACCGTCAGGCCGAAGTTCGGACCCAGGTTCTTGGTGGCCACTTCGTAGTCGCCGCCGCCGCTGGGGTAGGCGTGCACATTCTGCCGGTAGGAGGCAACCACGACGAGCATGACGAACGCCACGATCCCGGTGATCCACGGCGCGAAGACGAAGGCCGACAGGCCGGCCACGGACAGGGTGGCGAAGATTTCCTCGGGCGCGTAGGCCACCGAGGACAGCGCGTCGGAAGCGAACACCGGCAGCGCGATCCGCTTGGGCAACAGGGTGTGCGCCAGCCGGTCGCTCCGGAACGGCTGCCCCACCAACAGGCGCTTGGCGGCCGTGGTCAGCTTCGACACAACCCGGTAGCCTACGGCGCGTCCGGAGGCACCGCGCTCGCGGAGCCGGGCGCCCGCGGGCGCGACTTCCTCCCCGCACCGGTGGGCGGGTAGGTTGCTGGAAGCGGCGGCGTCCGAGCCATCGACCATGGCGCCGATCAACGCGCGAGGCGAAGGGTCAACCCACGGTGCACATCGTGATCATGGGCTGCGGCCGGGTCGGCTCGCTGCTGGCCCGCCAGCTGTCGGCCGGCGGCCACTCCGTCGCCGTGGTCGACCGGGACGCGGAGGCGTTCCGCCGACTAGGTCCCGACTTCCGCGGCGCGCAGGTGCAGGGCGTCGGCTTCGACCGGGACACCCTGATCCGGGCCCGCATCGCCGAAGCGCACGCGTTCGCCGCGGTGTCCTCGGGCGACAACTCCAACATCATCGCCGCGCGAGTGGCGCGGGAGCAGTTCGGGGTGCAGACGGTGGTCGCGCGCATCTACGACCAGAAGCGGGCCGAGGTGTACGAACGGCTGGGGATCCCCACCGTCGCCACCGTGCCCTGGACGGCGGACCGATTGCTGCGGGCGATCATCCCGGACGGCGTGCTCAGCGAGTGGCGCGACCCCACCGGCAAGGTGGCGATCGCTACCCTGCCCTACCACCCCGGTTGGGTCGGGCGGCCGCTGCGCGAATTGGAGCAGGCCTGCCGGGCGCACGCCTCGTTCGTCATCCGGTTCGGCGACGCCCTGCTGCCGACCGATGCCACAGTGGTGCAGGACGGTGACGTGGTGTACGCGGCAGTGCTCTCGACCGACCTCGTCGATGTGGGCGACCGGGCCGCCGAGATGCCGGCGGAGCAGACGTCATGAGGGTCGCCATCGCCGGCGCCGGGTCGGTCGGCCGGTCGATCGCCGGAGAGCTGGTCGACAACGGCCACCAGGTGATGCTGATCGACCGGGCGGCCGAGGCCATCCAGCCGGAACTGATCGAGGCCGCCGAGTGGGTGCAGGCCGATGCCTGTGAGCTGAGCTCGCTGGAGGAAGCGGGCCTGCAGACCTGCGACGTCGTGATCGCCTGCACCGGCGACGACAAGGCGAACCTGGTGCTGTCGTTGCTGGCCAAGACCGAGTTCGCGGTGGGTCGCGTGGTCGGCAGGGTCAACGACCCGCGCAACGAATGGCTGTTCAACGAGTCGTGGGGGGTGGACGTCGCGGTGTCCACGCCCCGCATCCTGGCGGCGCTGGTGGAGGAGGCCGTCACGGTCGGCGATCTGGTGCGGCTGTTCACCCTGCGGCAGGGTCAGGCGAACCTGGTCGAGGTGACGCTGCCGCCGGGAGCGGCCATCGCCGGTAGCCCGGTGCGCGATCTACATCTGCCACGGGATGCCGCCCTGGTGACCATCCTGCGCGGCGGGCGGGTGATCGTGCCGCAACCGGACGAGCCGCTGGAAGCCGGGGACGAGCTGCTGTTCGTGGCCGCGACCGAGGTGGAGGACGAGGTCCGCCGGGCGCTCGGCTGAGTAGCGCCGCGCTGCCCCGGGAGGCCCGTGCGGGGGGAGGCTGCGGCCCTCAAGCGGGCTCGATTACACCAAGCGGGCTCGATCCACTGGGCGCGCTCGATCAGGCCCGGCGCCGCAGTACGGCCGGCAGGTGCATGCCGTTCGCGGCGCCGACGATCAGCACGGTGGCGATGATCGCCACGATGAACAGCGGGTAGCCCATGGCGAGCCGCGCGACAGCCAGCCAGCCCACCTGATCGGCGCCGTAGAGCCACTGCTGCACGGCAAACCGGGCGGCGAACACGACGACCCACACCAGGGTGGCGGCGTCATAGCGGTGACGAAGGCTCCGGTTCGCGCGCCAGGTGCTGCCGCGGCCGTTGAGCCCCTCCCACAACACGCCGATCAACGGCCACCGGATGATGATGGATGCCAGTGCCACTCCGCCGTAGAGCACGTACGACCAGATGCCGAACAGGAAATAGCCCCGGGCCGAACCCATCCGATGGGCGATAAAGGCGGCGACCCCGACCGCGAGCAGGCCGCCGATGGCCTGCGTCACCGGCTTATGCCGCACCAGCCGCAGCACCGCGATCAGCACGCCGGCCGCCAACGCCGCAATGATGCCCGGGGTGAGCCCCGCGAGCAGGTTGACCACCACAAACACCACGACCGGCAGGCCAGAGTCGAGCATGCCCATCGGGCCGCCCATCTGGTCGAGCAGGGTGGGCCGGGGCCGCTCGGCGTCCGGGGGGCCGGGCTGCTGCTGGTCGGCGTCCGGCGTGGCGGCGCCGGCATCCGGCTGGTGGGTGTGCTCGGTCACGCGCCAACCGGCAGTAGCTGATAGCTCGGGTTGTACATCACCTTGTGGCCGTCCCGGACGGCGATCCGACCGGACGCCCGGAGCGTTCGCCCGGCCTCGATCCCGGCGATGGACCGGCGGCCCAGCCAGATCAGTTCCACGGTGTCGGTGCCGTCATACAGCTCGGCCACCAGGGCCGCCAGCTGGTCACACGGCTGCAACTGCACCGCACGCAGCTTGCCCATGATCTGGGCCCGCTGGCCGGCCTGACAGGTACCCAGCCTGGTGGCGCCGCTGGCGTCCACGTCCGAACACAGGACGTTGGCCTCCAGCTCGTTCTCGTCGCTGGTCAACCGACGCAGCCATCCGCCGATCGCGGTCCGCATGATCGCTACCTACCCCTGGCTCACCGGTGGCGGAACAGAGGGTCCCGTCGAACTCGCCTGCGAGCCTAGCCCGAATGGCACCCTACCGTCGGGGACCCGCGACCCGGGCCGCCACGACCGCACGGTGGACGGAATCACTGCTCGGCGCGCAGGCTCTGCCGGGCCAGCACACCGGCGATCTGGGGCGGCCGGTAGCCCGGGCCCTTGAGCACCTTGCCGTCGGCACGGTGCAGTGGCCGGCCATCGGCCCCGAGCTTGGTCATGTTCGACGCGTGCACCTCGTCCAGCACGTCGTCCAACCCGATGCCGTACACCCAGGCGGTGCCGTACGCGACGTAGACGATGTCTGCCAGCGCGTCGGCCACGGCAACCAGGTCACCGGTCTCGGCGGCCTGGCGAAGCTCGGCGACCTCCTCCTCGATCAGGTCCTGGCGCAGTGTGACCTCACCGGGTGACAGGTCGGCGGCCGGCTGCTGGGCAACCGGCAGCCCGAACGCGAGGTGGAACTCCCGCACCTGGTCCGCAATGCGGCTGGGCCGGGAGCCGCGGGGCCCGGGCTCCCGTTCCAGCTCGACGCCCGGGCCGGCGGCGGGTTCGGGTCCTCGGTCAGGCACAGTCGACGCAGACCGGCCGGCCGTCGCGCTCGGCGGCCAGGCGGCTGCGGTGCTGTACGAGGAAGCACACCGAGCAGGTGAACTCGTCGGCCTGCTTGGGCACCACGCTGACCGTCAGCTCCTCGCCCGACAGGTCGGCGCCGGGTAGCTCGAAGCTCTCCGCGGTGTCCCCTTCGTCGACGTCGACCGCCGAGGACTGCGCCTCGTTGCGGCGCGCCTTCAACTCCTCCAGGGAGTCCTCGCCGACGTCGTCCGATTCGTTCCGGCGCGGAGCGTCGTAATCGGTTGCCATCGTCATTCCTTCATCTCGTGGGGTGGTGCACAGGATGTCCTGTCACGGCGCCGTGGCCCATCTGGTTCCACGGTCGTCGCGCTTGCTAACGCGGCAGCCCCTCGTTTTGTGCCCGCCGGGCACGGTCGAATCCCGCCGGATTCGAACGGGGCGGCCAGCAGGGTAGCTGATCGCCGGGCGGCATGGTGCCCCGGGCTCGTTCGGCGCGCCGTGCGGATCCGACGGCGGCACCGACCGCCTACCCTGGCATCGGGCCGGCGCCGCTGGGCGCAGCCCCTCGGCAGCGCCACCGCGGTGCCGGTGCCCGTCGACGAGGAGGTCCCGCGCCGGTGAGTCCCGATTCCGCGACGTCCCGCTATCGGCGGCGGAACCGCTGGCCGATCCTGATCGTGCTGGTGCTGCTGGTGGCCGGCGGCGCCGTGGTCTGGACGCAGATCCTCAAGCCGGCGCCGGCTGCGGAGACCGGATGCAACGCGCCCGGCCCCGCCCCCAGCAGCGCGGCCAATGCCGCCGGATCGTCGGGCGCCTCCGGCAGCGCGGCCGATGGCGCAACCGGGCGGGGGGCGGGCTCCGCCTCCTCGACCGGCAGCGCCGCCGGGTCCACGGCGGGCTCCCCGCAGACCAGCGCCTCGGTGACGACGTCCCTGGGCGAGTTCACCGACCCGAACGTGCTGGCCGCCACCCGCCCCGCCGACCCCAGCCAGATCCCGCTGCGAGTGTTGAACGCCAGCGACGTCACCGGCCAGGCCAAGACCGTCACCGACGAGCTCCGCACCGCCGGGTTCAGCGCAATCCAGGAGCAGGACAACGATCCTCTGTATCCGGCCTGGGACCTGCGCTGCTACGGCGAGATCCGGTACGGCTGGGCCGGCCTGGCCGAAGCCAGGACGGTGTTGATCGTGGCCCCTTGCGCGCAGCTGGTCCGGGACGGGCGCAGCGACAACAGCGTCGATCTGTCCCTGGGCAAGCTCTACCAGGTGGAGCCGATGAGCAAGAAGGTCCGCGAACAGCTGACCGAGATCAAGAACGCCTCCGCTCCGCCGCCCGTCATCGAGGGCCAGACAATCGCCGTCCGACCCCCGGCGTCCATTCCGCCCCTGCCCAGTCGCGGCGGCTGCCCGGGATGAGCGCCGCCTAAGATCACCGCTGACCACGATCGCCGCAGCACCCCAGCCGGACCCCAGGAGGCATGCTCGTGCCGCACCAGCGCAACCATCCGGGCGGCGGACGGTCCCCCGATTCCAGCGCCGCGGCTACCGGCAGCCTGCCCCGGCACAGCCTGGGCGTCGACATCGGCGGTACCGGCATCAAGGGCGCGCTGGTGGACCTGCGGGACGGATCACTGGCCTCGGACCGATTCCGACTGGACACCCCACACCCGGCCACGCCGCAGGCGGTGGCCGCCACGGTGGCGGACGTGGTCGGGAACGTCGAGTACTCCGGACCGATCGGCGTGACGTTTCCCGGCGTGGTGCAGCGCGGAACGGTCCTGACCGCCGCCAATGTGGATTCCTCCTGGATCGGGACGTCGCTGGTGGACACCCTCGCCCCGCTGCTGCCGGGGACCGTCGTCGGTTTGAACGACGCGGACGCGGCCGGGCTGGCGGAGGTGCGGTACGGCGCCGGCGAGGACCGGGACGGCCTGGTGATCATGGTGACTCTAGGCACCGGGATCGGCACCGCGCTGATCCACGACGGGGTGCTGGTGCCCAACGCCGAGCTCGGGCACATGGAGGTCGACGGGCACGACGCGGAGACCCGCGCCTCGGTCTCGGCTCGAGAGCGTCGAGGCCTGTCCTGGGAGCAGTGGGCGCGCAAGGTGCAGAAGTACCTGCGCCGGCTGGAGAAGCTGCTCTGGCCGGAACTGTTCATCATCGGCGGCGGGGTGTCCAAGCGGCCGGACAAGTGGTTCGACCTGATCGACACCCGGACACCCAAGGTGATCGCCACGCTCGCCAACAACGCGGGCATCGTCGGGGCCGCCCTGGCCGCCGCGGAGGCGCAACTGGGCCCGTCGGCGCGGCGGGGCCGTCCGGCAGCCCCCGGCTCGTCGTGACCGCCTGACCACCGTCCGTCACCGTGGTCCCGCCGACCAACCAGCTGCGGGCCGTACCGGCGATCCCGCGTCACCTCCGCGATGCTCTCGCCCGCTCGCGGAGTTCGCCCCCCGTCTCCCCCGCAACCCCTCGAATCCGGCCGAATTGCCGCTGACCGGGCCGTGTCGGCGCCACATCACCGTTACACTGGAACGGCCGCCATCCGGCCGGCCGATCGGGCCGGGACCGATCGAGCCACGCCACCAACCATCACCACAGGGTTCACGGCGTGCACGGGATCAGGCGGTACTGGTCAGCGAAAGGGCATCAGTGGCAGGCGCAGCAGCAACTTCGCGTTCGGCATCATCCGGCGACGACCATCAGGCACCGGAGGCACAGACCACCAGCGACCCGGGCACGACGATAACTGCCAAGGCCGCGCACTCCCCTGCGGCACGGGCATCGAGCAAGCGATCGGACTCCCGTGGGGCACGCCGCGGCATCGCGGCCGTCGAGGATGCCGCACCCGCCGACGGTGCTGCGCCCAACTCGTTTCCGGCCGGAGAGTCGGCCGGGCAGTCGGGCAGTGCGAAGGCCGGGAAGAAGTCGGGCACGGCCAGGTCGGGGGCAAAGACTCGCGCGACCAAGTCGGGAGCGCCGAGGTCCGGCGGATCGGCCAAGCGCACGGGCATGGGGGACGGCGCGACCGACGGCCCCGACCTCGATGTCGATGCCGACGACGCCGAGATCGGTGATGTCGATGTCGATCTGGCGGACGCCGACGACGTCGACATCGACCCCACAGACGAGGCGGCCGACGACACCGACGGTGACGAATCCGATGAAACCGACGACGCCGAGCCGGCGGGTGCCGCCAAGCCCGCGGTCAAGACCAAGGACGGCGAGTCGGACGAGTTCACCTGGGACGACGAGGAGGAGTCCGAGGCGCTCAAGCAGGCGCGCAAGGATGCCGAGCTCACCGCCTCCGCCGACTCGGTCCGGGCCTACCTGAAGCAGATCGGCAAGGTCGCGCTGCTCAATGCCGAGGAAGAGGTGGACCTCGCCAAGCGGATCGAAGGCGGCCTGTATGCGGTGGAACGGCTGCGGCACTACGCCGAGGCCGGCGAGAAGCTGGCCACCCAGCTCCGCCGCGATCTGAACTGGGTCAAGCGGGACGGCGAGCGCGCCAAGAACCACCTGCTGGAGGCGAACCTGCGGCTGGTGGTGTCGCTGGCCAAGCGCTACACCGGGCGTGGCATGGCGTTCCTAGACCTGATCCAGGAGGGCAACCTCGGCCTGATCCGCGCCGTGGAGAAGTTCGACTACACCAAGGGCTACAAGTTCTCCACCTACGCCACCTGGTGGATCCGGCAGGCGATCACCCGGGCCATGGCCGACCAGGCGCGCACCATCCGCATCCCGGTGCACATGGTCGAGGTGATCAACAAGCTGGGCCGGATCCAGCGCGAGCTGCTGCAGGATCTGGGCCGCGAACCGACGCCGGACGAGCTGGCCAAGGAGATGGACATCACCCCGGACAAGGTGCTGGAGATCCAGCAGTACGCCCGGGAGCCGATCAGCCTGGACCAAACCATCGGCGACGAGGGCGACTCGCAACTGGGCGACTTCATCGAGGACTCCGAGGCCGTGGTGGCCGTGGACGCCGTGTCGTTCACGCTGCTGCAGGACCAGCTGCAGTCGGTGTTGCAGACGCTGTCCGAGCGGGAGGCCGGCGTGGTACGACTGCGCTTCGGACTCACCGACGGCCAGCCCCGGACGCTGGACGAGATCGGTCAGGTCTACGGAGTGACCCGGGAGCGGATCCGGCAGATCGAGTCCAAGACGATGTCCAAGCTGCGCCACCCGTCCCGCTCGCAGGTCCTGCGCGACTACCTGGAGTAGGCCCGCTGCGCTGCCCGTCGTCGGCCGCCCTCCTGCATGGATCAACTAGCCCGGCAGGCACAAAGTTCACCCCACCAGTCCCGGCAGTCACATTTCCGCCACGATCATGCATGCATCCGTGTGTGGGGCCATCACCGGAGTCGGAACGTTCCCGACGCCGCGTGAAACGAGACCGCCGTCGAGTCGAACGCCGCATTGATCGCCCCGGACGCGGCCAACTCCTCGATCCGCCCGCTGACCACCGTCCGCACCGTCGAGCCCGCCCCGATCAGCCAGGCGAGCCCCCCTGCGCGCAAGGCGGTCTCGACATCATGAGTGGACAACACCACCGCGATGGTCCGCTCGGCGGCGATCACCCGCAGCCGCTCCAGCAGTTCGATGCGCGCCGGAGCATCCAGGAATGCCGTCGGCTCGTCCAGCACCAGCAGCCTCGGCTGCTGCGCCAGCGCTCGGGCGACCATGATCCGCTGCCGCTGTCCGTCCGACAGCTCGGCCACTCGCACCGTCGCCAGATCCTCGGCGTGCATCACGGCCAGCGCATCCTCGACGGCCGCCCGGTCGGCCGGGCTGAGCGACCCGGGCGCGCCCCCGTGCGGGTGCCGCCCCAACGCCACCACCTCACCACCGGTCAACAACCCCGGATCGAACCGCTCGGTCAACACCACGGCCAGGGACCGTGCCCGCTCCCGGGGTGACATCCGCACCAGGTCCGATCCGTCCACCTGCATCCGGCCGGCCAGCGCGGGCTGCAAACAGGCGACCGTCCGCAGCAGGGTCGACTTGCCAGACCCGTTGGGCCCCAGCAGCATCGTCACCTCCCCCGGCCGCGCCGTCAGCGACAGTTCCGCCAGCACGGCTCGGGTCTGCCGCCGCCCGTGGCCCAGCCCGCCCCGATAGCCCACGGTCAGCCCGCACAGTCGCAACCCCGTCCCCGTCGCCTCGGGTGGCTGGGGTGCCGCTCCGCGCTCCGCGCGTACCTCTCCGACGCCGCCAGGGGCCGCCGAAGCAGACGGAATGCCCATCACGTCACCGCCCCCGCCGCCAACCTCCGCGAGCGCAGCAGCACCGCGACCACGACCGGCGCGCCGATTACCGCCGTGGTGACGTTCAACGGCAGCACCCCGTCCTGCCCCGGCAACTGGGCCACCACCGCGCACAGCTGACACACCGCCGCCCCCAGCAGCGCGCACCCCGGCACCAGCACCCGGTGATCCGAGCTGCCCAGCGCCAGCCGGGTCAGGTGTGGCACGGCGATGCCGAGGAATGCGACCGGCCCGCAGAACGCCGTCACCGCCCCGGCTATCAGCGCGGTCGCGGTGATGGCCCAGGCCCGGACGCGGCGCACCGCCACCCCCATCGAGGCGGCATAGCGCTCCCCCAGCAGCAGCACGTTCAGCGACCGGGCCAGGACTCCGGCCAGCACGATGCCAGCCAGCACCACGGGCGCCAGCAGCATCAGGTCCGGCCAGTCGGTGCCGGCCACCGAGCCCATCCCCCACAGCACGAACTTCTGCGCTCTGGCCGGATCCGCGAACGCCAGCAGCAGGGACACCCCCGCCCCGGCCACCGCACCGATCATCACCCCGATGATCAGCAGTGCCACCACCGAGCGCACCCATCGGCCCAGTAGCAACACCAATCCCAGCACCGCCCCGGCACCGACCGCCGCCGCCCCGACCGTGCCCAGCCGCCCGGCCCCGCCGACCGCCGCCGCGAACGCCGACGCGGCGCTACCGGATCCGATCGTCACCACCGCCACGCCCAGCCCCGCTCCGGACGAGACGCCCAGAATGTACGGATCGGCCAGCGGGTTGGAAAACAACGTCTGCATCATCAGGCCGGCGACCGCGAGCCCGGCCCCCGCGACGGCGGCGGTCGACACCCGCGGCAGCCGAATGTCGATCAGCAGCACACCCATCTGCGGATCCACCGTGGTCCGGCCGGTGAGCACCCGCAGTGTCTCGGCCAGTGGCACCCCCACCGATCCGATGCAGGCCGCCAGCAGCGCGGTGCCCACCGCCAGCACCACCAGCGACACCAGGACGGCGGTTACCCGCCGACCGCGCCGGGCCGGCAGGGAGCCCGACGATGAGACCGTCGCGGGCGTGGGCCCGGTCGGTGCGACAGCGGCCGGCAGGGAACCCGACGAGGGCGCTGCCACGGGATTCACCCGCGCCGGCGCCACGGTCGCGGCCGCCGGGTGGCGTGGCGTCATCGCCGGGTCACCGTCCTCAGCTCAACTTGAGGTAGAACGCGAAGTCATGACCGGGCATCTTGTCCGGGTGCAGGATCGCCACCAGATCGCCCAGAATCAGGTCCGGTCGCGCCGCCCCCAGCTCGTAGAAGTTGTTGCCACCGGAGGCAGTGACATCCTTCGCGGCGTTCCACACATTGTTGTCCCGGAACGCGGTGAACTTGGCGAACGTCGAGTTCTCCGCCAGCGCCTGCTTTTTCGTGGTCCAGGTGGTGCTGGCCAGCCACACCGGCGCGCCACCGGACTTGGCGAACACGGTCTCGACGTCGGTGGCAATGCTCCCGGTGGACTTGTTCTTCGCCCACGGGTAGGTACCACCGGCGTCGGAGAGCAGTGTGGCGGTGTACGAGCCGCCGCCCGGCACGTACCAGGTGCCCTGGTAGGGCTGACCCGTCACCACCTGCACCGTCGGTTCTCCCCGAACCAGCGCCGCAGTCTGGTGATAGGCGTCGGCAATCTGGTCGAATTGGGTGGTGGCCGCCGAGGCAGTGTCGGTCAGGAGCGCGAAGAACTTGATCCACTCCGCCCGGCCGAGGGGGTTGTTCTCCAGCCAGTCGGCATCGGACAGCACGGGGATGCCGGCCTTCTCGATGCCCGCGTAGGCCGGGTCGTCGGTGCCCCCGGTGATCAGCACATCGGGTTTGGCGACGACCACCTTCTCCGCGTCCACCGTGCCCGCAGCGTCCGCATACTCCGTCACCGATGGCGAAGAAACCCGTTTCAACACTTGCTTTTCGGAGATGTAGGCCTTGGACGCGACACCCGTCAGCACGTCGAGTCGATCCAGCATCACCAGCGCGGGCAGATGGGTGGTCGATCCGGAGAACAGCGAGTGCACGGGGACGGTGACCATCTGCGCATCGGCCAGTGACCCGGACAGTGCCGGGCGCGGCGCCCCACAACGCACCAGCACGTAGTCGGCCGGCTTCGCGCCGGGGCTGGGCTCGGACACCGTCACCACCGCGTAGGAGTCGTGATAGCTGATGGTGAAGTTCTTGGCGTACTGCAGGGACAGCTTGTCCGGGAAGTAGTCGGTGCCCGGCTGGAAGTCGGTGACGCAGCCATCGGGGCCCACACCCCCGGTAGCGCCCGCTCCGCCGGGGTGGCTGCCGGTGGGGCCACCGCCCGAGCTCCCGGCGGAGTCAGTGGAGCCGGCCGATCCCGAGACGGACGGCGAGATGGCGGTGACGGACCCTTCGGAGGACGCCGATTCCGATGCGGCGGTCCCGCTCGAGGCACCGGCGTCGGTCCCGCTCGGGGCCATCGATCCACCGCCGGACGACGTGATCTCCGCACCCGCCCCGCCGGTTGAGGAACAGGCGGACAGCACCAGCGCGGCGGCCAGCAGCCCCGCCAGCAGCACCCGAGGCCCGCGCGATCGACGGGACTCGCGGTGCGGGGCCCCGGCCCGTTCGAGGCTCGAGGGTATGGCGGACGGTTTGTGCGGCACGGCAGGCTCCTTCGGCCTTGCGCTGGTCGGCCGGATCACCGTGGAACTGTCACACGGAGCGGGCCGCCACCCGAGATGTCCCGGGGCCGAGTGCCTGCCTGCCGTGCCCTCCGCGGGGGGTCTGGCCACACGGGCCGGCGGCCCGTGTGCCGACATCGGGTATTCGGACTACGGGCACCGGACCGAACCTCGGTCCGTCCTACTGGCCGTCGCTTCCCAGGCCTTCTTCCGGCCCAGTGCTGCTACCTCGCCCGGGGACGAGGTGACGGCTGTCGTTCCCGATCACCGCTGCGGGACAGTCCCGGATTCACACCGGGTTCCCCGTGGTGCGCCGCCGCTGGGGCGCCGCACCGTCGACGAGCGAACGATACCCCGCCGATGGCAGGCCCGGTCGACGGCCACCGATCAGCCCTCGGTCCGACCTTCCCCCCACTCACCACCACCGCCGGGAAGGTGACACCGACCATCCCCGCGCCATGCTCATGACGAGGATTCGCCGCCCGGGACCTGCCACCGGCCGTGGTGCACCACCTGATCCACCGGCCGGTGCCCGCGGCGCAGCGACGGGGAGCGCCGGTCCGGGGCCGGGTATCCCACCGACACCACCCCGACCGGGGTGAACGCCGTCGGCACCCCGAACGCATCGCGCACCGCGCCGATGCGCTCCGGCGGCACTCCGAAGAAGCATGCGCCGAGGCGCTGATCGACCGCGTCCAGCAGCATCAGCAGCGCGGCAAACCCGGTGTCGATGTCCCAGTAGGGCACCGGCCAGTGCGCCTCGTCCCGGTCGGTCCAGCCCTTGTCCGCCTCGGCGTAGCGATCCAGGTAGGCGTCCCGGTGCGAGAAGCACACCACCAGCAGCGGCGCTCGACGGAGCCCGAGCAGCCAGCTGTCCGGCGATCCCCCGCGATCATCCGGAGGCGCAGTCGCCGACCAGAACAGTTCCCGGTCGGCGGGCTGCTCCAGCACCAGGAAGCCCCAACCCTGCGAGAAACCGGCGCTGGGAGCCCGCAGCGCCGCCACCAGCAGCCGATCCCGCACCTCCGGCGGGATCGGTCGGTCGGGGTCGTAGTTGCGCACCATCCGGCGTCGCCGGATCACCTCGGAGAACTCCACACGTGGCACGGTAGCCGCACCGACCCGGGCGCCCTCGCCGCTCCCGCTGGCCGGCTCGCCGGCGCCCGATTGCGCGCAGGGCGAAATCGGGCCGGTTTCCGACCGGCCGCCGGCACCATGGATGGTGTCACGTTTCGGCTGCAATCCGGCGTGTGGCGGGAACAACTACGGTTGCCCCGGCGTCGAATGAGGTAGAACGCAAGTAGCGCGGCGGCGCACGCCGCGCCAGGCGCCACCCCTGTGGTGGCGGTGAGGACGGGAGGACGACATGACCGGAACACTGACCAGCCCGGCCGCCTTGACCGCCGCCGACCGGTGCGACCGGTGCGGCGCCGCGGCCGCCATCCGGGTGATCCTGGCCAACGGCGGTGAGCTGCTGTTCTGCGGTCACCACGCCCGGGAACACTCCGCCCGGCTCACCGAACTCGCCGCCGTCGTGCACGACCAGCGCGTGGACAACTGACACCGGCCGCGACGGCGGCCATCGACCGAGCAGCTGCGGGCCCGGCGGAGCGATCCGCCGGGCCCACGTGCATCCCGACCCGACCGGCGACGCGCACGGCCCCGGGCACGCGATTCACCCGCCTGCCGTGCGCCGAATGGTCCATGATGAGTGTGGTGCGCCGGGCGTGCACCGCAGCGACCGATATCCGGTTCTGCTGCTCCCGCGGTCGACCCAGGAGTGTCCACTGCCATGAGCTATCCGATCAGCGCACCGCAGGCACCCGGGTACGGCACCTGGCCGGTGGCGTCCGATCCCGGCGACCGCGCCGTGCGTGCCGACATCGCGGCCGCGGTGCTGATGTTCCTCGGTGGCGCGGCGGGCATCGCCCAGCTGTGGGTCCCCTGGGCCCGCGGCGTGCTGGGCTCGTCGACGGCCTACACCGGATGGGACCTGTTCCAGGGCCTGAAGGTGTCGATTCGGGGCGGGGCTGGCTTCTCAACGGTGCTGGGCGCCTACTCGGTGCTGGCGGTCGTGGTGCTCGGCGTGGCGCTGGTGCTGCTGGGCGTGCTGACGCTGCTCCCGCTGGACCACCGGCCGCCCGGCATCGTCGCGGTGGTGGCCGGGCTGGTCGGCGTGCTGTGCGCGGTGTGGTGGGTGTTCTGGCATCTGGGAGCGGGCGACGTCGGCACGATGTTTTCCGCCGGCTGGATCGGCTGGTACCTATTCCTGGTCAGCGGCCTGCTGGGCCTGATCGGGGCGATCAAGGCGCTGGTCTGAGTAACCGCCTTGGGAGTCCCAGATGGCGCTATAACGCCACCTGGGACTCCCAAGGTGACCGTGCCCTCAGATCAGTCCGAGCAGGTGGTCCCGGCGGCGTTCCAGCAGTTCCGCGCTGGCGGCCGCGGACACCGGTCCCGGCACGGCACGGCGAACCCGGGCGTGGATCGCCGCATGCGGCTCCCCGGTGCGTGCCGCCAGCCGGCCCACCAGCTGGTTGACCTCGCGGCGCAGGTCCGCCGCCACCCGCCAGGATGCCGCGCCCTCGGTGCCGGTAGCCGCCAGCTCCCGCTCATCGGCGCCATGGTCCGCGGCCGCCCTGCCTTCGGCGACCCGCCGGCGCAGGTCGGAGTCACGCCGGGCCAGCAGCGCCGCCGTCTGCTCCGCCGTCAGCAGACCGGGCAAGCCGAGGAATTCCTCGTCGTCGGCCGACAGCTCGTACCCGGCGGGCGCCGCCGTTACCGCCCTGCCGGACGCCAGCACGTGCGCGAACGCCGCCTCGGAGTCCACCGTCTCAATGCCTCCGTCACCGCTCGATTCGACGGGTTCCGGTAGGTCCAGCGGGTCCAATCCGTCATCGTCCGCGGTTTGCGGGGGCAGCACCACGGCGTTGCGGTCGGACTCCATCTCGGCGGCCAGCGCCAAGAGGGGCCGCACCGCCGGCAGGAACACCGTCGCGGTCTCGCCGGGCCGACGGGAGCGCACCACACGGCCGACGGCCTGCGCAAAGAACAGCGGGGTGCGGTAGTTGGTCATCCAGGCCAGGCATGCGGCCCGCGGCACGTCCACCCCTTCGGAGATCATTCGGACGCATACCGCCATACGGGTGTCCGAGGTGCGGAATTTCTCGATCTTGCGGGATGCTCGGGGGTCGTCGGACAGGATCAGCGCCGGCCGGTGCCCCGTCACCGTGCGAGCCAGGTCGGCGTACGCGCGGGCGGCATCCTGGTCGCTGGCCAGCAGCAGCCCCGCGGCGTCGGGCATCCCGGAGGCGCGCAGGTGCGTGATGCGCTCGTCCATCGCGGCGATCACGTGCGGCACCCAACCGCCCGCCGGGTCCAGCGCCGTCTGCCAGGCCGCGGCCTCGACCGCCTTGGTGCCGGGATCAGACAACGACGCGGCCACCACCTCGCCGGCGCTGTTGCGCCACCGGGAGACTCCGGTGTACGCGGCGAACACGACGGGGCGGACGACTCCCTCCGCCAGCGCCTCGCGGTAGCCGTAGCTGTAGTCGGCCAGCGAGGTCAACAAATCACCCGAGACGTCGTAGTTGACGAACGGAATCCGCTCATCGGCCCTGGTGCGAAACGGCGTGCCGGTCAACGACAGTCGCCGCGCCACGTCGTCGAACGCCTCGGCGACGGCGTCGCCCCAGCTCAACCCGTCACCGGCGTGGTGGATCTCGTCCAGGATCACCAGAGTGGCCCTGGTGCGGCAGCGCGCAGCATGGATGGCCGGTCGTCCGGCCACCTGTGCGTAGGTGGTGACGTAGCCGTCGGCGCCGTCCCGCACCGGACCCTGGGCATTGGTCATGGTGGGGTCCAGGGACAGCCCGGCCCCGGCGGCGGCATCCGCCCACTGGGTGCGCAGGTGGTCGGTGGGGCACACCACCACTACCCGCTGCACCAGCCGACGGGCGAGCAGGTGACGGGCGGCCGCGAGCCCGAACGTCGTCTTGCCGGCACCGGGGGTGGCGGTGACGAGGAAGTCCTTGGGCAGTTGCTGCGTGTAGGCGGACAGCGCCTGCGCCTGCCAGGCCCGCAGCCGGGGTGACGGTGCGCCGAGGCCCGGCACGACCGCCCGGCCCTGCTGCACCCGTCCCCCTGACGATCGACTCGCCCAACCAGGGCCGGATGGCACTGTACCGAGGCGACGGCGGCGCAGCGGCACGGCACGGCGACGCCGCAGGTGCGCCCGGCGTGTCCAACGCGGCCGGGCCGTGTCGTGTCCTGCGGGGCGCGGCGCCACCCGTCCGGCGGCACGCCGGGCTTCTGGACCGCCCCGTGAGTCACAAGTTCATCGCGACCCGGGTGTCCGGGTGTGGCGGTGGGCCCGCAGCGGGCATGCTGCACGAGTGGACAGTGCGGACGCCGGGGGGCGGCCTCCCCGGCCGGGGCCGGGGGGGCCGGTCGGGGTACCGGCAGCACCCGCGACCGCACCGCGCCCGCACCCGCCGGCGCTCGCGCCGCCCGGGCCCGCCGGACGGCGCGCGTATCCCGCAGGAGACCCGCTGGCCACCGAGGCGCTCGGGCCCGCCCCACCCGGGATGCAGACTCCCGACCCGGACGGCGCCCCCGCTCCGCCAGTGCCCGCTCGCCAGCGACGCCCCCAGCAGGTGTCCTCGTTCGCGCACCGCACCACGCTGCCCTGGCCCCGGCCCGGCACCGGCGCGGTGCCGGTGGTGCCCGGCTCCCGGCGGCGCCGCTGGCTCAAGGTGGCCGGCCGGACGCTGTCCAAGGCATGGAACGACTCGCTGTTCGGGTTGAGCTCGCAGGCCGCGTTC
This sequence comes from uncultured Actinomycetes bacterium, assembly GCA_937926105.1. The sequence goes on along the minus strand of CALANS010000217.1, from coordinate 93,259 downwards.
TGGTCGGCGCTGTCCACCGCCCCGCTGCTGCTGGCCCTGTTGGGCATGGTCGGCTTCGTCGGGCACTGGTTCGGCCCGGACACCGTCACCGCCGTTCAGGAGCAGGTGCTGATCTTCCTGCACGGACTGTTCTCCTCCGAGGTGGTCGACACCCTGCTGGAGCAGAACGTCAAGGACCTGCTGCACAACGGGCAGGCAGACCTGGTGTCGGTCGGCTTCTTCATCAGCCTGTGGGCCGGCTCATCGGCGATCTCGGCGTTCGTGGAGGCCATCACCATCGCCTACGGCCAGCACGAGGCCCGGCATCCGGCGCTGGAGCGCTTCTTCGCGCTGGGGCTCTACCTGGTCGCGCTGGTCGCCGGGGTGATCACGCTGCCGCTGCTGGCCATCGGCCCGGAGGCGCTGACCAACCTGTTCCCGACGGGAATCCGCGACACGGCCGGCACCATCATCACGGTGTCCTACTACCCGGCCATCGTCATCGCTCTGGTGCTGCTGCTGGCGACGTTCTACAAGGTGGCCCCGAAGCACAAACATCCCTGGCGGCGCGGGATTCCGGGTGCGTTGCTGGCCACCGGGGTGTTCATCATCGCCTCGCTCGGCCTGCGGCTGTACGTCAGCTACGTCTACACCCATGGACTGACCTACGGAGCGCTGGCGACCCCGATCACGTTCCTGCTGTTCTACTACATGATGGCGCTGGCGATCATCATGGGAGCGCAGTTCAACAACGCGACGCTGGAGTATTACCCGCCGCGGGTGTCGCAGCGGGAAATGCGCAAATGGCAGCGCTTCGAACCGGTGACGGAGCCCGCGAGCGAGCGGTGAGTGAACCGCCCGGGGGGCTAGTCCTTCCCGGGGGGCTGTGCTAGTCCCTCCCGGGGGGTAGGGACCGGTAGATGCGCTCGCAGTCCGGGCACACCGGCGAACCCGGCTTCGGCGACTTCGTCACCGGAAACACCTCACCGCACAAGGCCACCACGTGAGTGCCCATCACCGCGCTCTCGGCGATCTTGTTCTTGCGCACGTAGTGGAACATCTCGGGCGCGTTGTCCGTGGTGGAATCGACCGGCCGCTCCAGCACGTCGGTGCTCGGCCCCCCGGTCGACATCGTCGGCACACTCCGCACTGTCGGCACCTTCGACACAGTCATCTCCGTCACCTCGTCACCGCCGTTCGGTCCGTCACCGACGACGTCGGGTATCCGCTCGCCATGATGCCACCTACCGGCGGCCGGTAGGGTCGGGTGTATGGCGGCAGCTCCCGGACCCCGCTACGAATCGCCGGTCGACCGGGCCATTCGCGAGGCCACCGAGCGCGGCGAGTTCGACAATCTGCCCGGAGCCGGCCAACCGCTGCCGGAGACCGCCCATGTCGACCACTTCCTGCAGCGTTACCTGCAGGAGGGGGACGGCGCCAACTCCGGGTTCCTGCCGCCGTCTCTGCTGCTGCGCCGTGAGGTCGAGGACCTGCCGGAACGCGCCGCCCGGCTGCGGACCGAGCAGGCGGTGCGCACCCTGGTCACCGACCTGAACCGGCGCATCGCCGACGAGATCCGGATGCCCAGCTGGGGCCCGCCGCTGGTGATGCGGCAGCTGGACGTCGAGCGGGTGCTGGACCGCTGGCGGGCCGACCGGCAGGCGGCGGCCGACCGTCGGGCCGCCGACCTGGCCGCCATCCAGGAGGTCGAGCGGACCCGGCGGGCCGATCGGCGCACCGGCCGATGGCGGGGGCGGCTGCGGCGCCGGCCGGACGGGGCAGCATAGTCGCCGGTCGGTCGGGCGTGCCGCCACCGATACACAGGCTTTCCGCGCGGCGGCCCCGGGTGTGGACAACTGCCGATGCGGGTGAGCCGGCCCGCCACACACTGCAGGGCATGACGATCGACGCCCAGTCCGCCCAGGATGAACCGCTGCTCACCGAACGCGACATGCTCACGCGCATCACCGATCTCCTGGCTCCGGCGATCAATCCGGGCCAGCTGTGGGTGCTGCTGCTGGACGGGCTACGCCGGCAGACCCCGGTGATGATCCCGATCGAGGACTGCCCCGACCTGCCGGAGCCGGCGCTGCTGGACGCGCTGGCCGGGGTGCTGACCTCGATTCTTGCGGACAGCCTCGGCGGGGACGGCAGCGTGATCTTCGTCCGGGAACGGCTGGGCGGTGACGACATCACCACCGAGGACCACGGCTGGGCGGCGGGTCTGGCCGGCGCCTGCGGCCGGGCAGGCGTACCGGTCACGGGCATCTTTCTGCTCAGCCCGCACCGGGTACGGCCCGTCGCTCCCTGACCGGCCGCGTTACCGATCCGGGCCGGAATCGATCACCTCGCGCGGCGGGCCGGGCAGCGCACGCTGGTTGTTGAACGAGCCGCGTTTGGCCTTGACCGGCTTGCGCGCCGGGCCGTCGTTGGCAATCAGCACAGCACACCAGGGCAACGGGATGGAGATGACGATCAACAGCACGGCCAGCCACGGGGTCTGGTACAGCACGGCCGCGGCGACCAGGAACGGCACCCGCATCAGCATCATGACCACGTAGCGGCGGCGGCGGCTACGGAACTGCTCGTCATAGGACGGCTGCGCGGCGGTGATCAGACTGGCTCGGCCCTGCGCACCGGATCCGCCGTCAGTCACAGCAGCCGCACCTCGATCACATGGCTCGTTCACAGCCCATTGCCGTCACCTCACGCTACTCCGGCGGGCGGCTCAGGTGGCGCGCGCCTTCGCCGCCGCCTTGGCCGCCTTCTTGGCCGCCCGGACCTGGGCGAGGGTCTGCTCATCGACGATGTCCGCCACCGACAGGGTGGAGCCGGGCACGCTGTAGTCGCCGGCGGCCTGCTGCCAGCCGGGCGGTGTCACGCCGTACTGCTTGCCCAGCAGCGCCAGGAAGATCCGCGACTTCGCGTCGCCGAATCCGGGCAGCGCCGCGAGCCTGCGCAGCAGTTCCGCCCCGTCGGCAACACCGGCCCACAGCTGCGCGGCGCTGCCCTCGTAGCGGGACACGAGTTCCTGGCACACCGCCTGGATGCGACCCGCCATCGCGCGGGGGAACCGGTGCACGGCAGGACGCTCGGAACACAGCGCGATGAAGCGTTCGGGGTCCATGGCGGCGATGGCGGCCACGTCCAGCCGCCCGCCCATCCGCTCGGCGATCACCGCCGGCCCGGAGAACGCCTTCTCCATGGGCACCTGCTGGTCCAGCACCATGCCGATCAGCAGGGCGTTCGGGTCATCGGACAGCAGCCGGTCGGCGGCGGTGTCACCGGTCAGGTAGAGATTCGGCGTGGGCTTCGGCATGGGGCAAGCCTGGCACACCCGGGGCCCGCCGTGTCGATCACGGCGGCGGTGGGCGCCGGAAAAACAGGGTCTATCCGGCATATGGGGCCGATCAGCGCCATGATCGATCCCGCACCCAGCGACCGGATACGCTGCCCCGGGTGACACCCACCCCACTGGCCGATCCCGATGCCGTGGACCGGCTCGGCGCCGACCTGCGCGCCGCCGGGTACGACGCCGAGCACGTGCCGACCCTGCTCGGCCCCGGGGCGAACCACGCGCTCGGCCGGGGGCACCGCTGGCCGGCGTTGCACGTGACCGGCCGCGCCGCCGCCGAGGGGTCGGCGCTGGCCACCCTGGTGCGACTGTTCCTGCTGGGCACGGCCGAGCCAGAGGGCGCGGTGGTGGCGGCGCTGCCTCGTCTCGGCGTGGCGGCGGGCCTCGCCGGCGGCGTGCTGGAGCGGACCAGCGGTGACGGAGACGGCGAGCCCGGCCGGATCCGGGCGGGCCTGGACATCCGACCGCACGCCGACGACGATCGCTCCTACCTGGTGGTCTCCGACCTGGACTCCGACGTTCGGCCGGGGCCGGTGCGACCGGACCACGTGCTGGGCATTGGGGCCGCCTCGGTGACCTTGGCCCGCGCGGTGATCCGGGCGCCGGTCGGCCGGGTGCTGGATCTGGGCACCGGATGCGGCATCCAGGCCCTGCACTGCGCCTCGCACGCGGACGCCGTCACCGCCACCGACACCAATCCGCGGGCGCTGGCGCTGGCCGCCGCGACCGCCCGGCTCAACGGCCAGCACTGGGACCTGCGCGGCGGATCGCTGTTCGAGCCGGTGGCCGGAGAGCGCTTCGACCTGATCGTGTCCAACCCACCGTTCGTGATCTCCGCCGGCGAGCAGCGGTTCTCCTACCGCGACTCCGGGATGGCCGGCGACGAGCTGTGCCGCCGGCTGGTCGCCGAGCTGCCCGACCATCTGACACCGGGCGGCACGGCGCAACTGCTGGCGAACTGGATGATCCCCGCGGGTACCGACTGGCGGCAGCGGGTCGGGTCCTGGATCGCCGGCACCGGTTGCGACGGCTGGGTGGTGCAGCGCGAGGTTGCCGACCCGGCCGAGTACGTGTCGCTGTGGTTGTCCGATACCGGCGAGAGTGTCGCCGCCGACGCCGAGCAACTGGCCGGCGAATGGTTGGACTACCTCGCCGCCGAGGGCGTCGCGGGCATCGGCATGGGCAGCATCACGCTGCGCCGCCCGCCGTCCCGCGCGGGCGCGGTACCCGACGTCGTGTTCGACGAGTTGACGGCGGCCGGTGACGAGCTGACCGGGGCCGAGGTCGCGGCGTTCCTGGCGCGCCGGGCGTGGCTGGCCGACCGCGGTGACGACGATCTGCTGTCGACCCGGCTCTCGCTGGCACCCGGTGACCTGCTGGAGCGGCGCGCGCTGCCCGGGGCAAACGGGTGGCGCACCGTGCTGCGGCTGCTGCACCGACCGGGCGGACCGGGGGCGAGCGTTCAGTTGGACGAATGGGGCCAGGCGCTGCTGGGCGGCTGCACCGGAGCGGTCCCGCTGGGCGTGCAGGTGCAGCTGCTGGCCGCCGCGCACCAGCTGGATCCGGCGGCGCTGGCGGCGGCGGTGCTGCCGGCGGTGCGGACCGCGATCACCCGTGGCCTGCTGCATCCGGTCGACGCCCCGTGAGAGCGGTCGCGTCGCGGGTATCGGCCGCCAGTGTCACCGTGAGCGACGCCGGAGCGGGCGAAGGCCGTCGCCACGAAGTGGCAGGCCCCGACCGCGGAGCGCGGAGCGAACAATCAGACACCGTGGATGGGGCCACCGTCGGCGCCATCGACGAACCCGGTCTGCTGGTGCTGGTGGGGGTGACCCACACCGACACCGCCCGGACGGCCCGTGCGATGGCCGTCAAGCTGCACCAGCTGCGGATCCTGCGCGACGAGCGTTCCTGCGCCGAGGACGGCGCCCCGCTGCTGGTGGTGAGCCAATTCACCCTGTACGGCCGCACCACCAAGGGCCGCCGACCGAGCTGGTCGGACGCCGCACCGGGTGCCGTCGCGGAGCCGCTGATCGACCAGCTGATGGCCGAACTGCGCCACCGCGGCGCCCGGGTGCAGACCGGCGTCTTCGGCGCCGCCATGGCCGTGACCAGCACCAACGATGGGCCGTTTACCGTCCTCGTGGAGCTGTAGACCTGCCCCGCGCTCGCGCGCGCACTCATATGCGGTTCGCATGGCCGACACACCGGGTACCCCGGGAGGGGGCCGACAGTGAGGGTGGCGGGCACCGTCCGCCACCCGGAAGCGGGATCCGACCCGAGGCCGTGCAACCGGAACCCCTCCGGAGACGTCCTGGGAACGAAATCGCCGCCACCGGCGTTTGAACAGATGTCGCAGGGCAGACCCGCCCGTCAGGCGACCGCAATAGGAGGGAGCACCACATGACAGCCTCCCGTGCACTGGCAGACCGGCGGACCGACACCGCCGCGGAACCGGACGACGTGGCCACCGACAAGACGGTCACCCGCGAGTTGGACGACCTGGATGCCCAGGGTCCGTCGGCCGACCTGGTCCGGGTATATCTCAACGGCATCGGGCGTACCGCGCTGCTGACGGCGGAGCAAGAGGTCGAGCTGGCCAAGCGCATCGAGGCCGGCGTATTCGCGCAGCACAAGCTGGAGACCGGCAAGCGGCTGTCCCCGCAGCGCCGCGCCGACCTGAAGACCATCGTCCGGCAGGGTAATCGGGCTCGTAACCACCTGCTGGTGGCGAACCTGCGGCTGGTGGTGTCGCTGGCCAAGCGCTACACCGGGCGCGGCATGCCTCTGCTGGATCTGATCCAGGAGGGCAACCTGGGGCTGATCCGCGCGGTCGAGAAGTTCGACTACACCAAGGGTTTCAAGTTCTCCACCTACGCCACCTGGTGGATCCGGCAGGCGGTCTCGCGCGGCATGGCCGACCAGGCCCGCACCATCCGACTGCCCGTGCACCTGGTGGAGCAGGTCAATAAGCTCTCCCGGCTCAAGCGGGAGCTGCACCAGCAGCTGGGGCGGGACGCCACGCTGGACGAGCTGGCCGCCGAGTCCGGCATCGACGCCGACAAGATCTCCGACCTGCTAGATCACGCCCGCGACCCGGTGAGCCTTGACATGCCGGTGGGTACCGACGAGGAGGCACCGCTGGGCGACTTCATCGAGGACACCGAGTCCGCCTCGGCGGAGTCGGCGGTGGTGGCCGGCTTCATGCACCGGGACATCGACAAGGTGCTGGGCACGCTGGACGAACGGGAGCGCGAGGTCGTGCGGATGCGCTACGGCCTGGTGGATGGTCGCCCCCGCACCCTGGACGAGATCGGCCGCGAGTTCGGCATCTCCCGGGAGCGCGTGCGGCAGATCGAGCGCGACTCGATGGCCAAGCTGCGCACCGGCGACCGCTCCGAGGTGCTGCGGGCCTACGCGAGCTAATAGCCGGGTCGTGAGCCCCACACCGCGTCATGCCGCGGGGTGGGGCTCACTGCTATCCGGCGGGCGCGGCTAGCGCAGCCGGCGGCGCTCATCGAGCGGCGCGGGCGGCGGGCCGATCCGGCCCGTGGCCCCGGTGACGACGATTCCGGCGGGCCCGGCCAGCACCGGGCGCAGCTGTAGCAGACGCACCTCCGGCAGGTCGTCCGCCAGCGCCGACAGGCGCTGCGCCAGGTCCACCAGCGGTGCCCGGTCCACCGCCGGCGTTCCCCGGTAACCGTCCAGCAACGGCGCAGCTCGCGGGGCACCGATCAGGCCGGCAGCATCCAGGTCCGTCAACGGCACCGCCCGATAGGCCCGGTCGTCGAGCAGCTCGATGGCCACCCCGCCGATGCCGAAGGACACCAGCGATCCGAACGACGGATCGGCGGTGACGGAGAATTCCGTGGAGACCGCGGCCTCGGCGACCGGCTCGGAGTTGTCCACCGTGATGCCGTAGCAGCCCAGCAACGCCGCCAGTTCGGCGTCCGTCAGCGCCCGCTCCCCGCCCGCGGGGTGCAGCGCGGCCACCAGCTCGCGGGCCCGGGCCGGATCGACCCCGTCCGGCACCCGCACCCGGCCGGGTGGTGTGGCGAGCCAGTCGGCGTACCGCCACGCGGCGGCCAGCGCGGCAACAGCCCGCTCCGGCGACGGGTAGCTGGGCACCGACCCCCGCGCCGCCCCGGCCGTCGGGTCTGACGCCGCGCCTCCGCGGGCCCCCGGGACTGCCAGTTGGTCCGGGATTCCCTCCGCGGCCAGGAATGTCGACAGCACCGGTACGGTCACGTCGCCGGTCGCCGCGCGCAGCGCCGCGGCGTGCTCGGTACCCGCGGTGGCCACCGGCGGCACGAACACCACCAACACGGCCCCGACGCCGGAGCCGGCGGCGTTTCGCACCGCGCCCGCCAGCTCCTGCGGTCCGACCGAGACTCCCAGGTCGACCGGCGCGTCGCCGGCGACCCGCAGCCCCGCGTCCAGACAGGCGTCCAGCGCCAACAGGCCCAATGCGGTCGAGTTGCCCACGATGGCCACCGTGCGGTCCGCGGGCACGGGCTGGCAGGCCAACAGCAGCGCGACGTCGAAGGCGTCGGACAGGGTCGCCGTGCGGATCACCCCGGACTGTGCGAACAGCGACGCGACCGCCGCCTCGGAGATCGGCGCGGCGTTCACTCGCAGCCCGGCGGGAACCAGGGCGTGCCGGCCGGACTTCACGGCGATCACCGGCTTGCTGCGCGCCAGGGTGCGGGCCAGCCGGGCGAACTTGCGGGGATTGCCGAACGACTCCAGCTGCAGCAACACGACTTCCGTGCGATCGTCGGTCTGCCAGAACTGCAGGAGGTCGTTACCGGACACGTCGGCGCGGTTGCCGGCGGATACGAACGAGGACAGCCCCAGTCCGCGGGCCGCGGCGTCGGCCAGGATCGCGATGCCCAGCGCGCCGGACTGGCAGAAGAAGCCCACCCGACCGGCGGGCGGTACCACCGGAGCCAGGGTGGCATTCAACCGCACGGCGGGGTCGGTATTGACCAGGCCCAGGCAGTTCGGCCCCAGTACCCGCATGCCGGCGGCCCGGGCCAGGCTGACGATACGGCGCTGCGCTCCCGCCCCATCAGAGCCGGCGTCGGCGAAGCCCGCCGTCACCACCACCAGTCCGTGCACCCCCTTGGCCCGGCACGCCCGCATCACCTCATCCACGCTCGCCGCGGGCACCGCCACCACGGCCAGGTCCACCGGATCGGGAATGTCGGTGACGCTCGGGTAGGCCCGCACCCCTTGCACCGACAGCGATTCCGCGTTCACCGGGTAGACCGGACCGGCGAACGAGCGCAGCAGGTTGACCAGCACCGCGTGCCCGATCTTGGTGGGATCGGTCGAGGCGCCGATCACCGCGACCGACGCCGGGGCCAACAGCCGGGCGATGGAGCGCGACTCGGCGCGCTGCTCCCGGGCGGCCAGCACCGCGCGCGAGGCGTCGGTGGGCCCGATCTCGAAGGCGAGATCCACCACGCCGGAGGAATACTCGCGGGTGACGGCGTAGCCCGCGTCCAGAAACACTCGGAGCATCTGCCGGTTCTCGCCGAGTACCTCCGCGGTGAAGGAGGTGATGCCACGCTCCTGCGCCGCGGCGGCCAGATGCTCCAGCAGGATGGAGCCGAGCCCGCGGCGCTGCTGATCGTCCTGCACCACGAACGCCACTTCCGCGCTGCGAGCCGACGGCATAGCGGGGTCTGCCCGGCGCTGCGCGGCGGCAGGCTGGTCGAGCGCAGCAGGAGCGAGCACGTCGGCATCGCTATCGCCGGCCGGCAGCGCGTGATAGCTGCCGGCCGCGATGATGTCGTCACCGGACTGCACCACCAGGCACACCCGGGTGCGGTAGTCCACGTCGGTGAACAACGCCAGCAGCGCGTCGGACACCTCGGTCACCGCGGAGAAGTAGCGCAGGTACCGGCTGCGATCACTCATCCGGGCGTGCATGGCGCGCAGCGCTTCGGTGTCGTCGCGGTGCACCGGCCGGATGCGCGCGACGGACCCGTCGGCGGTCAGGACGTCCGCCTCCCAATGTGTCGGGTAACCGGCGGCCTCCGGCTCTCGGTCAGTCACGGGGGTCGAACGGGTCCAGGCCGTACAGCGGGAAGATCTCCGAGCGCACCTGGCTGATCGCACGATCCACCGGGGTACCGTCCTGACCGTCCCACGGATCGAAAGCCACCGCCACGCCACCGTTCTCGCTCATCGATGTCGGCGGCTCGATCATCGGTCTGGCCGCCGCGGCGGCGGCGATCCACTCCTCGCCGATCGGGGTCGACGGGGCGATGTCCCGGTCGGCCACCAGGGCCAGCAGGTGCGTCCAGACCCGTGGCACCACCCGCACCAACGCATATCCGCCGCCGCCCAGGGCGAGCCAACGCCCACCGGCGGTTTCGCCGGCCAGCTCGCGCAGCGCCCGATAGGACGCCAGCTGGCCGTCTACCGACAGATTCAGGTCGGCCAGCGGATCCTCGCGGTGCGAATCGGCGCCGTGCTGGGTCACCAACACCTCGGGCGCGAATGCCCGCAGCACCGACGGCACGATGGCGTGGAACGCCCGCAGCCAGGCCGCATCCGAGGTGCCGGCCGGTAGCGGCACGTTCACGGCGGTACCGGCCGCGGCGCCCCGCCCGCTCTCGGTGACGAACCCGGTGCCGGGCCAGAGCGCCAGCGGTGTCTCGTGCAGGGACACCGTCAGCACCCGTGGGTCGTGGTAGAAGGCGCGCTGCACCCCGTCACCGTGGTGCACGTCCACATCCACGTACGCGACCCGGCCGACTCCCTCGGCCAGCAGCGTCGCGATGGCTAGCGCCGGATCGTTGTAGACGCAAAAGCCCGAGGCGGCGTCCGGCATCGCATGGTGCAACCCGCCGGCGATGTTGACCGCCCGGTCCACCTCGCGGCGGGCAATCGCCCGAGCCGCCGCCACCGAACCACCGGCGATCAGCGCCGCGGCATCGTGCATTCCGGGGAAGGTCGGATTGTCGGCGGTGCCCAGGCCGTGCCCGACCCGATCGCCCCGCCCGGACTCCGACGCGCGGCGCACCGCCTGGATGTACTCGGCCGTGTGCACGGTGGCCAGCAACGCGTCGTTCGCCGGCTCGGGCGCGGTGGTCTCGATACCGTCCAACACCCCGAGGTCGCCGGCCAACCGCCAGGTCAACTCCCAGCGCAGCGGATGCAACGGATGCGCGCCACCCAGGTCGTAACGCAGCATCGCCGGGTCCCAGATCACCAGCGGCCGCGCCATGGCTGTCACGGTAGCCGCTCAGCCGGTCTCGACGGGTCTGCCGAGCGCGCACCAGCCGGAGTACGACCCGGGGTACAGCGCGAACGGCCGGCCCACCACCGCCCCGGCCAGGATAAGCGCACAGGCCGTGACCCCGGATCCGCAGGACGCCCCTGCCGTCACCCCGGCGCGGGCACCGGCGCCGTCCAGCACCATGGCCAGCTCCGCCGGTTCCAGCAGCCTGCCGTCCGGCCGATGCACCATGGCGGCCGGAACGTTGATCGCGCCGGGAATGTGCCCCGCCACCGGGTCCACCGGTTCGACCTCGCCCCGGTAGCGCTCGGCAACCCGGGCGTCCAGCAGCACGGATTCCCCGTCACCGCCGTGCACCCGTTCCCCGGCGCCGTCGCGCGACGACCGCCCCGCCAGCGCCGACGCACCATCGGCGTCCACGGTGGGCATGCCACCGGGCCGCACCGTCGCCGTCCCACCGCCCGGCTCGGCCACCGCACCGGTCACCACCGGCAGCCCCTGCGCGGCCCAGGCATGCAGCCCGCCGTCCAACACCGCGACCCGGGTGAGCCCCGCCCAGCGCAGCAGCCACCAGGCCCTGGCGGCTACCGACGCGTCGCGTTCGCCGTACACCACCACCGTGCTCGACTCGTGCACCCCGGTTCGCCGCAGCAGATCCTGCAGCACGCCCGGATCGGGCAGCGGGTGACGCCCGCCCTGCCCGTCGAGGCCGCCGGGTGGCCCCGCCAACTCGGCGTCCAGGTCGACGAACATCGCTCCCGGCAGGTGACCGGCCAGATAGCCGGCGCGATCCGGCCCTGCCAGCGTCCAGCGCACATCCAGCAGGACCGGCGGCGGGGGGCGGTCCAGCAGGACCGCCACGTCGGCCGCGCCGAGCAACACGGATCCAACCGGACCGGCGTCGGTGAAACCCGGCTCGACGCCTGGATGAGCGTCCGACATGCCACCATCCTCCCAGCCGACTGCCCGGCCGGTAGGATCGGGTTGGGCCGAAGTCTTCCGGGCAACGGGTGTGCCCGCTGGGAGGGACGCACGTTGAACGACCTCATCGACACCACGGAGATGTACCTCCGCACCATCTTCGAGTTGGAGGAGGAGGGCATCGTTCCGCTGCGCGCGCGAATCGCCGAGCGGCTGGCCCAGAGCGGTCCGACGGTGAGCCAGACGGTGGCCCGGATGGAGCGGGACGGTCTGCTCGTGCTATCCGGCGATCGGCATCTGGAATTGACCGACGCCGGGCGGGAGCGCGCCACCGCGGTGATGCGCAAGCACCGGCTCGCCGAGCGGCTGCTGCTGGACGTGATCGGGCTGGACTGGCAGGACGTGCACGTGGAGGCCTGCCGGTGGGAGCACGTGATGAGTGAGCAGGTGGAGCAGCGGCTGGTCGACCTGCTGGGGCGCCCCCGCACCTCCCCCTACGGCAACCCGATTCCGGGCCTGGACCATCTCGGGGTGGACACACCGGCGAGCGAGGAGACGCACGCCGACCTGATCACCGCCGAGGAGGCGGCGCGTCGTGGCGGCCGGTTCGAGGTGCGGCGGATCATCGAGGTGGTGCAGAACCGGCCGGAGGCGATGGCGCTGCTCAAGCGAGGCGGCGTGGTGCCCGGTGCGGCACTGGAGTTCACCGGCAACAACGGTCTGGTCACCGTGTCGTCCGCCGCCGCCGAGCCGGTCGAGTTGCCGGCGGACGTCGCGGACGGCATCCAGGTGCGCCCCGCCTGACGGCCGCCTCACTCCCCCGGTGGTGTCGACCGCAGTCCGAGCCGGACGATCACTTCGGCGGCGATCTCGCTCGGCGTCCCGGCCACGTCCACCTCGAGAGCGTGCTCGTCCGGGTCGGGCGGCTCCAGGGTGGCGAATTGCGAATCCAGCAGCGAGGTCGGCATGTAGTGGCCATGCCGGGCAGCCAGCCGGCCGCGGATCTGCTCCCGGTCTCCGACCAGGTCGACGAACACCACATGATCGCCGCGCAGCAGGTCGCGGTAGCTGCGCCGCAGCGCCGAGCAGGTGATCACGCCAGGGCGGCCGGCGCGGGTGTGCTCGGCGATCCACGCCGCCACCCGGTGCAGCCACGGCCAGCGGTCGGCGTCGGTCAGCGGGTGACCCGCAGCCATCTTGGCCACGTTGGCCTCCGGGTGCAGGTCGTCGCCCTCGGCCATGTCCCAGCCCAACCGGGTGGCCACCAGCCGTGCCACGGTGGTCTTGCCCGAACCGGAGACCCCCATCACCACCAGCACGGGCTGCTGGCCGAGCCCGGCGCCGGTGCCGGCCTCGTCGTCCGCCGTGTCGTCGACCATCGTCCCTCCGACGTTCCGCGGACGGTTCGCGGCTCGTGATCCCGTCACCCGGTGACGCTACCGGGCGGCCGTCGGTAGCGTGGACGGTGATGCCCGCACCGCTCGCCGACCCCGCCGGGTCCCCCGTGGATGCGATCGCGTCCCTGCTGGCCGCGCGGCGGACGGTCGTGCTGACCGGGGCCGGGCTGTCCACCGACTCGGGGATTCCGGACTATCGAGGGCCGGGCTCGCCTCGGCGCACCCCGATGACCATCGCCGAGTTCCGCTCCGGGCCGGCGGCGCGGCAGCGCTACTGGGCGCGCAGCCATGTGGGGTGGTCGCGAATGTCGGCGGCCCGGCCGAACGGCGGTCACCATGCGCTGGCCCGGCTACAGGCCGCCGGAGCGGTCACGATGATCATCACGCAGAACGTCGACGGGCTGCACCAGGCGGCCGGCAGCGACCCGGTGGTCGATCTGCACGGCCGGCTGGACACCGTGGTGTGCCTGGACTGCGGCGCCCGCAGCTCCCGGGTCGCATTGCAGCGACGGCTGGCCGAGTTGAACCCGGGGTTCGGCGGTGACGAGATGACCGGTGTGGCGCAGAACCCGGACGGCGACGCCGAGATCGCCGACACCTCCTCGTTTCTGGTCGCGTCGTGTCTGCGCTGCGGTGGGGTCCTCAAACCGGACGTGGTGTTCTTCGGCGAGAACGTGCCCGGCGCGAAGGTGCGGCGCAGCTATCAGGCGGTGGACGCGGCGGAGGCGCTGCTGGTGGCGGGCAGTTCGCTGGCGGTGATGTCCGGCCTGCGATTCGTCAAACATGCTGCGGCGCGGCGGATCCCGGTGGTGATCGTCAACCGCGGTGCGACCCGCGGCGATCGACTGGCGACGCTGGTGGTGGACGCCGGGTGCACGGCCACGCTGCAGGAGCTGGCGGAAACAGTGGCTTGATCGCCCCGGCGCCCGACCTTACGGCTTGTCGACCACGATGGTGACGGTGGCGGAGTCGTCCCAGTCGGCGCGGAGGCTCGACCGCACGTCCCATCGGGCGGTGCCGGGTTCGAATGCCACCAACTCGGCACGATCGCCGGCATTCCACCACGCAACGACCTGCGCCCCCGGATAGGCGCTTGCCTCGGCACCGGGCGGCAGCAGGAGTCGCTGCCCCGGAATCAGGTGCACCGTGCTGTCCGCGGTCAGATCGGTGATCTCGACCGGATCGGGAATGTCGGGCGCGGTGACACCGGCGGTGACGGTGAGCGCCATGTGCAGCGGTTCGTTGGGGTGGGCACACGGCCCGTTGGGGCAGTCGAAGTGCTTGTCGTAGTTGGGGAAGTCGATCTGCACGGTGCCCGAGTGCAGCATCAGCAGGCTGGTTCGCGGACCGTAGTAGGTGACCAGATCCAGGCTCCGCGGGTCGACCGACAGGTGGACCTCGCTCGGGCCGGTGAACGTCACCCAGTCGCCCACCGCGGCGGTCGCGGTGCCGCCGTCGCTCACCGTGATACGCCGGGCGTGCACACCGTCGGGCACCCAGCTATCCGCGGCGGGCGAGGCGGTCGGCCCAGCCGTTGCGGTGCTGATGGGGGTGCCGGCCGTGGCGCACCCGGCGAGGCCTACCGTCGCCGCGAGAACGATGCCCCCGAACAGCGCAACGGACTGCCGGGACACTCGCCCCGCCCGGCGCCGAGACGCTGCCAGGAACTGAGCCAGGGGCGATGGCGCGGCCCACGGAACGGATCGGTCTATCAACGGCATGGTCCATGAGACGCTGCCGGAACCGGCGCGGTTCCGCGCGGTTGCCGACCTGCCAGGCGCGCGCGATGCGCCTACCATGACCTTTCGTGTCTATCTCCCACCGCCTCACCGTTTCCCGCACGTTGGTCCTGACTGCCGCGTCGACGCTGGTGGCAGCCCTCCTGACCACCGTCACCGCGACCGCAGCGGCTGCGTCGCCTCCCGCATCCGCCGGTACGTCCCCGACCGGCTCGCGCACCGTCGACTTCGCCGGCGTCAGCGTCCGGGTTCCGGCCGCGTGGCCGGTCATCGACGTGGACGGCGTGCCGGGATGCGTCCGCTACGACCAGCACGCGGTGTACCTCGGCGAGCCGTCGGAGTCGACCTGCCCGGCGCGAGTGATCGGCGGAGTCGGCACCGTGCAGATCGTGCGCGGCCTCTCGAGCGGCGCCCAGCCGACCGCACCGATCGTGCGGGTCGACGCGGACGGCCACACCAGCGTCGCCCTCGGCCGAACCGCCACGCCACGGGTCATCGTCACCGCAGACCCGGCCGACCCGACCCTGGCGGGCTCCATCGCCGCCAGCACCACCATCGACGGCGCCACCGTCGGCCCGGTCGCCGTCGCCGACGCCCGAACGGTTGTGGACGCCACCGTCGCCCACCTCACCAGCGGCGCGCCCACCGCGTCCGGTCGCACCAGCACCACACCGACCGCGCCCACCACCTCGGACTCGAGCTCCGACCTGGCGACCACCACCGCCGCGGTCCCGGCCCCGGTGACCTTCTCCGGCAAGGCCTTCGACACCTGCACCGCCCCGACACAAACACAGATGACGGCCTGGCAGTCGTCCCCTTACGACGGGGTCGGGATCTACGTGGGCGGGATCAGCATGGGGTGCAAGCAGCCAGAGTTGACGCCCTCCTGGGTGACTACCCAGCGCCAACGCGGTTGGCACCTGCTACCCATCTACGTCCCCGTGCAGGCCTCGTGCGCGAAGACCTCCTCGGGCGACCCCTTCCCGCACCGGATGAGCTCGAACGCGACGACCGCAGCAACCCAGGGCACCAACGCCGCGAACAATGCGATCGGCCATATGAACGTCCTGGGGATAGGCGCCGCCGGCAACCCGATCTATCTGGATCTGGAATCCTGGGACACCACCAACACCACCTGCACCAAGGCCGCAATGGCCTTCACCAACGCCTGGACGGTCGCGCTGCACCAAGCCGGGTACCTGTCCGGCTTCTACTCCAGCGCCGGCACCGGCGTGGCCGCCCTGGTGAACGCGGTGCAGCACCAGAGCGGTTTCCACGCCCCGGACGCGGTGTGGTTCGCCCGCTACGTCTCGAAAATCGACGATAACGTGACGATGACAGATCCAGCGATCCCCGCCGGTCTGTGGGCGAACCACCAGCGCGCCAGACAGTACTTCGGCGGGCACTACGAGACGCACGGCGGCCGGACGATCAACATCGACTCGGATGTGGTGGACGGCCCGGTGGTGCCGACGCTGCCGACGCTGACGACGGCGTCGTTGCCCAACGCGGTGCCAAACGAGTCGTACTCCACCACCGTCAGGGCCCAGGGCGGCGTGACTCCGTATTCCTTCTCGGTGACCTCCGGCACGCTGCCCGCCGGCCTGAAACTGGGTACCGGCGGCAAGCTGTTCGGCACCGCCACGACCATGGCGGCGCCCGTCTCCGTCACGATCACCGTCACCGATGCACGGGGCGCCACGGCCAGCCAGCGGTATTCGATCGCGGTGACGTTCATCGACGTGCCCACCAAGTCCGGCTTCTTCGACGACATCGCCTGGCTGGCGAACGGCGGTGTCACCAGCGGGTACTCCGACGGCACCTTCCGGCCCAGGGCCTCGGTGTCGCGGCAGTCCATGGCCGCATTCCTGTACCGCTATGCGCACGACGGTGCCAAGGCGCTCGCCTGCACCACCGCCCCGTTCAGCGATGTTCCCGTCGGCAGCCAGTTCTGCGGCGCCATCGCCTGGCTGAAGGCCGAGAGGATCAGCACCGGCAACGCCGATGGCACCTTCGGTCCCACGGCCATCGTCGTCCGGCAGTCCATGGCGGCGTTCCTCTACCGCTACGCCCACGGCGGGGCAGACGCCGGAGCGTGCACCGGATCGCCACCATTCCCGGATGTCTCAGCGCAGTCGGTCTTCTGCGGCGACATCGCCTGGCTGAAGGCCGAGGGCATCAGCACCGGCAACGCCGACGGCACCTTCGGCCCCAACACCGCCGTGTCCCGTCAGGCCATGGCCGCCTTCCTGTACCGGTTGAACACGGCAGCGCCCAGCTGACCAGGACGACCATCGCCGGGGTGGTGCCGCAACGGCGCCACCCCGGCGGCGGCCACCCGGCAGATCAGCTGGTGATGTCCTTGCCGGCAAACCGGGCCCAGGCGGCCAGGTAGGCGATCAGCGCATAGCAGGCCGCCACCAACACGCCCTGCTCGATGCCGTCCCAGGCGACCGGTCCACGCAGCAGATCACCAAAGTTGGTCCACCTGTGGGTCAGCAGCCACGGTCCCAGCCCGGACAGTTGCGGTATCGAGTCCAGGATGAACATGCCAACGGTGAGCACCACCAGCGCGATCATCGCGGCGATCGGCTGCTCGGTGAGGGTGGACAGGGCGAGGCCGATCGCGCCCAGCGCCGCGAGCTGGATCGCCAGATACAGGGCCGCCCCGGCGATCCGCAGCAGCCCACCGCCCCACCCGACCTGCCCGCCGGACAGCAACGTCATGCTGCCGCCATCAAACAGGGCGAGACCGGCGACGGTGCCGACCACCGTCACCAGGGCCGTGGCCGCCACCGCGAAGATCGCGATCGCGGCGTACTTCACCGCCAGCGCCCGGCTGCGTCGCACCGGCACCGTCAGTAGGTAGCGCAGCGTGCCCAGGTTGGCCTCGCCAGCGATCGAGTCGCCGGAGATCACCGCGACCGCCAGCGGCAGGAACAGCGTCATCTCCACCGTCAGCGCGGCCAGTGGCACGAAGAGGCCGTTTCCGGTGATGGCGCCCAGGAACGCCGGGCCATCACCGCCGGGACGGGGGGCGGACAGCTTGACCGACACCGCTATCACGATCGGCACCACCGCCAGCACCGCCAGCCCGGCGAGGTTGCGCCGGCGGCCAAAGATCAGCCGTAGCTCCGAGGCCAGAAACCGCACGGACGGTCGCCGGCTGGCCGCACCGGCTCGCGACGTGAGGCCCGAGACCATCTCAGCCGTTGACATCGAAGCCCTCCCCGGTCAGCGACACGAACAGCTCCTCCAAGGTCGGCCGGTCGATGGCGAATCCCAGTACCGGGGCACCGACCGCCACCAGGGCCGGCACGATCGACTCGGGCGCCACAACGCCCAGCGCGCCCGATACCTCTGCCGCGTCCGTACGGACGTCGGTCAGGCCGAGACCGCTCAGCACCGCCGCTGCGGCGGACCTCGCGGTGGTCTGCACTCGGGCTCGCTGCGCTCCGCCGAGCCTGACCTCGGCCACCGTGCCCTGGGCGACCAGCGCACCGGCATTCATCACCCCGACGTGACTGCAGATCTGCTCGACCTCGGCCAGCAGGTGGCTGGAAACCAGCACCGTGGTGCCGTCGGCGTTCAACGAGCCAATCAGAGTGCGGACCTCCCGGGTGCCCTGCGGATCCAGTCCGTTGGTGGGCTCGTCCAGAATCAACAGCCGCCGCGGCATCAACAGCGGGGCGGCGATCGCGAGCCGCTGGCGCATGCCCAGCGAGTAGGCGCGGTAGTGCTTTCCGGCCGCCGGCAACAGCCCGACGCGGTCCAGCGCCGCATCGATCCGGCGCCGCGCGGTGGCCGGGTCGGCATACCGGTCGGCGGCATCCAGCCGGGCCAGGTTCGCCCGGCCGGACAGGTAGGGATGAAACGCCGGGCCCTCCACCAGTGCGCCCACCTGCGGCAGGGCGTGGGCGGCGCGTTCCGGCATCGGCAAGCCGAGCAGGCGGTGGCTACCGACGGTGGGCCGCACCAGGCCGAGCAGCATGCGAATCGTCGTGGTCTTGCCCGATCCATTGGGCCCCAGGAAGCCGAAGACCGCGCCGGCCGGAACCCGCAGGTCGATGTGGTCGACCGCCAGCTGATGACGAAACTGCTTGGTCAGGCCGCTGGTCTGGACGGCGGCGCCATCCGCGTCCGGGACGGACTCTCGATCGGATCGCCCGCCGGGTACCCTGCCCGGTGCCCGCCTCCCGGCCGGTGCCGCGGGGATGCTCACCACCCGGCTGGTTTGCGCAGTGGTCGCGGGGTGCGTCATCGGTCTCATCGCGAACCTAGCGCCGCATACAACAGATCGGGCGGGACAGCGCCGACCGCCATCCGGCCGTGGTCGGTGATCACCGCGGAGAACAATGCGGTCCGCAGCAGCCGGCCGGACCCCCAGGATCCGGACACCCTCGGCAGGGCGGCCAGCACCGCGCCCAGACCCTGGCCGCCCGCGGCGTGACCCGACCCCGGCCCGGCACCGCCCCCCGGGACGATGGCGCTCAGACCGCGGCGAGCGCTGGTGACCAGCACGGCCGACCATCCGGTACCGACGATGCTGGTGGCTCCCGGCGGTGTGCCGGTGCCGGGCCCCGCCCCGCCGGGGGTCCCGGACCGGCCGGTCGACGTCCCCGCACCGCGGGCACCATCCGACGGACGGCCGCCGATCGCGCCTCCCTCTCCGGCCCGATTGACCGTGGCTCCCGGCGGCGGGTTGAACGTGAACTCGGCGGCATCCGGGCGGGAGAAATCGACGGTGCTGAAGCCGACGGAGAAGGCGGGGTCCTGCTGGCCGGTGGCGTACACCTGCACCCGCAGCGGCACGTGCTCGGCCGAATCGATGGCGATGCGCACGGACGAGACCAGCGACCGGTCATCCTTGGGCCTGAGCACGAGTTGGTAGGCCAACCGCCCGGCCACCCGCACACCAGGATCGGTGCTGATGATGGTGGACGGGGTCAGGGTCCGCAACACCGCGGCTGCGGCCTGCTGCGGACTCGTCGGGATCGCGGTACCCAGTGGCACACCCGCCGACGGGCCGTTCACCGCCGCGTCGAGGTGCTGCGGCACCGTGGCGTGGGTGGCGGTGTTACTGGTGCTGGACCAGATCCACAGATCCCTTCCGCTGCGGATGATGTCGGATTCCCCGAGTGAGCCCAGCAGGGCCACCCGGATCCGCTGCGGACCGGCGTACCACAGCCGCAGGGTGTGCGTGCCGGCCAGCATCGAGGTCAGATCGGAGCTGCCCATGCCGCCGAGCAGGGGCGCGGTGCCGAGGGATGGCAGGTTCGGCAGGCCCAGATCGGAGGTTTGCACGACGGTCCCGGACAGCCCCGTCACCGCCGACGAGTGCACGTCGGCAACCAGCTGCGCGGCGCTGCGCGCGGGCAGCACCGCGGTTCCGGCATCGGTCGCCGAGGCGGTGACGGTACCGATCGCCGCTCCACCGCCGATGATCAGTGCGGCGGCGGCCGCGGGGACGAGCCACCGCAGCGCCGGGACGCGATGGACGATGCTCCTGGCGGCAGTCATATCGGCAGTCATATCGGCAGTGTCCGCCGGCGCACCTGAGACGACGCTGAGAAGCCCAGCCGGCGCCGCGACGATGCCACGAAGCTGCGCGCGGCAGGGCGTCGAGCGATGTCACGGATTCGGTGCGGATTTCCGGCCGATCCGTGCCAGGCTGGCAACCGTGCGGGTGCTGGTGGTGGAAGACGAACCAAGGCTGGCGGCGGCGCTGCGGCGCGGCCTGGCCGCCGAGGGATTCGTTGTCGACGTGGTGGCAACCGGTCCGCAGGGGCTGGAGGCGGCTCGCGTGGGCGGCCACGACGCGGTGCTGCTCGACGTGATGCTGCCCCAGCTGTCCGGATACGAGATCGTGCGCCGGCTGCGTCGCGAGGGCAACTGGGTACCGGTCATGCTGGTGACGGCCAAGGACGGCGAGCACGACGAGGCCGACGGACTGGACTGCGGGGCGGATGACTATCTGACCAAGCCCTTCTCGTACGTGGTGCTGCTGGCTCGGTTGCGCGCCCTGCTGCGCCGGCGACCGGTGCCGCGGCCCGCCGTGCTGTCCGCCGGCGACATCGAGCTGGACCCGGCCGGCCGCCGGGTCCGCTTGGCCGGCAACCCGGTACAGCTCACGCCCCGCGAGTTCACGCTGCTGGAGTACCTGCTGCGGCAGGCGGGTCGGGTGGTCGGCAAGATCGAGCTGCTGGATCACGTGTGGGACTCCGCCGGCGACGCCGACCCCAACGTGGTCGAGGTGTACATCGGGTACCTGCGGCGCAAGCTCGGTCCCGGCGCGGTGCAAACGGTGCGCGGCGTCGGCTATCAGATTCCGGCCTGAGCGGGACCGACGCGTGCACCCGATCGCCTGGTTCCGCCGACGAGGACTGCGCACCCGGCTGATGGCGATCGGCGTCGCGGGCCTGGTGATCGCGCTGCTGATCGGCGCATTCCTGCTCTATGGCACGTTGCGAATCTCCGTCACCCGAGCACTGGATGACGAGGCGCGCGCCGCCGCCGGCCAGGTGGCGGCAATGGTGAACTCCGGCACCGTGCCGGATCCGCTGCCCGTGTCCGGTGCCCAGGTAGTGCAGGTGGTCGATCCCACCGGTCGGGTGTTGGACGGGTCCGTCGGCGCGGACCGGCTGACCGCCCTCCTTCGACCGGCCGAGATTTCCTCCGCGGTAGGCGGTTCCGCGGTGACCGTGCCGGGCTCCCGGGCGGGCCTTTCCGGAACGATGCGCGCGGTCGCGGTACGGGCGGGCACCGCCGACACACCACGGCTGGTAATCGCCGCGGTACCGATGGAGGCCATCGCCCGCAGCACGGCCGCGCTGCGCACCGCACTGCTGATCGCCTTCCCGTTGTTGCTGATCGTGCTGGCGGTGATCGCCTGGTATGTGATCGGCTGGACGCTGCGACCGGTGGAGGAACTGCGCGCCGCGGCCGAGGCGATCAGCGTCACCGGCCGCGAGCGGCACCTGCCCGTGCCACCCACTCGCGACCAGATCCGGGCGCTGGCCGAGACCCTGAATACCATGCTGGACAGGCTCAAGGCGGCCCGCGCCCGGCAGCGAGACTTCGTCGCCGACGCCGCGCACGAGCTGCGCAGCCCGCTGGCCAGCATCCGCACCCAACTTGAGGTGGCCCAGCATCTGGGCGAGAACGCCGAACTGGTGGGCGATCTGCTGGTCGACGTGGCGCGGCTGGCGCGGGTCGTGGAGGATCTGCTGCTGCTGGCGCGGGCTGATGCGGACGCCGGCCGCCCACCGCACGCCGAGCCGTTCGAGGCGCGGGCACTGCTGGCCCAGATCGCCCAGGAGCGCGGGAGCCGGCACCCGAGGCAGGAGCAGAGCGCGCCGGGGGCCCAGCCCCAGGTGCGGGTGGCTGCCGGGCCCGCGGTGCACCTGGCCGCCGACCCGGACGAGATCCGCAGGGCGGTGACGAACCTCGTTGACAACGCGGTCCGCTACGCAGCGACCTCGGTGGTGCTGGACGTGACGCAGACCGGGAACAGGGTGGTGATCTCGGTGACCGACGACGGCCCCGGCATCCCGCCGGCCGACCGGGAGCGGGTTTTCGGTCGGTTCACCCGGCTGGACAGCTCCCGCGACCGCGATACCGGGGGCACCGGGCTGGGCCTGGCCATCGTTCGAGAACTAGCCCGACGGGCGGGCGGCACCGTGGCGTTCCACGATGCACCTCCACCGGCCACGCTGCGCGTCGCGATCGACCTGCCCGCGCCACGATGAGCCCATCAGGCGGCGCCGACGCGATCTTCCGTGCCACGCCTCGACCGGTACCAGCACCGATCAGCGGTCCCGCAACTCGATAACCCGCTCCTCCAGCGCGGTCTGGCCGATCTCCGGCGCCATCAACTCGACAAGCTTGTCGCGAGAGCGCTCGCCGGAGACGATCCGCACCTGCCGGGTCCGCAGGCCGAGCGCGCCGGCCAGCGCGGCGCACACCGCCGCGTTGGCCTTGCCGTCTACCGCCGGCGCGGCGACCGACACCAGCAGGGCCGGGCCCGCCCCGCTCGGGCCATCCCACCGGCCGCCGACCGCGGTGCGGCGGGCACCGGGCCGGACCCGGATCGGCACGCGCATCGCAGGTCCCTGCCGTCAGCCGTGCGCGCCCACGGCGGTGACGGCAACGCGGGCCTTCAGGCCATCACCGACGGTGCCGGCTGTCCCGGCCGAGCCGAGCGGACCACGCTGCATCGTCACCGCTAAGGTTTCCGCCTTGACCTGGTCCTGATGCGCGGAGGCGGCGGCCCACACGTCGTCCGGAACGTCCAGGGTCACCGAGATGCGGTCCGACACCTGCAGTTCGGCGTCCTTTCGGGCCTGCTGGATCACCCGCAACAGGTCCGCGACCAGCCCCTCGGTGAGCAGCTCGGGGTCCAGTTCGGTGTCCAGGTGCACATAGCCGCCACCGCGCAGCAGCCCGAGCGCCCCGGAGTCGTCGGCCGCAGCGGCCAGCTCCAAGGTGTACTCGCCGGCGGCCAACGCCACGCCGCCGCAGGTCACCGTGGCGTCGTCGCCGACCGACCAGTCGCCTGCCTTCGCGGCCCGGATCACCTGCTGCACCTGCCGGCCCAGCCGCGGCCCCGCCGCGCGCGCGTTGACCGTCAGGTGTTGCGACACATGCTCATCGCCGGCGTCCAGTCCGATCAGCGTCACCGTCCGAACGTTCACCTCATCGGCCAACAGTGACGAGAACCGTTGCAGCGCATGCGGGTCCGCGGTGGATACCGTCATGGTACGGAGCGGTTGACGCACCCGGATGCCGGCGGCCTTGCGCAGCGACAGCGCGACCGACGCGACCTCCCGCACCCGGTCCATGGCGGCCACCAAAGCGGGATCGGCCGGCAGCGCGCCGGGCTCGTCGCCACGCGCGGGCCAGTCGGTCAGGTGCACGCTGCGCCCGCCGGTCAGGCCGCGCCATACGGTCTCGGTGACCAGCGGTAGCAGCGGCGCGGCCAGCCGGCACACCGTCTCCAGCACGGTGTGCAGGGTGTCGATGGCATCGGCGTCGCCCGCCCAGAAGCGCGGCCTCGAGCGCCGGATGTACCAGTTGGTGAGGATCTCCAGGTAGGAGCGCACCGAGGCGCAGGCGCCGGCGATGTCGTAGGAGTCCAGCTGCGCCGTCACCGCGTCCGCGAGTTCGGCGGTCTTGGCCAGGATGTAGCGGTCCAGCACATCGGTCTGGTTGGTGCGCACGCGCCCCACTAGGCCAGGCTCGCCCGGCCCACCGGCGGCTGCGGCGTACAGCGACAGGAAGTACCAGGCGTTCCACAACGGCAGCACGGACTGCCGCACGCCCTCCCGGATGCCCTCCTCGGTGACGACCAGATTGCCCCCACGCAGGATCGAGCTGGACATCAAGAACCAGCGCATGGCGTCGGCGCCGTCCCGGTCGAAGACCTCCCGCACATCCGGATAGTTGCGCAGCGACTTGGACATCTTCGCGCCGTCGCTGCCCAGCACGATGCCGTGACAGATCACATCGGTGAAGGCCGGCTTGTCGAATAGCGCGGTGGCCAGGATATGCAGCATGTAGAACCAGCCGCGAGTCTGGCCGATGTACTCCACGATGAAGTCGGCCGGAAAGTGATGCGCGAACCACTCGGCATCCTCGAACGGGTAGTGCACCTGGGCATAGCTCATCGACCCGGAGTCGAACCAGACGTCCAGCACGTCCTCCACGCGGCGCATGGTGGACTGCCCCGTCGGGTCGTCCGGATTGGGACGGGTGAGCCGGTCGATGGACGGCCGGTGCAGATCGACGGTGCGCTCGCCGGTGGCCGGATCGGTGCGCATCGGCAACTCGCCGAAGTCGCGTTCCAGCTCCGCGAACGAGCCGTACACGTCGATCCGCGGGTAGGCCGGGTCGTCGCTCTTCCACACCGGAACCGGGCTGCCCCAGAACCGGTTCCGGGTGATCGACCAGTCGCGGGCGTTGGCCAGCCACTTGCCGAACTGGCCGTCCTTGACGTTCGCCGGGACCCAGTTGATCTGCTGGTTCAGCTCTAGCATGCGCTGCTTGAACGCGGTCACCTGCACGAACCAGGAGGACACCGCCATGTAGATCAACGGATTCCGACAGCGCCAGCAATGCGGATAGCTGTGCTCGTAGCTCTCCCGCCGGACCAGTACCGTGCCCGCAGTCACCGGGCCGGTGTCGCCGTCGCCGCGGGTCGCGGCCCGCAGGTGATCGATGATCACCGGGTTGGCGTCGAACACCAGCAGGCCCTCGTAGTCCGCGACCGGGAAGCGGAACCGGCCGTCCGCGCCCACCGGGATGACCGGTTCGATGCCCTCCCGATCGGTGACTACCTTGTCCTCCTCGCCGAAGGCTCCGGCCGTGTGCACCAGTCCGGTGCCCTCGTCGGTGGTGACGAAGTCGGCCGACACCATCCGGAACGCCCGCGGATGCCCGAGGTAGTAGCCCATGGGCGGCGTGTAACTCCGGCCCAGCAGCTCGGAACCCTTGCAGCGCAACAGCACCGGCAGTTCGTCCGGGTCGCCAAGTTCGTGCGCATAGGCGGCCAACCGGGCCTGGGCGATCAGGTAGCGCTCCACCCGACCGGTGGGCCTATCCGACTCCACCACGACGTAGTCGATGTCCGGACCGACCATGATGGCCAGGTTCGCGGTGAGCGTCCAGGGCGTGGTGGTCCAGATCAGCGCCAGCGCGCCGGACAACGGGTCCGCCACATCGGCTGCGTCGCCGGTGTCGGCGGTATCCAGACGTAGCCCGACGGTGACGGCGGGGTCCCGGCGCAGCTGGTAGACGTCGTCGTCCATCCGCAGTTCGTGGTTGGACAGCGGGGTCTCGTCGTTCCAGCAGTACGGCAGCACCCGGAAGCCCTCGTAGATCAGGCCCTTGTCGTAGAGCTGCTTGAACGCCCAGATCACCGACTCCATGTACTCGGGGTTGAGCGTCTTGTAGTCGTGGTCGAAGTCCACCCAGCGGGCCTGCCGGGTGACGTATTCCCGCCACTCCTGGGTGTAGCGCAGCACCGACGCGCGGCAGGCCTCGTTGAAGGTCTCGATGCCGAGCTCGAGGATCTCGTCCTTGGTCTTGATGCCGAGCTGGTCCATCGCCTCCAGTTCGGCAGGCAGGCCGTGGGTGTCCCAGCCGAACCGGCGCTCCACCCGGCGGCCACGCATGGTCTGATACCGCGGCACCGTGTCCTTGACGTAGCCGGTGAGCAGGTGACCGTAGTGCGGCAGCCCGTTGGCGAACGGAGGGCCGTCGTAGAAGACGTACTCGTTGGCCCCGTTCTCCCCTGCCGGGCGCTGCTCGATGGACGCCCGGAACGTGCCGTCAGCCTCCCAGTAGGCCAACACGGCCCGCTCCAGCGCGGGGAAGGACGGGTGGGTGTCGACGCCGTCCGCGCCGGCCAGCGGATAGCTGTCGGGCGCCGGGTGGTCTGCCATGTGCGGTGGTGCTCCTCGTCCGTGCCGCCGTTCCGGCTGATGCCGGTCCGGTGGTCCGGTGTGCCGCCGGACCGTGCAGGGACGAGACGACTCGCATCCGAGCCACCCCGCGGTACCACCCCGCTTGCTCGTGCGCCGCCGCAGCGACGGCACGGGCCGCTTCGTTCTCCGGCTGTGACGGGCCGGACCCGTTCGGGTCTAGTGAGGGTGCCCGGTCCGCATGGCGCAGGTCCGGTCGCCCCGTTCTTCCGAAAGGCTCGCCGGTGATGGCCGGGTCACTGCCTGGTACTTCACATCGCGATGCAGATTCTACCGGGGTGATCCAGCGGAATCCGCGCCGTCATTGCTGATCAGCCCTGGCCGGCGCCTACCGGCGATGCCTGCTCGCCGTCCGAGCCGGACTCATCGAGCTGCTGCAGTTGATCGGTGATCCAGTTCTTCAGCCGGCTGCGGTACTCCCGCTCGTAGGTGCGCAGACCGTCGATCTTGTTCTCCAGGCTGGTGCGCTGCGCGGTGAGCTGGCTCATCACCTCGGAATACTTGCGCTGCGCCTCGCGGTCCATCGCCTCGGCCTTGATCTGGCTGTCCCGGATGGTGGCCTCGGCCTTCGCGGTGGCCTCGGACACCATGGACTCGGAGGAATTCTTGGCCTCGGTGACCATCCGCTCGGACTCGTTGCGGGCGTCGGTCAGCATCTTCTCGGACGCGGCGTGCGCGTTCGCCTTGGTCTGCTCGGCCTCGGCGGTGGCCTCGGCGGTCACCCGCTCGGCGGTCTCCTGGGCCAGGCCCAGCAACCGCGCGGCGTGCAGGTGGTGGTCCGCGGGCGTGGCGGCGGCCTGCTGCACGGCGGGCTGCTCGGCGACGGGCGGTGCGGCTGGGGGCTGCCCGGATCCGTCCACGACAGGCTGCTCAGCGGTGATCGGCTCTGCGGTGGCGGGCTCCGCCGGAGGGGCGGGCTGCTCGGCGACGGGCTGTGCCTCGTGTTCGCCCACCCCGTCTGCCGGCGCCTGGTCGATGAGTTCCTGCACACTGGGCCCGTCGGTGTCCGACTCCGGAGCCGCGACGTCCGCTGCACCGGCGCCACCGGGTTGCACCTGGCCGGACTCGTAGGCGGCGACCTGCTGACGCAGCTCGTTGTTCTCCTCGATCAGGCTGATCAGCTCGGCCTCGACGATGTCGAGGAATGCATCGACCTCGTCCTCGTCGTAGCCGCGCTTGCCGATGGACGGCTTTTTGAACGCGACATTGTGGACATCGGCCGGGGTGAGCCGCATAGCTTCCTCCGTGACGTGGGCGACTGGTGGGACTTCGCCAGCCCGCTCAGGCGAGCCTGCCGACGATGACCATCAGGATCCATATGACGATCAGTAGAACAATAATGCTGAGGTCGAACCCTACCCCGCCCAGGCGGACCGTCGGGATGATCCTGCGCAGCAGCTTGACCGGCGGGTCGGTGGAGCTGTAGAGGATTTCCAGGGCGACGGCCGACGCACCGATCGGCCGCCAGCTGCGCGCAATCATCCGCACGATCTCGAACACGATCCGGGCATAGATCGCCAACCGGAAAAGCCAAAGCAGCAGGAACAGCAGCTGCCAGAAGACGCTCACCTCTCCACTTGTACCTGACCGCTCGCCGGTTTACCGAATCAGGCCGCAGCTCAGCGGGCCGCGTAACTGCCGGCGAAGGCGCGCCGGTCCTCGGCGGACAGGTCGGCGTGCGGCGGCAGCAGCATGAATACCCGGGTGGTGACCTTGTCGATCGACCCGTGCAGGGCGAACGCCAGGCCGGCGGCGAAGTCGACCACCCGGCGGGCGTCGGCGTCCGACAGGTCCGTCATGTCCAGGATCACGGATGCACCGTCGCGGTAGCGCTCGCCGATGATGCGCGCCTCGCCGAAACCGGTCAGCTTGACCGTCAGCGGGCGAGCGGCAGCCGCGGACGACCCCGCGGAGGGCTCCGGAGCCGGCCGGGCCGCCGGCTGCCACTGCACCGCTAGTGCACCATGGGTGACGGGCTCGGGGTAGTCGCGAGGACCACCCGCACCGGCGGCCGGCCGGCCGGACCGGTGCGACGGGACGGAGTCGTAAGCGCCGGGATAGCTCCGGTCCGGGTAGTCCGCCTCGTAGTCCGTCGAATAGTCGGTGCCGCCCTCGCGGTTCTCGTCCTCGGGGACGAGTCCGAGGAAGGCTCCCATCCTGCGCCATGAACCCATCGTCGTTCCTTCCTCGTACCGGCCCCGGTCGTGGGGTGGCGAACGGTGTCCCTGCTGCGCTCGAGGCTAACGGCCGCAAGGGGCCGATTCAGGTGCGACACACCCGCCGGGCCAACGCATTCCCGCTGGCAGTGGAGCGCCTCCCGCCGGCCTCATCGACACGTCAGATCTTCATGAACGGCGGAACGTCCACCTCATCGTCCTCGTCATCCAGCGGACGGGCGTGCGGCAGCGGGCCCCCCGCGACCGGTGAACTCGCCGAGGGTGGGGTCGCGGCCCCGGAGCCCTGGTAGGGCCGTGGCTGTGCCGTCACGCCGTCCGGCCGCAGGTAACCCTCGCCACTCCGGTCGGGCAGCGGCGGCAGCGTGCTGCCGCGCGGCGCCGATCCGACGGGGGTGTCCGGTCCGGGAGCGTTCGCCCCGCCGGCCCCGTCACCGCCGGAGGAGTAGCTCCGCCCGACCGGCGGCATCACGGAGGGGGTGGAATCGAAGCCGGCGGCAATCACCGTCACCCGCACCTCGTCACCCAACGAGTCATCGATGACGGTGCCGAAGATGATGTTCGCCTCCTCGTGCGCGGCCTCCTGGACCAGCGAGGCGGCCTCGTTGATCTCGAACAGGCCCAGATCGGAGCCGCCCGCGATGGACAGCAGCACACCGTGTGCGCCATCCATGGAGGCCTCCAGCAGCGGGGAGTTGATCGCCTTCTGCGCCGCCTGCACCGCCCGGCCCTCGCCGCGCGCGGAACCGATGCCCATCAAAGCGGTGCCGGCACCGGACATCACGGACTTGACGTCGGCGAAGTCCACGTTGATCAGCCCGGGGGTGGTGATCAGGTCGGTGATGCCCTGCACACCATTGAGCAGCACCTCGTCGGCGGAGCGGAAGGCGTCCATCAGCGAGACACCGAGGTCGCCGAGCTGCAGCAGCCGGTCGTTGGGGATCACGATCAGCGTGTCGCACTCGTTACGCAGTTCGGTGATGCCCTGCTCGGCCTGGCCGCCGCGGCGCTTGCCCTCGAAGGCGAACGGGCGGGTGACGACGCCGATGGTCAACGCACCGAGCTTGCGGGCGATGGACGCGACGACCGGGGCCCCACCGGTGCCGGTCCCACCGCCCTCACCCGCGGTGACGAAGACCATGTCGGCGCCCTTGAGGACCTCCTCGATCTCCTCCTTGTGGTCCTCGGCGGCCTTGCGCCCGACCTCCGGGTTGGCGCCGGCGCCCAGCCCCCGGGTCAACTCGCGACCGACGTCCAGCTTGACGTCGGCATCGCTCATCAGCAGCGCCTGCGCGTCGGTGTTGATGGCGATGAACTCCACGCCGCGCAGCCCGACCTCGATCATCCGGTTGACGGCGTTCACCCCGCCGCCGCCGATGCCGACGACCTTGATGACCGCGAGGTAGTTGTGCGGAGGCGTCATGGTGGTAGGCCCTTCCCTGCTGGTGTCGCTGGCTGCCGTGCTGTTGTGCCGGGCGCGCTGCCGGTGTCCGGTGGTGAGGGCCGAAACTCCGGCGTGTCGCCGAACTCTCAACCTCCACCATACGGTTAGAGTTATGTCAAGTAGCTCTTGCGACAGACGGTAAGGGGCCGGTCCCGCAGGCCTGCGAAGGCGCGCCGCCGCAGCAGGGAATTTTCGCGCGGCGCGGATGCGGCTACAGCGCCAATGCCGTCAGCAGCACCAGGACCAGGGTTCCGACGGCGAACAGCCCATGCGCCACCACGACCGGCACCGCAAAGTGGCTCTCGGCCAGGTCGGTGACGGGAATGGCCGCAGCACCACCGGCCTGGTCAGCCGACGTGGCGGCCGGTGCCGTGGGTGCCCGGCCCATCTTCACGCGGCAGGTCGGGATCCACCGGAGGAACATGGTGAAGCCGAGCAACGCGATCACCACGACGACAACCAGCGCTACCCAGGCCAGCGCCCGCGCGTCGGTGATGAGATAGACGATCCACAGGATCAGGCCGGCTGCGGCCAGGCCGAAATGACCGAAGATCACCCCGGCCGGGAACCTGCTCGCGCCCGGCTTCTGGCCAGACTTCGCAATCCACGTCCCAAGCAGGATGAACCCCCCTGCGGCAGCGACGATCCAGACGATCAGTGCGGCGACGCTCACGGCAACTCCTTCGATATCGGGTGGTCGATCGACCACCGAAGACACGGTTGGTGCAGCGGGATCAACGAGTTCTTCGGGGCTATCGCTGCCCGTCCGCCGGCTGCGTGGCGCCGGGTGCGCTGGCTTCCGGGGTGACGAAGCCCTCCGCCTGGGTGCCCTCGTCGGCAACCCGGACCCCATAGCGATAGGCGAGTTTGCCGCCCAGGTACCCGGACACGGCCAGCGTGAGCACGCTGATCACCGACAGCACCAGCGGGCCGATGGCTACCCTGCCGCCGCCGGTAGCCGAGCCCAGTCGCCAGAGAAAGTTCAGCAGGTAGGCCACGGTGACGGCGAGGTTCAGGCTCATATGGATCAGGCCCGTGCGGAACGCCCGGGTTCTCGTCGGAATCGTCATCAGGTCCAGGAACCCCACCGAGGCAGCGGCCAGCGCTCCGATGACGCCAATCGCGATCAGCCACTCCGAGGCCTGGGTGAGGAAGCCGGCCGGCGTGACGAACTGGGCGGCAATGTCGAACACCAGGCTGCTGATCCACGCGCCGATCGGCACGGTGACGAGCATCGGGTGGAACGGATGCCCGTACGGCCCAGCCAACATCGGGCTGACTGGCTGTTTCGCGTGCTGCAGATGACTGCCCATGCGGGGCCTCCCCAATCCGCCAATTACACTAACAATCGTTAGTCTTACACCTGCCTGCTGTCAAGACCGGTGACGAACATTCGCCGGGCGGCGCCGGGGCTCCGCTCGGCGCTAGGCTCGTCGTATGCCGGGTGACCAGTCAGACGTGGCAGCAGTGGCGGTGCTTGCGGACCCCACCCGGCGCGCTCTGCATGCGTTCGTCCGCCGGGCGCGCGAACCGGTCACGCGCGAGCAGGCCGCTGCTGCCGTGGGCATCTCACGGAAACTGGCCGCCTTCCACCTGGACAAGATGGTCGCCGCGGGCCTGCTGGTTGCCGATTCGCATCGAGCCGTGCGCGGGGTGGGCCGCGCCCCCAAGGCCTACCGGCCCAGCGACCGGGAATTGCGCGTTGCGGTCCCGCACCGCGATTACCGGTTGCTGGCCGATCTGCTGACGCAAGCGATCGTTTCCGAAACCAGCGAGGAGAACGCGCACCGGGCGATGCTGCGGATCGCCACCGAACAGGGAGCCGCGCTCGGCCTCCGGTGCCGGCAGGACGTCCGCCCGGGCCGGCTCGGTGCCGAGCGCGCGCTGAGCCTGCTGGACGATCTGCTGACCCGCAGCGGCTATGAGCCGTACCGTCCGTCACCCGACTGTCTGCGGCTGGGCAACTGCCCGTTCCACGAGTTGGCCGCCGCGGCGCCGGATGCGGTGTGCGCGCTCAACCACGCCTATCTCGACGGAGTGCTGGACGGTCTGCAGGCGACCGCGGTGCGGGCGGAGCTGGCACCGGCCCCCGGCGACTGCTGCGTCGAGATCCGTTCCCGTCAGTAGCCTGCTGGCAGGAACGGCGACACCGGGGCGTCGCCGTGCCTCCCCGGCGGCCGTTCAGCAGGAGCCCACGGCGGTTCCCGTCGGGCGGTTCAGTCGCGGGGCGCGAACAGTTCCAGCGCGATGTTGTCCGGGTCCCGGAACTCCAGGATGTAGCCGTGGCCCACGTCCTTGATGTCCTCGTGCTCGACGCCAAGATCGTCTAACAGCCTGCCCGCGTCCTGCAGATCCGCTCGGCTGGAGACGGCGAAGCTGAGATGGTCCAGACCCACCCGGTTCTCGTCGAAGCTGTCGGCGGCAACTGGCCGCAGTCCGAACAGCCCGTCGCCGACCCGGTAGAGCACTCCCCCGTACAGAAACGCCAGCTTCTCCCGCATCGCGGCGTCCGCGTCCGCCGGCACCTCCACGAATACCGGCCAGCCGAATACCGACTCGTAGAACGCTCGCGATCGAGCGATGTCCGTCACGGTGAGGCGAACGTGCGAATAGCTGGAGCTGGCGATGGTCATGGAATCCCTTCCGCGTCCGACCGGTCCACGGACCGTGGGCCCGAGGCCATCATGCGCCGGCCCGATCGCGGCGCTCGGCGCACCCCCCGTGTCAACGGCCGCGGCGCGAATCGAGCAGTCATCGAGGACCAACTGCACCCGATCTCGCACCAACGCCGCCCAGCGCCGCCAGCGCCGGCCGCGCCCCTTTGTCCCCGTCCGGCACCCTCACCCCAGCCGAGCCAGCACCCCCGTCTGGGCCAGCAGCGCGAACCGGTCCGGCACGCCCCAGTGTTCGACGATCCGGCCGTCCACCACGCGCGCGACGTCGATCACCGTGAAGTCCACCCGCCGTCCGCTCGGTGGGCCGAAGAACGGCCCGGTCGCGGTTCCCGTGACCCGCACCCGGACCCACACGGTGTCCCCCGACTGCGCGTGATCCTCGATCGTGAACGAGAAGTCCGGAATGGCGGCGTGCACGTCCCTCATGGCCGCTCTGACATGCTCAAGGGCCTCGGCTGCCCGACCGGCCAGGCCGAATTGGTGCTCGATCAGGTCCGGGTGACACAGCTCGTCGACCACCGCCGTACCGCCGGTGGCGAACCCCTCGGCGAACATCCGCTCCAGGACCCGGACGGCATCCGATCCCTCGGCCGTACCGGCCGGCACCGCGACTCCCTGCGCATCCATGTCTGCCTCCTCGTGGTGCAGTTGCACTGTTCTTACTGCAGGAATACTGCAATGAACGTAGTGATACTGTCCCGGCGTGTCGCCCTCGTCAAGCCCACAACCCCGACCCCGCTCCACCTACCGGCAGGAGCAGGCCGCCGCGACCCGCGAGCGCATTGCCGAAGCGGCCCGCCGGTTGTTCGCCAGGCACGGATACGGCTGCACCAGCATGGAGGCGATCGCCTCGGAGGCGGGCGTCGCCGTGCGCACGGTCTATTCGGCGTTCGGCAGCAAGCGGGAGATCCTCTCGCTGATCTGTGAGCGCTGGCTGGAGCGGGCCGACGCCCGGGGACGAGCACAGCGCGTGCTGGCCGAGCCCGACCCTGCCGATCGGATCCGCGGCGCCGCTGGATGGCTGCGTCAGCTGTACGCGGCCGGATTCGACGTGGTGCAGATCTTCGAGGCGGCCACCGACGAGAGCCCGCAGACCCGGGAACTGCTGCGCTCCAAGCTGGCTGGCCGCAACCAGGTCATGGACGCCATGATCGCCTCGTTGCACGGCCAGCTGCGCGTGCCCGTCGCGGAGGCACAGGCGGTCTACCGGGCGCTGGCGGCGCCAGGGGTCTATCGCGAGTTGGTGATGGAGTCCGGGTGGAGCGGCGAGCGGTTCGAGGCGTGGGTCGCGGACGCCCTGGCTCGGCACCTACTCGGCGCGACGCCGGTCAGCGAACGGTCGCCAGCGTCGGGTCGGTGATGTCGTACACGGTGCCGGACTGGCGCAGCAGGGCCGGCAACACCAGGAGCTTGGTGTCCGTATCCGTGTTGTCGCCCCAGATCACGGTGCGTCCACGGGTCAGTTGCAGCGAGATGCGATAGGCCGTGGGCGCGATCACTCCGGTCACCTGCCGGCGGATGGCCGGGGTCAGCGCCCCGAGCACGCCCAACGCGGCCATGGTTGCCCGATCGCCCTCTCCCGGAGTCGCAAGCTGGATCCGCATCAGGTCGGGTGGCGGCTCGGCCACCTGCTGGTAGGGCTTGCCGGTGGCGTCCAGCAGCCACCAACGCCCGTCGGCCTGCGTCGTCGCCAGCGGCAGTCGCTCGGTCACCGTCACCACCAGCGAGTGCGGCCACTGCCGCGCCACCGTCGCAGAGGCGACCGGGCCTACCGCCGCCACCCGGCGCTGCACCGCGGCCGGGTCGATCCGGATCAACGGGGTGCCCACGGGTATTTCCACCGCTGCCCGCACCTGCGGCCCCAGGTCGTCGGCACCCGATCCGTTGACCACCACGGTGCGCAGCCCGAGCACGGGCGTCGCCCACACCACGATGCCGGCGGCGGCCAGCAGCGCCAGGATCAGCGATGCCGCCAGCGCAATCGGCCACCGCCGGGGCGGCAGCTCCGGGCGATCCTGGACGTCGGCCGCACGACCCGCGCGCGGCGTGGTCGCCGTCGTCATCGTCACCGCCCTCCGTCCGGTCGATCGGCGCGGCGCGACAGCTCGTCCAGCAGCGCAGGACCCAGCATCGTCACGTCGCCCGCGCCCATGGTGACCACCAGGTCACCGTCGCGCAGCAGGTCTGCCACGTCGGTGGGCACCCGCGCCAGTGACGGCAGGTAATGAACACGTGCGCTACCGGGTGGAACAGCGTCGGCGATCAGGGCGCCGGTGATACCCGGCCGCGGATCCTCCCGAGCACCGTAGATGTCCAGCACCACTACCACGTCCGCACCGGCCAGCGCCTGGCCGAAGGCGTCCGCAAAGGCGATGGTGCGGGAGTACAGATGCGGCTGGAAGAGCACCACCAGACGATCATCGCCGGCCACCTCGCGAGCCGCGGCGATGGCCGCCGTCACCTTCGTCGGGTTGTGCGCATAGTCGTCGTACACCCGGATCGAACCGACCCGTCCCTTGTATTCGAACCGGCGCCGCACTCCGGTGTAGGCGGCCAACCCCCGGACCATGACGTCCGGGTCGATGCCCAGCTGGATCCCGGCGGCCAGGGCGGCGCAGGCGTTGGCCAGCATGTGCTCGCCCGGCACGTCGATGGACAGTTCCAGGTGCGAGCCGTCGGGCAGCCCGATGTCGGCGGTTCCGCGGTGACCGTGCAGGTGGCTGGCGAGGATGCGCACGTCGGCCGCCTCCGACCGCCCATAGCCGACGATGCGAGGCAGCCCGCCCGATCCGTGCGCCGCCGCACCCCGCACCGCTCCCAGCAGCCGCTGCACGCCGGGGTCGTCCACTCCGGCCACCAAAAAGCCGCCCGGTGCGATGCGGTCGACGAACTGCTCGAACACGGCGGCGTAGGCCTGCGCCGTGCGGTGGTAGTCCAGATGGTCGGGTTCGACGGAGGTGACGATGGCTCCGTGCGGCGCGAAGGCCAGGAAAGACCCGTCGGACTCGTCGGCCTCCGCCACGAAGATGTCCCCCGTGCCCGCGTGCGCCCCGGTGCCGGCCTCGTTCAGTTCACCGCCGATGGCGAACGACGGATCCAGCCGGGCGTGCTGCAGGGCGACGGTCAGCATGGAGGTGGTGGAGGTCTTGCCGTGCGTGCCGGCCACGCAGACCGACCGCAAGCCGACCATCAGCGCGGCCAGTGCCTCGGCACGGTGCACCACCGGCAACCCGCGGCGGCGGGCCTCGACCACCTCGGGATTGTCGGGCCGGATCGCGGTGGACACCACGACCGCGGTGGGCCCGCCGGGCAGCAGGTCCAGGTTCTCCGCGCGCTGGCCGATGGCGGTGACGGCGCCGCGCGCGGTGAGCCCGCTCAGCACGTGCGACCCCTTCGCGTCGGAGCCGGAGACTTGCGCGCCACGATCCAGCAGGATCGCGCCGATCGCGCTCATCCCGGCGCCGCCCGCGCCGACCAGGTGCGATCGCAACAGGCTGGCACCAGAGGCGGTGACGATGGGTACGGTGCTCACGCCGATCCCTGCCCCGGCTCGCCGGAATCGGTGACGGGGGAAACGGTGTCTCCGGCACCGGTGGTGCTGGAACCGGGGACCGGGTGGCCGGCGGCAGCCAGCACCATCCGGGCGAGGTCCAGGTCCGGGCGCGCCCGGGTGCCTCCGGCGGCGGCGTCCCGCAGGGCGCCGAACCGGTCGGGGTCACCCAGGAGGTTGATCACGTCGCGACGCACCGCCTCGGGGGTGAAGTCGGCATTGTCGATCGCGATCGCCGCACCGGCACTGATCCGTGCGGCGGCGTTCAGACGCTGCTCGCCGTTGCCGTGCGGCAGCGGCACGTAGACCGCGGGCAGGCCCACCGCGGTGGCCTCGGCCACCGTCATCGCCCCCGACCGGGCCACCAGTAGATCGGCGGCGGCGTAGGCCAGGTCCATCCGGTCGATGTACGGAGTGAGCACGTACGGCATGGGCGGATCCACCGGGTCGACCACATTGGTGCGGCCATGGTGGTGCAACACCGCGATCCCTGCGGCGCGGAAGTCGTCGGCGCAGGCACGTATCGCCGAGTTGATCTGCCGGGCACCCTGCGAGCCACCGGTGACCAGCACCACCGGGCCGTCGGCCGGCAGCCCGAAATATTCCCGGCCGGCGGCCCGCTGGGCAGCGCGGTCGAGGCCGGAAATGCTGCGGCGCACCGGGTTTCCTACCACGTCGGCGCGGGACAGGCCGCTGCCCGGCACCGCGGCCGCCACCCGGACCGCGTAGCGAGCGCCCACCTTGTTGGCCAGCCCGGCGCGGGCATTGGCCTCGTGCACCACGATCGGTGTGCTCTTCCGGGCGGCCAGGTAGGCGGGCAGCGCGGCATACCCGCCGAAGCCGGCGACGACGTCGATGTGCCGGGCGCGCACCACTTCTCGCGCGGCGCGCACCGCCCGGCGCAGCCGCAGCGGCAACCGGACCAGGTCCAGGTTCGGCTTGCGGGGCAGCGGCACCGCCGGCACCGTCACCAGGTCGTATCCGCGGTCTGGTACCAGGTCGGTCTCCAGGCCGCGTTCGGAGCCGATCACCGTGATCTGGGTGCCGGGGCGCAATTCGAGCAGCGCGTCGGCCACGGCCAGCGCCGGTTCGATGTGCCCGGCCGTGCCGCCGGTGGCGATCAGCACCCGCAGCGGGCTCGACGGTCCGCTCACGATGCCCACCGTCCGCTCCCCAGACCACCGGGGGTCGTGTGGGCCAGCGCGCGCCGGGGCGCGCGCTGGGCCACACAACCGCGGGCATCTGTGCGGGTCACGGACGCACCGTCCGGCCCGGCCGGCGTCCGGAGCGCGCCGGGCCACGTCGCTCCCCCGGCACCGGGAAGCCCAGCGCACGCCGCATCCGATAACGAGGCCGCTGTGGCACCGGGAAGCCCAGAGCGCGACGTACCCGGTAGCCCGGTGCCCGGGGACGGGACGCCGCCGACCGCTCCGCAGGCCTGCCGTCGGTGCCGCGGGAGCGGCGGCCGCCCCGCCGGCCCTCGGCAGGTCCCGACGCCCGCCCGGAACGACCCGCCACATCGGTATCGTGCCGCCCGAAGTGTTCCAACTCCTCCAGCCGGCGGCGCGCCGCGGCCGCCTTGCGCGCCTGCCGCTTGGCCCGCCGCCGGGTGACCCGCCGTGGAGTGGGTCGTCCGGTGGCGGGAGTACCCAGACCCAGGAACGCCATCAGCCCCCGCGGTCCGGTGCCGTGCAACGCGGCCACCGCCGCCGGCTCGCGCCGCGCGAAATTGGCCAGCAGCCCGAATACCACCATGGTGATGACCAGCGAGGTGCCGCCGGAGGAGAACATCGGCAACGGGATGCCCGTCACCGGCAACAGCCCGACGACGTACCCGATGTTGATGGCCGCCTGGCCCACCAGCCACACGGTGGCCGAGGCCGCGACGATCTTGACGAACGGGTCGACGTTGCGCCGGGCGATGCGCAGCCCGGTGTAGGCGAGCACCGCGAACAGCAGTACCACGGTGACCGTACCGATCAGCCCGAGCTCTTCGCCGATGATCGCGAAGATGAAGTCCGAGTCGGCATTCGGTAGCCGGCCCCACTTCATCTTGGACTGGCCGAGGCCCACCCCGAACAACCCGCCGCTGCCCATCGCGTACAGACCCTGAAACACCTGGAAGGTGTCATTCGGATTGGCGGCCTCCGGATGCAGCCAGGCCGTGACCCGCGCCAGTCGATATCCGGCCGAGATCGCCAGGTACACCACGCCCATCACTCCGATGCCCGCGATTCCGCCGAACAACCACAGCGGCGCCCCCGCGAAATACAGCACGGCGAAGAACACGATGGCCAGCGTCACGGTGGTGCCCAGGTCGGGCTGCAGCATGATCAGCCCGGCCATCAAGGTGAACACCAGCCCGACTTGCAGCAGCATCGGCCATATGCCCCGGCGGGCCCCCCGACCGGCGGCCAACACGTGCGCCGCCCACAGCAGCAGCACCAGCTTGGCGACCTCGCTGGGTTGGAACTGGAAGCTGCTGCCGATGCTGATCCAGCTCCGGGCCCCCCAATACTCGGTGCCTATCCCCGGGATCAGTACCGCCGCCAGCAGTCCCAGCGCCACGACCAGGGCGGGAGTCACCAGCGACCGGATGGCTCGCAACGGCATGCGGGTGACGAAGAAAAACGCGATCAGTCCGAGTCCGGCGAACACGGCCTGACCGGTGAAGACCGAAAAAACCGGACGGTCCTTGAGAGCCTGGGTGGCCGCCGACGACGAGAGCACCATCAGCAGGCCGAATCCCAGCATCAGCAGGAACACGGCCAGCACCAGGTGCAGCGACGCCAGCGGCCGGTCCAGCCAGTCGGAGACCAATCGCCACGGCGCGTGTCGGCGGCGCTGGCGTGCGCCGCGAGAGGTAGCGGTGACGGTGCCGCGCGGCGTGGCCTCGACCTTCTCGGACCGCTCGGTGCGAGGGGTCGAGGTGGTGGCCGTCGTCATGCCCGCCCCCGATCCGGCACGCCCGCACCATCCACCCGCTGCATCCGCCCATCGTCCCGTCCGGGACCGGCGAGATGTGGGAGCACCAGCCGCGTGTCGGCCCGCCGGTGCCGGCCACCGGGCCCGACCTCGGTCCCGCCGGCGGCGCAGTCGATATCCCAGCGCACCGCCGTCACCCGCCGGTGGCCGACAGCCAGTCGGCGTAGAACAGCCCGAGGCCCAGCGCGGCGGACATGGCCGCCAGCAGCCAGAACCGCACCATGACGGTGGTCTCCTTCCACCCGGACAGCTCGAAGTGGTGATGGAACGGGGCCATCCGGAACACCCGGATGTGCTTGGTGCGGAACACCGCGATCTGGATGACCACCGAGAGCATTTCCACCACGAACAGGCCCGCGATCACCACCAGCAGCAGCTCGGTGCGGGTGAGTACCGACAGCCCGGCGATCAGGCCGCCGAGTGCGAGCGAGCCGGTATCGCCCATAATGATCCGCGCCGGATGGGCGTTCCACCATAGGAATCCCACGCAGCCACCGAGCGCGGCAGCGGTCACCACGGCCAGGTCCAGCGGGTCACGGACCGAATAGCAGCCGGCCATCGTCGCGTCCGGCAGCCCGGCGAAGCAGGAGTTACGGAACTGCACGAACGCGATCACCACGTAGGTGCCCAGCACCATGACGCTGGACCCTGCAGCCAGCCCGTCCAGGCCGTCGGTGAAGTTGACGGCATTGGACCAGGCCGCGATCAGCAGGATGGTGACGATGACGAAGCCGACAGCGCCCAGCGGCAGCCACGGGACGTCCCGGGTATAGGACAGGAACGCGGCACCCGGCGTCTGGCCGTGCGCATCCCGGAAGAACAGGCAGCCCACCGCGAACGACACCGCGATCAGTGTCTGTCCGATGAACTTCATCTTCTTGTTCAGGCCGAGATTGCGCCGCTTGCTGATCTTGATGAAGTCGTCCAGGAACCCGACGGCGCCCAGCCCGGTGGTCAGGTACAGCACCAGCCACGCTGAGATGGTCGGCCCGCCTCCGCCCGACATTGCTTGCACCGCAACGGCGACCAGGTATCCGATCCACATCGCGACCAGGATCGCGGCTCCGCCCATGGTCGGGGTACCACGCTTGGACAGGTGGGTGGCCGGCCCGTCCTCGCGAATCTCCTGGCCGAACCCCTGGCGGGAGAAGACCTTGATCAGCTGAGGTGTCAGCAGGATCGACACCACCAGGCCGACCACGGCCGCTATCAGAATCGTCTTCACGGATGCTCCCGCCCGTTCCGCTCACCCTGCAACGGCGCCTGGACCGTTGGTGCCGCGTCCTCGTGCCCTGCGGTCAGTTCGGCCGCGACCCGGCTCGCCAGCCGCTCCAGACCCACCGATCGGGATGCCTTGATCAGCACCACGTCCCCGGATCGCACGCCGTCGATGAGCACCGGCAGCGCCGCCTCCGGATCCGGCACCCACCGCACCCGCGCCTCGTCCGAGCCGGACGGATCCTGCCGCGCCGCGTCCGCGATGCTCCGCGCCCGCGGCCCGATCGCCAGCACGTGCGCACCAAGACCCGCTGCCAGTCGGCCGATCTCGCCGTGCTCCCGCGGCGCGATCGCCCCTAACTCGGCCATTTCCCCGAGCACCGCCCAGATGCGTCGCCCGGCCCCGATCACCGCCAGCGCCTGCAGCGCGGCCCGCATCGACTCTGGATTCGCGTTGTAGGCATCGTTGATCAGCGTGATGCCACCGGGCAGTTCGCTGACCGCCATCCGCCAGTGTGAAGCGGGCTCGGCGGCGGACAGCGCCTCCGCCATGGCGGCCACCGGCACTCCCGCCGCCCGGCCGACGGCGGCGGCGGCCAGCGCATTGCTCACCTGGTGCTCCCCGACCACCTTCAGCGTCACGGGTGCCGACCCTTCGGGGGTGAGCAGGGTGAACGAGGCCCGTGCGGCGCCGTCGATGTCCACCCGGGCGGCGCGGACGGTGGCGTCCGGAGCGAGGCCCGTCGTCACCACGGCGGCGGCCGTGCGTGAGGACATCGCCGCCACCAGCAGATCGTCGCCGTTCAGCACCGCCACCCCGCCGTCCGCCGCCACCGGCAGCGCCTCCACCAGCTCCCCCTTGGCCCGCGCGATCACGGCGCGGCTCCCGAACTCGCCCAGATGGGCCGAGCCGATGTTGAGGACCACGCCGATCCGCGGTGGCGCCACCGCGGCGAGCGCGGCGATGTGCCCGAGGCCGCGCGCGGACAGCTCCAGCACCAGGTAGTCCGTATCGGCGTCGGCGCGCAGCACCGTGTAGGGGTGGCCGATCTCGTTGTTGAACGACTCCGGGGGCGCCACCACGGTTCCCGCCCGGCGCAGCACCGCGGCGATCAGGTCCTTCGTCGAGGTCTTGCCCGCCGACCCGGTCACCCCGATCACGGTCAGCCCGCCCGCGATCAGTCGATCGGCCACGTGCGCGGCCAATGCCGACAGCCCGGCCAGCACCGGAAGTGCCGCGGGTAGCACGCCGGACCCCGCAGTACCGGCGGGTTTCGCATCCGGTGCGTCCACCACCAGGGTCGGCAGGTCCGGCACCGACCGGCCGCCCAGCATCGCCACCGCTCCGGATTCGCGTGCCGCGCCCGCGAAGTCGTGACCGTCCACCCGCTCGCCGGGCAGCGCGACATACAGCGCCCCGGGCCCGACCCGACGGGAGTCGAACTCGACGCTGGTCACCGTCACCGACTCACATCCGGCGGGCACCGGCACCGGGGCGTGCACCGCAGCGCTCACCACCGCCGCGATCTCGGCCAGCGTCATCGGGATCACAACGACCCCCCCGGCAGTGTCGCCAGGGCGGCAGCCAGCTCGTCGACGTCCGAGAACG
This sequence comes from uncultured Actinomycetes bacterium, assembly GCA_937926105.1. The sequence goes on along the minus strand of CALANS010000217.1, from coordinate 51,484 downwards.
GGTGCACCACGCCGGCGATCTCCTGGCCCCGCTCGTGCCCCTTGCCGGCGATCAACACGGCGTCTCCCGGGCCGGCGGCGCGCACCGCCGCCACGATGGCCTCCCGTCGGTCACCGATCTCACGTACCGGCGGTCCCCCGGCCGCACGGGCACCAAGCATCAGCGCGGCACGGATCGCCGCTGGATCCTCAGACCGAGGGTTGTCGTCGGTCACGATGACCAGGTCGGCGCCCTCCGCGGCGACCTGGCCCATCATCGGGCGCTTGCCGTGGTCCCGGTCACCGCCGGCGCCCACCACCACGATCAGCTGGCCGGTGCAGTGGCTGCGCACCGCGGCCAGTGCCGCCTGGAGCGCGGCGGGCTTGTGCGCGTAGTCGACCAGCGCGAGGAACGGCTGTCCCACGTCGACGGGCTCCATGCGTCCGGGCACCCGAACCCCGGCCAGTCCGGCCGCGGCGGCCGTCGGGTCCAGCCCGGCGGCGGCGACGCAGGCCAGGGCGGTACCGGCGTTGGTGACGTTGAACGCGCCGGGCAGGCCGATCCCGGTCTGGATGCGCTGGCCCCCCGGGCCGCGCACCTCAAGCTGCTGGGTGCCGGCCGAACCCGGCCGGGCGGAGACGGTCCAGTCCGCCCGGGCGCCCGGCATCGCCGACACCGTCACCGCCCCTCGGCGTTCGGCCGCCAGCCGGCGGCCGTACTCGTCGTCCACCACCACCACCTCGGCCGACGCACGGCCGTCGAACAGCAGTCGCTTGGCGGCGAAGTAGCCCTCCATGTCGCCGTGGAAATCCAGATGATCCTGCGAGAGGTTGGTGAACGCTCCCACGGCGAACGCGGTGCCGGCGACCCGGCCCTGGGCCAGTGCGTGGCTGGACACCTCCATCGCGACCGCGTCGACGCCGCGCTGGGCCATCACCGCGAACAGCGCCTGCAGGTCCGGAGCCTCCGGCGTGGTCAGCGTGCTGGGCAGCTGCTCACCGTCGATCCGGGCGGCCACCGTGCCGATCAGCCCGGTGCGCTGGCCGGCCGCGGCCAGCGCACCTTCCAGCAGGTAGCAGGTGGTGGTCTTGCCCGAGGTACCGGTCACGCCGATCACCCGGAGCCGCCGGCTGGGGTCGCCGTACACCCGCGCGGCCAGCGAGCCGACCACCTCCCGGGGGCGGTCGGCCACCAGCACCGGGAGCATCGCGGCGTCCGGATCGCCACGGACGGTGTCCAGCCCCGCCGAGTCGGTCAGCACGGCGACCGCGCCGGCCCGGGCGGCCGCTCCGGCAAACACCGCGCCGTGCACGCTCGCCCCGGCCAGGGCCGCGAACAGATCCCCCGGGCGCACGGCGTCGCCGCGCAGACTGACGCCGGTGACGGCGGGATCGTCACCGATGTCGCCGTGTCTGCCGACCGGGCGGTCGGCGCGCAGATTGTGCCGCCCGTCCAGGTGCGCCAGGTCGGAAAGCGGAACAGGGGGCAGGCCCACCGGTCGCGGGGGCGGAACTGGCGGCACGGCGGGCAAGGCTACTCGCCCAGGTTGGTGTACAGGTCGTAGATGGGCGCCTTGCTCTTGGAGGGCGGCACGTCGAAGGCGCGCATCGCGTAGGCGGCGATGTCCCGGAACAGCGGCGCGGCGGCCTCGCCGCCCTCGGCACCGCCGCCGGGGGCATCGAGCATCACGGTGATCACGAACCTCGGGTGGTCGGCCGGCACGATGCCGGCGAAGGTGGCGGTCACCTTGGTCTGCGAGTAGCAGCTGCACGCCGGATCGACCTGCTGGGCGGTGCCGGTCTTGCCGGCCACCTGATAGCCGGTGATGGCGGCCGACGGGGCGGTGCCGTCGTGCATGATGTCACCGCCCTGGATGGTGCCACGCAGCATGTCCAGCAGGGTGTTCGCCGACTTGGTGGACAGCTCGCGGACCGGCTTGCCCTGGGTGACGGGCGTGCTCGCCCCGTCGGCGGTGGTGGACGCCACGATGGATGGCGGGATGCGCACCCCACCATTGGCGATGCCCTGGTACATATCGGCCATCTGCAGCAGCGTCATCGACAGCCCTTGCCCGATCGGCAGGTTCGCGAACGTGGTGGACGACCACTGGGACTGCGGCGGCACGATACCGGCAGAGTCGGCGGGCAGCTGGATCCCGGTCTTCTGGCCGAGGCCGTACTTGCTCAACTCGCGGGCGAAGGCGTCCTGGCCCACCTGTTGGGCGATCATCAGCGTGCCGACGTTGCTGGACTTGGCCAGGATGCCGGTGGCCGTCATGCCGACCCGGCTGTGCACCCACGCATCGTGGATGGTGTGCCCGCCCATCTCGATGGTGCCGGGCACCGCGTAGTGCGTGGTCGGAGTGATGAGTCCCTTCTCCAGCGCCGCACCGAACGTCACCACCTTGGTGACCGAGCCCGGCTCGAACGGGGAGGTGACGGCCATGTTGCCGGTCTCGGCGGGCGTCTTGCCCCGGTAGTAGCTGGCCATGGCCAGCACATCCGGACCGGTGGCGCTGCGCACCAGGGCCATGCCGCCCTTGGCTCCGGTGGACTTCACCGCGTCGGTGAGCATCTGCTGCACGGTGTACTGCAGGTCGGCGTCGATGGTCAGGTGCACGTCGCCGCCGTCCACCGGCGCCTTCTCGTCGCGGTCGGTGCCGGGCATGGCGTTGCCGTAGGCGTCGACGTCGACCACCCGGGACCCGTCGGTGCCGGACAGCAGCGAGTCGTACTTGATCTCGATGCCGCCGGTGCCGTGCCCGTCCCAGCCGGTGGCACCCAGCAGGGACTGCAGCACGCTGCCCTCGGGGTACTGGCGTAGGTCCTGCCGCTCGGTTGTGACGGGGCTGCGGCCCTGGGGCTTGATCGCCTCGTTGATGCTGGCGATGATGGCGTCCGCCTGGGCCGGCATCAGCCCGCGCGCCAGGTAGACGTAGGTGGACTTGCCGTCGGTGAGCTTGGTGAAGACACTGTCGGCGGTGACATCGGGCGCGAGTGCCTTGCCGATGATGTCGGCCACCGCGTGTCGCTCGGTGTCGGAGGTGAACAGGGCCGGCCAGGCAGCGATGGCGCGGCCCTGCACGGTGAATGCCAGCGGTGTGCCGTTGCGGTCGTAGATGGTGCCCCGACTGGCGGGCAGCACGTCGGTGCGGGTGCGCTGGTCGGCGGCCTTCGCGGCGTAGGCGGCGGCGTCCACGGTCTGGATCATCACCAGCCGGACGGTGGATGCCACCAGCAGGCCGACGACCACGGCCAGCGCGAACCAGTTGCGTCCCCGGTGATGCAGCAGGCCGGTGCGCGGTCGGGTGCTGCGACGGCGCCGGGCCGGTGCGGCCCGGGGCGGGTCGAGGCGGGCACGACCCGCGGGCGCGGCACGGTCGGCGGACACGGTACGGCCCGAGGGCGGACGCCGGTCCGTGCGCGCGCTGCTGCCGGAGTGCGGGCGCCGTTCCGGCATCAGTGGCCTCCGCCCGAGGAGGATTCGGCGCCGCCACCGACCGGCTTCGGCGTGCCGACTACTCGGGCCTTGCCGGACTTGTCGACCATCAGGATGGCCGCGTCACCGGCGGGCACCAGACCGAGATTCCTGGCCTCCTGGGCGATCCGCGGCGTGGCACCCAGGTCGGCGATGCTGCGCCCCAGTGCCTCGATCTGCAGCCGCAGCTGTGCCGACTCCTGGTGTGCCTGCTCGGTGCGCACCCCGGACGCATCGGTCTTGGTGTTCAGGTAGAGCACGCCGCCAACCCCGCTGCCCAGCACCATGATCAACGCCACCACGAACGGCACCCGCAGCAGGGCGGAGCGCACCGGCCGGCCCGCAGTGGACACCCGGGCGGGGGTCATCCGGGCCTGCCGGCGGCGCCGCCGGTCCAGCGCGCGCTGGGCCGATCGGGACGGTCCGGAAGGCGCGGCCTGCCGGGGCGTCTTGGCGGTATGCAGGAAGGTCATCGGGCCTCCCGGATTCGCTCGGCGGCGCGCAGCCGGGCGGACGCGGCGCGGGGGTTGAGGTCGGTCTCCGCGGCGGTGGGCCGTTCGGCGCGACGAGTCAGCCAGCGCACCGTCGGCTCGTGGCCGGGTAGCTCCACCGGCAGGTCCGGCGGCGTGTCGGACACGGTCAGCGGGGCGATCGCGTGTTTGACGATCCGGTCCTCCAGCGACTGGTAGGCCAGCACCACCAGCCGCCCGCCGGGCCGCAGCACGTCCAGGGCCGCCGGGATCGCGCGCCGCAAGGCGCCGAGTTCGTCGTTGACCTCGATGCGCAGGGCCTGGAAGGTCCGCTTGGCCGGATGCCCGCCCGAGGCGCGAGCGGCCGCCGGAATGGCGGCCCGGATCAGCTCCACCAGTGCGGCAGAGCTGCGCAGCGGAGCCTTCTGTCGTTCGCGGACGACTGCCCGCGCGATGCGGCCGGCAAACCGTTCCTCGCCGTACTCGCGCAGGATGCGAGCCAGCTCTGCCTCGGGATAGCCGCCCAGCACGTCGGCGGCGGTGATACCGCCGGTCGGGTCCATCCGCATGTCCAACGGCGCATCGGCCGCGTACGCGAAGCCGCGCTCGCGCACGTCCAGCTGCATGGACGAGACGCCCAGGTCGAACAGCACGCCGTCGACCCGGCCGGCGGCCACCACCGGGTCCACCCCGCCGGAGGCGGCGCGGACCAGTTCACCGATCCGGTCGTAGACGGCGTGCACCGGGTGGAGCCGGTCGGCGAAGCCCGCGGCCGCCACCCGCTCGCTGGCCAGTGCCAGCGCGGCGGGGTCTCGATCAACGCCGATCACCTGTAGCCGCGGGTGCTCCCGCAGCAGCGCCAGGGTGTGGCCGGCCAATCCGAGGGTGGCGTCCACCAGGACCGGAGCATCGCCGGCCAGCGCCGGAGCCAGCAACTCGGCGACCCTGTCGGCCAGCACCGGCGTGTGCCGGGACGGCGGCGCTCCGGGAACGGTGGCCCCGGACGGGTCCTCCTCGGGCGGGAGCATTCCGATCCCCTTCCCGGCACGGCCGTCGCGGCGCCTCGAACGGATGTCGACCGGGCAGTGCCGGCCGCGGCGGGCTGCCGCGCTGCCGCGGCCGTGGCCGCCCTGCCCGCGGGTCCCCACCCGCCATGGACCTGGCGCGGGGGAAGTCGCGTCAGGGCCACGGCGGGTGCAGGCCGGCGGGCAGGAGGGCGTGCTGGTGGGTGGGCGGCACAGCGGCGAGCCGAACACTGCCGGGCGAACGGGGGCAGCGACGGCGGTGACGGGCGGATCAGCCATGGCCGCACGGGCGGGAATGCTCATGGCTCGCTCCGTCCACCGGTGCCGTCGTCACCGCTAGCGGCGGGTATTGGGGCGGTCGCGCGCAACGAAGGGTCGACGTAGCCCGGCTCCTGAGCGGCCTCGTAGTCCGACCAGCGGTCGGCGTTCCAGATTTCCATCCGACGCCCCTGGCCGGTGAGCACCACGTCCCGCCCTAGCCCGGCGAACAACCGCATCCGGGCCGACAGCGTGATCCGGCCCTGTCCATCGGGCATCTGCGGCTCGCTGTTGGCCAGCATGTATCGGGCCGCGCCGATGTGTTGCACGTCGGTCACCTTGGTGTTGACGGCCTGCTCGGCGAACCGGTCGAACTCATCGGTGGTGAAGACGTACAAGCAGTTCGAATCTCCCCGTACCACCATGGCCCCGTCGGCGAACTGCTTGCGGTACGCGGCCGGAAGGGTCACCCTTCCCTTGTCGTCCAGGCGGGGCGTGAACGTGCCGTAGAAGCCCACGTACCCCACCTCCCCACGGGTCGGCGGCTCACCAGGCCGCGCGCTCCACCGATCTGCAGAGGCTACCCCATTTTCCCCCACCACACCCCACCAATCTGTTCAGTGTCCCCACTTCGCCCCCCACTGGGCTCCTGGCGCGCGGACGCAGTCATCGCCGAGGCATCGAGTCGTGAGTGGCAGTGCGGTGGCCGATGGGCTGTTCCTGGGCAGACATCGATTCCGTCGGGTCGGCGACAGCCGGTGACAGGGCTGGCAGACTGAAACCCACACCGCCGGGCACACGCAGCGATCCCGCGGTGCCGGAGAGGATGAGACGTGGCCCAGCATGTGAACCTTGACCAGGTGCCCGCACCGGCCGGCGCGGAACCATCCGCCGTCACCATGGATGTCGTAGCCCGCACCGGCGCCCAGATCGGCGGCGCCATGGCGCGGGTCATCCTGGGCAAACCCGATGTCATCCGGCTGGCGCTGGTGGCGCTGCTGACCGAGGGTCACCTGCTGATCGAGGACGTGCCGGGCACCGGCAAGACCAGCCTGGCCAAGGCGTTGGCCCGCTCAGTGGAGGGCACCGTCAGCCGGGTGCAGTTCACTCCCGACCTGATGCCCAGCGACGTCACCGGCGTCAGCGTGTACGACCGCCAGACCTCGCAGTTCACCTTCCGGCCCGGCCCGGTGTTCGCGAACATCGTGGTGGCCGACGAGATCAACCGGGCCTCGCCGAAGACCCAGTCCGCGTTGCTGGAGGCCATGGAGGAGCGCCAGGTCACCGTCGACGGCAACACCTACCGGCTGGCCCGGCCGTTCCTGGTGCTGGCTACCCAGAACCCGGTGGAGATGGAGGGCACCTATCCCCTCCCAGAGGCGCAGCGGGACCGGTTCTTCGCGCGCACCGCCTTGGGCTACCCCGATCCGGCCAGCGAGGTGGCCATGCTCGCCGGACACGACCGGGCGGATCCGCTGGACACACTGTCCGCCGTGGCCGACACCGCGACGGTGACGCGGCTCATCGCGGCCGTCGCCACCGTGCAGATCGCCCCCGCGCTTCGCAGCTACATCGTGGAACTGGTCTCGGCCACCCGAGCGATGCCCGAGGTGCGCCTGGGCTGCTCACCCCGCGCGGTGCTGCACCTGGGCCGCGCCACCAAGGCGGCCGCCGCGCTCGACGGGCGCGACTACGTGGTGCCCGACGACATCCAGCGGCTCGCCGGGCCGGTGCTGGCGCACCGGCTGCTGCTGACCACCGAGGCGCATGCGGCCCATCGCTCGGCGGAGGACATCATCGGCGCGCTGCTCGGACGGATCCGCGTCCCGCAGGCTGGCCGTGTCTAGGTCGACGGCGGTTCCCCGCGGCACCGACTCCGCGGGCCGCACCGCCCGGCCCGACCGCGGGCTGACCACGCGCGGGCGCTGCCTGTTCGCCGGCGGGTGCGCGGCCATCGTGTGTGCCCTGCTGCTGGACGAACGGGACCTGCTGCGGGTGGGCATCCTGGCCGCGGCGCTGCCGATGGTCGCGATGCTGCTGACCGCCCGACGGCGCGCCACGCTGTCCGCCGCGCATCAGGCGTTGCCCGACCGGCTGCGACCCGGCACCTCCGGCTCGGTGCGGTTGTTGCTGACCAATACCGGCGCCCTGCCCACCCGCCCGGTGGAGGTCAGCGAACAGGCCACCACCGACCTGACCGCCGGTGTGCGCTGCCTGCTGCCCCCCCTGCGACCGGGCGCCACCGCGGTCGTCGGCTATCCGCTGACCGCGACCCGTCGCGGTCGGTTCCTGATCGGGCCACCCGCGATTCGGGTCGCCGACCCGTTCGGGCTATGGGAGGACAACCGGACCATCGACTCACGCACCGAGGTGATGGTGGTTCCCGTCGTGGTGCCGCTGACCGGAATGCCGTCCGCCGTCGGCTCCCGGTCTGCGGCGTCCGGCTCGGCCATGTCAGGCACTACCGGAGGCGACCCGGACGTTGGCATCCGGCACTACAACCCCGGCGACGACATCCGCACCATCCACTGGCGCGCCTCGGCTCGGCACGACGAGTTGATGGTGCGACTGACCGAACCGGTCTCGCACGGCGGCACCACCGTCGTGCTGGACCACCGGGCGGCGGCGCACCGCGGCATCGGGCCGGAGTCCAGCCTGGAGACGGCGGTGACGCTGGCGGCGTCGGTGAGCCTGCACCTGCTGGCCGGGGACTATCAAGTGCGGTTGGTCAGCCACTACGGGGCAGTGATCGCCACCGGCAACGACATCGCCGACGACGTGCTGGCCGGACTGGCCGACGTCGATGCCGACGTGGTCGGTGGGCTACAGCCGGGCGCGGTCCGCACCGCCGGCCTGGTGATCGCGGTGCTAGGCGACCTCGATCCGGCTGCGGCGCACCTGCTGGTGGCGAGCCGATCTCGCTCATCCCGCGGCGTGGCGCTGCTGCTGGACACCCCGTCATGGGATCCGGCGCACGGCCCGGCACATCCGGTGGCCGCCTCCGCCGCGGTGCTCACCGCCGGCGGCTGGCGAGTGGTGGTGCTGCGCCGCGGCGACGACCTGGGGGCCGCCTGGCGGGTGGCCTGCAGCGGCGAGGGGTATACGGCCGCCCGGAGGGTGTCGTGACCGTCACCGCGTCACCGCCGTCGAACAGCGCCTCCGGCGTCGGCGCGCGGGGCAGCGCCGGCCCGGCCGGGCGCGCGCCGTCCCCGGGAGCGCAGCGGCCCGGCAGGCGCGCCGGCAACGATCCGCTGGTGCTGCTGCCCACCCTGCTGGGCGCGCTGGCGGTGTTGGGTGGCAGCTCCGCGTTGATGCCGCTGCTGGAGGGCACCTCGTGGATGCTGCCGCTGATCGAGGTCGTGGCGGTGGTCTACCTGGTGGGCATCGGTGCCCGGCTGCTGGCCATCCCGGCGTGGGGTGTGGAACTGCTTCAGCTGGCCGGCCTGCTGATCGCCCTCACCAGCCTGTTCACCACCGACGGCGTGCTAGGAGTGTTGCCCGGTCCGGCGGCGATCTCGGAGGCCGCCCGGATGCTAGGCGCGGCGTGGCAGCAGATCCTGACCACGGTGCCGCCCGCCCCGGACACCCCCGAGCTGGGGCTGATGGTCGCGCTGTGCATCGGCGTGCTGGCCCTGGTGGTCGACCTGCTGATCGCCGGGGCCAGGGTCCCGGCGCTGGTGGCGCTGCCGCTGCTCAGCCTGTACTCGGTGCCGGCGTCCATCAGCACCTCGCTGCTGCCGTGGTACGCATTCGTCATCCCCGCCGCGCTGTTCGCCGCCCTGCTGGCCGTGGCCGGGCACGCGGCCCGGCACCCGCAGCGCAGGGCACGAGTGGCGCTGGGCATCAGCGGGACGGCAATCGCCACAATTGCCGTCGTCGGCTCGCTGCTGCTGGCCGATGCCACCACCGGGATCGGCACCGCCGGCCGGCTGCCACGCGGCGGCCACTCGGGCGGGGAGGTCGGGCTCAACCCGTGGGCGTTGCTGCGCGGCGACCTGACCGACCGGACACCGGAAGACACGCTGCGAGTGTCCGGGCTGGACCATCCTGCCTATCTGCGCACCATCGCGCTGGAGAAGTGGAACCCAGACCAGGGCTTCCTGCCGGGGCCGGTGGTGGCCGACGACACCGACGTCGACGGGCGGGTGCCCGCCGCACCGGCCGCCGATGACGGCAGCGCGACCGTGACGATCACCCCGCAGAAGTTCCGCGACCGCTTCCTACCGATCTATGCCGACAGCACCCACGTGACCGGGCTGGCCACCGGATGGGACTACGACCGCGGCCTGCAGACCGTATTCCGCGACGATCCGATCGTGCCCGGCCAGTACACCGTCACCGCCAACCTCGCCACCGTTCCGGCCGCGCAGTTGGAGACCGAGGACGTGCACTCCGGCGGCCCGCTGACCGAGACCGGCACGCTGCCTGCCGAGGTGGTCGCCCGCGCCAAGGCAGTGACCGCCGACGCCGCCACCCCCTTCGACATGACCGTCGCGATGCTGCACTACTTCACCGACCCGGCCAACGGCTTCACCTACTCGCTCAAGACCCCTGCGGGTAATTCGGGCAGCGCGCTACTGGACTTCCTGCACAACAAGCAGGGCTACTGCGAGCAATACGCGGCAGCGATGGCGATCATGCTGCGCGCGCTGGGCATCCCGGCCCGGGTGGCCGTCGGATTCACCCAGGGCACGCAGCAGGCGGACGGGAGTTTCCAGATCGAGTCGACCGATGCGCACGCCTGGGTCGAGGTCCGCTTCGACCAGTCCGGGTGGATCGCCTTCGACCCCACCCCGGTGGTAGGCGGCCAGGGCGGGCTGCAGGGCTTCGAGTCGAACGCCGGGGGCGGCGGCGGAGGCGGGACCCAGACCGGCACCGCCACGGGCAGTGCCACCACGTCGGCCACCACCACCGCCGAGCAGACGGTGCGCACCGCACCGATCGCGCCGGGGCAGTTGATCGACGGCGGGCAGACCGATCGCGGCTCCGGGTCGGACGATGCGACCGGCGCCGGTGTGCTGACCGGTTGGGTGCTGGTGCTCGTGCTGGTGATTGCCGGGCTGTTGCTGGTCGGCCTGCTGATCGCCACGCCGTCGCTGATTCGTCGCCGGCGACGGCAGCGCCGGCTGGCCGTGGCATCCGGCGGCGGGTCCGACGCGGGATCGGCGGCGTGGGCGGAGATCGAGGACACCCTGGCGGACCACGGGATCGCGGTGCACGAGGTGGAGTCCGCCCGGGTGACGGCGAACCGGCTTGCCCGCACGGCACACCTGTCCACCAGCGGGCGGGACGACCTGCGAACGGTGGTGATGACCGCCGAGCGCGAGTGGTACGGGCGCCCGGCGGATCCCGGTGTCCGGCAGCCCGATCTGACGCCGGGGGTGCTCGCGGTGGTGGACGGCCTGGAGCGCAGCGCGCCGCGACGGTGGCCAGATCGGGTGCTGCCTCGGTCGATGCGGATGGCCGGCCGAGGCACGAAATCCCGCTGACCGGGCGAGGTTTCGGGTGCGATGCGGACATCTTGACGCGGACACACCACCGCCCGGCGGCTCACGCCGGGCAGGTCACCTGTCGACGTAGGCGGAGACATGCGCCTCGCTGACGGGTTTGAGGTTCGAATGCTGGGATATTGCCGACACCATCGGCCAGATGATGGCCTCGAACGCGTGACGGTCGCGACGGCACGCCACAGTGATGGGGCAGAGTTCCCCGTTCCGAAACAGCGAATACGAGCATTATCGTCTCCGAAATCACCCGTGCAGACAGCTCGAACGCGACGTCACCAGCGCGTCACGGCGCGGCTCGCGCGTCGCGGCGGGCGAGCCGATCCGCCGCGCGGCGCCGAACGGTTCGGAGGTAGTGCTCAGGGGGTGCAGCACGGTTGGTGACGATCGACACCCCCCACACCTCATCGACCTGCTCGGGTGTCATGCGGTCGAGGTCGTAGGCCGCGACCAGCGGCCTACCGCGGGCGCTGTCCGCCACCGCGCCTCCTTCCTGTCCGTGCTGCGCGTAACCTGCCTCCGGCCACCGTCATTGGCCGGACCCCCCCGGGCCCGTGGCGGCCGGCGAGGGGGTTCCGGGCCGCCGGTTGACGCCGTGGTCCGCACACGCTCAACGGCGACGCAATGCGCGATCACGAAATCGCCAGTTGGGGATCCCGCTGCGGCGCTGTGACTTTCGTCGTTGTGCTGCTCGGTCAGGCGGCGCGAGTGGCGATGGTGACGATGAGTTCAGCGCCGAGGGCGACCGCGATCCGGTCGAGCACGGGGATCGTGGGCACCGCTCCGCCCGCCTCGAGCCGGGACAGTGCGGGCTGGGTCATTCCCGCAGCGGCGGCGAGCTTGGTCTGGGACAGGCCCAGAGCCAGCCGACGCTCCCGAACGGCCTGCCCGATCAGGAACGCACGTCGCGCTTCGTCGTACCCCTCACGGTAGCCCGCGCCGGCGCGTCGTTGGCCGGCGATCTCCTCGTAGGAGCTGTGGCTAGCGTTCATCACGAGTTCCCTTCACGTTCGTAGATGTCATGAGCGGCGTCGTGCGACGCTTCGCACGTCGCTTGCGCCCGGATCGCGCGCTTCACTTCCGCGCTCGGCGCTGCAGGCCCTGTGGAAGACCGTCAGCAGGACCACCCGGCGGCCAGACGCCAGCCAGTACGTCACCCGCGTCTGGCGACGCAGCAGTTGGAAGCGCAACTCCCGGACCTTGCCCCGAGATGGCGGGAATACGGCTCGCCAAGCGTCTCGGCGCGGTCCGCGAGCATGCCGACGAGGAAGTCAACCCGACCGAAGTCGTGGTCTGTGAGGCCCTCCAACCAAGACCGCACTTCCGGCTCGACCCCAATCGAGTACAGACCGGCCATGCACCTAACGCTATATGCATCTCACGCTATAATCACCCAGACCTTCAACGTGCCGCAGGCCGGGATCGGCGTGTGGGGACGCGTGTCACTGGTCCAGGCGAGCGCGCAATAGCTGGTACGTGCCATCGACGTCGCCACCGGTCGATGCGATGACGCGGGTGGCAGGCCGGGCGGCGACCACCGCAAGCAATTTGTCGTGAGTCGCCGCCAGCTGTTCCCGACCGCCACTGCGCCGTTGCAGTTCCGCTGCATCTCGATGAACCGGATCCGTTGAACTCGCCGAACGTCGTTCGAAGCGACGCACGACATCATCCCGATCACTGATGAGCGCTAGTTCAATGAATTGAGCTTCGACCTCAGCTGCCAGTTCCTCAAGTCTTCCGATGAATTCCAATTGCCCCAGATATTGCGGCACCAGCACATCACGGCCAACGCGCAACTGCGCTCTTGCCATCGCAATGGCCAACTCCCGGGCCAACAAACCAGCCTCAATCGGCTGGTCGAGCCAGCGTCCGAGCATCCCACGCACTTGGTCGATATCGAGCACTAGCGTCAGCGGGTGCTCCTCGGCGTAACGACGCGCCAGAGTCGACTTCCCGCTTCCGGGCGCACCGTTGAGTAGGACGAGTCGCAGCACCTGATCACGGTACCGGTGATCTGGACTCCGACGCATACGGCCACCAAGGGCAGCCAGCTCTCCGCACGTGCCCCGTTCGCGTACCGGTAGGTGCCATCACGCAGGCCTGGCGCGGACATCGGCAGGTACGCCTGGCAAGACTGATCAAGTCCTCCGATGTGCCGGAAGTGTTCACTTTTCGAGCGCCGCGGAGATGGGTTGATGTTCATCGCATGATCGATCGTCAACGGTCGGTGCGCGCTCCAGGGGCTGTCGGCGCCGAGATGCAGAATGCGCTGGTCCACCTACCGAGATCAGGGACACATCCTCCTCCCAGCATCCGCGCTGCGCGAACCTAGCCAGCTGCTGGGCCAAGCACGCAGGTGAAGGAACCACCTGGCGAGAAGATCCTCTGCGGTCCCGTAGCGGATCCAGTTGCGGTACTGCTTCGAGTGTGTCAGTGGTTGACAGTTTCGAGGTTCCTCGTCGATGCGGCCCGTGCGAGTCGGGTGTCGAAGGTGGCCACGCGGCCGCGGACATGCTCGGCCGCGAGTAGCACGCAGCAGTCGGGCATCTTCAGTCCTGTCGCCGCGCGCAGCGTGGCGAGCTTGATCGCGGTGTCATCTGGGAATGGGATCTCCTCCACCTCCAGATCGCGCAGTGCAGTGCGCGCCTCGTCCAACCGATCCGCCCGGGCCGGACCGACGAATACTTCCGCGAGTGTCAGGGAGTTGGCGCCGAAGTCGTCGTCGATTTCTTCGGTGAACAGTTGCTCGGCGCGCTCATGGTGCTCATCCTCACCGTCGAGGTAGGCGACGATGACGCTCGCGTCCAGCACGATCACTCTGGCCAGTCCTCACGTAGCCGCCGCAGATAGTTCGGCTGGTAGGTGCCGGTCAGGGCACCGCTATGCGTGCGCAACGCTGCCAGCCGACGACGGTGGCGTTCCTGGTGGGCCCGTTGCGCCGCTCGGTGGCCTTCCAACGCGAGCTGTACCAGGAGCTGCGCCCGACTCAACTCCGGCCAGCGCGCGCTAGCTGCGTCCAAAGCGGCGGCGAGGTCGTCGGTCTCGGTGACGAAATGCCGGGGACGGGTGGTGGGCATGACCTGAGTGTAACACTCAGTGCACGCGGTGCTACACCAAACGTTGGCGAGTGGATCAGCGATTCGGTTGGAGGGCCGTGCATGGATGAGCGATAGGTCTGGGTCGATGCGTGCGAGATCGTCGATGTCAGTGGTGACGAGGGCGTGGTGGCGCTCGCGGGCGCACAGCGCGACATGCACGTCGATCACGTGCTGGTGACCGCCGGTGGCGGATATGACGCCGACCGCGCGGGCGTCACGCCTGGCTACGGGAGGTATCTGCCCAGTCGACGGAGCACGCCGCCCAGCAGCCGGCTTTGATGCCATCCGCGGCGGACCACCGCAGCGCGAAGCGCACGAACCCGAGCGCGGACCAACACCGCCGGCCCACGCTTGTCCTCGTCCTCAATCTGCCACGCCCGCTGATGCAGCACATGGGCGCAGCGCAGACACACCTGAACCTCAGGATGGTTGCTCAACCGGACCATGCGGTCGGGGGTGTCGGCGCAATCACAACACCAGCACGTCACGCGCCGCTGATCGCGGACGGACTCCATGCCCAGCGTGGCGCTCACGGGTCAGTCTGCGTCGTGCCCACGAGATTGGCGCCGGCCTTCCTACTGATCCTCGAAGCGGCGGCGGAACCGCTCCTCCATCCGCTCGGACAGCGGCGTGGACACCTTGCCTGGCTTGCCGTGGTCGGCAACCGCTCTGCCGCCGGGCTGCCCGTAGACGAACAGGCCCACCGCACCGACCATGATCATGAACCCTAGGACGCTGACCGCCACCCCCAGCGCCAGCACGCTCTGAGTCGCAATGACCCCGACCACCAGCGCAACCATCCCCAGGACGAACAGGGCAGCCGCCACCAAGGGGCGCCGCCGGCGCAACCGTGCCGGATCGACGCTGGAGGCGAACTTCGGGTCCTCCTCGAACAGCGCCTGTTCAATCGCGTCGAGCATCCGCTGCTCGTGCTCGGAGAGCGCCATGGCCTCCTCCTGTCGACAACCGGCCCGACCAGCGATCCGGTGACGGAGGCCCCGCCACCGATGGTCGTGGTCTACCTCCACAATACGAGGCCTGACGGCACCTTTCTACCGGCCCGCGAAATCCCTCCCCTGCGGACCGCTCCCGGCGGAGCCGTCACCGACCCGCGCCGGACCGGCGGCAGACGTGCCGCCCGGTGCGAGCAGGGTAGCGGGCCGCGGAGCCGCCGATCCGAATCGCTCGGCGATGGCGTCCACGGCGCCCTGGGCGGCTCGCCAGCCTGGCCGGTCCGCGTCGGCCCCCAA
This sequence comes from uncultured Actinomycetes bacterium, assembly GCA_937926105.1. The sequence goes on along the minus strand of CALANS010000217.1, from coordinate 36,423 downwards.
CTCGAGCTGCTCGGTGACCTCCCCGGCAGGCCGCAGCGACTGCAGCCGGACGCCCAGCAACCGCACCGGCCGGCGTCCGCCGGCCAACCGATCCCAGCTTCGCACGACGGACTGAAAGACTTGGCGGTCCTGATCGGTCGCCGTGTCCAGGCTTTCGGACCGGGTGACGGTGGTGAAGTCGTCGTAGCGGACCTTCAGCACCACGGTGCGACCAGCCCGCCCGGCCCGGCGCGTCCGACGGGCCGCGGTGCGGGACAGCTCGAGCAGGGCGCGCCGTACGACGGCGGGATCGGTGACGTCGACGTCGAAGGTCTGCTCGGCCCCGATGGAGGACTCCGCGGTCTGCGGCGTCACCGGCCGGTCGTCCACGCCGTGGGCCAGATCGTGCAGCCGGCGGGCCAGCGCGGCCCCGATCGCTCGGCCCAGCGTCTGGGGGTCGGCGTCCGCGATCTCCCCCACCGTGGTCAGGCCGAGGGATTCTAGCCGGGTCGCGGTGTGCGGCCCGACACCCCAGAGCGCTCCGGCAGGCAGCGGGCGCAGCAGCGCAGAGACCTCGCCCGGCGGGACCACCAGCAACCCGTCCGGCTTGGCCAGCGATGAGGCGAGCTTGGCGACGAACTTGGTGGAAGCCGCCCCCACGGTGGCGGTCAGCCCGAGCTCGTCTCGGATACGCCGGCGGATCGAGATCGCGATCTGCACCGGGCGTCCGCCGGTCCGCCGAGCACCCGCGACGTCCAGGAACGCTTCATCGACGCTCAGCGGCTCGACCAGCGGTGTCACCGACTCGAACAGGCTCATCACGTCGGCCGAGGCGGCGCGATAGGCAGCATGGTCGGGTGGCAGCACCACGATGCCGGGGCATCGGGCCAGCGCATGGGCCGTCGGGATGGCGGAGCGCACTCCGTAGGCCCGCGCCTCGTAGGTCGCCGAGAGCACCACGCCGCGCCCCCCGGTGCCGGCCACCATCATGGGGCGCCCGGCAAGGTCGGGGCGGCGGCGTAATTCAACCGCCGCGAAGAACGCGTCCATGTCGACGTGCAGCACGGTGCATCGGGAATCGTCCACCGCATCGACGTTCGCCGTCACCCGCCGACGCGCAGCCTGCCGACTCATCGGTCGGATCCCGCCGCGCGAATCCGGTCACCCCGCGCCGCACGAGCGCCGGGTCGCGGCTCCTGGCGCTGCGCCCGCGCCGAGCCCGTCATGGCGCGGGGCGAAGCCCCAGGCCATGTAGATCCCCGGCGATCTGACCGAGCACCGGATGCCTGCCCAGGTTCCGCTCGAGCTCGCCGAAGGCCGGATCGTTGGGCCGCGGCGCGCGGGCGCTGGCCAGCGCCGACACCACTCCCACGCCGGTAATCGACTCGACCGCCAGCCCGGCCTGTTCCATCAGCGCGCGCAGGGACGGCACGTCGTAGCGCCGGTCGTCGTCGGCGGCATCCAGCAGGGCCGAGGCCTGGTCGTACCGGCCCGCGAGTGCTTCCCCGAGTACCGCGGACAATCGACCCGGCACCAGCACGGACATCGTCCCGCCGGCCCGCAGCATGGTGGCGGCTGCCGCCAGCGATCGCACCGGGTCGTCGACGTCCTGGACGAGCTGGTGGTACAGCACCAGATCGACGCTGCCCGGCTGCAGCACCGAGGCCAACTGGTCGGCGTCGGCCTGCAACGACCTGATCGCGTCGGACACTCCGGCCTCCGCGGCGCGCCGGGCCAGGCTGGCCAACGCATCGGTGGACGCGTCGACAACCAGCACTCGGCAGCCGGCGCGAGCCAGCGGCACCGCCCGCGCTCCGCTGCCGCCACCCACATCCAGCACCTCGGCGCCGGGATGCGCCGCCGCGAAGCCCGCCAGCCACCGACCGATCGGATCGAGCGGTTGGTCCGTCATCGAGATGCCCCTGGCGCCACCAGGTGAGCCTAACGGTCGCCGGTTCGCCCGGCGCCCGTCACCGGACCGCCGCGCCGCGATCGTCCAGCACCCGATCCACCAGGTCCAGGAAGGCCGCCGCCTGTCGGACCATATCGTCGGCCTCGCGGCTGCCCACGCCAGCGCTGATGCCCGCCTCGGCCGCCTGCCGCTTTGCCGAGCCGGCCGCAAAGAACGCCGCCCATTCGGCCAGCTCCGGGGCCACCCGAGGCAGCAAATCCCACGCGCTGCCCCGCGCCGACCGGCGTGGCCGCGCGCGGGCCGCCAACACCGCCGCAGCCCCCCGCAACGCCGCCAGATGGGCCGCGGCGAACCGGCTGCTGGGTTCCGACGCACGAATCGCGCGGCCCAGCGCCCGACCCGCGTCGGCCATCAGGTCGTACGCCATCCGCGGCACCGGGGCAGCGCGGCCGACCGGGCGTACCCCCGTGGCCACCCCGTCGCTCCGACCTGCCCCCTGCCGCTGTGTCGCCATCATCGTCATGATGATCACCAACCTTCCGTCTGCACGTGCCTCGAACCTGCGTTCGAGGCTACGACGAGGGTCCGACAACGGAACCCGGGACGGCCCCGCGCGCGAGCGCGAACCCCCAGTCCCGCAGGGCCACCGCAGCCGAGTGCCCCGCGGCGACGCTGTGATCTGATGGCCTCGTGAGCACCGCCACCGATCGAGTCGCCCAAGCACTCGCCCACGCGGGGGTGACAGCGCAGATCCAGCAGCTGGACTCGTCCGCGCGCACCGCGACGCTGGCCGCGGAGCAACTGGGCGTACCGGTCGGGGCCATTGCCAACAGCCTGGTGTTCGCGGCGGACGGCGAACCGCTGCTGGTGATGACCTCGGGCGCCCACCGGGTGGACACCGCGATGCTGGCTCGCACCCTCGGGGTGACCCGGATCGAGCGCGCGAGCGCGGATTTCGTGCGCCGGCACACCGGCCAGGTGATCGGCGGGGTGGCCCCGGTGGGTCACCCCGAGCCGCTACGCACCGTGGTGGACGTGGCACTGGCGAACTGCCCGCACCTGTGGGCGGCTGGCGGGCACCCGCACACCGTCTTTCGCACCAGCTACCGCGAACTGCTGGCGATGACCGGCGGCACCGCCGTGGCCGTGGCCCGCGAGGAGGGCGGACCAGCGCCGGACGGGGCACAATAGCCAGTCGTGACGGCCCCTCACCGCCTCGCCGAGCTCGACCCGGCGGCATTTCGCGCGGCGCTTCCCGATCTGCTCGAGGTCTACGTGCGCGCCATGGGCTACCCGCCCGGGACGGCCCAGGCCCGGGCACCGCTATGGACGGAGCATTCCCGACGCGCGGGCTTTCGCTGCGTCACGGCCGCGGATGACGGTGGCCGACTGGTGGCCATGACCTATGGCTACCGCGGCCGGCCGGGCCAGTGGTGGTACGGCGAGGTCTCCCGAGGGCTGGGGCCGGCCGGTGGATGGTGGCTGGACGACTACTTCGAGCTCACCGAGCTGCACGTCCACCCCGATCAGCAGGGGCACGGCACCGGTGAGACGCTGTTGCGCGCGCTACTGGAACCGGTGCCGGACGACCGGGTGCTGCTGTCCACTCCCGAGGGCGAGAACCGCGCGTGGCGTCTGTACCGCCGGATGGGGTTCTCCGACGTGCTGCGCAGGTTCCTGTTCGCCGGCGACTCCCGGCCGTTCGCCGTGCTGGGCCGGACGCTGCCGCTGGACCCGCCCGCCTGACCCTGTGCCGGTCACTCCGCGCCGGTGCTCCGCGGGTCATTTCGGTCGTCGCCGCTCGCCGGCTCCGGCTCGGCGGGTGCGTCGTCGGCCGGCGCACGATGTGCCGCCCGCACCGCCAGATGCGCCGACACCGGCGCCGTCAGGAACTGCAATACCACGATCAGCAGCAACTCCCCCACGATCGCGACCGTGCCCAGGCGGATGCCGAGCCCGATCATCAACAAGACGATGCCCAACACCTGTGGTTTGGTCGCCGCGTGAATGCGCGCCGAGGTGTCCGGAAACCGCAGGGCGGCGACCCCGGCGGCCAGGCTCATCGCCGCCCCAGCGATCAGCGCCGCCGAGGCGACGATGTCGGCCGCACTCACGACCGCTCCCGCTGCAGCAGCACGGCCAGGCCCGCCGACCCGACGAACCCGAGCAGCGCGACCACCACCGCGATCACCAGGGTGGTCGTGCTGGCATACACCGCGGCCAGCAGCACGATGACACCCACCACGATGGCCAGCAGCACGTCCAGCGCCACCGCGCGGTCGATTGGCGTCGGTCCGCGCACCAACCGGGCGGCAGCCGCCAAGGCTCCCAGCGCGAACAGCGCGCCGGCGACAATCATGGTGACGGTCATGGCGTCCGGGCCCTCCCAGTTCGATCCCGCTCGACAGCGGCCGCGCCGCCACCGTCCTCGCCCCGACCCAGCGCCCCCAGGATGCGCGCTTCCTGGGCCAGCACGCTGGCGACGAAGCGCTCGGGCGGCCGCGGCGACGGATACAGCACGTGGATGGTCAGGGTGCGCTTGGCCGGATCCGCCTCGATGATCAGGCTGCCCGGCACCAGGGAGACGGCTAGCGCGGTGAGGTGCTGGATGAGGTCCGAATCGCTGGCCAGCCGGGCGGTGACGACGTCCGTCACGGGCGGTCGCGGGCGGAACGCCAGATACGCCACCTGGATGCTGGCCAGCACCACGTCGACGGCAAATCGCGCCAGCAGCACCGCCGTCCGCCAAGGATGCAACCCGAAGGAAAACTCGATGGGCGGCAATGGGAATAGCACCAGCACGAGCACCGACAGCAGCAGCCCCACCACGATCAACGGCACCGACACGCTGCCCCACAACGCCAGCCACACCAGCAGCAGCGCCCCGACGGTGATCAGGTGCGCCCGCCAGTTCGCCCGCCAGCCGCGGACCGGGCGGTGGGGTGAGCCGCCGACGGGCTCGCCCGCTCCGGCGTCGCTCACGGTGCCCGATTGTTCGCTCCGCCCTCCGCAGCCGGACCCTGCCACTGTGACATCAGCGTCCCTAGCGGGCCGCGCGCCCGCTCCGGCGTCGCTCACGGGTTCACCCCCAGTACGGCGGTGACGTACCGGTCGGGGTGCGCCAGATCGTCCGCGGCGCGTCCGGCCAGCGCGTACAGCGGGCCTGCGGCCACGGTCAGCAGAACTCCCGCCAGCACGACCGCGGCGGTGGCCGCGAGCATGCCGCGCGGCGGCCGGTCGCGCGACACCGCGGTCCGTGACGCCGTCTCCGTCACCGCCGTTTCCGTCACCGCCGTTTCCGTCACCGCCGTTTCCGTCACCGCTGTTTCCGTCACCGCCGTAATCCGCTCCGCCCGCTCCGCCGCAGCCGTGCTGGGCCTCTCACTCGTGGCCACCGAGCCCGAGGGCGCTGCCTGCTCGGTCGGCGCCGGTCGCCAGAATGCTCGGCCCCACACCCGCACCATGGCGTACAGGGTGAGCAGGCTCGTCACGGTTCCGCCAACCACGACCATCACCGGCAGCGTGCCCCCGGCGGCGAAACCTGCCTCGAAGAGGCCGATCTTCCCCAGAAAGCCGGACAGCGGCGGCACGCCGCCGAGGTTCATCGCCGGAACGAAGAACAGCACGGCCAGTAGCGGCGCCCGTCGGGCCAGCCCGCCCAGCCGGTCCACCGCCGTGGTTCCGGAGAGGTACTCGATCAGGCCGGCGGCCAAGAACAGCGCCGTCTGCACCAGGATGTGGTGCACCACGTAGTACACGGTGGCCGTCAGCCCTGCGGTGGAATCCAGCGCCACCCCGAACAGCAGGTAGCCGATGTGCGAGACCAGGGTGAACGACAGCATCCGCTTGATGTCGCCCTGCGCCACCGCACCGAGGATGCCGATGATCATGGTGGCCAGCGCCGCCCACATCAGCAGTGTGGTGAAGCCGTGCCCGCCGAACAGCAAGGTCTGGGTGCGGATGATGGCGTAGATGCCGACCTTGGTCAAAAGGCCGGCAAACACCGCCGTGACCGGTGCCGGCGCGCTGGGATAGGAGTCCGGCAGCCAGGCCGACATCGGCCAGACGGCGGCCTTGATGCCGAAGGCCAGCAGCAGCAACGACTGCAGCACGGCGGCCAGCCCGGGCGCCAGGTCGCCGATGCGCCGGGCCAGGTCGGCCAGGTTCACCGTCCCGGTCGCCGAGTACACCAGGGCGATCGCCGACAGAAAGATGATCGACGACAGCAGGGACACCACCAGATACGGCGCGCCCGCCCGCAACCGCTCGGCGGTACCGCCCATCGTCAGCAGCACATAGCTTGCGGTCAGCAGAATCTCGAAACTCACGAACAGGTTGAACAGGTCTCCCGCGATGAACGCGTTGGACACCCCGGCGGCCATGATCAGCATGGCCGGGTGGAACACCGCGGCCGATCCGTCGCCGGTCTGGCCACCGCGCTGTTGCGCGATCGCGTACACCAGCACGGCGAGGGTCACCACGGTGGAGACCACCATCAGGATGGCCGCGAACCGGTCGGCCACCAGCGCGATGCCCACCGGCGCCGCCCAGCCGCCCAGGTGCATCACGATCGTGCCGTCGGCATCGATCCCAACGACCATGGCCACCTCGGTGGCCAGCTGAATCGCCAGCGCAGATACCGAGACGATGCGCTGCGCAGCCGGGGCGCGCCGGAACAGCAGCGCGAGACCAGCACCCAACAGCGGCAACATCACCGAGATCGGCAGCAACGCCGTCATTCCGATCATTCCGCGCCTCCCGGCTCCGGGCCGGTCAGCGCATCGTCCGGGTCGTCGGGCACCTCGGCGCGCCGGGTATGCAGGTAGCCGACGTACACCACGGCCAGCAGGAAACAGCACACCGCCAGGGTGATGACGATGGAGGTCAGCACGAACGCCTGCGGCAGCGGATCGGCGACATCGTTAGGGCCGCCCGGGCCCGCCCCTTCGCCCAGAATCGGTGCGGTACCCCAGGTCCCCGACGTCAGCAGCAGCAGGTTCGTGCCATGCCCGATCAGCAGAAAGCCCAGCAGCACCTTGATCATGTTGCGGGACACCATCAAATACACGCCGGCGGCGAACAGTACGCCGATGGTGACGGCCAGCACCGCATCGGTACTCATCGGCCGACCAGCTGATCGCGCGGGGCGGCGGAGGCTTGCCGGTCCAGTTCCGCGCCGAGGCTGCGCAGCACCTCCAGCACCACCCCCACCACCACCAGGTACACCCCGATGTCGAAGACCGTGGAGGTGACGAAGCCGAGCTCGCCCACCACGGGCAGCCGCACCTGCCAGATCGCCGACGTCAACGCCGGATCACCGAAGGCCAAACCGGCCGCGGCGCTGAGCGAGGCCAACACCAGGCCCAGGCCCATCACCGGCCCGGCATCCACCGGCGCAGCCTCGGCCAGTTCGTGCCGGCCACCGGCCAGGTAGCGCAGGGTCAGCGCTATTCCGGCGATCAGCCCGCCGGCGAATCCCCCGCCCGGCTGGTCGTGCCCGACGAACAGCACGTACAACGAGAAGATCACGATCAGGTGGAACACCAGCCTGGTCGCCACCTCCAGCAGCAGCGACCGGCGCGGCGCCGCGTCGGTGACCAGCCAGGGCGACGGGTCCGACGCCGCGGCCGGTGGCTCCCCGCGCCGTCGGGTCGGGCCACCTCCGGGCCGTACCGGCGAGCGGCGCAGGAAGATCAGGCTGGAGACGCCGACCGCGGCGGCGGCCAGCACCGAGATCTCACCGAACGTATCCCAGCCGCGCACGTCCACCAGGATCACGTTGACCACGTTGTGGCCGCCACCGCGCGCCAGGGCGTCCGGCGCCAGGCCGGTCGACACCGGCTCCGCCCGGCGCTGCGCCGGAATCACCAGCGCCAGCGCGGTCATCAATGCGCCCACGCACCCGGCCAGTGCGATCCGTACCCCGCGGGCCAATCCGGTGGTGGTGCTGGTCAGCACGGTGGGGGGCATCCGCACGATGACCAGCACGGCGGCAATCAGAGTGACCGTCTCCACCAGCACCTGGGTCAGTGCCAGGTCCGGCGCGCCGCGCAACACGTACAGCACCGACACCGCGTAGCCCACCCCACCGGCCGTCAGCACCGCGGCCAGCGCCCGCTGGGCACGCAGCACGGTGATGGCCAGCGCGGCGACCACCACCGCCAGCAGCGCCTGCTGCGGTTCGGCGGTCACGCTCACCCGGCCGGGCCGCAACCCGGAGGTTGCCAGCACCGAGCCCGGAAACACCACCAGCACCGCAAGGATCGCGCCCAGTGACACCGGCAATGAGCCCCGCTGGGTGCCCGCCGTCACCCGCAGCGCCGCCACGTCCACGCCGGCCGCTACCGCGCGGTAGCCCGCTCCGGGCGGCATCCCTGGCCGGGCCAGCGCGCCCCGGCGACCTTCCAGCGCGCGTTGCACCACGAACACCGCCAGCCCGCCGGCCAGTGAGATCACCGTCATGGCCAGCGGCCAGGTGAGCCCGTGCCACAGGGCCAACGCGCCGGGCGCGGCGCCGCCGGCGGTGGCCGCATAGGCCTGCAGCAGGGCATCCAGCCCACCGGGCAGCAGGCCGAGCGCCAGCCCGGCCACCACCAGAGCGACCGTGGGCGCCGTCATCTGCCAGCCTGGCCGGGACGGCACCGTCTGCGCCACACCGGGTTTGCTTCCGAACGCGCCCCAGCAGAACCGGGCGGTATAGGCGACCGTGAGCGCCGATCCCGCTGTCATCGTCACCGCCGCCCATGCCCCCGCGGTGCCACCGGCCAGAAGGCCGGCGTATCCGGCCTCCTTCGCCACGAACCCCACCATCGGCGGCAGGCCGGCCATCGAGAGTGCTGACAGTGCGGCCAATGCCGCGACCCCCGGCATCCGTCTGCCCAGCCCGGATAGCCGGCTCAAATCCCGGGTGCCGGTGGAGGTATCGACGATGCCGACCACAAAAAACAGCGCACCCTTGAAGGTGGCGTGCCCGATCAGCATCGCGGCGCCGGCCAGCAGCGCCTCGGGATTGCCGGCGCCGGTCAGCATGGTCAGCAGCCCCAGCTGGGAGACCGTGCCGTAGGCCAGCAGCAGCTTCAGGTCGCGCTGCCGCAGGGCGATCACCCCGGCCGCCAGCATCGTCACCCCGCCGAGCGTTAGCAGAGCGGGTCGCCAGAATCCCAGCGCGGCGAACGCCGGTGCGAGCCGCGCGAACAGGTAGATGCCAGCCTTGACCATGGTGGCGGCGTGCAGGTAGGCGCTGGCCGGTGTCGGCGCGGCCATCGCGCCGGGCAGCCAGAAGTGGAACGGCACGATAGCCGACTTGCTGATGCCGCCCACCGCCAGCAGGACGACGGCGGTGACGGTGCTCGCGCCGCCGGGCGGGTCGGCCAGGATCTGCGAGATCGTGAAGGTGCCGGCATGCACGCCCAGCAGCACCGCGCCGACCAGCATTGCCAGGCCACCGGCGGTGGTGACCATCAAGGCCTGCGAGGCGGCCGTGCGGGAGGACTGTTTGCGCACCCGATGTGCGATCAGCAGGTAGGACAGGATGCCGGTGAGCTCCCAGAACACCACCAGCAGGATGAGGTTGTCGGCCAGTACCAACCCGAGCATTGCTGCGGCGAACGCCAGCAGCGATCCGGCGTAGCGGGGCAGGCCGTCGTCGTCGCGGGGGAAGTAGCGCGCGGAGTACAGCAGCACCGCGGCACCGATTCCGGTGACCACCAGGCACATCACTCCGGACAGCGCATCCAGCCGCAGGTCCAGGGTCAGCCCCAGCGCCGGCACCCAGTCGGTGCGGGAGTCAAAGTCGTCGCCGCGGGTGAGTGCGGGCAGCATCGCGGCGAACCAGACCGCCAGCGCGCCCGGGGCCAACGCCAGCAGCGCCAGCGTCCCCCGCCCGAAACGCCGTACCAGGGCAGGGGCGGCCACCGCCAGCACGAACAGCGCCCCCAGCAGCACCGGAGCGGGGGCGAACGGCGAGATCATCTCCGCATCCGGGTGTCCGGTCGATCCGGCGATTACAGGGTGGCCAGGCGGCGAGCCAGCGGGCCCAGCCCCATGCCCCCCATGTTCAGCGCAGCGGTGTGGAATGCGGTGAGGTCGAACTCGGCTCCGTGCCGGCGGCGGGCGCTCTCGCGGCCGGCCAGCCACACCCGCTCCCCCACCTTGTAAGCGGGGGCCTGGCCGGGCCAGCCCAGGTACCTGTCGATCTCGTCCCGGCAGTGCGCCGGGTCGGTGACGGTGCGGGTGAGCAGGAACTCCAGACCCAGCTGTGGGGTCCAGCGTTCTCCCTCGTGGAAATCGGTGCCGGGCGGGATCTCCAATTCCAGGTGCATGCCGATGTCGACCACCACCCGTGCGGCCCGGAACAGCTGGGAGTCCAGCATGCCCAACAGCACCCCGTCGTCGTCCAGGTAGCCCAGCTCCCGCACCAGCCGCTCGGCGTACAGCGCCCAGCCCTCGGCGTGCCCGGAGGTGCCCGCCATCAGGCGCTGGAAGTCGTTCAGGTGGGCCCGCTGATAGGTAGCGGTGGCGATCTGCAGATGGTGACCCGGGACTCCCTCGTGGTAGACGGTGGTGGTCTCCCGCCAGGTGGGGAAGTCCTCCCGGCCGGGCTCCACCGACCACCACATGCGGCCGGGCCGGGACAGGTCGTCGCTGGGACCGGTGTAGTAGGCGCCAACCCCGCCGCCGGGCGGCGCGATGCGACACTCCAGGGTGCGCAGCGGCTCGGGGATGTCGAAGTGGGTTCGGCCGAGTTCGGCGACCGCCGTGTCCGACAGGTCCTGCATCCACGCCTGCAAGGCGTCCAGGCCGTGCACTCGGTGGGCCGGATCGGCGTCCAGCGCGGCCGCGGCTCCGGCCGGCCCCTGCCCGGGCGCGACGCGCTCGGCGACCTGGCGCAGCTCCGCCTCGATGGCCAGGAACTCCTGCCAGCCCCAGCGATAGGTCTCGGCCAGGTCGATGGTGTCGCCCAGAAAGTCCCGCGAGGCCAGCGAGTAGCGCTCCTCGCCCACGGCGTCCCGCTGTGGGGCGCGCGGCCGGAGGTCCGTGGCCAGGAACCGGCCGAGTTCGCCGTAGGCGGCGTCCGCCGCCGCTGCCCCCTCGGTCAGCGCCGATCCCAGCGGTCCCTGCCGATCCGCGGACGCCGCGAGCCGGGAGAAGAATCCCGGGTCGGATCCGGCTCCGGCATAGGTGGCGCACTGCTCGGCGCACTTGTCCACCTGGCGGACGGCGGCGACCTTGCCGTGCCCCGCCGCGTCCCGCAGGCTCTGCCGGTAACCGGCCAGCGCCGCGGGAACCGCGGCCATACGACCGGCCACCGCCCCCCAGTCCTCGTCGGTGGCGGTCGGCATGATGTCGAACAGCATGCGGACGTTCTGCAGCGGCGAGGCGATGACGTTGAGGTCGGCGTGTGCCCAGCCTGAGTCGTACTTGTCCAGCTCCAGGTTGAGGCGCTCCAGGATGACCTCACGTGCCACATCGTCGGACGTGCCGGTGGACGGGGCGGCGGTCAGGTCGGCGACCGCACGTCGCGCCATGGCACTCACCGCGGCCAGTCCGTCCGGCGACAGGTCGTCCAGTCGGGTGTCCCCCGGGTCGGCCCGCCCCACCCAGATGGCCGTGATGGGGCTGAGCCGGCACAGCTCGTCGACGAATCCGTCGGACAGCTCGGCGATGCGGGACCGCTCGGAGGTGGGGGCGTCGGTGCTCATGCGCGCAGGGTACCGGGGGCGGTGCCCGTCACCGGAATCCGGCGCGCTGGCACCGGCCCGGTGGCGGGCCGCGGCGCGTTAGCGGCGGCCCTCGTTCCGGTCGACCCTGCGGCGCGCCAGGTACGCCACGATCCGGCTCGCCAGTCGCATGATGGCACCCATCTCACGCCGTCCTTTCGCCACGGTCGGCTCCGCCGATTCGGCGGTCTGCAGGGCTGCGCGGGCGCAGCTGGTCGGATCACCACCTCCAGGGTGCCATGTCCAGCGCAGTTGCCTCGCCGGGGTGAGTACACGGGGCCGTACCGGCACACCTGGCCCAGCGGTCCCACCACCGCCCCAGCGAGTCCGATGCAACCAGGATTCGGCAAATATCAATGGGCACAGCGACTTCGGCCCGCACCAGTGACCCATGACGACCGAACACTCATGCTCTTGACAAGTAGTTGCGCCTTTACTAGTTTCATATGAAAGCACCAGGGTCTCGTCCCAACACTCGCGGTCCTGGCGGTCGTCGCGGGAGGTCACCTAGTGCCGATCTATTCGTTCCGGTGCGCGCGCTGTGGCGAGTTCGACATGAAGCAGCCGCTGAACGCCGACCATCACAGCGCGGCCTGCCCCCGGTGCAGCACCTTCGCGAAGCGGCGTTTCACCGCACCGCACCTATCCGCGGTCGATCGTGCCCTCGACCGTGCCGTCACCACTGCCGGACTCAGTAGCGAGCGCCCGGCGGTTGTCACCTCGATCCCCCCGGCTGCCGGCCGGCCACGAACTCCGGCCCCACGGAGCCCGCGCTATCCACCCCTGCCGAGGCCATAAACCGATATCACCCTCCACCACGGTCCGGACGCCAGCCAGCATGCGATAGCCCGGCGGACCGGCCACACACAGGCAAGGAGATCAGCAGTGCCCGAAGTCGTATTCAGTCACGATCCGAGCAAGAAGATGGCCGATCAGGCCCACCCTGGGCACAATCGCTGGCATCCAGACATCCCCGCAGCGGCCACCGTCAAGCCGGGCGCCGAATTCCGCATCGAGTGCCGGGAATGGACCGACGGCCAGATCGGCAATAACGACTCGGCCAACGATGTCCGGGACGTCGACCTCGACTACTGCCACATGCTCAGCGGCCCGATCGCCGTCGAGGGCGCCGAGCCCGGAGATCTCCTGGTCGTCGACATCCTCGATCTGGGGCCGATCCCGCAGCAGACCGGGGACGTGTGCGGGCAGGGCTGGGGGTACAGCGGCATCTTCTCCAAAATCAACGGCGGCGGCTTCCTGACCGACTACTACCCCGATGCGTACAAGGCCATCTGGGACTTCAGCGGGCAGTACTGCACATCGCGACACGTCCCGGGCGTCCGCATGAACGGCAATGCGCACCCCGGACTGTTCGGCACCGCACCATCGGCCGACCTGCTGGCGAAATGGAATCAGCGCGAGCGTGCGCTCATCGCCACCGATCCGAACCGCGTGCCTCCACTTGCGCTGCCACCTACCGTCCGGGGCACCCTGCCGGGATCCGCGACCGGGGAACTCGCGGCGGCGATCGCGCGAGACGGTGCCCGCACCGTCCCACCACGAGAGCACGGCGGCAATCACGACATCAAGAACTTCACCCGTGGCTCGCGCATCTTCTACCCGGTGTTCGTCCCCGGAGCCAAGCTCTCCGGCGGTGACCTGCACTTCAGCCAAGGCGACGGAGAAATCAACTTCTGCGGAGCCATCGAAATGGGCGGCTTCATCGACATGCACGTGGATATCATCAAGGGGGGGATGGAGACCTACGGGATCCACAACAACCCCGTCTTCCTGCCCGGCCGCGTTCACCCGCAGTACTCCGAGTTCCTCACCTTCATCGGAATATCCGTCGACCACCGGGACAACACGAACGCGTACATGGACGCCACACTCGCGTACCGGAACGCATGCCTGAACGCAATCGAATACCTCGGGAAGTGGGGCTACACGGGAGCTCAGTCCTACCTCATCATCGGAACGGCCCCGGTCGAAGGCCGCGTCAGCGGAGTGGTCGACATTCCGAACGCGTGCTGCTCGCTGTACCTGCCCACGGAGATCTTCGACGAAGATATTCGGCCGCCGCGCACCCCGCACAAGATTGACCGGGGCGAAGTCGCAATCGCATCCTGATCGCCGACGATGTCGCTGCCAGCCCGAGACCGAAGGAACGGACGATGACAGAAACCATCGAGGCGGCTGCTCCCCAGCGCGCCGGCGAAGTCCCTCCCGCGACGCGCGTCGCCTTGGTGGAGCTCTCGGGCGGTGTACCGCTCGGAGTCATCGGCTTCGGATTTTGTATCTTGATGTTCGGCGTCCTGAACACCGGAGCGGTCAATGGAGCGGCACTGGGCTGGTTCACGTATGTCGCGATCTACACCGGCGCCTTGCTGATGGGCTTCGGCGGGATCTGGGAGGCTCACAGTTCCAATGTGTTCGGCGCAACCTTCAGCATGGCGTACGCGGGGTTCCTGCTCACCACCGGGGTGATCGTGCAGTTCGCCCAGCCCCATATCGTTGCCAGCGCCGGCCAGGACGCCTTCAACCACGGCTTCGCGGCGTGGCTGTTCCTGTGGACCGTGCTCACCCTGCTGTTGTTTATCGGTTCGTTGTATGTCAACGTACCGGCCATGTTCGCCTTCGGCCTGTTGGCGGTCGTGTATTTCGCAGCCGGGATCGCGAACGTCACCAGCGGGGATGTCAGCCTCGCGTTCACCAGGATTGCTGGATGGTTTGCTCTCGCCGACGGTATCGCCGCCTGGTACCTGGCCGTCGGCATCCTGCTCAACGGTATGAGCCACAAGAACATGTTCCCCATGGGCCCCCACCTCGGCTCCTGAACCCGGCGAGCCGTGAAATAGCCTGGCGATCATCCATCACAACAGAACGGGACCATCAGTCATGAACGAAGACTACGAGATCTTCGAACTCGGCGACTTCGAATTGCAGTCCGGGATGAAGATCCAGTCCGCGAAGTTGGCGTACAAGACATTCGGCACGCTCAACGGCTCAAAGAGCAATGCCATTGTCTACCCGACCTGGTACTCCGGCTTCATCCGCGACAATTTCTGGCTTGTCGGGGAAGGAAAGGGGTTGGATCCCAACAAATACTTCATCATTATTCCCGCGCTGCTGGGCAACGGTGAGTCATCCTCACCCAGCAACATGCCACGGCCGTCCAACGGTTCCCGGTTCCCGGATGTGACGTTCTACGACAATGTTCGCGCCCAGCACAGGCTTGTCACGGAGCATTTCGGGATCGAGCACCTGCGACTGGTGCTCGGCTGGTCCATGGGGGCAGGGCAGACGTACCAGTGGGGTGTCGCCTATCCCGACATGATGGACGGCCTCATCCCATTCTGTGGATCATCGATCACCTCACCGAACAACTTCGTGTTCCTGGAGGCCGTCCGGACCGCCATCATGACGGATGCCGCATGGAACAACGGCTTCTACGAGCACCAGCCGGAGAAGGGGCTGCGCGCCGTGGGGCGCGTGTACGCGGGTTGGGGTCTATCCGGGAAATACTACTGGGACGAGGTCTGGCGCCAATTCGGGTACTCCAGCCTGGAGGACTTCCTGGTTCGGTTCTGGGAAGGTCACTTCTTGGGCCGCGATGCGAATAACCTCCTCACCCTGGCATGGACCTGGCAGCACGGCGATGTCGGGAAGACCCCAGGCTTCGACGGCGACACGAAGAAGGCGCTCGGTGCGATCAAGGCACGGCTGATCCAGATGCCGGCACACGAGGATCGCTACTTCGCGCCCGAGGAAGACCGGTGGGCCGGCCAGTTCATCCGCGGCAGCGAATTTCGTGAGATCCCCGGAGTGTGGGGCCATTTCGCCGGCATCGGGATGAATCCGGACGACACCGCGTTCATCGATGCCGCCGTCAAGGAAATTCTCGGCGAGGCCTGACACGCGACCGCCAGAGCAGCAACGCGGCGGGTCGACTCCTCGCGAGTCGACCCGCCGCGTCGGCCCGCGCCAACGCGGGTCAGAACTCTCCAGCAACCAACGCATCGCTGAGGCGTTGGAGCAGCCCCCGCCGGCGCGCGACATCGTCTGGGGGCAACGCGGCCAGCGCTTCGGCATCCGCAGCGGCCACGAACCCGGCCAGGCGCTGGTGCACCTGCTCACCGCGGGTCGACACGTGGACCAACACCCGCCGCCGATCGCCAGGATCGTCCGCGCGGTAGAGCAACGCATCCTCCACCAAACGATCGACCAGCCGAGTCAGAGAAGGCGCCGGCATGGGAACCGCCTCCGCGAGGGCAGACATGGCAATGCCGCGCTGTCGCGCGACGATATCCAGAACTCGCCACTGGTCGAGCCGGTACCCAGTGCCTTCCAGGGCGCGGGCCACCAGTGCCGACGTCCTCGACGTCACCGCATGCAGCAGCAGTACCGACGGCGCATCGCTCAACCGCAGCGATCGGGTCTCGGCAGGCATTCTCACCTCGCCATCCCGGAATGGGTCCCACGCTCCACCCAAGGATTCATGAGATCCCTTCCACTGCGAGCCTGTAGGCCCGATAATGCTATCACCAGGATGGAGGCGGCCGGTGAAGCTGGCGGAGGCTTTCGATCTCGATGACGCGTGTGCCCCCTCGGGCGGTGCCTACCGGGTCGGGCTGGTCGTTCCGGAACAGGGTCCCGCCGGGATCTTCGGGCCGTCCTGCGAGGCGGTGTCCCAGCTTGCGGTGGAGCAGATCAACACCGAAGGCGGGGTCCTCGGGCGACCACTCGAATTCGACATTCTGGATGGCGGCGCGGACCCGCACCTGATCCGGCGGCAATTGGACCGCCTGATCCGGACGCGGCGTATCCATGCGGTCACCGGCTGGCACATCTCCGCGGTGCGGCAACAACTTTCTCCGATCGTCGATCACCGTATCCCGTACGTGTACACGTCGTTGTACGAGGGAGGCGAGCAGACGCCGGGGGTCTTCTGCTCCGGCGAGACGCCGGTCGACCAGGTGCTGCCGGCGCTGCGCTGGCTGCGTGACCGCGCGGGCGTGAGCCGGTGGTTCATCGTCGGCGACGACTATGTCTGGCCCCGGGCGTCGGCCGCGGTGACACGACGGTACGCGCGCCACCTCGCCGTGAACATTCTGGGGGAGGCATACGTACCGCTGGGCAACACCAACTGGTCCAAGGTTTTGTCGAATATCGAACTCAGCGGTGCCAACGGGGTGATCATGTACCTGGTTGGGCAGGACGCCGTCACATTCAATCGAGCGTTCGCGGCACGCAATCTGCACCAGAGCGTGATCCGCTTCAGCCCGCTGATGGAAGAGAACATGCTGATGGCCAGCGGCTCAGCCGCAACGCAGTCGCTGTTCGTCGCGGCGTCCTACTTCCGATCCCTGGCGACGGCGGGAGCCATGGATCTCATGGGCGACTACATCGCTCGATTCGGTCCGTCCGCGCCGCCGCTGAACAACGCCGCAGAATCCTGTTACGAAGGGATCCGCACGCTGGCCGAGCTGCTCCGCCGCGCCGGCTCGACAGACATTGACCGCATGCTGGCCGTGGCGGACTCGGTCGGCTACGACGGGCCGCGGGGCGCGATGCAGATGCACCAAGCACACCTGCGCCAGCCGGTGTACCTGGCGCGTGCCGACGGGTTCGACTTCGATATCCTCACGGCGCTGTAGACCTACGCGACGAAATAGCACATGAATGGGCCATCAAGCCCCGGACCCCGTCCCGCACGGCTCCGTCGCTCTCACGGCCGGGTCGCCTCGCTCACCTCCAGGATGTGCACGCCGTGCACATCGGTGGTCAGGCACATCGAACAGATCGCATCGCCGTGCACGGGGCAGGCCATCATGTCGGGACGCTCGAAGACACCGCCGCAGACATGGCAGGTGAAATCGCCGGCTGCCGGATTGCCATCGGCGTCGAAACGTGGAGCATCCATACCGTCATCGACTCGCTTGAGGTAGTACTTCCCCCGGGTGATCAGCGCGAGCACCGGGGCCGCCACGATAGCCACGCCGGCCGCGACCAGCGGCGAGTACGGCTTGGCTCCCAGGCCGAAACCGCCGAAGTAGACCGCCCAGGACAGCCCGGTCGCCAGCAGGAACGCGCCCACACCCACCGGGTTGATCGCATACAGCATGGGGCGGCGGAACTCCGGCAGCTCCGGCGAGATCTTCAGGATCTTCTTGTTGACGATGATGTCGGCGCCGGCCGTCATGATCCAGGCGATACCGCAATTGGCGTAGAAGGCTAACAGCTTGTTCAAGAAGCTGAACATGTCTCCTTCCATCAGCGCCAGCGCCACCGCGAGATTGACCAGCAGGAAGACCACCCGCCCTGGGTATCGTTTGGTCACCCTGGTCCACGCATTGGTCCACGCCAACGAGCCCGAGTATCCGTTGACGACATTGATCTTGACTTGACTGACCACCACCAGAATGACGGCCAGCGTCAGCGCCAGCCACCCCGGAACCGCGGTCTTGAATGCCTCACGGAACTGCTCCACGGGCTCGAGTGCAAGACCGGAGGCCGCCGAGCCTCCCAGGGATGGCGTGAGCTCGTTGAGCACATACACCGCCAGGAAGACCGCGAGGATCTGCTTGACCACCATCAGCAGCATCCAGCCCGGGCCGGCGAGGATGGTCGCCGCCCACCAGGAATGCCTGTTCCGGTCGGTCTTCGGCGGCATGAAGCGCAGTACGTCGTTCTGTTCTGCGATCTGCCCAGTTAGCGCCAACGGCGCACCGGCGGCAAGGAAAATGCCCGCCGCGCTGAGCGTCTCAGTGCCGCTTGCGCCGTGGAAGTTCAGGAACTGGTCGATCGCATGCGGGTCGCTGGCCGCGAGGTAGGCAATCGGGAAGATGATCAGAATAATCCAGATGGGTGTCGTCCAGACCTGTACCTTGTTCAACGTGTTCATCCCGTAGAACACCAGCGGGATGATGATGAGCGCACAGATCAGGTACCCGAGCCAGAGCGGGATCTTCAGCCCGAGCTTCAGGCCCTGCGCCATGATCGATCCCTCGGTGGCGAAGAAGATGAAGCAGTAGCTGAAGTACACGACTTCGGTGATGACCGAGCCGTAGTATCCGAATCCCGAGCCTCGGGTGACCAGGTCGATGTCGATGTTGTACCGAGCGGTGTAGTACCCGAGCGGGAACGCCGTCACAAAGATGATGAGGCCGGCGACCAGGATGCCTACCACCGCATTGGCCGTGCCGTAGGACATCCCGATGCCGCCGCCGATCGCAAAGTCGGCCAGGTAGGCCATCCCGCCCAAGGCCGTCGTGGCGACGGTGAATTCGCTCCACCGACGGTAGCTGCGCGGCGTGTACCGAGCGGTATAGTCCTCCACCTTCTCGGACTTCGCACCGCGCCCTGCTGCCCGGGAACTCTTCCGGCGAGTCAGCTGCTCAACCACACTGTCACTCATACGATCTCCCGGGCTTGAGTGCTCGCGCTCTGGCGCACGCACGGCCCAGCACCACCGGAACCCATTGCGGTGGCCGGTAAATCGATGCTGGACATCGGTAGTACTTTCATGTGAAAATAGTTGCCGTGCGCGTCCTTGTCAATAGACTGTCCGTCGGCTTCTCGGGTCCCGTCCACCGTGCATTCGCCGGCACCGGACCACCCGCACCGCGCGGCGTCACGCGCCGATGAGCCACGAAGGTTCGCTCGCCGAGCAGCACATCGCCAGGCCCAGTTCGGGCGCCCGACGGCGCCTCTTGCTTGCCATCACGATCGGCGGGGCGTTGGGCGCACCCGCGCGCTATGCCGCGGGGTTGGTGATCCCCGACCCGGCTCAACAACTTCCGGTCGGGACACTGGCGGTGAATCTATCCGGTGCGCTCGCGCTGGGCCTGCTGTACGGGTACCTCGCAGCGCGCCCCTTCCACCGCGGGTATGTCCGCGCGGCGCTCGGCATCGGATTCATCGGCTCGTACACGACCTTTTCCACCTACGTCGTCCAGATCATGCTGCTGAGCCGTCACGAGCGCTACGCCCTGGCGGGGCTGTACCTGGTGCTATCACTCGCACTCGGCCTGACCGCGGTGTGGGGCGGAGTGACATGGGGCAGGCGCCTGGGGGCGTACCCGTGATCGCCATCTCGATCGCCGTGGGAGGGGCAGTCGGCGCGCCCCTGCGATGGATCATCGACGAGTACGTGACCCGTCGCCTGAGCCGTCGCTTCCCCTGGGGGACGCTAGCCGTCAACCTGCTCGGGTCACTGATCCTCGGGACACTTGCCGGTCTTGCCGCACATCGGAACCTGGGCACGGTCGCCACGGCGATACTCGAACCGGGCCTATGCGGTGCGTTGACGACGTTCTCCACGTTCGCATATCAAACCGTCGAGTTCCTCGAGTCCCGACAGGGAACACGCGCCGCGGGCAATGTCCTTGCCAATCTGGCGCTGGGGTTGACCGTCGCAATCGCTGGTTTCGCGCTGGCAGATGCGGCGACAGGATAAGGCCCCAGACACGTCATGGCGCCCCACAGCGGATCACGGTTATAGAAGGGATCACGATGATCCAGACGTGCAAACCAGGACGACCGACGAGCGTTGGGCGGCTTGATCACCGCGCATCGCCGAGGCGATCGCGCGCCGGCGTGTGGCGGTCGAATCGATCGTCCTGGCTCGATCGTTTCCGGGTCGAGCGGACACCCGAGGCAGCACGAACGGTGGCGTTTCAGCTGCTTCGGGCCGTGACCGTCGACGGCGCCCACTCGAATGTGACTCTCCCCCAGCTGGTCAGGGAGGCCGGGCTGACCGGTCAGGATGCCAGGTTGTGCGCCGAACTCGGCTACGGCGCGCTGCGCACAAGCGGAACGCTCGATGAGATCATCGGTTGCTGCTCCGGCCGCCGTCCATCCTCCCTCGGGCCGGACATGTTGAACCTGCTCCGCCTGGGCGCCCACCAGCTACTGAACAGCCGGGTCCCTCCCCATCTGACGATGTCCACCACAGCGGATCTGGCCAGAAGGGTGACCAACGACCGGGGCGCCATCAATTTCGCCGGTGCCGTCCTGCACGAGGTCGCCACCGCTGGTTGGAATACCTGGGCGATGCGCATGTCCCCGGACCGTCCCGGCCTGGCACGGATTTCACTGCGCTGCGCGCACCCCGAGTGGATCGCCGCGGCGTATTCGCAGGCGCTGTCGGCAGCACCGGACGAGCTCGAGATCGCCCTGCGGGCCAACGACCGATGGCCCGACACGGACCTGGTCGCCTGGCCGGGTCGGATCGACCGCACCGAGCTGGCCGCCCACGCGGGTGGGAAGTCCGGCCGCTACTCCCCCTATGCCGTTCGCCTCGACGGCGGCGATCCCTTCCAGATCGACGCCGTGCGTGACCACCGGGCCGGCCTGCAGGACGAGGGGCGCCAGCTGGGTACCATCGCCACCGCCTCGGCACCTCTGCATGGCCGCGATGAACGGTGGCTCGACCTGTGCGCGGGGCCGGGGGCCTCCACCACACTGCTGGCCCTCATCGGAGCGCAGCGGGGGGCGCGAGTCACCGCAGTCGAACTGCGGGCGGACCGTGCGGCGGCGGTGCGCCAATCGACCGCTGGCATGGGCGTCGAGGTCCTCACCGGCGATGCTCGGACGATCCCTTCAACAGTCGGCGGCTACGACCGGGTGCTGGTCGATGCGCCGTGCAGCGGGCTCGGCAAGCTCCGTAGCCGACCCGAAGCCCGCTGGACGTGCCGGCCCTGCGACATCCGCCCAGCGGCAGCCCTGCAGGCCGAACTCGTGGCGGCCGCCCTGCGTGTAGTGCGCCCGGGCGGGGTCGTCGGATACCTGGCCTGCTCGCCGCACCCGGCAGAGACCTCCGCGATCGTGGCCGGTTGCGACCTGATCGATGCCCGATCCGCATTCCCGGGCGTCGAGCAACTCGGGACGGGCCCCACCGTCCGACTGTGGCCGCACCGCCACGGCACGGAGGCGATGTTCTGCGCGCTCCTCCGTGGATAGGCAGTCAGCACCCCGACAAGTACGCGAGAACCACACCGCGGCACCGGTTGCCGTCCCGGCGCGGCGGCAGCAGGATTGGGATCGGTTGACCCCGTTGCCCGCCTCGCGGACCGGGGAGGCAGGATTGCTGGGGGGACGAGCACGATCTTCCAGCAGCATCACGCGATCGAAAGGCTGAAGGCAGATGACGCAAGCGGAGAACACGAACATCTCCAACCTGCTCAACGAGCAGCGCAGCTATCCGCCGGCCGCCGAGTTCACCGCACAGGCGAACGCGGGGCCAGGCTTCTACGACCAGGATCCGGACGCGTTCTGGGAACGCGAGGGCCGCGAGCGCCTGTCCTGGTTCGCCCCGTTCACCGAACTCAAGCAGTGGGATCCGCCCTACGCGAAGTGGTACCTGGGCGGGACGATCAACGCCTGCTACAACTGCGTCGACCGGCACGTGGAGAACGGCCTGGGCGACAAGGTCGCCTACTACTGGGAGGGCGAACCGGTCGGCGATCGCGCCGTCATCACGTACGCGGATCTGCAGCGTGAGGTGGTCAAGACCGCCAACGCCTTCGCCTCGGTGGGGATCGGCAAGGGCACCCACGTCGGGGTGTACATGGGCATGGTTCCGGAACTGGTGTACACCATGCTGGCGTTGACCAGGCTGGGGGCGCCGTTCACGGTGGTGTTCGGCGGGTTCTCCGCCGACTCGCTGTCCGGCCGACTCAACGACATGCAGTGCACGCACCTGATCACTCAGGACGGCTCGTACCGGCGCGGCAAGGTCTTCGACCTCAAGTCCACCGCCGACACCGCCATGGATGCCGCCCCGTCCACCACCACGTGCGTGGTGGTCCGGCGCGGCGGCAACGATGTGACGATGCGCGACGGGCGCGACCACTGGTGGCACGACGTGGTGAACGGCCAGTCCGACGACCCGGCGTCCCGGCCGTGCGAGCCGATGGACTCCGAGGACCTGATGTTCCTGATGTACTCCTCGGGCACCACCGGCAAGCCCAAGGGCATCGTGCACGCCACCGCGGGATACCTGGCCGGCACCTCGACGACCCACCACTACATCTTCGACATCAAGCCGGAGACCGTGTACTGGTGCGCCGCCGACATCGGCTGGATCACCGGGCACTGCTACATCGTGTTCGGGCCGCTGGTCAACGCGACCACCTCGGTGATGTACGAGGGCACCCCGGACTTCCCGGACAAGGACCGCTGGTGGGACATCATCGAGCGGTACAAGGTGACGGTGCTCTACTGCGCACCCACGGCGATCCGCACGCACATGAAGTGGGGACCGGAGTACGCCGAGCAGCATGACCTGTCCTCGCTGAAGGTGATCGGCTCGGTCGGCGAGCCGATCAACCCGGAGGCGTGGGTCTGGTACCGCGACCACATCGGCGGCGGCCGCACCCCGGTGGTGGACACCTGGTGGCAGACCGAGAACGGCATGGTGCTGATCACCCCGCTGCCGGGCCTGTCCACCCTGAAGCCGGGCTCGGCGTCCCGACCGTTCATCGGTATCGAACCGGCCGTGTTCGACGACCAGGGCAATGAGATCGCACCGGGCTCGGGCGCCGGGTATCTGGTGGTCAAGAAGCCGTGGCCGTCCATGCTGCGCGGGCTGTACAACGACGACACGCGCTACCGCGAGACCTACTGGAGCCGCTTCCCTGGCGTGTACATGGCCGGTGACGGTGCCCGGGTGGACGCCGACGGCGACTACTGGCTGATGGGCCGAATCGACGACGTGATGAACGTGTCCGGGCACCGGCTGTCGACCATCGAGATCGAGTCGGCCCTGGTGGACCACCCGGAGGTGGCCGAGGCGGCGGTGACAGCCCGGGCGGACGCCATGACCGGTCAGGCAGTGGTCGCGTTCGTGACGCTCAAGGGCGGCAAGGAGGGCTCGCCGGCCAAGCTGGTCGAGTTGCGCGATCACGTGGGCAAGGTGATCGGGGCGATCGCCAAGCCGGCGAACATCGTGTTCACCCCGGAGCTGCCCAAGACCCGGTCCGGCAAGATCATGCGCCGGTTGCTGCGGGATGTGGCGGAGAACCGAGCGCTGGGCGACACCACCACGCTGGCCGACCCGACGGTGGTCTCGGAGATCCAGCAGCGGGCCACCAGCGAAGGCGGCAAGGAGGGCTGAGCCTGCCGGACGGAAACTCACGGGCATCGCGTCGGGCAGCCCGGCCATACTGGCCCGGTGCTGCTGACCATCACGCTGACCTCCGGCCCGACGGTGCCCGACGCGCTCGATCTGGGGTACCTGCTGCACAAGCATCCCGGCCGGGTGCAACGGTTCGATCTTCCTGTCGGACGGGCGCACGTGTTCTATCCGCAGGCGGCGACCGACCGGTGCACGGCTGCCCTGCTGGTGGAGGTGGACCCGGTCGGTCTGGTGCGGCACCGACGGTTCGGCGGTGACGGCTTCTCGCTGGCGCAGTACGTCAACGATCGCCCCTACGCGGCCTCGTCGATGCTCGCGGTGGCCCTGGCCCGGGTGTTCTCCACGGCGCTGCGGGGGCGGTGCGAGGCCCGGCCGGAGCTGGCCGAGACGCCACTTCCCCTGACCCTGAGGGTGCCCGCCGTGCCGGCCGGTGCGGACCTGGTCGAGCGGCTGTTCTCGCCGCTCGGGTGGAACGTCAGCACACGCACCGCGCCGCTGGACCCGCAGGTCGCTCGGTGGGGCCCGGCGCCGTACCTAGATCTGGAGCTAAGTGGCACCCAGGTGCTCGCCGAGGCGCTCCGGCACCTGTACGTGTTGCTGCCGGTACTGGATGGCGCCAAGCACTACTGGGTGGGCAGCGACGAGATCGACAAGCTGCTGCACCGCGGCGAGGGATGGCTTGCCACCCATCCGGAGCGGGAGGAGATCACCCGCCGATACCTGGCGCATCGCCGCGCGTTGATCGCCGATGCGACCGAACGCCTGGCGGCACTGGACGACTCGCCCGACCGCGGCGGGGAGATCGATGATCAGGCGGTGACGGAGACCTACGGCGGTCAGCCGGTGGCGCAGGCGGCACCCCTGGCCGGGGCGCGACGCGCCGCGGTGGTGGCCGCGCTGCGCCGAACCGGCGCGCGCCGGGTGGTCGATCTCGACTGCGGCGAGGGCGCATTGCTGGCAGACCTGCTGGATGACTCCGCGTTCACCGAGATCGTGGGGGTGGACGTCGCGGCAGGCCAGCTGCACCGCGCCGAGCGGCGTCTCGGGCTCGATCGGCTCTCCGATCGCCAGCGGGCGCGGGTCTGGCTGCTGCAATCGTCGGCGACGTATCGGGACGCCCGGTTGATCGGCTGGGACGCGATCGTGCTGGCCGAGGTGATCGAGCACCTGGACCCGGAGCGGTTGCCCGCACTGGCGCGGTCGGTGTTCGGCCACGCGCGCCCGGCAGCCGTCATCGTCACCACTCCCAACGCCGACTACAACCCGCTGTACCCGCGTCTCCCGGCCGGCACCATGCGGCACCCGGACCACCGATTCGAATTCTCCCGTATCGAATTCGCCGACTGGACGGAATGGGTCGCCCGGGAATTCGGCTACACGGTTGAGCTTGCGCCGGTGGGCGAGGTGGACTCCGAACGCGGAGCGCCGACTCAGCTTGCTGTGTTCACCCGGAGTGCACCGGGTGCGACGGCGGACGGGGGGTCGCGATGAGTGTCGTGCAGATCCCCGAGCTGTGCCTGGTCGCCCTGGTCGGCGTATCCGGCTCGGGCAAGTCGAGCTTCGCCGCGCGACATTTCGGTCGCTACGAGGTGATCTCCAGTGACGTGTGCCGCGGCCTGGTATCGAACGACGAGAACGACCAGGGGGCAACCAAAGACGCCTTCGACGTGCTGGGCTACATCATCGGCAAGCGGCTGGCCGCTGGGCATCTGACGGTGGTCGATGCCACGAATGTCAGCCGGGAGGGTCGCGCGCAGCTGGTCGCGTTGGCCCGGGAACACGACGTGCTGCCGGTGGCCATCGTGCTGGACGTACCGGTGTCGGTGGCGGTGGCGCGCAATGCCGATCGATCCGACCGGGATTTCGGTTCGCAGGTAGTCAAGCGGCAGCACGATCAGCTGCGCCGGTCGTTGCGCGGCCTGGGCCGGGAGGGCTTCCGCATGGTGCATGTGCTGAACGGGGTATCCGAGGTCGATGCCGCGACCGTCGAGCGCACCCGGCTGTACTCCGACCGCAGGGATGATCACGGCCCGTTCGATGTGATCGGTGACGTGCACGGCTGTCTGGGCGAGCTGCTGGACCTGCTGGATCGGTTGGGATATACCATCTTCCGCGACGATCGGGGCCGTCCCGTCGATGCCGCGCACCCGACGGGCCGGCGGGTGATCTTCCTGGGCGATCTGGTGGATCGGGGCCCGGACACCGTCGGGGTGCTACGGCTGGCGATGGGCATGACGGCGGCCGGGCACGCCCTGGCGGTCCCCGGCAACCACGAGAACAAGCTGGTGCGAGCGCTGGACGGCCGCAAACTGACGATCAGCCACGGGCTGGAGACCACGCTCGCCGAGCTCGCGGACCAGCCCGAGGACTTCCGCGCCGAGGTACGTCGGTGGTGCTACGACCTGGTCGCGCACCTGGTGCTAGACGACGGAAACCTGGTGGTCGCGCACGCGGGTCTGAAGCAGGCCTATCACGGCCGGGCGTCCGGGCGGGTGCGCGCGTTCGCGCTGTACGGGGATACCACCGGCGAGACCGACGAGTACGGCCTGCCGGTGCGCTACCCATGGGCGGTGGACTACCGCGGCCGGGCCATGGTGCTGTACGGGCACACCCCCACCCCCGACGTGGAGTGGATCAACAACACGCCGTGCCTGGACACCGGCTGCGTGTTCGGCGGCCACCTGACGGCACTGCGCTATCCGGAGAAGGAGATCGTACAGGTTGCGGCGCAACGGGTCTGGTACGAACCGACCCGACCGTTCCCCGTCGGATCGTCGCCGGACCTTCCCGACGCTACGGGTCGACCCGGCAGCGCCGGCGTTCCTGGCCCGGGCGAAACCGCGGACACCCAGGCGGCGCGTCGACCCGACGATCTGGACATCACCGATGTGCTGGGGATCCGCGGCGTGCACACCGCGCACCACGGGCGGGTGGCAATCCGGGCCGAGCAGGCCGCCGGCGCGCTGGAGGTGATGAGCCGTTTCGCGCTGCATCCCCGGTGGCTCGGCTACCTGCCGCCCACCATGTCTCCGGTGGCGACGTCCGCGCGGGAGGGGCTGCTGGAGCACCCGGACGAGGCGTTCGCCGGATACGCTGCCGCCGGGGTGGATGCGGTGATCTGCCAGGAGAAGCACATGGGATCCCGGGCGGCGGTGTTGGTGTGCCGGGACTCCGCCGTGGCGGCGCGACGTTTCGGCGCCACCGGAGAAGAAATGGGCGCCGTCTACACCCGCACCGGGCGGATGTTCTTCAACCGCGAACTCACCGAAGAACTGCTCGGCCGCGTCCGAGCGACCGTCGACACTGCAGGGCTCTGGGACGAGCTTGGCACGGACTGGTTGCTGCTGGACGCCGAGCTGCTGCCCTGGTCGGTGAAGGCGGAGCCGTTGCTGCGCGAGCAATACGCCGCCGTCGGCGCGGCCGCCCGGCTCGCACTGCCGGCTGAGATCGATGCCTTGGCCGTCGCTCGGGATCGCGGTCTACAGGTGACGGAGGTGCTCGAGCGAACCCGGCGGCGCGCCGCCAACGCCGACCGCTACACCGCCGCCTACCGGCACTATGCGTGGCCGGTGGACGGGTTGGACGGAGTGCAACTCGCGCCGTTCCAGCTGCTCGCGGGCGAGGGCAACGTGTGGGCGGACCAGGACCATCCCTGGCATCTGGAACGCATCGACCGGCTAGTGGCCGCCGACCCCGTCACCCTCCGGCGCACCCGACGGCTGGTCGTGCGTCTAGGCAACGAGGCGGCGCGCGCCGACGGGGTCCGCTGGTGGCAGGAACTGACCGACGCAGGCGGCGAGGGCATGGTCGTCAAGCCGCTGGCGCCCTGGTACGGGGCCGCAAGGGGCTGGTGCAGCCGGGAGTCAAGGTCCGCGGCCGGGAATACCTGCGGATCATCTACGGACCCGACTACACCCTGCACGAGAACCTGACCCGGCTGCGGGAACGTCACCTGGGCACCAAGCGGTCACTGGCGCTGCGCGAGTACGCGCTGGGAATCGAGTCGCTGACCAGGCTGGCGGGCGGCGAACCGCTGTGGCGGGTGCACGAGCCGGTATTCGCCGTGCTGGCACTGGAATCCGAACCGGTCGATCCCCGATTGTGAAGGGCCGGCGCCACCGGCGCGGTCGGCGATCATCCTTCACGAGATCGAGGCTCGCCTGAGTCAGCCCGCCGCGTTTCGAGCGGCGGTGGCGGCGCGCTCTTCGGCACTGCGCAACACGCAGAATTCGTTCCCCTCCGGATCGCGCAGCACGGCCCATCCGGTGCCGTCCGGGTTCCGGCGGTCGTCGTACAGAACGGCACCGAGATCGACGAGCCGGGCAACCTCGTCGTCGCGGCGCTGCTGCGGCTCCAGGCACACGTGCACCCTGTTCTTGGTGCTCTTCGGCTCCGGCACCTTGAGGAAGAGCAGGCTCTGGCCGGCGCCCACGTCGAAGCCGGCCTCGTCGCTGCCCGGGGAGTCTTCGGGGTCCATCGGGATGCCCAGCACCTGGCTCCAGAACTGCGCGAGGGTGTAGGGATCGGCGCAGTCGATGCACGTGTTCATGATTCGTGAGGTCATGATCGGCCAGTATTCCGAGTGCCGGCCGACCTGGCAACAGCGTTCGACCAGCCCGGTGCCGCCCGGTTCAGGCGACCGACAGGATCCGGTCCAGGGTGCGCGCGCCGATCGCACTCATGGTCGGGTTGCTGCGCCGGTAGTACCAGACCAGCCCGGCCGACTGGACGAACGCCCACGCCATCCCGCGCTGCCACTGTTGGTCGTCGACACCCAGTTGTGCCCGGAATTCCCGACGAGGAGCGTCCTGCAACAGATGCCAGCCGCCCACCAGGTCCAGCGCCGGATCGGCGGGGCCCAGGCCCCCCACGTCGATGACCCCGACCAGTCGGCGACCGTCGACCAGCACGTTGCCCGGCATCAGGTCACCGTGACACATCGCGTCGCCGCCGGGGCCCCGCGGCAGCTCACGCAGCCGCAGCCACAGGGCCCGCAGCGAAGGCACGTCCAGCAGCCCCTCGCTGCGCTCGAAGCAGACCCGCATCCATTCGTCGTGCGCGCGTAGATCGCCTCCACGCCCGGTGCCGCCGAACGTGCGGCCCGCGACGTCGATGGACCGCACCCCGCGGATGAACTCGGCCAGATCGCGGGCGAAATCCGGCGACGAACCCGGATCGTCGTCACTCGCCGCCGCCCCCGGCAGCCAGGTGTGGACCGACCACGCCTGCGGGTAGCCGCGTCCCGGCTCACCGATGGCGATCGGCTCCGGCGTCGCGAACCTCGTGTGACCGAGCAGTTCTCGCGCGGCGCTCGCCTCCGATTCGAGCCGGGACCGGCCGCCGTCCGGTTCGGCCGCGACCTGTAGCGGGAAACGCGCGACCATCTTGTTCCCGATGCGAAACAGCGCGTTCACGGTGCCGCTAGACGGCACGGAAGTGACGGGGAGACCACGCCACCGCGGGAACTGGTGCTCCACCAGCGCCCTGGCCGCAGTCGCCGTCAGTTCGATCTGCCCCGGATGCATGTCCACGGCGTCAGCTTCGAGCGTGGCGCGACGCGCAGCAAGCGAATTCCGCAGAGGTGACGCCCCGTTGCCTGCGACGCAGCCCGGGACGAGGTCGCAGGCTGTCGGCACGAGCCTGCTGTTGCTCCCGCAGGAGCGCCCGCCGCGGGCCTTCGTCACCGCCGTTAGCATCGGTGGCCACGGGGTGCCGGGACCGGGCTCGGCGGAAAGGCACAGCCGCTCGCGGTTCGAAAGCCGCGGCCTGTCAGCAGGGAGAGTCGTGGGCAGCACGGACGGGCACCTGAGCCGCGCACAGCGCCGGCAGGTTCGGGCCATGACGCGCCGGCTCGAGGAACTGGACCGTGCCGACGCCCGCGCCCGGGCCGCCGGGCTGGACCCGCACCAGCTGTGGCTGGACACGCAGTCGTCACTCGACGAAACGCGGGGTGACGGTCGCCGGCGGCGCGGCCACCCCACCGGGGGGCGGCGCCCCCGGCGGCTGCGGGCGCTGCTGGTGGTATGTCTGGCCATCGCGGTGCCCATCGGGGGCGTGGCCCTGGTGAGCCTCGGCGGTGCCGACACCCAGCATCGGACTGGCTATCCGACGCCGGGTCGCGAGGAGCTGGAGGGTCCGGTCGGCGATCCGGCGCCCGCGCCTGCCGGCCCGGACGCCTTCCGCTTCATCCGGATGCAATCGGGCGGATCCGATCCGGTGACGTGGGACCCGTGCCGGCCCATCCACTACGCCACCAGCGGCGTCGCGCCGGTCGAGGGGCAGGAGATCCTCGCCTCCGCGTTCAGCCGACTCGGATCGCTGACCGGATTCCACTTCGTCAACGACGGGCCCACCTCCGAACCCGCGGCGACCCGGCGCGCCCCGTTCCAGCTGGACCGCTACGGTGACCGGTGGGCCCCGGTGCTGGTGGCCTGGACCACCCCGCAGGACATCCCCGACCTGGCCGGGAACACCATCGGGCTCGGCGGCGGCATTGCCGTCGGTGACGGGACCGGGCGCCTGACCTACGTGTCGGGAACCCTGTTTCTGGACCGGCCGCAGGTGCAGGCCCAGCTCGCGGACGCGTCCGTCAACGGGACATCGGTCAGCCGGCGCTCCCAGCTGCGTGCCGTGATGCTGCACGAACTCGGGCACCTGGTCGGCCTGGATCATGTCGACGATCCGAGTCAACTGATGTACCCGGTGACGACCATGGCCGTCACCGACTACGCCACGGGTGACCTGCGCGGGCTACACCAGCTATCCACCGGTCCGTGCGCACCCGATCTCTAACTAGTGACCGGGTCGCATCCTGCTCAGCTGTGAACGGCCAGATAATGTCCAGAGAACGGCCAAGCGGACATTGGTGACTCAGGCGACGGTTCGAGCGAGTGGGCTTTCCCCCGTTGACCGGACACGGGTTATGCGGCTTGAGCGCCGCTGGTCGGGTGGCTCCTACTGTATCGCGCCTCCCACGGTTGCCGGTCGGGTAGCCCTGTGACGAGTGCAGGCGACGCCGGTTGTCGTAGTTGATCCAGGCAAAGATCGTGCGCCTGGCGTCGGCTCTGGTGGCCAACCGATACCGGGTCGACAAGCTCTCGCTTCAGCGTGGCCCAGAACGCCTCAGCGACCGTGTTATCCCAGCAGATCCCGGTGCGGCCCACGTACTGGGGCATTCCGAGATCGACTATCGTGCAACGATAGTCGCTCACGGTGTCAAGCTGCGTGGAGCCACTGTCGGTAGCGATCGGTGAACTTTGCGTCGTAGGTCAGGCCGCGCTCGATCCGGCTGATACCGCTGACGACGGGACAGCAGCCGTTCGGGAAGCAGTCAGCATCATGCAGGCAAGGAGCCTTACCTACGCGGCTCGGCGCAAGGGAGCGTGACCTACACCATGCCGACACCGATCCCCTGAGCCCAGACCGCGTCCAGGCGGCGGGCCGACAGTAGCGCCTTCATCGCGAGGATCAACCGGGCGTCCGCACCCACCAGGGTGCGCGGTCGCATCCGTCGTCTGGCCAGCTGCCGCTCGACGACGGCGGCGACTCGATCGGGCGGCTTGGCGTTCCTGCGGATCTTCCCGACCAGCCGACGCTCACCGGCGAAATGCTGCGCGTAGAGCGCCCGGTGCTCGGGGTCCAAGCCCGCCTCGAGATCGTCGATGAGCTGGTCCATCTCGTGCCAGGGGTCGGTGTCGATGACCCCCAGCTCGATGAGCCCGACCTGCACCCCGAACGGGCGCAGCTCGACCCGCAGGCAATCGGCCACCGCCTCGGTCGCGTACTTCGAGGCGTTGTACATCCCGGTAAACGGAAACGACACCCGGCCGTTGACCGAGGAGATGAACACGACACGACGGTTGCGAGCGATGCGCTCGGCCACGCCGTCGCCGCGGCCGACCGTGCCCGCGAGTCCGGCGCGCCCGCCTACGAGGTCCTTGCCTGGCAGACCGCGGTCCAGTTCGGCGACGCCGCTGCCCCGCCTCCCCCACCGGACTCGGCCCGCGGGCCGTCGCGGCTCGCGAGCATGCCCGGGCCTGGGCCGACGACGACGGCGAGGCGCTGCTCACGGCGGCCGCCGAATGGGCCCGGCTCGGCGATCTCGTCGCCGCCGGCGATGCGGCTGCCCAGGCGGCAGCGGTGCACCGTCGGCAGGGGCAGCGGGGCTCGGCCCTCGCCGCCGCGTCCCTCGCCGAAAAGCTGGCCGGCCGGTCCGGCGCCCGCACCCCGGCGCTGGCGATCGCGATCAGGCCACTGCCAGTGACCGTCCGCGAGCGCGAGATCGTCGCACGCGCCGCCCGGGGGCTGTCGAACAGGGTCATCGCCGAGCGGCTGACCGTGTCGGTGCGGACCGTCGAGGGCACCTCTATCGAGCCGGCCTCAAGCTCGGCGTCTCCGAGCGCACCGCGCTCGCGGACGTCATCGGAGTCGAGTAGCGCACTACCCGCATAGCTGCCGCTCCGCCGTCGCAGGCTGCTCGTACCGGCTTCATGGAGGCGTCATAACCACCAGCGGCGAGTCCTCAACGGTGATGCCCACCGCCCGGCACACCGTGGTGAAGGAGGCCGTCCGGGACGGCGGGGCCTTCGACATCGTCGAGATGAACGCGCCCCGTGCGCCGAGGTTGCCCCCGCAGGTCGGGCCGGATGCGGGTGCGCGATGACCAGAACCGCGGCGGTGTTCGCGTGGTTGGCCGGCATCGAGTTTGGACTGCCGGCGATCCAGGCGATCCACCACTTCGTCGAAACGGGTGCGGTCTGGACCTTCATGGGTTTCCCCACCTACGGCGAGGGGCCGATCGAGGAGATGGGCATTGCCACGTCGGTGCCGCTGCTGGTTGCCTTTTTCGTCGTGTACATCGCCGAACTCGTGATGGGGTGGCTGCTGTGGACCGGCCGGCGGCGCGGCGTCGCACTGTCTTTCGGCCTGCTGCCGCTTGAGCTCGTGTTCTGGATCGGTTTCGGGCTGCCCGTCGGTCCCGCCGTCGCCCTCGTTCGAACGGGGTTGGTGATCGCCGTCCTCCGGGCAAACCGTTCCGCGGGTCCCGACGCCTGACACGTGCCCATGGGGATCGTGAGCAGCCCGGATACCGACGCCGCCCACCGGTTGCAGCCCACCCGGGGGACGGCTCATGCTCAGCCGGCGAGGCGCCTGCGGTATCGGATATGGGTGGTGAGCGGGGAGTGGAGCACCTCCACGGGCTCGAAGTCAAAGGTCTCGACGCCGTCGAAAATGCGCTCGCCGCTGCCGAGCAGGACAGGTGTGACGTCCAGGGTGAGTTCGTCGATCACCCCGGCGTTGAGCGCTTGACGAACTGTCCAGGCGCCGCCGGCGATGTCCACGCCCTTGCCCCCTGCCGTTTCGAGCGCCCGCGCGTACGCGGCGTCGAAGCCCCCGGTCACGAAATGGAAGGTGGTCCCGCCCGCCATCTCGATCGGCTCGCGGTCGTAGTGGGTGAGTACGAACACCGGAGCGTGATAGGGCGGCTCGGGCCCCCACCATCCGTCCCACGCCTCGTTCCACTCTCCGCGGATCGGCCCAAACATGTTCCGGCCCATGACGTACGCACCGCGCGGGCGCATCAGCCATCGGCTGGCTGCGCTGTCCGCCTCGGTCGCGCGCGGGTCGCCGATATGCCAGCCATGCAGCTCGTGGCCGCGTATGCCCAGCGGGTTGTCCCGGCTCTGCTCGGGTCCGGCGACGAAGCCGTCGAGAGAGATCGACATGTGACAGGTGGTGTCTGACATCAGTACACCTCAGCACAGGTTGCCGGGTAGGTCGAGACTATTCCCAGCAGCCACGTCCGGCATCGGCGTCCCCGACGGCCGGCCGCGGTCACCGGCGCCTGGCGTTGGCCATGACCCCGTCACACCCGCCGCTACCCGGTCGCGGCGGTGGTTCCGCTATCGACCTACCAGAATTCACGGACTTGCTCGGCGAGCGCACCACCCTGGTGGTAGCCGGCGCGAGCCGCGGCCGGACGCAGCGACAGGTCCATCGCGTTGTGGCCGAACAGGTGCTCCGAGTCGTCGTCCGGAAAGATCGTCTCGACCTTGCTGCCGCCGCTACGAAGTTCGTCGACCTGCGCCTCGAGCTGCATTCCCCAGCTCAACGGGTGCAAGGTCCTGCCACCGAACGGCGAGAGCACCAGCACCCGTTCGCACCCGAGGGCGAGGTCGGCGTTCTCGTTGCGCCGGTACCCGCCGTCGATGAATCGGCTGTCACCGATCCGGTACGGCAGGCTGCTGGCGCAGCTGGCGGCGACCGCATCGACGAGATCCACGCCACCGTTCCGGTCGAACACGACCGGTTCGCCGGAGCGGGCATCGACGGCCGTGATCAGTACCGTGCGCCGCGGCCAGTCCGGGCGAGGCAGCCGCGCCGCAACGATGGCGCGCCATCGGATGGGCCAGGAGCCGTCCGACGCAGCGTCCAGCTCGAGTGCGTTCGCGCCCATCCGGCGGCGCATGTCGGCCGGATCCGCCGCAGACGCGATAATCTCGGTGACCCTCGCCAGGTGATTCGCTACCGGCACGCCCGGGTTGTGTGGCCGGGCCGGACGATGGAACGGGCCAGACCCGGCCGGGCCGGGCCCCTGCTGCGGGCTGACGAGGCACGCGGCGAAAAGCTCGGCCGGGCTCGCGCCGGCGAACTGGGCCGCGGCCGTCGAACCGGCCGACGTACCGATAGTGAGGTCGGCGGTGGTCACGTCCAGCCCGGCGTCGAACAACCCGGCGACCACGCCAATCAGCCACGCATTGCCGGACGACCCGCCGCCGCCCAGCACCAGCGCTCGCCGTCGCTGGGATGTCCTCGTGTCGAGTCGTGGGGTCGAGAAACCTGTTGTGTCCATGGGAGTCACCTTCCAAATAGGGGGGCTCCCGTGCGCGACTGGTTCAGTCGCCTCGTGGATGGCCGGGAGCGCCCATTGCTGATATTGCGCGCACGGGTCTCACCTCCTGCCGGTCAGTGCGGACCACCAGGATGACACGCCGGCGACTCGGTTCACCATCGATTTTTCTGGCGGCGGCGCAGGGCGGTGGCGGCCGTGCGCCGGTCCCGGCGGTGGACTAACTGGTTGCTCCGCCGCGCCGCGACGGGTCAGGCTCGGCGGATGACCGACGTCGCAGACCTCCGAACCCTGCTGCGTGTCTACGACGAGCAATTGCGCGAGGAGCTGTCGTCCGCCCCGACAGCACGACGACTCGGCCCGCTCGTGTTCGCGACCTATCTGGGTGGCCGCGGCTTCGTCACCTCCTGCCGACTCGACACGACTTCCAGCCTTCTTCGTAAGCGGATCGCCCAGCGGGATCGGCTCCGGCCCACGACTCTGCGATTAGCGCATCGCGCGCATCACTGGTCAGGTGAGCAGCCGCCGAGGTGTGATGATCAGTGGCACCGAGAACAGGGCGGCGAAGTCGGCGGCCGTCGCGAACATCGTTCCGATCCGCTCGGCGTACTTGGCCCGGTACTCGGGGTGTTGGTCAGCGGGGGGCATGCCCGTGTCCACATGGGCCTGCCCCTCGATCCGGATGACATCGCGGCCGATATCGGTCACATCCAACGCGAGAGTCACCTCGGGGTTGCAGGCTAGATTGTCGATCTTGCGTTTGCCCGCCCTGGTGTAGACCAGGATGCGGCCGTCTGGGAGGCGCAGGAACCATACCGGCACGCTGTATGGGCGGCCCTTCGGGTCGACCGTGGTCAGCCATCCGATGAGGTTGCTGGCGAGCCGCCTCTCGACGTGAGCGCGGCGAGCCGGATCGATATCGGCTCCACTATCCAGATCACTCGTCTGCATGGCCCGCAGAGTAGAACCACGGTCCGACACCGCGGCCGTAGGCGGATCATGTGCGCGGCGAATCCTGCGGTGGATCGATAGCGTCTGTCGGGTGCCCTACCTCAACCCCGCGCCAGACGTCGCGCCGACGACGGAAACTGCGGTCATCGTGCCGATCGCTGCCGCGGAGCCAGTCGTGCGCGAGCACCCGGGACCGCCTGGACCCGGCGGCGGGTTGGGGCATACCCGCCCACGTCACCGTCCTGTATCCCTTTGCCACGCCGTGCGCCGTCAACGAGAAACTCATCGCCCGCTTGGCGGCAGCCGTGGCGTCGGTGACCGCATTCGACTGCCACTTGGTGGCCACACGGTGGTTCCGGGGCGACGTGCTCTGGCTCGACCCGGAGCCCGCCGCGTCATTCGATCACCTCACGGCCGCCGTCTGGGAAGCGTTCCCGGAGCATCCGCCCTACGGCGGGACTCACGAGAAGGTCGTTCCACACTTGACCCTCGCGCATCTCGGGCCGGCCGGCCTCGCAACGCTGCGCGCCGTGGAGCAAGCCGTTCAGCCCCACCTGCCCTTCCCCGCACGCATAGACCAGGCACTGCTGATCGCCGGCAGTGCAGCGCCCAACTCCTGGCGGATCCTCCATGCACTGCCGCCCCCCTTTCTGTCGGCGGCGATTTCGGTCCCGCTATTCTCGATCGAACGGCATCGGGTGCTGGTAGTGCCGGTCGAGGTGTTCGTAGAGACGCTTCGCTGCCGACTTGGCGCGCTTCCAGCTCTCCGAGGTCATGGCGCCCGCATCGGGATTGCGGCCAGCTCTGGGCGTCACGGACTGAACCGCCCCGGGTTTGTTGGAGGCTCATGACCTTGGAAACGAGGATGGAGTCA
>CALANS010000216.1 GCA_937926105.1 uncultured Actinomycetes bacterium | reverse complement strand
ACTGTAAATCAGCCGCGCAAGCTTCGGGAGTTCGAATCTCTCACCTGCCACCACCAGCGGAAACGCTGATCTGACCAGCGGAAACGCTACGCACTAGCCCACCCTCGTTGTGGACAACTGAGCCCCTAAAAAGCCTCGAATGCCCTACAGTTAGGGCACGTAGAGGGCACGAAATTCCGGTAGGAAGTTCGGGAGGCACGTCATGGTACGAGCCAGGCGCACGTGGGGCACGATCCGCAAGTTGCCGAGCGGGAAATTTCAGGCGAGGTACGTCGGTCCGGATGGGCAGAGATACGGCGCGCGCGTGACTTTCACCACGAGGACTGACGCTGCTGCGTGGCTGGCCGCCGAGCAGACGAAGGTTTCCGCAGGCACGTGGGAAGCCGATCGGCATCCGCGGCGAGTGGCGTCTACCGTCGCGGAATATGCTCGGCAGTGGATCGAGACTCGGACGACTGGCAGCGGTGAGCCGCTGCGGCCGAAAACCCGGCATCAGTACGAGCAGTTGCACGCCCGTCATATTGTGGATGACCCGATAGGCGTCATGGCCATCGATGCTGTGACGGCGGCCGATGTGCGCGATTGGTGGGCGCGCCTGCCGAGTGACCGGCAGACTTGGCGGGCGCACGCGTACAGGCTACTGCGGGCCGTCTTCAACAGCGCCGTCGATGACGAGCTGGTGTCTGCGTCGCCGTGTCGCATCCGCAGCGGGGGAGCGTCGAAGCGGGAGCGGGAGGTTCGTCCGGCATCGCTCGAAGAATTGCAAGCGATCACGGAATCGATGCCCGAGCGGTACCGCGCGGCCGTTCTGCTCGCAGCGTGGTGCGCGTTGCGCTTCGGTGAGCTGACGGAGTTGCGCCGCTCTGATGTTGATCTGAAGGCTGGCGTGGTGCACGTGCGGCGTGCGGTGGTGCGCGTGGAAGGCGAGTCGATTGTCGGTCCGCCGAAGTCTGCGGCCGGCGTACGCGCGGTGGCGATCCCGCCTCATGTGCTGCCGGTTGTTCAAGAGCATTTGCGGGGCGTTGCTGCCGGACGGACTGCACTGCTATTCCCGTCAGAGCGGGACCCGCAGGCGCATCTTGCGTTGAGTACCCTCGCTCGCCACTTCGAGAAGGCCCGCGAGGCAGCTAGCCGGCCGGATTTGCGGTGGCACGATCTGCGTCATACGGGGGCGGTGCTCGCCGCGCAGGCCGGCGCGACGCTCGCTGAGTTGCAGGGCCGACTGGGGCATTCGAGTGTCGCCGCTGCGCTGGTGTACCAGCATGCCGCCGACGGTCGCGACGCCGAGATCGCCCGGCGCATGTCCGAAATGACCGGCGCCCGACAGGTCTGCAGAAGATCTGACTACGGCCGCGTGTCGTCGACGCTCGAAAAGCGGGACATGGCAACTTGGTGATTTCCAGTGACCGCCGATATGGCGTCGCTTTCGACCGTCGCCGACACTCGCGGGTCGGTTTCGCTCCCGCTGCCCGTAGTGTCGAGGTCGCCTGGCAGGCCCGGTAGCTGGCTCACGTAGTAGCGCCTTGGCCGGCCCGGTACGTCGCCGCGCTCGGTATGCCGCACCGGGGTATTCGAGACCTGGCCCGGAACCCGTCCGCAGCTTTGGCGTCACCATGCCCGTATGGGGTGCCGATGCGTGACGAGCGCGCGAGCGGGCGGGTCTACCGCTCCGTGACGCGGCGTGCCGACGTCCATACTGGTGGACCTCGCGGCCGCTAAATGGTTCTGTTCAGGCTCGCCGCGGGCGGGAGCCGCCACCGGTGCGTTCCCGACGCTCTTCACGCCCCTTAAGTGTGCGACCTCCGCATTGACAGCGACAGCGGGTCGCATACCGGTCGCGTGAAAGCGAGGGGGTTGCTCCCGAGAGCCTGCGCGCGATTCACGAGCGGGTCGAGGTCTACGCCGCTGTTCGACAGTGCCGCTCTGCTCGGCGCTTTCCGCCACATGCCGACTGACGGTTGCGCCAAGCGTGCGCTGATCGTCCAGCCGTGCGTCCAGACCATCCCGGGTGCCTAGCTCTTCCGAGGGAGCGATCACCGCGAACCTGAAGCTTGCCGGGCGATCGCCGACTGGCTCATCTGAGGGCAGCGATGAAAGTGAAGCCATCGCTAAGACGGTCGGTCATCCCGCCGTTGGCGGCGATGAAGCGCGGAGGAATCGTGCAATCTCGTGTCTCCTCGGATACGACCGCTGGGTGCCGCGCTGCGTGACGCTTCGGCTTCCGCAATAGCACCCCAGTTCGACGCATTGCAATTCCGATCGGCCCGTGGCCACACCGAAGGCGAGTCCTCCCACGAATGCATCACCAGCGCCAGTCGTATCGATTGTTTTCACGGCCGGCGCAGGGACGCGGAATACTGTGCCATCGGGCTTGGATAGGAGCGCCCCGTCTGAGCCAAGCGTAATGACCAACTTAATTCCGAGGGCCTGAGAGACACGAATGATAAATTGATCGTCAGCTTTCCAGTCTCGGGGTCGTTGCCTTGTGTCAGTGAGATCCTCAAATTCGTTTTCATTAACGACAAGCCAATCGGTAAGTTGGAGGATTTCCGCTGTAACGTGTCGGCTGGGGGCGGGATTTAGGATCGTCGCCGATCCACGAACTTTCGCGGCTCGGAATGCTCCGAGAATCGCCGCGTCTTGAATCTCGAATTGCGACACAGTGACCGCCACCTCTGGCAACGATAATATCGATTCTGAGGCCTCAGTATCGGTAAGCCTGTCATTGGCGCCTCCTACGCAAATGATTCGATTAGAACCGTCGGGTGTCACCCAAATGGCCGCAGCGCCGGTTGAGGTACCTGATGACCGACTTACACCTGAGATATTTATTCCTAACCGATTAAAGTTTGTAATGGTCATATCTGCAAAGGAGTCGTCGCCAACCCGGCCCACGAATGCTACGGGCGCACCCAATAGCCGCGCCATGACGGCCTGGTTTGCACCTTTCCCTCCAAAGCCGAGCTCAAAAGAGGTCCCAGACAGGGTCTGACCTTCATCTGGGATACGTTCCGTGTAGGTAATGAGGTCCATCATCGCGCTCCCGACGACGGCGACTAGCCCCGCATTCGGGGCATCGGCGATCGAGTCGCTTGATCGTTCGGTGTCCGCGGATGTCATAGCGATCAATTCCTTCTGGTGAGACGGCGCCCGGAAGCGCCGGGGCGGGGCAGTCACTGAGAGATCTGCAGGATCGGGGGTAACGATGACGCAGTGGCTCTGATGCGCTCGCTCGACGATATCTTGCCGCCCGGCGCCGACGTTGTTATTTTGATTACGCAATCTGATTGCGCTGTCGGTCGCTACAGGTTAGCACGAGGAGTCGTGGCATGCTCGGATTGAACGTCTCGCAGTGCGAGTTGGCCATGCATCAATTACCTGCGCCAGACGCCGTTCCTGACGCATGCGGATCACGGCGATGAGCGCGACCCTAGCCGATGTGGCGCAACGCGCTGGCGTTTCGCCCGCTACGGTATACAGGCATCTAAGAGGCCAACGCGTGAAGTCAGCGACCGGCGTGCAGCGAGCAATCGAGGAACTGCGGTACACACCGAACACGATGGCCCAGAACCTCAAATACGGTCGCACACAAACTATCGCGCTAGTTGTTCCAGATATTACGACCCCATTTTTCGCCTCAGTCGTGAAAGGTGCGGAAGGCGAGTCGCAGGGACTTGATTACAGCGTCTCGTTGTATAACACCGACGAGAACGAGGCTCGGGAGAAAGAGATCCTGTCAAGCCTCGTCGGTCGCGTCGATGGCGTGATCCTCGCGCCAACGACGGAGGCTGGGCACCTCTCGCCGGCTCTCACCGACAGCGGCGTTCCCGTCGTTTTCATTGACCGTGAGACGTCGAGCGCCACGAGGCGTTCTTGAACCTTGCGGTGGTGAAAGGACACCGCTCGACGCTTGTCGCAGCAAGCGTGTGATAGCTGGAGGACGATCTGGCTCGTTGGCGTGAGCGGGTTGGGTGGAGCAGTCCTCGACAACGACGAGTCGTATCCGGTACTGCCAGATGGTGCGGGCTCGGCTAGCGAGACGGAGAGGCATACGGATAGGAACCAGTGGCTGAAAGCCCCTTAATACGAGACCACCGACTCCAACCTGGCGGATACGGGTCGGGTTGCATCGCGCACCCTCACGGCTTCGGCGGCAAGGGGAACTTCTGGGCCGGGTGATGTCGCCGGTCGGGAGGCCACGGTGAAAGCCTGCGGCGTAGCCGTGGCGATGATGCTGGGGCATAACTGGGTGCCGATCCCGTCGAAGGGTTCGAGAGTGAACGTGGGAACCATCCCGGCTCCGCCGGAGGTGCGTCGCATCCGGCGGCGGTGCCGAAGGCTGAGCGCATGGCCTGCTGATCGGGTCGGGATGGGGCGGAGGACCCGTAGTAGTCCGAGGTCGGGAGAGCCGGCCGCATGGCGAAGCGGTCCAGTGTGATCGCAGGATCGAGAAGCAGTAAGGGAGACACAGCCGTGAATACGGGTGTTCTGTGGCCAGCCGACGCAACGGAGGCGTGGGCGCGGGTACTGACGATGCAGACGAAACTGCACCAATGGGCGACGTCCGATCCCGGTCGTCGCTTCGACGATGTGTTCAACCTGGTCTATGACCCGGCTTTCCTCGTTGCGGCGTGGAACCGGGTGCAGGGCAACAAGGGAGGCCGCACCGCGGGAGTCGACGGAATCGTTCCACGATCCGTCCCGTCGCAGAAGGTGCAAGGGATGCTCGCCGAGCTGCGCGAAAGCGTGAAGGGCGGTGGGTTCGTCCCGGAGCGGGTGCGTCAGAAGTCGATTCCGAAAGCGAACGGCAAGATTCGTAAGCTGGGGATTCCGACGATGACGGACCGGATCGTTCAAGCCTCGCTCAAGCTGGTGCTGGAACCGATCTTCGAGGCCGACTTTCAGCCGTCCTCGTATGGGTTCCGGCCGCGCAGGCGGGCGCAGGACGCGATCGCGGAAATCCACTACTACGCCTCACGTGGCTACGTGCAGGTGTTCGAAGCGGACATCACCGCGTGTTTCGACGAGATCGATCGCGGCGCGCTCATGCAGCGCGTCCGCGACCGGATCGCCGATAAGCGTGTGTTGCGCCTGATCCGTGGGTTTCTGAACGCGGGCGTTCTCAGTGAGGACGGCGTGAACAGGGACACGTTCACCGGCACCCCGCAAGGCGGGATTCTGTCGCCGTTGCTGGCGAACATCGCCCTGTCCGTGGTGGACGAGCACTTCCAACGCAAGTGGGATGCGCTCGGGCCGCAATGGGCACGCACGAAACATCAACGCGCCGGGGGCGCGACGATGAAGCTGGTCCGCTACGCGGACGACTTCGTCGTCCTCGTTCGCGGCACCCGCGCTGATGCCGATGTGCTCTTCGGCGAGGTCGCCGCAGTGCTCGCGCCGATGGGCCTGCGCCTGTCGGTTGAGAAGACGACGGTCACGCACATAGACACCGGGTTCGACTTCCTCGGGTGGCACATCCAGCGCCGCCGGATCAGAGGTCACGGCGGGAAAACCGCGATCTACACCTACCCGTCACGGAAGTCGTTGGCTTCCATCCGGGACAAGGTGCGGACGCTGACTCGCCGGGCATCTCATCGAACGCTCGCCGACCTGCTGCGCCGCCTCAACCCGGCGCTGCGGGGCTGGTGCGCATACTTTCAGCACGGCGTCGTGAAACACGTCTTCAGCTACATCGACCACTTCGCCTTCTGGCGGATCGTGGGCTGGCTGAAGAAGCGACACCCGAAACTGAACATGCGCACCCTCGTGCGACGGCATCTGCCCCAATGGCGGATCCGCGCCAAGGGGATCGAGTTCTTCCGCGCCTGGCAGGTTCCAGTGACCCGCTACCGCTACCGAGGAACCCGCATCCCAACCCCTTGGGCAAGCACCACGGCGTGATCACATGGAGAGCCGGATGCTCAGGAATGGGCACGTCCGGTTCGGAGGGCGGCCAGCAGAAACCCACCCGGCGCAAGCCAGGCAGGGCGCTGCTGGCCGACCCTACACCGGGACGGTTGAACGATACAGTCCTCGTCGATAACGTCGGCGGCACGAAGCAGGCCGCAGAGTACCTCCTGTCCTTGGGGCATACTCGCATCGGCCAAATACACGGGAACCCGGCCTCGACTCCCGGGCGCGAGCGATGGGCCGCACTGCACTCAGTGCTACTCGAGCACGAGTTGGAGACGCCAGGCGACTACGACCAGGACGGTGCCTTTCGAGAGGAAGGTGGGTACCAGGGCATGCTGCGCCTATTGGCGCTGCCCCGTCCGCCGACGGCCGTCTTCGTCGCCAACAACGTCATGACGATCGGGGCACTGAGGGCGGTCAAAGACATTGGGGCCGACATTCCGGCCGATGTGTCCCTGGTTGGGTTCGACGATCTACGGCTCTTTGAGCTGCTGGCACCGGCCGTTAACTGTCGTGGAACGACCAGATGTCGAACAGGGAGTAATCGCGATGAAGCTGCTCCTTCGTCGGTTGCACGTAACGACAGGGCCGCGGGATACGACCCCACGGCGGATTGTTCTCGGCACGCGATTAGTTGTGCGCGGATCGTGCGCACGTCCGTCGACTGGCGACGGGGGCTGTCCACCGTGACGTGAAAAATTTTCGAGGATATTCGACGGCATCGCATCGACATCGTGAAAGACGGACTATTGACACCCCTGGCACCCCGCATTATGGTCTTGGCAACGGTACCGGTTACGTTATCACTTCGCTGGACGACCCGCGCCAGCATCTGCACTGAAATGTCCCAGCCCGCTAGGTGCGCCCTGCGGGACAACGGCTAAGGCGGTTTACATGACACATCGAACCAGGCGTATCACGCGCCTTCTGGGCGCGATCGCGGCCGGCACGCTTCTGTTCGCCGGTTGTAGTGCCAATAGTGCATCCTCCGGCTCGGCGTCGCCCGAGCCGGCCAGCGCCGAGGAGTCCGCCGAGGGGACCAGTGGCGATGACACATCGGCAGCAGATTCCTCGGCCGGGTCGGCGGGAGACGTCATGCCTCTCTCCGAGATCAAAGTCGCGTTGGTCAACGGCGGGCCGCATCCGTACTACGCATCGTGGCCCGATGCCGCAGCGCAGGCAAAGAAGGATTTCGGCCTGGCGGACGTCACGTTCGATGACACGTCGGAGTGGGACCAGACCAAGCAGAATGCGCTGCTCGACTCCCTCGCTGCCAGGGGCTACAACGCGTTCGCAGTGTTCGGCGTGTCGCCCGCGGACATTAACAGCACGTTCGAGCACCTGCGTGACGAGGGATTTGCGGTTGGTTCCGTCACGTCGTGCCCCGCCGGTGACAAAGACAGCGCTTACTTCTGCTTGTCAACGGACGTAGAACAGGCGGCCTACGAGGCGACGAAAGCGCTGATCGACACGCTCGGCGGTGAAGGCTCGATCGTTCACGTGACCGGTCTGCTGGTCGATTCGAACACGCAACGGCGCATTGAGGGTGTCGAGAAAGCCGTCGCCGAGTCCAACGGCAAGATCAAACTCGTTCAGCACATTTCCGACATCGACAATGACCTCCAAACTGCTGAGAAGGCCGTCACAGACCTGCTGGTCTCGCGTGGATCTGAGGTTGACGGCATCGTTGGTACCTCCACGGTATCGGCCGAAGGCGCTATTGCCGCCGTCAAGAAGGCCAATCTGCCGATCAAGATTATGGCGATCGACGATACCGAGCCTATCCTCGACGGAATCCGTGACGGGTCTGTCGCCGGAACGATGGTGCAGAATCCATGGGGCCAGGCCTATGTTGGCGCGTACGTAGTCGCGAAGCTGCAAAGCGGGCAGTGCACGATCAATGAAGATGGCATCTATGTCGACTCCGGGTCATTTCTCGTAGGCAAGGATAATGTCGATACGTTTGACGCCAAGCGGATCGAGAAGTCGAAATCGCTGATCGACGATTTTAACAACAAATACCTGACATGCAAGGGCTGACGGCTACCTCCTAGCCCATACGAGGATTGTGATTCGTGCACCGGCGTATGACTCGCAGGGTCTCGTTAGCGGCGCGGTATCCGACTGCCGAGACCCTGGTGCCGAGGGTCGTTGGCCGGAGCTCCGCGGGCCCGGTGTTCCCTTCGTG
The DNA here is from genome assembly GCA_937926105.1 of uncultured Actinomycetes bacterium. Next base: position 17,177 of record CALANS010000216.1, on the reverse strand, counting down.
GCGCCCACTGCGCACAGTAGTTCGGCGGTTCCGGGCGATCATTTCGTTGGGGCGCTCGGTCCTGAATTCAAGCGGCGACGAACAAGGACTTCGGAAGAACGAGGACTCCATAAGTGGCAGGACTAGGGCTGGCGATCAACGCGAGGACACTGATCAATCGAAGTAACGCTCAACTGTGGGTGCTCGCGTCATTGGTCGTGTTGATTTGGTTCGCATTCACTTTGGTGGATCCGAACTTCGCAAACAGTGTGTTTGTAACATATCCATTGTTACGTGACGCCGCTACGTTCACCGTCGTGGGTCTCGCGCAGATGACGGCGTTGTCGATCGGGCACATGAATCTCGCCGTGGGAAGAATGGCAGCTGTCGCCGCGATGGTCGCGGGGATATCTTTCCAGTTCTTCGGTGCCAGCCTGCTGGTGGGCGCGCTATTAGGAATCGCAGCCGCGGCGCTCCTCGGCGTGTTAACCGGAGTGATCATTGTTGTTTCGAATGTGAATTCGTTCATCGTCACGTTAGCGATGGATTTCCTGTTGGTTGGGTTCGTCGCACTCGTATATACTCGATTGACGACGGCGGCGGCCTTCACGGTCAAACCGGATGGCATGAAATATTTGGGTCGTGCATCGTTAGCGGATATCTGCGCGGGCCCTGTATGCGGGCCCAGATTCATGCCGATGTTGCTGATCCCGGCTCTCGTCATCGTGGGTTATATGATCTGGATATACCGACGTTCTCGATTCGGCCGGGAGCTTATCGCTATCGGTAACAGCATGCGAGCCAGCGCCGCCGCCGCCATTCCGACGCGACGGCGTGTCATTCAAGCCCACGCATTGTCGGCAGCGCTAGCCGGCGCCGCGGGCATCATGGTGGTCATCAGCAACGGCGCAGCCACGGCCGCCATCGGATCCGAATTTATGATTCCGTCTTTCCTCGGGCCTTTGCTCGGCGGAACGAGCCTGCTCGGCGGAGCAGTATCGGTAATAGGAACCATCTTCGGAACGCTTCTGACATTTGTGTTGAGGTCCGGACTGACGACACACGGTGTCGGCCTGGAAGCACTCAACATATCGCTCGGCGTGCTGCTCCTGCTGGTGCTGTCCGTCCAGAGCTTTAGCCGCATCAGGGGACAGATGCGGATGGCGAAAGCGAGAATGGTCAGGGTGAGGGCATCGGCGGCAGGGAGCAGACGATGAACTCCCGTCGCATCAGGCTGCCGATTCACGAGGCGACACTGATCCTGGTCATCGTCATCGCCTACCTCGTGCTCAACGGTACATCGAGTGGCACGCTGCTGAGCGAGGCAGCGTTTATCGGCCTGCTTGGCTATTTGTCGCTGTCGATCGTCATCGGCTTTTCGCAGTTGACAGTCCTCGCCGTGGGCCAACTCAATCTGGCGGTGGGGCCAATGGGTGGCACCGTCTGTGCGGTGGCCGCTGTATTGATGGCCAAATATCAACTGCCGGTGCCAATCGCGCTGATCATCCTGATCGTCTTGGCTGTCGCGCTCGGAGCCGTCAACGGCTTGTTGGTCAACCTGACAGAGCTGAACAGCTTCATCATCACACTGGCGACGATGACCGTATTCGTCGGAGTTCAATACGGCCTCGTAGGGACGTCGACGGTGAGCAGTTATTCAGCCGCGCTGAAAGGGTTCGGTAGTACGAACATCGGAGGCGTACCCCTCGTCTTTCTTGGTGTGCTGCTCTTCGCTGGCGCGCTGTCGGTCTTCTATCGGAAGACCCGGTTGGGACGTCGCTCGCTTGCCACGGGAGCGAACAGCCAGGGCGCGTTTCTCCTCGGCATCGTGAACAAGCGTTCCGTCCTCGTTGCTCACACCCTGTCTGGACTGTGTGTCGGCGTCGCTGCGCTCCTGGTCATGACGTCAGCATCGGGCATTAACCGGTCGGTAGGAGGTGACTGGCTGCTCTTGAGCTTTGCGGCGCCGATCATCGGCGGCATCGCACTGTCCGGCGGGAGAGCACCGGTGCTAGGCACACTGCTGGCGGCCACCCTTCTTCGGTTGATCGACGTCGCGCGGTCCACCTATGCGCTGGATCCGAGCTGGGTGAACTTCGTCATCGGTGGCGTGGTGCTCGTCACCGTCGCGCTGAGCGAACTACGTCGACGCACAGCCGACAGGAGGGTTCGGATCGGATGAACGCCAATCAGCCGTCGCTCGCTGCCGAAGGCATCGTCAAAGAGTTCCCCGGTGTCAAAGCGCTGGCGGGCGTCGACTTGCGATTGATGCCGGGAGAAGTGCACGCACTGCTCGGTGAGAATGGCGCTGGCAAATCAACCCTTATCAATATTCTGACGGGTGTTCTCCTGCAGGATGCCGGCACGGTTCGGTTGCGTGGCGTGCCAATCATTTTCGGTTCTGCGCTGGAGGCGTCCCACGCCGGAATTGGCGTCGTGCACCAGGAACACAACTTGATCCCGGGCTTCACCGTTGCGCAAAATATTTGCATGGCCAGCCCACCAACACGGTACGGATTCATCAATAGCGTCGAAGAAATCCAAACGGCAGAGCGCGCATTGACCCGTCTCGGTGTTTCTATCGACCCACACGCGTTGGTCGATAACCTGAGTGTCGCACAATTACGAATGGTTGAGATCGCGCGGACCTTGGCGTTTGAAAACCGGGTAATATTCCTTGATGAGCCTACGGCATCGTTAACACAGCGCGAGGTCGAAACCCTTCTAGGGACTATTCGGCGCCTCCGCGATGACGGTTGCTCGATTGTCCTCGTCAGCCACAAGCTGGAGGAGGTCTTCGCCGCTTGCGACGTGGCGACCATTCTGCGCGACGGCGCGACCGTCGTGCGGTCTCAACCCCTCACTAGCACCTCACGCGATGAGATTGTCAATGCGATGGCCGGTAGGACGCTGGCGCAACGCGAATATCAGCTGCGCGCGATCGACCGTTGCACCACACCGATGCTTGAGATTGTCGACCTGGAGACGCCGGCGACGACAGAGCAATGCTCGCTGATCGCGTATCGTCGCGAGATCGTCGGTCTTTACGGCCTGGTCGGAGCCGGCCGTAGCGAGCTCATGCGGGCCGCGGTTGGGCTGGATCGCAAGACCGGCGGAACCATACGACTTGCGGGCACGCCGATTACGACGGCTTCCTTCAGTCAGGCATTGCATAAGCACCGCATCGGCTACGTCTCGGAAGACCGTCGCGGCGAAGGGCTCTTTCTCAATCTCGACGTCGCCAGAAACGTCGCAGTGACGGTATGGCAGCGACTCGCAGGCCGGTGGCGGGGCGTGTCCAGTCGCGCCGAAATGCGAATCGCCGATCGTTATCGCGAATCGCTGGACATTCGCGTCTCCTCTGTGCGGCAGACAGTGGGGCAGCTTTCGGGCGGAAACCAGCAGAAAGTGAGTCTCGCCAAGTGGCTGGCAGCGCAGGCGGACGTGCTCGTCATTGATGAGCCGACTGCGGGCATCGACGTTCGAACAAAAGCCGATTTCCACCAACTGATCACTGACCTGGCGGATCAGGGCACAACGATTATTCTGATCTCCTCGGATCTGCCCGAGATGATCGGCCTGGCTGATCGTATATATCTGATGCATGAAAATCGTGTGATCAGTTCGCTGGACAACACTAAGGAATACGCGACCATGAGTAAACAGATCATGGGACTCATCTACGCGGCCGGCCCATCAGTGGAAGCTGTCGAGGACCCGGAGCCGCAATCGTGATGGGACACGCTGATGCTCACTGACATCGATGAAGACCTTCAGAAACAGGAGGAAATCACCCAGCGCCTCAAACGCTACGTATGGCGTGAAACAATTGAGCCGCTCATCAGCGATGACCTCGTCGCCGAGCATCGGCGGGACCCTTTGGGCCTCCATTCGGTCCATCTGGATATGGTGCTAACCTTCCTGCGGGATGACCCAGTGCCTTCTGAGCCTCGACTGGTCATTGTCATTGTCGAGCCGGAGACCAGTTGGTGCATCGGAGAGTTTTCGCGGGAACCTGGCACCGTCGTCTACTGTCGCCCGACATTGTTCTTCTCCGTCGAACAAATCGAACACGCGATTTTTCTGGAGCGGCTCGAGTTGGTGCGACGAGCGTACGCGCACTGCTGATGCACGAAGAATCTTAGGGAGGCGGTCGTCATGGGCAGAGTGGTGTTGGATGCGCGAGATTACGAACCGAAACCGATCGTGGGTTACGCGGATCAGGTCAGCGTCGAGGCCGGTGACGACCTTACCTTTTACGTCAGCTGTGACGGGGCTGACAGTTACGATGTCTCGATGGTGCGACTGATCCATGGGGATCTGCACTCCGCCGGTCCGGGCTTCAAAGAGCAGAAGATGGCCGAAGGTGCATTCTTCGGCCTCCCCGGTTTCGCGCAAGAGACGCAGATCGGATCGTGTTCCGCCAGTTGCGAGCCGCTGTCGGTCGACTGGACAAAGGGATTGTCGCTGTGGCTGCTGGCCTGCCCAACGAAGCCGAAGGCTGGGCACGATCAAACCATCATGTCGCAGGAGGCCGCTGAGGGCGGCTGCCAATGGCGCCTGTTTCTCGATGACGGCGGCCATGTCGTCTTCGAGGCAGCGGCCGGGACACAGCGGGTACGACTGGCCACCCCCATGCTCACCAGAATCTGGTATGCCCTGGCTGCGGTCCTCGACCCGGTCTCGGGAACCGTGAGTGTGGTCCAGCAGCCGGTGATCGAGCCATTTAATGGTCGGCTCGCCTTCCGCCATCCCGACATCGATATGGGCGCCCGGGGAGTCGCTCCCATGACGGGCCTTCCCTCGGATCGGGGGCGTGTGCTGGTCGGCGCGGCCTTCTCTCACATCGATGACCGCGGGAGAGTCCGCTTCGGCGACGTGTTCAACGGTAAAATCGACCGCCCGCGTATTACCAGCGGCGTGATACCGGTCGAGGGTGACCTGGAGCCCCTCTTCTCGCGGCGGTTGCCGGGCGGCACCGTCCTGGCGTGGGACTTCCACGCCGGCATCACGACGGCCGGCGTGTCGGAACACCGACGTGTCGTCGACGTGAGTGGTTCCGGCCATCACGGTGAACTGATCAATATGCCAGCTCGAGCGATGACCGGATACAACTGGAATGGTTCCGAGTTCGACTACCGTCACGCCTCGGATCAGTACGGCGCCATTCACTTTCATGACGATGATCTGATCGATTGCGATTGGACGGAATCATTCACCGTCACGATCCCGGGCTCCTGGCCCAGTGGTGTGTATGCGGCGAAGCTACGGGCCGACATTGACGGTGTGCTGGAAGAGGACTACGTCGTTTTCTTCGTTCGGCCCGGGCTGGCCGCTACCCCAGCTAAGATCTTGCTGGTCATGCCCACCGCAAGTTACCTGGCGTACGGCAACGACTTGATGGCCACAGACTCGGCGAACGTGGAGGTACGCACCGGCTCGGTGCCCCACCTACAAGAGCAGGAGTTGGCGAGGAATCGTCACCGCGAATACGGCGTGTCGCTCTACGATCACCACTCTGACGGATCCGGCGTCTGCTACTCGAGTTGGATGCGTCCCTTGCTGACTGTGCGTCCTAAGTATCGGCACTCCATGAGCAGGGTCTGGCAATTCAACGCGGACTTGCACCTGCTCGACTGGTTCGACGCCAAAGGCTACGACATCGACGTCGCCACCGACCATGACGTCCATGAATTCGGTTCGGAGCTATTGGACAACTACCGCGTGGTCGTGACGCCGTCACATTCAGAATATACGAGTGGGCGGATGCTGGACGTATTCCATTCCTATGTCGCTCATGGCGGTCGCCTGATGTATTTGGGCGGTAACGGATTTTACTGGACAACGGCATTTTGGCCGGAAGATCCGCGAGTCATCGAAGTGCGGCGATGGGGTGGCATCGAAGCATGGACTGCGATGCCCGGAGAGTACTACTTGAGTACGACCGGTGAGCTGGGTGGCCTCTGGCGGAACAAGGGGCGCGCTCCGCAAAAATTGACGGGCGTTGGCTTCGTGGCGCAGGGGCTCGATCTGTCGACATACTACGTGCGTAACGAGGACAGCTTCACCGACTCCGGTTCTTGGATCATGGCCGGTATTCCCGACGATGCGCGCATCGGCGAATATGGTCTGGAGCAGGGCGGCGCCGCTGGTATCGAGGTGGATTGGTACGACCCGCAGCTAGGTTCACCAGGCTGGGCGTCGGTGGTGGCTTCCAGCGAGGGCCTGTCCAGGCTGATGATCGAAGTGCGTGAGAATCATGGGCAGGCGTCGGCGTTCATGGGTGGTGACATGAACCCGAAAGTTCGGTCGGATGTGGTGTATTTTCGGGTGCCTGGAGGAGGCGCGGTGTTCTCTACAGGCTCTATCGCCTGGTGTGGGAGCCTGTCGTATAACAATTACGACAACTACCCGTCAAAGATCATGACGAATGTTGTGGAGAGATTTTCTAACGACGATGCGCTCCCGTAACGCACGATCGTTCACGTGACAGAGGCGTCTTCAGTTTCTTTGCAAGTTACTAGACTTTTAGATAGAAGGCAGTTCGATGCTGAAGAATATCGATTCGATCATTGACCCGGAATTGTTGCATACGCTAGCCGAAATGGGACATGGTGATGAAATTGCTGTAGTGGATCGTCATTTCCCTGCGCGTTCTAAGAACGGCCGCGTGCATTATCTGCGCAGTTTGGGATGCGGCCAAGTCATTAAGTCAGTACTTACCTTGTTCCCCCTGGACGGGTTCACGGCGAGACCGGTCATCAGTATGGCTGTGCCTGCCGAAGAGTGGGCACAAAGCTCGGTGCAGGGAGAAGTGCTAGACATATGCCGCAAAGCGTCCAGCCGCCCGCTGGAATACCACGCCATGGAACGAGACGAGTTCTACCGCCGTACTGAGACTTGTTTCGCGGTTGTCGCCACGGGCGAGAGTCGGCCATACGGCTGCTTCATTCTCACCAAGGGCGTCCTGCCGGAATTCGGCCCATACATTCGCTCCTGACGCCCCTACGGCGTGAACACGCGCCACGCGGAAACACCGTAGCGGCGCTGTCAACGGCGGTCGAGTGATCGGGCGAGGTCAGCGGCTGCCGCGGTCACAAACATGGCCGGATGTTCCAAGGCAGCAGCACTCGAGCCCGCGCTTTCGCTGGCGGATCCAGCGGCCACGAGCCCCGCCGCGTTCAGCTGGTGCTCAGACAAACTCACGGTTCCGGCGATTGCAGCCACCGGAGTGTTTAGCTGCGCGGCCAGTTGTGCGAGCGCGACGGGCGCCTTTCCCTGTAAGGACTGCAAATCGAGTGAACCTTCACCGACGATGACCAAGTCTGCCCAGCTTACCTGAGTGGCAAGCTCGAGATCGTGGGCGATGGCGGAAAAACCCCCCATCAGCTGTGCATGTAGCAAAGCGTGAAATCCGCCAGCGAATCCACCGGCGGCACCGGCGCCCGCCACGCGACGGAGATCCGTCCCGGTCAGATCCGCGACCACCGCGGCGAACTGCGTCATACCAGCCTCCAGAGCTTCCGCAGCTGCGGGATCTGCGCCCTTCTGCGGGCCGAAGACCGTAGCGGCGCCATGGCCGCCGATTAGCGGGCTGGCGACATCGCAGTAGACGTGTATGCGCGCCTCGGACAGCCGAGGGTCCAACCTCTCGAGGTCGATGCCTTCCAAATATTGCAGGAAATAGCCTCCCGGAGGCAATTCGTTCCCAGCGGAATCTAAGAATCTCGCCCCCAGAGCTCTAAGCGCGCCCGTCCCGCCGTCCGTTGTGGCGGACCCTCCTACCGCGACAACAATGGTGCTGACATCCTCTCCGAGCGCTTTGATGATCAATTCACCGGTACCGAACGAATCGGCAGCGAGTGCGCTCGTGACTGAGGGCGTGATCAACGCTAGCCCGCTGGCTGCCGCCATCTCGATAATCGCAGTATCTTCGCGAACGGCCCAATTGGCACGGACGCGTCCGCGAAGCGGACCCGAAACCGTGTTGGATCGACGCTGCGCGCCTGCGGCGATGAAGCAAGCCACTGTGCCCTCGCCACCGTCCGCGACAGGTATGGTGCGAATTTGCGCGTCGGGCCAAACCTGCGCGATTCCGTGGGAAATGGCCACCGCCGCCTGGATGGCGGATAAGGTACCGCGGAACTTATCGGGCGCCACGAGGACCCGCGGGTGACGATTCGAAACATGGGGCGTCACGCGGAACCTCCCCGAGTCGGCGCGCATGACCCTGCACGGCCGTTGTTCCCCGGCTCGACATCGTCATTGCGGTGAAGCCCGCCACAGGAATTACGCCGGATCATTGGAAGGCGTACCGGACGTCTTGCGAGTGACCAGCCTGGGAGTCAGCACCATCGACGTCGGCTTGAATTTGCCCTCGGCCTTCAGTTGGGATATTAACAGCTCGACAGCCAGTTTCCCCATACGTTCAATGTCTAGGGATACTGTCGTGAGGTGGAAAATGGCGGAAGTTGCGAGGTCAACATTATCGAAGCCCGCCACCGATATATCTTCGGGGACTCTCAATCCGTGCTCCAGCACGGCCTCTAAAGCACCGATCGCGACTGTATCGTTGACGCCCACCACCGCTGAAATCGGGAAACCTTGATCAAGCCAGCTACTCACGGTCCGATAGCCATTCTGTCGCCCGAACGGTCCGCGCGAGACGAAGGCCGTGGCGCCTGGATGCTCCGCGATGACTTCTTGGAAGCCACGCTCGCGGTCCATGGCATTCGTCGCATACGAGGGGCCACCGATGAAACCGATATGGCGGTGCCCGAGAGAAATTAGGTGTCGGGCAAGCTCTTTGGCACCCGACTCATTATCCGAGACCACGCTGCTGAAACGGTCAGAGGATGGACGTCGATTGGCGAATACAATGCGGCGAGGATCTAGCAAGACCTTCAATAATTCGTCTTCCTGGCCGCGGCCAGAGGCGTTGATGATTCCATCGAGTCCTTGGCGGCTTAGCCGCTCGATACTGGAAACGGTGATATCTATGTCGTCATCGGTGTTACAGATGATGACGGTATATCCGAGGGCGCGGGCGCTGAGCTCGACGGAGCGTGCTAGTTGCGGGTAGAACGGGTTGGTCAGGTCGCTGACCAGCAATGCGATGAGGCGCCACTCGCCAGTCACGAGGGCGCGGGCAATCGGCGACGGTCGAAACCCCAGCTCGAGCATTACTTCTTGAATTCGTGCACGGGTCATGCTGTTCACGTCCTGCCCGCCACGGAGAACTCGTGACACGGTCGAAACCGAGAAGCCCGCTGCGGTCGCTACATCGACGATGGTCGGTGCGCGTCCGCTCCTCCGGTCGCTCGGTTCATGCATGCTATTGTCCTCCGTCGTGGTTAAGTGGCTCAATCATGCGAGCTTTCGAACGTCTGCTACGTCAAAGATTCGCATATCGTGACTGGGGATTATCTGCGCGCCGTAGGAGTTCAACTTTCGCCTCGATCGTTCGCACATGTCTACGTCGACATGGAGACCGACAGGTTGCTTTGGATCCAAGTTCTCGCGGACCATTACGAGATCCCCGGCGAAACATGTCAGTCCATCGGCGGTTTCGATGAGGACTCCGGAGGAACCCGGCGTGTGTCCCGGAAGGTGAATGAAGTCTAGCCCAGGTGCAATGGTCGTGTCTGCTGATATGGATTCGATTCGCTCAGCATCGAACTGCGGCGGATAGTGGTACTTTGGCGCGAAGTATTCCTGTCGCATCAACGGAGCCGTCGGATCGCGGTAGTAAGACAACTCTTGCTGGTGGGCGTAGATCGTAGCATTTGAGAATAACCTGTCATTTCCGACGTGATCGTAGTGCAGGTGAGTGTGCAGGATGATGTCGACGTCACTGGGACTGCTCCCTATCGAGCCCAGCAGCGATTGCAGGTGTTGCTCGGGTGTGCGCCATATGCGTTGCGGATAGGCGGAATTGATGACGTCAGGATCGGCAAACCCGGTATCAATCAGTACGGTAGCGTCGCCCCGTAGCAGTAGCGCTGTATGCGGGATGGTGACCTCGTGACCCATGCCGTTCAGATAAGTCAGCATCGATTGGTCAACCGCGCTGCAGCCGGTTCGCAGCGCCCATACTTCCCATGTGCTCATGAGGCACCCCCAATCACGCTGCTGTGTACCCGCCGTCGACGACGAGTGCCGTACCGGTCACGTACCGTGCTGATGCTGATGCAAGATACCTGACAGCCGCCGCGATATCGTCCGCGGTGCCGATTCCCATCGGATGGTTGGCTGCGTCCTGAGCGCGAGCCGCTTCCGGGTCTGGCGCAGCGTCGAAGAACTGTTGCAAGAGCGGCGTGTCGATTGATCCTGGGCACACCGCATTCACTCGAATCCCGGCCGACGCATGGTCCAGGGCCAGACATCGCGTGAGATTGATAATGGCGGCTTTGGAAGCGGCGTAGGCGGCGTACTCGCGGAACCCCACTAGCCCTGCCTCGCTCGCCACATTGACTATCGAACTGTTCTCGACCTTCCTCATCAGGGGAATGACGGTGCGACACAAGAGAAAAACGGAGCGCACATTGGTCGCGAAGACCAGATCCCACTCCTCCGGAGTGGTATCCAACACCGTGCCCATTCGTGCGATGCCGGCGCTGTTGACAAGTGTTGTGGGTGCACCCAGGATGTCATGAGCGGCGGAGACGAATGTCGTCACCTGCTCGGCGTCGCTGACATCGCAGCATGCGGCGTAGATCGCGGCGCCGGTCTGAGCGCGGATTGATGCGGCGGCGTTTTCGAGACCCGCCGAGTCTATGTCCGTCATCGCCAGCGAGGCCCCATCCCGGGCGAAACGATACGAGATCGCCTTACCGATACCCGAGGCCGCGCCCGTGACGAATACGATATCGTCCATTAGCCGGCCCCGTTCGAATAGTCGGCAACGTCGGCGAACGCTTCTTCATAGGCCGATGCGATTTTTGCCAGGTCGGCGTCGGTCAGGGCGGTCGAGAGATTCGCCATGCCGCGCGGGGCAGTATAGACACCGTGGACCAGCAGGCGACGGTGCAATCGTTCATTGAGTTCGTGCCGACCTTCGCGTGCCTGCGCGGCATCCCGAGGGGCGTCAGCGAGGAAATGAACGTGAAAAATTGATCCCGCGGATGTGAGACTCACCGTCAGTCCGCTGGCACGTGCGGCACTGTGGACGGAGTCGATCAGCCTGGATGCCCTGTTATTTAGCTGTGCGATGGCGTCATTCGTGAGCAATTGCATGCTTGCGAAGCCTGCCGCCATCGTAGCGACGTTGCCGTTGAAGGTTCCCGAATGCTTGAGAGACGGACCCGTTTCTGCCGATATGCAGTGCAGAATGCTGGCGCGCCCGCCCACTGCTCCGACCGGAAGGCCTCCCCCGATGATCTTGCCCATCAGTACGAGATCGGCGTCTAGCCCAAGCAGGTCGTTCGCGCCGTGGAATGCCCAACGTAAGGCCTGGATCTCGTCCAGCACGAACAGAGCGCCAGCCCGTCGGGCAGCGCCTGCGACCTGCTTTAAATAGGTTTCTGATGCGGGGATCACGCCCGCACTTCCGAGGAATGGTTCAATGAACACGGCCGCAGTCGTGTCATCGATAGCCTCACGCATCGCCTCGATATCATTGTACGGGACGCGCATCACGTGCGGGTTCGGGTCAGCGAACAGATAACCTGTGCCGTGGTAACCACCGTCAATGAGAACCAATTTCGAGCGCCCGGTCGCACGGAACGCGAGGCGGGCGGCGAGTATCGCCGCCTCGCTACCGGAATTGGTGAAACGAACCTGCTCGACGCCAGGGTATCGGTTCGCGATGTGCTCGGCGAGAGCGAGCTGACTACGGTGCGGTGCCGGGTGGACTGTTCCAGTCCAGGCCGCATCAGTTAGTGCCTGTGTGATGTACGGGTTGGCGTGCCCGTGAACCAGGGCGGTGTAGTTGTTCAGCAGGTCGATGTACTCGTTGCCATCGATATCCCAGACATGCGCTGCCTTGCCCCTGTCGATAACAACGGGGTACGGCGCGAACCAGGCGACCGCCCGCGTCTCGCCGTTGGGAAATACCCGCAGCAGTCTCTCGTAGATCGCCCGCGAGTTTCGGGTCCTATCTGCGTAGTCAACGTCCATGACACTCCCTCGTCGTCGCCCAGTATCGCAGTGCCGCTGCGGTTGCAGCACCGCTTGACACCAACTCATCGCAGCCTATAACGTTACCGGAAGCGTTGCCATAGACGATCTGAAGGCCCAAACAACGCGAAGCGCCTCACATCTCACACCATCCGCGTACCGAGACGTTGGGTTGCGTTGCGCCACGTGGGGGAAGGATTTTCATGAAGACCAGCGACCCGGTTGTCATCACTTGCGCGCTCACCGGAGGTATGACGGTGCCCACGCAGAGCAAGGCCATACCACTCACCGTAAGTGACATCGTGCGCCAGGGCGTGGAAGCAGTGGCTGCAGGCGCTTCGGTCCTCCATGTGCACGTCCGCGACGAGGCGACCGGACGGCCGGTCGCGGACCAGGAGTTGTTCCACAAGGTGTTCATTGCCTTGTCTGCCGAGACGGACGCGGTTTTACAGCCGACGACCGGGGGCGGGCGAGGTATGACGGTTGCGGAACGGGGATCCGTGCTCCAATTCTCTCCCGAGATGGCGACCCTCAATGCCGGAAGCATGAATTTCGGCATCTATCCAGTTGCTGCTCGCGATCTTCCGTTTGAAGAGTGGGAGCGCGAGTATCTCGAGGGTACCAAGGACTATATCTTCAAGAATACCTTCTCAGATATCACGTATCTGGCGGAACTGATGAAAAGGAATGGTACTATTCCCGAGATTGAAATCTATGACGTGGGGCAGATTTTCAATATTCGACGGTTGATTGACGAAGGCGCCATCGTGCCGCCATTCAACCTTCAGTTCGTCCTTGGTGTCCTCGGGGGCAACCAGGCCGAACCGGATCAGCTCATTCATATGCTTCGCACATCCGAGAGGACCCTGCGAGATATCGATTTTAGCTGGTCGGCAGCAGGCGTTGGCTATCGTGGTGAGTTTGGCGTCGCGGCAATGGCTCTCGCCCTCGGCGGCAATATTCGTGTCGGCCTGGAAGACAATCTGCGTGTTCGGAAGGACAAGGAGGCGTTCTCGAACGCCGAGTTAGTGACGAAGGCAGCGGCCATGGCGGATTATTTCGACCGGAGACCAGCTACTCCTGCGGAAGCGCGTGTATTGCTCCACCTCAAGGGAGCCGACAAGATCGACATCTGACGCGCTTTTAGGCCGGTTACACGGTACTGAATTGAGGAGCGTTATGGATATCATTCCCCAGCTGGATCCAGAATTACGATCCATCGTGACAAGTTTGCCGGTCTTGGACCTCCGAGATATCGGGGCAGCACGCGACACTCTGCGCAGCATCTATGCCCAGACCAATACAGCGTCGACGCGGGAGTCTGTTGTCAGCGAAGATTACAAAGTTCCCGGGCTTGACGGTGAGCCGAGTGTCATTGTTCGGCTCTTCCGTCCCCGCGACGCGTCGGGGCAGATACCCTGTCTGATCTGGACGCAAGGTGGTGGCTACGTGCTGACCGCCCCGGATTTCGATGACCAGTTTTGCAGCGCGCTGGTAGATCTTCACCACTGTGCCGTCGCGTCGATCGATTGGCGGCGTGCACCTGAGCATCCTTTCCCCGGCGCGCTCAACGATGCCTATGCCGCGTTGGCCTGGGCAAGCGACCAGTCCAGCGACCTTGGCATCGACAAGGGTCGCATCGCGATCGGCGGACACAGCTCCGGCGGCGGTGTGACGGCGGCGTTGGCACTGATGGCGCGTGATCGGAATGAGTACCAGGTCTGCCATCAACTGCTGATCTACCCAATGGTCGACGCGAGCGGTGACACAGCCTCGAATCAACGGATTACGGATGAGCGCGTGTGGAACTGTACAAGCAATAGAATTGGCTGGGCGAACTACCTCGGAGAGGCCTACGGCGGGGACGAGATACCGGCATACGCTGCCGCGGCACGCGCGGAGGACCTGAGCGGCCTTGCCGACGCGACCGTGCTGGTGGGCGAATTAGATCCGCTCCTCGACGAGGATGTCAGTTACGCGCAGCGACTGATGCAAGCCGGCGTTTCGACTGAGTTGCACGTTTATCGCGCGGCACACCACGCCTTCGATCGGCACGCACCGACCGCCCGCATCACGCGCCGTTTCAATACCGATCGTGACGCCGCACTTGCGCACGCGTTTGTCGCGTGATTGCAGCGCTCCAATTGCGTGTTATCGCATGCAAGTCATGTCGTTGATTGCGGTGACCGTCTGCGGCCGCGGCTGGATAGGTGCTGTGGGGAGGACCGACTGTGGCGTGTGACAGCGGTGTGCCGGAGATCTGCTGGCGTCCGAGTGAAGACGAGCGGCGGCCGGCGTTGATGAAGCAGTTCGCCGAGGTCATCGCGACACGGACCGGCCGGGACATTCCCGACTACGACGCGCTTTGGCGATACTCGACTGACGAAACGGGTCAATTCTGGCAGGCGGCCGCCGACTACTTCGATCTTCGCTGGCACAGCGACCCGGGATCCGCGATCGATACACCCGTGATGCCGGGGGCGCGCTGGTTCGCAGGGGGCACGCTCAATTATGCGGAGCACGCGCTTGCGCCGGACCGTGGCCGCGGGCCGGACGACGTCGCTGTCATCGAGACCGATGAGTCCGGCCACGAACGCATGGTGACACTGTCGGAGCTGCGCGCCCTGGTGGGGGCTGCGCAGGCCGGGCTGGCGCGGCTCGGTGTCGGGGCGGGGATGCGGGTGGCAGCGCTCGTTCCGAACCGCTTGGAGGCACTCGTGTCGTTCCTTGCAACGGCCGCTCTCGGCGCGGTGTGGTCCTCCTGCTCGCCAGACTTCGGCGCGGCCTCCGTGATCGACCGGTTCGAACAGATCGAACCGACGGTGCTGATTGCCGTTGACGGATACACGTATGGCGGAAAGCGTTTCGACACGACAGGCACCGCCGAGCAGATCCGCGCCGCGCTGCCGGACCTGGCCGGATTCGTGCATATACCGTTCCGAGGCACCCCCGCTCCGGAGGGTGCGATCACCTGGGCCGAGTTGATCGCCATCCCGGAGGAGCCGACCTTCACTCCGGTCGAGTTCAATGATCCATTGTGGGTGCTGTACTCGTCGGGTACCACGGGACTGCCCAAGGCGATCGTGCACTCCGTCGGCGGAATCGTGCTGGAGCACCTCAAGATGTTGGCCCTGCACCAGGACTTGCGTCCCGGAAGCCGATTCTTCTGGTTCACCACCACGGGTTGGATGATGTGGAACTACCTCGTCGGGGGACTACTCGCCGGCGCGGCCGTCGTCCTTTATGACGGTAGTCCCGGCAGGCCGGATCTGATGTCGCTATGGCGGATGGCGGCGAAGTACCGAGTGGAATGGTTCGGCGTCTCGGCCGCGTTCATTCAGGCCTGCCGCGCCGCCGAGTTGAATCCCGCCGCAGAGGTGGACCTTTCTTGTGTGCGGGCCGTCGGGTCGACGGGCTCGCCGCTATCCCCGGACGGGTTCGACTGGGTGGCCGAGCGCATCGGGCGCGAGGTCCAGGTGGTGTCCCTGTCCGGAGGGACCGATGTGTGCACGGCGGTTGTCGGCGGTGCCCCGACTGTCCCGGTGTGGCGCGGGGAGATCTCGACGCGGATGCTGGGCGCGGCGGTCGAGGCATTCGATCCGTCCGGCAAGCCCTTGGTGGGGGAGGTCGGCGAGCTGGTGATCACCAAACCGATGCCTTCCATGCCAGTGCGCTTCTGGGGGGACGAGGACGGAAGTCGTTTGCGCGCCGCATATTTCGAGCAGTTCCCGGGCGTATGGAGGCACGGGGACTGGGTACGGATCAGCGACCGCGGGTCCATCCTGATCGAGGGCAGGTCGGATGCCACCCTCAACCGCGGCGGCATCCGCATGGGCACCGCCGAGTTCTACCGCGTGGTGGAGCACATCGACGGGATCGTCGACTCGCTCGTCGTCGACACGTCTTCTTCCCGTGGTCCCGGCGACCTGGTGCTGTTCGTGGTACTCGCCCACGGCGCCGATGCCCGGACCGTCATCACCTCGGTGAAAAGCACCGTGCGAGTAGCGCTTTCGCCACGACACATACCGGGGGTAGTCATACCGGTCCCGATGATTCCCCGCACACTGAACGGCAAGAAATGTGAAGTACCCGTCAAACGAATCCTCACCGGCGCAACCGTCGCCGACGTCATCTCACGTGACGCACTAGCCGACCCGGACGCGTTCGACACCTTCGTGGACCTCGCGCAGTCGGCGATACAGTCCAAGGCCCGCCACCCTGCGTCGTAGAGGTGAGATACCGAAGGCCTGGCTTTTCGGTCAAGCCCCTGCGAGTGATGTGTCGGTGATTTTCGAATTGGGTTGCCAGCGGTCGAGGATGGATCGCCGCGCCAGAAGCGGCTCGGTAGTAGACGGGATCGAGGTTCGCGGCTCGCAACACCGCGATCCCGGTGCGGCGTGATGCATATGAGATCGGCGGCATGCCCTGCGTCAGAAATTGCCGCGATACCGCGAGGTGAAGTCGGTGACAGCCTGCGCCGGAGTAGGAGCATGGGGTGCTCGTGCTGTGGTCAAGCCAGTGACCCGTAGGTCAGCCGGAACGGATCGTGTGGCGGCGTCGATGGCCATGGGGTTTGCTCCTTCGGACGGTGCGACGGACGGGCGTGTCATCGTCGGGACATCCCGGATTGGTCACTGGGTTGGGAGGCACGTGACCTGTAGCGGTCGGGGCGCTGGTGCGTCGCCCCACGGGCAGTCAGGCGGTCTTGCATCGTGTGGGCGGAGGCTTCGGCGCCCTGGTTGGCGAGGATTTGTTCGAGAACGGTTCGGGCGGGCCGGGTCTCGCGCTGGGAGCCGAGATTGTCGAGCCCGCCGTGGCAGGTGTCGGTGTCGATGTATGCATGGTTGGACAGGCGGCCGCGGGTCATGGCGACGTAGAAGGCTTCGCGTGTCATTCGCACCGTTGCGATCGTGTGCGTCGTGTCTGCGGTGACGCCCTGGCAGCGGTGCGCGGTGACGGCGTAGCCGAGTTCGATGTGGTCGGCGACGTAGTCGGCGGGGAGCGTGACGGGCTGACCGCCGTCCATTTCGGCGCGGATCGATCCGTCGCGGCGCACGGCGGTAACGGTGAAGACGGTGCCG
>CALANS010000215.1 GCA_937926105.1 uncultured Actinomycetes bacterium | reverse complement strand
CCCACAACACGGACACGGATTTCGGCACCGAGAACGTCAGGTCGAAACCCACCACGGGCTTGAAGCCCGGCCGCGACTCCGCAAGCGGTCGGCCCAACGGCGCGCCGGACACAGGATCCTGCCCGCGGCCGAACAGCCGCCCCATCTCCGGCTCCGCGACCCGGGTGCCCGCGGGAAGGCCGCGCCCGTCGTCGACCCCGGCCAGGCCGGAGCCGAGCCACACACCCGGCGGATAGCCCGACGCCGCGTAATAGGCGGCAAGCGACAAGCCCTGACCGGCACCGTCACCGCGGGCGACGTGCCGCGTCAGATAGTCCACGCCGGGGCCGACGTGCATCGCCGAAATCGACATCACCACCGACAGTCACCCCCTCCACAGCCGGCGCAGGCCTGTGACCAGATAGGGCGCCCGGCAGGCGCGCTAGTCACGCCCGGTGGCGCTGGAAACACAAATGGCCTTCTGCCTATAAGTGGTGCCATTCCTGCGCGGCAGCTCGAGCCCGCCTACGGTTGCGCGGCAATCCGCCGCGCAGGTAGGAGCCGACCGACAGCGGTGATGGACCGATCGGTCCGTCAAACCTGAAAGTCCTCCACACAAAGAGGTGGTGGCTCCCCGG
Organism: uncultured Actinomycetes bacterium; assembly: GCA_937926105.1. The sequence goes on along the minus strand of CALANS010000215.1, from coordinate 2,358 downwards.
CGCCGTTAGCGTTACCGGCAGCTACCCGACGGCGCGCCAAATGCCGCCGCCAGCGGCGGCGCATCCGGCGCGCAGCTCCACACCGGCGAAGCCCGGTGACAGACGTGTATTGCTAGTTTTTATCCGCCGGGCTGCGGAAGCCCATGGCCGTGTGCCCGCACCGTCGCGGAACGGACTCCGCTCAAAACGGCCCTTGCAAAGCTGTCCAGCTGAGCCACGGCCTGATCGGCGACGTCACGCGGCCCCGATTTGGATGGCAACCGCGATGTGCTGGGGTCTGGGGCGGCACCGACGGCCCGAAGGGCACCGGGCAGGCACGATGGACCACGCGGTGGAAGCCCGCGCTCAACGCTTTCGCCGTCACCTTCGCTGACCGCATGCCGGCCACCGCAAACCTGTAGTTCACAAAACGCCGGATACACCGAAATCCGGACACTCCCCTACCCCGCCCGTTGGATTTCCCTCGCGGTGCAATGCAGCCGTGTCTATCGCGAGCCGACGTAGCTGAGCACAGATAGCCGATAGGTCATCACTCTCCCTGCTTTCGGGCGAGTACTCGCGCCTTTGTAAGGCGATTCGCCAACCGCTCCTGAGCCGCGCCACGGCCGCGTTTGTCTGGCGGGCACGCCCTGTCCCAACGTTCGATCACGGCAATCTCGGCGGCGTAATCGCGACGCTTCCGGTAGATGATCGCGGCCCGCTCCGTGTAGACGAGAGCTGGCCCGAGTCCGCTGTACTTCGATTCCTGCTCTGCGGCTGTGATAAGTGAGTTGACCAGCTCAAGCGCTTCGTCATCTCGTCCATGGCTCGCCAGCACCCTGGCGTAGGCGAGCCAATCCCACAGCTGTACGCCTGCGAGTCTCATAGCCTCGACATCGGCGCTGCTCCGATCTTCAACGCTCCGAACCACGCTACCCAGGCCTATCGATTCCACGACCCGCGAGGGCATGGCCAGCTTCTCAGCCTTCATCGCCTGATCGCGCACCCTGTACCAATGTCGTGCGATGTGCCCGAACGTCTCGACTTCTTCCGGATCGCGGTCCAGCTCCTCGGATTTCTTGTAGGCCCGCCACCAGATCCCACCAAACGTGTCCCCGCTCGCAGCGTCTCCGTCGCCTTCAATCGGTGGGAGTGTGTCGAAACCGTCCGGCGGCGTGATCGCCACCGGCTCAGTAACTGTGAGTCCGGCCGCGTGCCGTGCCATGTTCAGCCAGGTCATCCAGGCGGCCATCTCGGCGCGGTGCAGCTCATCGTGGACTTGTTTGGACTCCGCCAGGGATATGGCTCGCTGCACCATCTCGAGCGACTCAAAGCCGTTTTCTCGCACGTAGTCATTCGGTCCGATGGCGCCGACGACGGCATGACTCGGCCTATTTATCCCGCCGACGATCACCCATTGGCCGATGTGGGGCGGCTCGCTGTACGGCCAACGGAACGCATAGGAGTGGCCAGGGTGAAAGTTCCTGAGCGGGTCACCCCACGGGTACGGGTAGTCCCGGTAGACACAGAGAACCACGACTCGGGTTAGCCTCGCGTGTCCCGGCGTTGAGGGCGGGGCCTGTGACGGTATTTCGCGCTGAAGCGCCGCGGCAGCGCTCCGTGGCGGGAGTTCTCGCTTCAGGCCAAACCAAGCCATGCCGAAACACTGCCACAGACCCTCATCGTCGTCGTATGCGGATCCCCCACGGCTCCAGCAAGGGCTCGCATGGCAACCACCGAGGAGCGAGGACTGCGCACGCATCGGCGCCCGAGCGGGCAGACGGGGCTCAAGGAGATCCCTGCTGCACCGTGCCATCGTTCTTTCAGCTGCCGGAACCGGCGTGCGACGCGAGTTCGGACAGGCGCACTGCCAGCATGGCGTCGCGGCCCCTTGCGGTGTGCTGGTAGCGCAACGCGGCATCGGCGCTGGAGTGGCCGAGGCGCGCCATCAGATCGGCCATCGTCGCGCCCGCCTGGGCCGCCATCACGGCGCCAGTGTGCCGCAGGTCGTGCCAGCGGAGATCAGTACGGCCAGCAACGGCACATGCCCGCCTGAAGTGTTTCCGCAACGTGGAGAGGTGCATCTGCGAGACTCCATCTGCGCCCGGAAAGATCAGTCCGTCTTGCCCTGTAACGAACGTTCGAAGGTGAGTCCTGACCTCCGGCACCAGATGCGGCGGGATATGCACGTCACGTACGCCGGCTTGCGACTTCGGCTGCCCCACAATGGTTTCCCCATCAACACGCACCATGGCGCGGCGAATTTTCACGACTCCGTTGCGCAGGTCGATGTCGCTTCCGCGAAGCTCGGCGATCTCCCCGAACCGCAACGCACACCACGCCGACAGCGGTACGGCCAGTCGTAGCCGCTCCGGCATG
>CALANS010000214.1 GCA_937926105.1 uncultured Actinomycetes bacterium | reverse complement strand
GTGAGGTGGAACCAATGAAAGGCAATGACAGCGCCCGTCGGGGTCTTCGGCTCCCTCCGTCGGAGCGCCGCGGACGCCACGCGGCCAAGTCGCGCCTCTCGCGCGTGCTCGCCGTGTTCTCCGCGGTATCCCTCGCCGGCGGATTGATGCTAGCCCTCGCTCCCGCCGCGTCGGCCGAAACTACAACTGCCCATGTCAAGCAATCCACAATCACTGACACCGCTAACGACAATGGCTGCACTGCCACTACATGGGCTGGCGTGCATTTCGTCATGACACAACTGGCATCCGACTACCCGCCGAGCATCCAGGTCATCCTGACCGACGGGACCACGGACACGCCTGTCACCGCAAATCTGTGGAAAGTGACCGGTAAGACGGCTCACTACAACTACTGGTTCACATCGGCCACGGATAGCTTGCACGTCAAGGATGCAACCGCAGTCGTTCCTGCGGGCTGGGATGGTCAGTTCAACATCTCGCATTGCTGGCCGGGTTCGGAGGACGACACTCCAGACAATCCAGTGGTCACATTGTCCAAGGTTTGGGTCAATGCGAATGCTGGTGATGCCGTTGCCTTGTCCATCGTCGGGACTGGCGTGCTCGGGCATACGGACGGCTCCAGCGTGGCAGGTGGCACTGGCGGAGAAGACGCAACCGCCACTGTCACACCAGGCGCGAGTGTCAGCCTTTCCGAGGATTTTACGACCGGCAAGAGCGATGCATACTCGACGACCCTGGAATGCAAAGTCGATAGCGGCAGCTACCAGGCGGTAACCCTGAACGGACTCGTTGGTGCCTATACAGTGCCGAGCGATGCGACGGAAGTTGATTGCCGGTTCACGAACACTGGTGAGTCGGAGAACCCTTCGACCACCGTCACGGTCACCAAGCACTGGGTCATCAACGGTGCGGAGTACACCGTTCCCCAGGGTGACGGGCACGCGTTGCCAGCGGGGTTCAGCGCCGATCTGACGTTGACGGGGACTGATCTGGGCGGCGATTCGTCTCCGACCTGGGGTCACACCTACACGGTCACGGATGTCGAGGGCTTCGCCTACGACGAGGCCGACGTCGAGTACCCGGCAGGGTGCTTCCCGGCGGAGCAAAACGCGACCTACCTGGCCACCTCGGGATTGACGGTCGGGACGAACAACGAGTTCGTCGTCACGAATGTCGTCAACTGCACCACCCTCACCCTGAAGAAGGTCGTCGATCAAGGGTCGGCCACCAGCTGGATTCTGACGGCCGCGCAGCAGCAGTCCGATGCTGGAACCACTATCAGCGGAAGGACGGGCGACCCAATGGTGACGAATGCGTTCGTGCCTGCTGGAAGCTATCTGCTCAGCGAGTCCGGCCC
>CALANS010000213.1 GCA_937926105.1 uncultured Actinomycetes bacterium | reverse complement strand
AAGGCCGGAGTCCTGAAGATCCGCCGGGCCATGGTGCGCGTCGGCGGCAAGATCATCATCGGTGCTCCGAAATCGGCGGCCGGGGTTCGCGACGTGCACATCCCGCCGCATGTCATCGGCGCCGTGAAGGACCATCTCCGCCGGTACGTGCATGGCCCTGACGGTCTGCTATTTCCGGGTGATGACGGGCACTCGGCGATGCATTCCTCGACGCTGCGTAAGCACTATGTGCGGGCCCGGGAGGCCGCAGGCCGGCCAGACCTGCGCTGGCACGATCTTCGTCATACAGGCGCCGTGATGGCGGCGCAGGCGGGAGCCACCATGGCCGACCTGCAGGCGCGGCTGGGACATTCGACTGCCGCCGCGGCGCTTCGGTATCAGCACACGGCGCAGGGCCGCGATGCCCTGATCGCGGAGCGCCTCTCGAAGCTCGCCGAGGGCGCCGGCTGACGAACGCCGTGCCACCAGGTCTGAATCCCCCCGGGTGGAGGAAGGTCTTATCCGAAAGGATGGGGCCGTGCCCAAGAATCCGAGACTTCAATAGTGTCGGGCACGGCGGCGCCTTCCGACTGTTGGCCGACAAGGGCTACACCCACCCGTCGACGCTAGACGCGTGGCGGCGCCGCAGGGCCTGGCACACAATTCCGGAGCGCTCCGACCAGATCGCGCGCCGCAAGGCCAAGAGCAGACGGGGCTGGCGACCACCGTAGTTCGATCCCGAAACCTTCAAGAAGGGCAGCGTCGTCGAGCGCAGTTACGTACGGATCAAACAGTGACGCGGCATAGCGACCCGCTACGACAAACACGCCCGCACCTTCCTCGGCGGCGTCCCCTCTCTGTCAAGCTGGTTTGAGGCACCCGCCCCGTAACAATCTGTGACCCGAGGGCGGGGATGGAGAAGTTTCCCCGTGATGACGAATGATGAGGCCGCGCCGGCCCCGACTGCCGGGATCGATGGCCCCGTGCGCGTGGGTGGCGTGGCGGCGCGGCGGCCGGATCCGGAGGTGCCCGAGCGGGCGCGTCGGCGGTCGTTCACCGCGCAGTACAAGTTGGACATCCTCACCGAGTACGACGCAGCCGATGATGGCGCGAAGGGTGCGGTGTTGCGCCGGGAGGGTCTGTACACGTCGCACATCGTGGTGTGGCGGCGTGCCCGTGACGCCGGCGCCCTGGCCGGGTTGAAGGCGCCGCGGGGCCGTAAGGCCCGTGACAAGCGCGAGGTTCGCATCGCCGAGCTGGAGGCCGAGAAGCTGCGACTGGAGCAGGAGCTGGCCAAGACCCGCTTCGTGGTGGATGTGCAGGCAAAACTTCACGCGCTCTTGGAGACGCTCTCCGAGAGCGCGGACACCGCGCCGAGGTCGACGCCATGACCGACGCCGCCATCACCAAACTTGCGCCGACCGTCGGTGTGCGGGCCGCATGCGCAGCGGTCGGCGCCGCGCAGGCCGGCTACTACCGGCGCCACCGCACGAGTCCCGCGCCGGCGCGGCCGCCGCCGGTCCCGCACACCGATCGGCACCAACCGCGGGCCCTTTCCGCCGCTGAGCGGGCGGAGATCCTCGCCGAGTTGCACTCCGACCGGTTCACCGACATGGCCCCGGCCGAGGTGTGGGCGATCTTGTTGGACGAGGGACGCTACCTCGGGTCGGTCGCCACGTTCTACCGGCTGCTGCGCGCCGCCGGCGAGAGTAAGGAGCGGCGCCGGCAGGCCACGCACCCCGCCACGGTGAAACCGGAACTCGTTGCGACACAATCGAATTCGGTTTGGTCGTGGGATATCACGAAGTTGCGTGGACCTGCGAAGTGGACCTACTACCTGTACGTGATCTTGGATATCTACTCGAGATACGTCGTCGGCTGGATGGTCGCGCACCGCGAGAGCGCAACCCTGGCCGAGGTGCTGATCCGGCAGACCTGCGCCAAACAAGGCATCGAACAGGCCCAGCTCACCCTGCACGCCGACCGCGGCTCCTCGATGACTTCGAAACCCGTGGCGTTTCTGCTGGCCGACCTGGGCGTGACCCAATCTCACAGCCGGCCGCACGTGTCCAATGACAACCCGTTCTCCGAGGCGCAGTTCAAGACGCTCAAATACCGGCCCGACTTCCCGGCCCGGTTCGGCTCGATCGAGCAAGCCCGCCGGCACTGCCAGATCTTCTTTCCCTGGTACAACGACGAGCACCGCCACAGCGGCCTGGGCCTGCACACCCCGGCCGACGTGCACTACGGCACCGCCGCGGCAATCCGCGACAAACGCGCCGGCGTCCTTCACGCCGCCTACGCCGACCATCCCGAACGGTTTGTCCGCAAACCACCCGAGCCGCCGCACCTGCCCACCACCTCGTGGATCAACAAACCCGACGACACCGAGGAGGACGCTCACTAAAACCCGAACAACGGTGCCTCAAACAGGTTGACAGATTCCGGTCCTGCTCGCCGCCGCCGTGATCCACAGCAAAACTCGTTAAGAGACACGCTCTAAACCAAGTGGCGCGAGTCAGGTCGGGTGAGCGGATTGCCCCTACAGCCCGAAATAGCTGCGCGTTATCTCGGTGCTGGTCTGTTGCAGGTGCGGAAGCACGGTCGGTATTCGCACGTCCGGCAGCCGGCTCGCCGGTGCTGCGATGGACAGCGCGGCGGCGACCGCGCCCTGAGCGTTGACGACCGGTACAGCAATGGCATTGACACCGTCGTCGGACTCGCCATGGTTCAATGAGTAGCCGCGTTTTCGGATCGCTGCGAGTTCATTGATGAGGTCGGCAATCTTCGCGTGCGTGTGCGAGGTGAGAGTATCCGGGTGGTCGCTGATGCGGCGGCGCAGCTCCTCGACGGGCAGTTGTGCGAGGAGCAGCTTCCCCCCTGCAGTGGCGTGCGCGAGGCTGCGAGTACCCGAGCGCGTCGCCACCCGCAGTTGATGCTGGTCTTCGGCACTTGCAAGAAATAGCACCTCTGCGCCAATGAGAATCTGCAGATTGACTGTTTCGTTGACCGCGTCGCGCAATCGCGACAGGTGCGGCATCGCTATCTGAGCCAGCGTGTTTTCGTCATTGATATGTCGAGACAATTGTATAAGGCAGTGCCCCGGGAAGTACTTGCTCGAATGTGGGCGCTGCGCGACGTATCCCTCTAACTGCAGCGTGTTCAGAAGCCTGTGCGCGGTGGAGTTGGCCACGTTCAGTTCGCGCGCAACGTCGATGACGCGAATGTTGTCGTGCAGCATCAACAGATTCAGGATCCGAAGCGCATTAGCGACCGATGACGGTCGCTCCGTCGAACCCCGGGCATGTGTCTGTGGCATGACAGGCATGGTACGGCGAGCCGGACCATTCGGCGTGCAGGTTCGTCGGCGCCGAGTGGATGTGCCGTAGCCGCTACAGGATTCGACGGATCACCGCGCGGGCCTGCTCGACGATGTCGTCGATGTCGGCATGGACCAACCGCTTGTTCTCGACGACCACCTCGCCGTCGACGATCACGTGCTGCGCACTAGTCGGCGGCGAAAGTAGCAGTGCTGCAACTGGATCCGACTCGGTGCCCACCGATGCCAATCCGTTCAACGGGAACACGGCGATGTCCGCCCGGTACCCTTCGTGCAGCTTGCCGACACCCGGCCAGCCCAGCGCCTGTGCTCCGCCGGACGTGGCGATCGTCAACGCCTCACGGGCGCTCAGGCCGTGCTCGATCCCCGACGCCCGCGACGTGAGCAGCAGCTGGCGCGCCTCGCCCAGCAGATTCCCCGCGTCGTTCGACGCCGATCCGTCGACCCCCAGTCCGACCGTCACGCCGGCGTCGAGCATGTCGCGAACCCGGGCAATCCCGGAGCCGAGTCTCAGGTTGGACGACGGGCACGTCGCCACGCACGTACCGGTACGCGCGAGCGTCTCGATATCCGCATCGGATAGGTGCACGGCATGAGCGAGCCACACATCGGTACCGAGCAGGCCCCACTCTTCGAGCAGCTCAATCGGCCGAAATCCGGTGGCGGCGACCGTTGCCCGCTCCTCGTCCCTGCCCTCCGCGGAGTGGGTGTGCAGACGAACCCCCGACGCGCGCGCGAGCTCAATGCTGCCTCGGACGTAGTCAGCCGAGACCGCGAGCGGATGGCATGGCGCCAGCGCGATCCTGCGGCGCGAGGCCGGGGCGCCGTCCTGGGCGTCGCGGATCAGATTTCCGGCGCGTTTCAGATAGCGCTCCGCGTCTTCACATGCCTGATGCGGTGCGATACCGCCGTGCTGGTCATCGATATCCATCGATCCGATTCCTTGCATGAGGCGGATACCGAGACTGCCGGCCGCAGCGGCCTCGGCGGCAATCGCGTCGCCGCTGGCGGGCGCCAGATAGTGGTGGTCCGCGGCGGTCGTACAGCCCGACAACAACAGCTCCGCACACGCGAGCCGCGTTGCGGCGTATTGCCATTCCGCGTCGTGCCGCGACCAACGGGGCCACAACGACGACAACCAACCGAATAGCTCGCGATCGTGCGCCACGGTGCGCGTGAGGGACTGGAACATGTGGTGGTGTGCGTTGACCAAACCTGGGATGGCAATGCAGCCGCGTGCGTCGACGACCGTGGTGCCGCCGGTGGGCGCCGACGATGGACGGATCTGGGTGATCACACCGTCGTCGATGACGATGTCCGCGTCGGGGATGGGGGCGGAGTCGGAATCGGCGCTTGGCAGGACCCAGGAACAACCAGAGACGATCAGCTTCATGCTGAGACATTGTTCGTGAAATCTGTCGATTTCACGAATCGGTACCGCGGATCAGTTCGCGGGGCCATGGTGCTCCGGGCAGTGCCGCGACGCTGCCGACGTATCGAGAATCCCGTATAGCGGAAACATCTGTAAACTTCTTCCATTTCGGCGATGCACGTGTCTAGCATCACTGGCAACGCAAGGCAGCAGCGTTGCGGTGCGGCGGCAACAACAGTCACAAGAGCCAGTCCGGGCGAGTTCCGGTGGAGCAGCGGCTCTATCGGACTGGCATCCGCGACTGTGGTGCATCGGATTATGGGAGACCGAATCGAATGGCGAAGTTCAGTGCGGGCGACGCGAGATCGTGGGCGATGGAACAGATGCGCGGCGTCTATGGCTGCGTGATGCCGTCGTTCACTCTCGATCAGAGCGGCCTGAACGAGGTAGCGATTCGTCATGATGTGCGCCGTGAGCGCGAACTTGGGTTCGCGGGCGTCCTGATCGTCGGGGAGTGTGGCACCACGGCGAGAGAGTTCCGGCGCTTCGTCGAGATCGTCGTTGACGAGGCTGGTGATGATCTTGTGACGGTCGTCCAGGCCGGTGCGGGCACGCTCGCCGAGAATATCGCGATCGCGGAGTTCGCCGGTATGGCCGGTGTTGATCTGGTGATGCCGTCATATCCGATCACGTTCTACCCGCAGCAGCCGAGCGAGATCGTCGAGTACACGAAGGCAGTCGCCGGTGCCAGCGACATGGGCGTGATCGTCTTCGCCATGAACCTGTGGAACTTCACCCGGCTGCACCCCTCCGGCTTCGCGCCCGCCTGGCTGGAGGAGATCGTCGACACCACGCCCAACGTCGTGGCCATCAAGAACGAGATCGGCGACTTCGGCGTCGCCGGCCTGGCCGAAGTCTTCCGCCGGTTCCAGGACCGCGTAGTCGTCGCGGACCCACTCGAGATGAACTCGCCGGCGTGGGCGTCGACGTTCGGAATGCGGTGGATGGGCACCTCGAACTACGAATACTTCGGTGCGGCCGTGCCACGCTACTTCGATCTGCTTCAGCAGCCGGATGGCTACGACGACGCGATGGAGCAGTATTGGACGCTCAGCCCGGCGCGATCGGCGACCGGGGCATTGATGCGCGAGGCGAACAGCGGTACCTCACTGGTCCACCGGCTGCTGTGGAAGTACCAGGGCTGGCTCAACGGCTTCAACGGCGGACCGGTGCGCTCGCCGCACATGCGCCTGCACGATCGGCAGATGAAGCAACTGCGCTCGGCCGCCACCGCGGCGGGCATCCCCGTCACCTATGACGACGACGCGGCCTTCTTCCGCGGCCGGGTGACGGCGTGACGATCCTTCGCGAGGACACGCGCCCGACCGTCGTCGATTCGTTCGACATCCGCAAGGGCATCAGCCAGGCCGTGGTACTGGACGCCGCGCGGCAGGCCGCGCGGGCACGCGCAGCGGGAACCGTGAGCGCCTCGCGCGCCACGGTCCCGTACGACGGCGGTTGGATGCGGATCATGGTCGCCGTGGTTCCGGCCCTGGATGTGGTCGGATACAAGGAGTTTCATCTGTCCACCGGCAACGTCGTGCGTTACGCGGTACACGTCTTCCGCCTATCCGACGGCAAGCCACTTGGTGTCGTGGACGGCGCACTGACCACCCCGCTTCGGACGGCTGCCGCCGCAGCGATCGCCACGGAGGAATTCTTCGACGCTGGCACGCCGCTACTAATCGGCGTGGTGGGATCCGGGACCGAGGCGATGGCGGGACTGACGGCGATCAGTGAGTTGCTGCCGCTTGT
>CALANS010000212.1 GCA_937926105.1 uncultured Actinomycetes bacterium | reverse complement strand
CTTGGTGCGCTGTCCGCGGACCGGCAGGTGACGGCGGTGACGGATGCCCTGGTAGGAGCCGATCTCCATCTTGCGGCGGATGTCCGCCTGCACCTCGCGGCGCAGATCACCCTCGATCTTGAACTCGTTGGCCTCGATGGCGTCGCGCAGCTGCAGGACCTGGTCGTCCGTGAGGTCCTTGCTGCGCAGGTCGGGGCTGATGCCGGTGGCCTTGAGCAAGGCCAGGGATCGGGTGCGGCCGATCCCGTAGATGTAGGTCAGTGCGACCTCCATCCGCTTGTCGCGGGGGAGATCCACTCCGACGAGTCGTGCCATCTGGCGCGCTCTCCTTCTGTGGTGCGGAGGTGTCGGTCGCGTCCCGTCCCGGACTGCGCCGTCCGACTGGTGTCGTTTCGGCGCTGACCGGGCCCCGGCCTCCGTCCGGGGGTGGCCCGCCGGTTCCCGGCTGGGAATCGGCAGGTGGTGACGCGATGGGTTCCGGTCCAGCGGCTGGGCGCGGGACCGGCGCCGTCACATCAGCCTTGACGCTGCTTGTGACGGGGGTTCTCACAGATGACCATCACGACGGAGTGCCGGCGGATGACCTTGCACTTGTCGCAGATCTTCTTGACGCTGGGTTGGACCTTCATTGCTCTCTCCTGGTGCCGGCCGGGTGGCGATGGCTGTGACGGCGGGCGGGCTGGGCCGATGGGAGCGGCGGTGCCGCCGCGGCCGGTGGCTTACTTGTAGCGGTAGACGATGCGGCCGCGGGACAGGTCGTAGGGCGAGAGCTCCACGACCACCCGGTCCTCGGGCAGGATGCGGATGTAGTTCTGCCGCATCTTGCCGCTGATGTGGGCAAGGACCCGGTGTCCGTTCTCCAGCTCAACGCGGAACATCGCGTTGGGCAGGGGCTCGACCACGCGGCCCTCCACCTCGATGGCCCCATCCTTCTTGGCCATAGCCTCCGCAATCTGTCGTACCGTGCCTGCTGTCGTGCTACCTGTCGTGCTGCGCAGCCGGGCCGGCTGCGGTACTGCGTGCAGCCACGCAGGCTGCCGTCTCCGGGCCATGCTGCGCCGCCCGCCCCTCCCGGACGGGGGCAGACATGCCAGAGCGCACCGACCTGGTACCGGACGAGCCGGCGTCGGTACGTCTGCGGGTGTCACGTTGAGGATGTCGGCGCCGGTCTGCGGCCACAGCAAACCAGCGCGACACGCGCGCCAGCAGCCCACTCTACCCGTCGCGGCGGGTCGCCGCCAATCGCGGGGCGGGGGACGTGACCCCCGTCACCGCCACGGTACTTCCGCCGGTCACGCCCGATCTGCGCACCAGGTCACCTGTGCCGGTCACTCCCACTCTGCGTGCTGGTCACCTGTGCCGGTCACTCCCGATCTGCGTGCTGATCTGCCATCCGCGTGCCCGATCGCGCACGCGGATCCACAACAGGCACGCGGATGCACAACGGGCACGCGGATCCAGGTGCGGTAGTCACGCGGGGCCCCGCCTCCCGCACTACAGGAACAGGGACCCCACGGCCCAGACCGCCGCGGCGATCAGGCCCGCCCCGGGGAAGGTGTAGACCCAGGCCTTGACGATGTTCACGGCGACCCGCCAGTTCACCGCGGACAGCCGCCGGGTCGCTCCGACGCCCATGATGGCCGAGGAGATGACGTGGGTGGTGGAGATCGGCGCACCGAGCCCGATCGACGCCCCGTACAGCACGCCGGAACCGACCAGTTCCGCGGCAAATCCCTGTGGAGGGTCCAGCGCCGTGACCTTGCTGCCCAGGGTCTTCATGATGCGCACCCCACCAATGGCGGTGCCGGCCGACATCGTCCCGGCGCAGGTCAAATACACCCACAGCGGAATCGTCTGCCCGGAATGCACGCCTGCCACGTTCAGCGCCAGCACCACGACACCCATGGTCTTGGCGGTGTCCTGCATGCCGTGGCCGAAGGCCATGGCGGTGGCCGAGCCGATCTGGGCATGCCGGAAGCCGCGCCGCACCTTGGTCGGCGGCACCCGGCGGAACGTCCACATCAGGATCAGCATCATGGCGTAGCCCGCCACGAAGCCGGCCAGCGGCGAGGCCACCATCGGGATCAGCACCTTGTCGACCACACCGCCCCAGAGCACCGTGACGCCGGCCGGCAGCGCCGCTCCGACCATCCCACCGATCAGCGCGTGCGAGGACGACGAGGGCAGCCCGAACCGCCAGGTGATCAGGTTCCAGACGATGGCGCCCACCAGCGAGGCGCCGACGACCAGCATCACGCCGCCGCCCTGTGGCAGCTCGATGATCCCGCTGCCGACGGTGGCCGCGACCTTGGCGCCGAAGAACGAGCCCACCAGGTTGCCGACCGCCGCGACTCCCAGCGCAATTCCCAGCCGCAGCGCCCGGGTGGCGACGGACACCGCGATGGCATTGGCCGCGTCGTGAAACCCGTTGGTGAAGGTAAAGATCAAGGCAAGGGCGACGGTGATCACCAAGGCCGTCATGGCGGCGATCAGCCCTCCGTGATCAGGACGGTCTCGACGATCTCGGCCACATCGACGAACGCGGCCACCGCTGAGTTCAGCTCGTCGGACACGGCGCGGATCTCCACCGCATCCAGCGGATCAACCTCGCCGCTGGTCAGCCGCACCAGCAGCAGCCGCCGGTTGAACTCGGCCTCGGCAGCCAGCTGGCGGACCTCGGCGTGGTAGTGCTTGATGCCCTTGAGCTTGCGCAGCTTGCCGACGGTCTCTTCGGTGGCATGCGCGGCGGACTCGAGCAGCTTCGTCACCGCCTTGAACTCGCCGGGCAGTTCGGGCGGATCGAGCAGGTGCACCAGGGCACCGGCCGCCTCCAGGTGCCGCACCGCGGCGGCCAGCGCACGGGACAGCGCCTGGATCTCGGTGCGGTCGAAGGGTGTGACGAAGCTCGCGTGCAAGGCATCCAGCACGGAGCGGTACTCGGTGTCGGCCACCTGCGCCAACGCGGCCAGTTGCTCGGCGGCTGACGCCCGATCGGCGGGTTTGCGCGCCAGTCCGGCCACCGCCTCGGCTGCGCTCGTCGCCGCGTGCGCGGCCGTGGAGAAGTGCGCGTAGTACGCCTTCTCCTTGGGCTTGAGCTTGGGCATCGGCTGGTCCTTCGCGGGTCGGCAGTTCCGGCGGACGCCACGGTCGTGCGGTCGGTGGCGCGCCTGCTGTGATGACGGTGGCATATCCGTGCGGCGTCAGACAACTCGGGGGGCGCGGCCCGGGTGCGGCCCAGGGGTCCAGGGAGCCCCGTAGGCTCACGCTCGTGACCACGTCGCTACCGCAGCCCCGCCGCGGTGCGCCGCTGGTCTCGGTGAGTTTGCGGGATGCGACCGGCGGCGCGGTGCTGGCGGCCGAGGACGCCGATCGGGTGCACGATGCGGCGGCGGTGGGCGCGATCGTGCTGCTGGCCGAGGTCGCGGTGCGGTTTGTGGACGGCCGACTGTCCCGCGACGAACCGCTGGTCCGAACCTCCGATGACGCCGCGTCGGGCCCCGGTCTGTGGCAGCAATTGCGCGCCGACACCCTGCCGGCCGCGGATCTGGCCGCCCTGGTGGGCGCGACCGACGACGTACTGGCGACCAATGTCTTGCTGCGCCGGGTGGGGATGGCCGCGGTGAGCGACCGCGCCCGCACCATGGGGCTGTCCGACACCGCTCTGTTGGACCGAGTGCGGGACGTCCGCCGGCCCTCCGACGCCCCGGCGCACTCGGTCGGGACCGCCACCGAACTGTCCGGCGTGATGCTGGCGCTGCATCATGGCCAGGTGCGCTCCAGGGCCGTGTCCCACCAGGTGCTGGACTGGCTCGGGCTGCATACCGACACCTCGATGGTCGCCGGTGCGCTGGGCATGGATCCGCTCGCGCATGCCGATCCGGACCGGGGGCTGACCCTGGCCCATCGCACCGGGACCGGGCCGGGCATCCGGGCAGACGTGGGGTTGGCGACCGGGCCGCGCGGCGCGGTGGCCTACGCGGTGCTCGCGACCTTCGACGACGGCGACCGGGACGGCGTGCTGGCAAGCATGTTCCGGGTGGGTGAACGGGTGCGGCGGTTCATCGACGGGTGACGAGGCCCGCGGTCGGTGCTCGCTTGTTGACCACGGCCATCGAGCACGGCACCGCACACCCGGGATGTGGGGTGCACGGACGCGGAGCCTGGTGCCGATCGATCGGTGACGAGGGCTGCGGGATGCGCAGGTCCGGTCAGCCGAGCCGAGCGCAGGGGGGTCCGCCGCGGGTGTACTCCCCCAGCGCGTCGACGGCCTCGTCGCCCAGCGGGTTCACCCCGCGGCCGGCGGCCAGCGAGTGCGCCACCAGCACGTGCAGGCATTTGACCCGATCGGGCATGCCCCCAGCGCTGATGTCGATGCCCAGGTCGTCCACGGCATTGCGCACCGCCAGATACGCCTGGTGCGCGCGCCGGTACCGCCGAGCCAGCTCCGGGTCACCGGCAAGCCGCTCGGTCATCTCACGCATCAGCCCGGCGGACTCCATTCGGCTGACCGCCGCGGTCAGCGCGGAGCAGCATAGGTAGAACAGGGTCGGGAATGGGGTCCCGTCGGGCAACCGGGGCGAGGTCTGCACCACTGACGGAATGCGATGATCGCACCGGTGTGCCACGGCCAGCACCCCGCGCGCCGGTCGACCCATCTCGCGCCGGAAGGTGTCCGCGTCGTGCTGGGTGAACGGGGTCAGCCCGCGAGGGTCGCCGAACATGGTTCAGCGGGTCGGGGCGGCGGGCGAGTCGTCGTCAGCGCCGGACAGGGTGTCCCACAGCGAGGCGTACCACGGTGCGGCGCTGGGCTCCGCGTTAGCGGAGCCGGCCCCGCTCGTCACGCCGTCACTGCTGGCAGTCGCGTCACCGCCGGTGCCGTCGGCCCCGTGGCCATCCGTGCCCGCCGGACCGCTGGAGCCGGCGCCCGCGTCGTTCGGCGCCGGTGTGGCGGTGCTGGCCGGCGCCGGCACCTTGACCACATAGACCGTGTCGCCGGGCGAAACGTACTGCAGCCGGCGCTTGGCCTCCGCCTTGATATACGCGGGATCTTGGAGGGCCGCCTGCTGCGCCTCGAGATCGGCGATCTGGTCTTCCAACTGGTGCTGCTCGGCGACCGCGGCGCGCTCGGCGCCCTGCTGCCCCAGGTAGTTGCGCAGTGGATAGGCCAGCGACAGCGCGACCGCGCACAGGGCCAACCCGAGGGCAGCGATCTGCCGAGCCAGCGGGGAGAGCACCAGGGCGGCCGCTCGGCGGCGCTGGCCGGCTCGCGGGGCAACGGATCGGGTGACCCGCCGGGTCGATCCCGCGGAGGCGGCCGGCGCGGTGGACGGCCGATCGGTGACGGGGCGAGCGGCTCCGGGCCGGGACGGGCGGCGGGTCGCCGACAGTGCCCGCCTGGCGGCCCCCGTCCCGCCCGTGCGCCGCTGGGCGGCACCTGAGCGACGGCCAGCCGGCCCGGTACTGCGCCTGCCGGACTGCTTCACCAGCGCCGCCCTCCGCCCCAGGGATCGATCAAGTAGTGGTCAGCGCCAACGCGCGCGCTCGTCATCCAGCGTAACGAGCGCTCACCGGTTACCGGCGCGGGACGCGCGGCTCCCGGTTCCGGCCGCTGCCACCACGGCCTTGGACCCGGTCGCGGCAGTGCTACCGGCACGTCAGGAGATCCACCCGAATGACCCGAGCTCGATCACCCCCGGGAACAGACTGGCCTCCATGACGTGATTGAGCAGGTATCCGACGATGACGAGCGTGACCCCGCCGCCGACGATCGGCGACCACCAGGAGCCCCGATCGGCCAACCACATGTACAGGGCGACGCCGATGGCACCTCCGATGGCAAAGCCCAGCAGCCAGATGAGCAACATCACGGCCAATGGCAGCACGACGGCCGCGATCAACTCCTCGCGCATCCGATGCTCGCCGTCGGCCACCTCGTGGGTCGCTGCCGACGAAACCCGGCTCGTCCCGACGTCCGCAGGCTCGCGGGCATGAGCCGTCCGGAACAGGTTCAGGGCAAGGTACACGGAACAGGACACGAACAAGGAGATCGATGCGAACATCGGGAAGAGCGCGGACCGGAAGGGCCACGAGGTCGCTGTCCACCCGCACCCCGCTGCCAGCAGGATCGCCCCGATCGCGAAGCTCAGATCGCCCTTGCGCACGAGCCATCACTCCGTTTCGCCGCTGTCGCCGTGGGCGACCGCCACCCGCGTCAGCCGCTTTCTCGCCAGGGGCATCAGCACCGCGCCGATTCCCAGCACCATCAGCGCGATGACGATGGGTCGGGCGAACATATCCACACCGTAGGCCTGCCAGCCCAATCCCAGGTTGCGCTCCATCAGCGGGCCCAGGATCACCCCGAGGATGAGAGGCGGGCGTGGCCAGTCGAGTTTGGCCATGATGACCCCGACCAGGCCGAAGACAACGGTGACGATGACGTCGGTGAAGCTGTTGCGCTCGGAGTAGGAACCAATGAACACCAACAGCAATAAGGGCGCGACCAACAAGGTCCCGCGAACCCTGGTCAGACTCACGATCGGCTTGAGCAATACCGTGCAGATCAACACGCCCAGGATGTGGCTGATGATGATGACCCACACCATGGTCAGAGTCACATCGAGATGCGTGGAGAGCATCTCTGGGCCCGGCACCAGACCATGAATAAGGAAGGCCCCCAACAGGATCGCCATCGTTGCGGTACTCGGCAGCCCGAATGTGACCAGAGCTAGTAGGTTGCCGCCCTCCTTCGAGTTCGACGCCGAGCTCGGGCCGAGCACACCGCGAACGTCTCCCTTGCCAAACTTCTCCTTGTCCTTGGAAACTTGAACGGAGTATCCGTAGGCCACCCACTGCGCGACGACGCCTCCCAAGCCCGGGATGATGCCCACGATGGTGCCGAGGATTCCGGTGCGCAGCACCAACCACCAGTGCTCAAGGGTGTCGCGTACCCCGCGCAGCAGCCCACCGACCTTGCTCAACCCGGCCCGTGCGATGGCGCTCTTGGTGACCGCCAGCTCCGCAATTTCGGGCAGCGCGTAGAGGCCGACGGTCACCGAGACGATCGACAAACCGTCGATCAGAGTGGGCAACCCGAAGGTGTATCGCGGCTGCGCAAGCTGGGGGTCCTGTCCCACCGTGGCCAGCAGAATACCCAGGGCGGCCATCGCGATGCCCTTGATCGGCGCCTTACCGCTCACGCTGCCAACGAAAAGCAGCCCGACGACGGCAAGCATGAAGTACTCCGGCGTGCCGAGCATGCGAGTGAGCGGCAACAGCACGGGGATGGCGGCGAAAAGGATAATGGCACCGATGACGGCACCTGCCAGGGAGGCACTGAACGCGGCCCCCAGCGCACGACCGCCCTCACCGGCCTTCGCCATCGGTAGACCATCGACGACCAGAGCGGTTGTCGTCGGCTCCCCAGGAACGCCAAACAGGATCGAGGTGATGTCGCCGGCAACGGTCGTGACCGAATACATGCCCAGCAGAAAGATGAAAGACTCCGCAGGGCTCATCGAGAAGGTGAACGGGAGCATCAACGCCATCGCGACGGTCGCGCCGAGGCCCGGGAGGATCCCCACCACCAGGCCGATCGCGATACCGCCGAGGAGATAGATGATGGCAGTCCAGGTGAACAGGCCGAGAAAGCTACTCACTATCGCGTCAAGCATGTCTACCCGCCGCCCCTCTCGTCCGCACCCTGATCACCAGTAGCGTTCGCCCACGCCTCGCCACCGCGACGGGGTCGAACCCGCCGCCGCGGCTACCGTTCACAGATCCAACAGCCGTCGCGCGTTGTGCAGCAGGATGTCATCGCGGACTCCTTCCTTCAGCGGGAGCCGATCGAAGTCGCTGAGCCACCTGTCCGGAGTGATGAGCGGCCAATCGGAACCGAAGAGCATCTTCTTGCGCAACGGGCCGTTGGCATACCGCACCAGGGACTCGCTGAAGTACTTCGGAGACCAACCTGACAGGTCGATATAGAAGTTCGACTTGTGTACAGCGATTGCGAGGCTCTCCTCCTGCCACGGCCACGATGGATGCGCGCCGATGATCGTCAGCTCCGGGTACTCCGCGGCGACATCGTCGAGGTACGGGATAGGTCTGGTGTATTTCAGCTTGTAGCCCATTCCGCCGGGCGTGCCCGCACCAGAACCCATCATTCCGGTGTGGAACAGCGCGATCATCTTCTGCCGGGACATCTCCTCATACAGACCCGCGAACGCCGGATCGTTCGGATAAAAGCCCTGACGTCCCGGATTGAGCTCGCCGATGCCACGAAGACCTAGTTCCTCCGAGCACCGTCGTACCTCCTCAACCGCCAGCTTGCCCATCGCCGGATCGACCACACCAAACCCGGTGAACACGTCCGGATGCTTGGTTACTGCCCTGGCAATCTCGTCGTTGGGTACCGGCCGCATTCCCGAGGAGACCTCATCAGTGGTGTTCATCAGAACGGCGCGCATGTGCCGCGCGCGATAAAGATCTGCGAGCTCGTCAAACGAAACCGCCTCGGGCGCGCTCCCAAAGTAGGAGCCCATCTGCTGGGCGCGCTCCCCCATTGCGTCTAGGAACGGCTGGCTGCGGGGGTGCACATGGACATCAATGGCAACTAGTTCGTCGGTGCTCGATGGCATTCGATCCTCCTGGGGTGGCGTGAGCCGGTGGCGGCGGCAGGGTGGTCGTTTCTGTCCCGTCAACGCATCGGCTTGAGCACCTCGTCGGTGTGTTCGCCCACTCGCGGCGGCCGAAAGCCCGTTGAGACGGGTGTCCGACCGTAACGAACGGGGACTGCCAGCGTGCGAAACTTCTCCGATCCGTCTCCGATCTCGTGCGATAGCTGCAGGTCGGCAAGCTCCGGATCATCGAACACATCCTCGATCCGATGAATCGGGGCACACGGAACGTCCTCGGCCTGGAACCGGTCGAGCCACCAGGTCCTATCACGCACGCTCATAGTCGCCGCAAGCTCCGCTCGCAGAGCCTCATAGTTGGCGATACGACCGCCCCTGGTCTGGAATCGCTCATCGACTAGCAGATCAGGACGGTCCAGCGCTCGAGCCAGCCCTTCCCAGAACTTCGCAAGTGACGAAAGATGGATGCCCAGCAGCTTCCCGTCGGAGCAACGAATCGCAAACGACGACGAGAAGGAGGGCCTGGTGCCCGGGCCGGGTGAGACGCCAGTCTCGAAGTAGATCTGCGCCTCAGCCCCGATGAACGCCAGGCTACTGCTGATCATGTCAATCTCGATCGCCTGGCCCTGTCCCGAGCGCTCGCGTTCGACAAGGGCGCCAAGGATGCCATAAGCAGCCGTCATTCCGGCGAGTGAGTCGGAGAGGTTCGGTCCTGTCACTCGCGGATTGGCGTCATCGATAAACTGGCTCGCGAGGCCGCTCAGTGCCTGACCGACCATGTCGTATGCCGGCCGGCGGGCGATGGCCCCGACGGTTCCGGAACCCGTGATCGAACAATAGACTATTCCCGGGTTCGTCTTGGAGACGTCGGCATACCCGAACCCGAGCCGTTCCATACTGCCCGGGCGGCTATTGACGATGAAGACGTCCGCCCACTCGAGCAGCATTCGCATGTCGTCTCGGCCTTCGTCAGTGCGCGGATCAATCGAGACGGACTTCTTCGACCGGTTCAACGCCAAGAATTGTGCGCTGATCTGCTTGCTGTCCCCGAATGCGCGGAATGGATCGCCATCTCCGGTTTCAACCTTGACCACATCCGCACCGAGGTCGCCGAGCAGTCGCGAAGCGAACGGTGCCGTTACGAATCGTCCATATTCGACGACTCTAATGCCGTCGAGCGGGCCGGTCCGCTCTTCGTCTTCGCTCCACGAGTTCCTGTCATTGTCATTCACTACTGCCGCTGCCTCTCGTCACTGGATACGGTCATTGCTCAGCCGCGTCGAACATGGTCTATGTATTGGCGCACCGACTCGCTCAATGCGCTTGCCGGGTTGAATCCAAAATCGGTGCGCGCGCGATCGCAGTCGAACACGCACGAGTACGCGAGCGATTCCGATTCCTCATCGTTCACCTCGAGGCGGGCATCCGGAATCACTTCCAGCACAGCATCGCGCAGACTGTGAAGCGATTCCAGGGCGCCGCGCGAAATGTTATATGCCGGATGGGTCAGTCGCTCCGCGGACGCGGCACCCACCAGCGCATCGGCCACATCACCGACATAGACGATATCGTCGCGGTCGCGGCCGGGGGTGGTAGCGGTGAACGGCGCGCCGGCAATGGCTGCCTCGATCAGAGCGCTGTGCTGTAACCGCGACTGGTGCCTGACAGAACGTCCAGGGCCAAAGATCGTACCGAACCGTAGCGCAGCGAATTCGAGGCCCGATCGCTGTGCGAACTTGCGCCCGATGCCTTCACACATCGCCTTCGTATAATCGTAGAAGTTGTTCGGCTGAAACGGATGATCTTCCGACACGGGACGGTAACTCGGGGCGCCATGGGAACACCGCAGCGGCCCATAGATTGCCTTGGAGCTGGCGAATACAACCCGACCGACATCGTGATTGACGGCCGTCGACATGACGTTCCGCATGCCAAGGACATTCACATCCAGCGCCAGCGCCGGATTGGCTTCCGCGGCGACGGTCAACAGCGCCGCGAGGTGAATAATCGTCTCGATTCTCCCAGCCGCCACGATCGAGTCCACTGCCGCCGGGTCCCGGATATCGCCACAGTGAATCGCAACGGAATCACGTGCCGGGCCCAGAAGCGATGTATCCTCGGACGCGTCAAAAACCGTCACATGATGGCCGCCGGTCAGCAGTTGCTCGACCACCATCGCGCCGTTCACACCAAGACCACCGGTTACCAAGATCCGCATAGCCTACCTCGCCTCGAGATTTGGACGCGTACTGCGGGAGGCCAGGAACGATTGCACATCTTGGAAGGACTGTGCGGTGCGGTTTTGCCGCGCACCAATCAGCAGATCGTGCATCAACGCCTCGTCGAAGGTCATTCGCTCACTGGTGTAGGCACCCATTTTCGCGTGCGTGAGTGCGGTCTGGGTTCGCGCTGCGATCTCATCGAGCACGCTCTCGACTGCTGCGTCCAGCCCCTTTTCGGGTACCGCCCGTGAGACAAACCCGTAGCTTGCCGCTTCACTACCGGTAAGCTCCCGCCCAGTCAATTGCATATCGAACGCGACTTTCGTCGGCAACCAGTAATGAACGGCGGCGGCCGCGAGCGCGCCAAAACTACCGCGCTGAGTCTCCGGTAAGATGAACTTTGTTGTCTCGGCCGCGATGACGATATCGTGCGCGGTGGCCAGGGCTAGGCCGCCACCGCCACAGTATCCATGCACGGCCGCGATTGTAATTGCCGGATGCTGCCTGATCGTCCTGATGACATCGATAAGAAGGCCGCCGTCGGACCATGGGATCTGATTCGTCTCCCATTTTGCCACCAACGAGCCCAGCTCCGTGAGATCCATTCCCGCGCAAAAACTCGGCCCGTGAGCTCGGAGTATGATTGCTTTCACATCCATATCCCGACCGTAATGGCGATAAGCATCGTTCAGTTGCTGTAGCAATTCTTGACTCAATGCATTTCGCTTGTCGGACCTGTTGAGGTAGACCTCAACTACTTTCCTGTCGTCGTCATAGGTATGTTGAACAAGTTCCGCCATCGTAGACTTTTTCCCCTTGCAAGCTTATTCACGAACGCCGCCATCGTGGACTTTGCCAAAAACAGTTGTCATTTATTGAAGACTTCTATATCCTTCCAGTCGGCAACCGTCGCAAATGCGTAGGACATCGCGGTAAGGGCGGCCCTGTGAAGCTCCAGTGATGTCGCGGCAACGGCGTCCGCGGCGACCGTGACCGCGTAGTCCCGCTGGGCGGCCGACCTCACCGTGCTCTCGACACAGACGTTGGTTGAGACGCCCGACACGATCAAGTCGGTGACGGCCAGCCGACGTAGCAGGAGGTCGAGATCGGTCCACAGAAAGGCGTCGTACCGTGGCTTCACAACGACCAAGTCCTCCCCCTTAACGGCAATTCCAGATACCACCTGGGAGTCCCAGTCGTCCCGTCCGAGAGCGGACTCACGGACTATCCAGGGATGAGCCCTTCCTTCGAGCAGGCCCGCTTCGGGATGATTTCGTCTATAGCTCTGGCGGACGAAGATGATCTGCATGCCCAGGTCCCGACTCGCGTCACAGAGACCTGCCACCTGCGGGACCACCGACTGGAATGCGCCGGTGTCCGCTCCCATCCTGGTAAACGATCCCTCCGGGTGGCAGAAGCCGTTTTGCATGTCAATGACAAGGAGGGCGGATCGTCGTGCGTCAGAATTCATCGTGGATCGGTCTCCGATTCCCGCGTCAGCGTTTCCGATCAGCCGGCCAGGAACTGCTTCCAGCGATCGTTGATCTCGTCGAGGTGGGCTATCACCCATGGGACATCGATAGGCGCTGCGACCTTGAGATGGTCGGGCGTTGAGGGCACTTTTTCCAAAGTTTCCTGCGGGAGCGCCTCGATGGCCTGCACGTTCGGGCAGTCGTAATTGCTAGCGATCATGTAATCCCGACAGGCGTCGGGATTATCCGCGAGCCACTCCATCATCTGGAATGCCTGATCCTGGTGCTCGGCACCCTTGAGGATGACCTGATATGACGGGTCTCGGATGGCACCTTCCCAGGACACTTGCAGATCCATGCCCTGGGAGATCAGGTCGTACGCGCGGCCGTTGTAGATCATGCCCATCACGGCCTGCCCATTGCGGAAGGCCTGCTGCGACTGGTCTCCGGAGGTCCACCAGACGGCGACGTGCGGCTTCAACGTCGCTAGCTTTGCGAACGCGCGATCGAGGTCCATCGGAAAGACCTCGTCCTTAGCCACTCCGTCCGCGATCAGTGCCGCGGTGAGTGCGTACACGGGGCTCACTCCGGAGAGTGTGCGCGGACCTGGATAGTTCTCCGTATCGAAGAATTGTTCGAAATCGGTAGGGCACTTGGTAGCGGTATCCTTTCGGCACACCAGTACCGGCGCGACCGAGCCGAACACAATTCCGAAATCCGTCACATTATCGGCGCCGAACGCCGCCACCAACTTCGACTTGGTCGCCTCGGGAAGGTGCGCGAGGAGCCCCTTACTGTCGAGGTAGTAGACGTCGACGCCCACATCGGTGCTGAGCATGTCCCAACGAAGCTTGCCGGCGGAGACCTGCGCCTCGATCTGCGCAACCTGCTGTCCCGGGGCGGCCTCCTGCTGCAGCGTGATGCCCGACTTCTCCTCGAAGTCCTTGAAGGCGATCTTGGTCCACTCGTCGGTCTTGCCCCCCCAACTGCCGGCCACCACGGTGACCGGCGCGCCGGGAGCGGACGTAGGCGGTCGATCCTCCGGCTCGCCTGGGCTTGAAGCGGTACCGGAACCACCCGAACCGCAAGCCGTCACCATGAGCAACGCGGCGCCGAGAAGCGCCGTCACTCGCACAACTGTCGATTTCCAACGCATCAGGGTCCTCCACTGCATTCGCACAAGGGGGGCACGGTATACATGAGTATGCGTGGTGAGGGGCAACTATACAAGTCTCGTTTCACCACGGCCGATGGTGGCCGGATCGGCCCTGACCAGACGCCGGCCAGCAGCGGTGGGTCGCCAGCGGTCGCGCCCGACCCGAATCGTTAGATTTCAAGTCTTGACCGTGTACACAAGTGCATACATAATTCCGGGAACACCCGTGCTTGCCCATGATCAGCCCCAGTCGAATCTGAGGAGACTACATGAAGACACTTTCACGTCGAGCGATGGCGATCATCGCTGCTGGCCTCACTGGCTCACTCGTGCTTGCCGCCTGTGGTTCCGGCGGCAGTTCGAATGAATCGAACTCGCCAACTGACTCGAAAAGCCAGTCGGTACCGCCATCATCATCAGGGTCAAGTGCACCCAGCGCGTCGGAGACCGCCGACAGCAGCACGCCAGATTCGGTCGACTTCGCCGGCAAGACCATCAAGGTCATCATCAACTTCTCCGCCGGCGGACCAACAGACACATTCGGTCGGCTGCTGACCAAGCATCTGGCCAACCACATCCCGGGATCTCCAAACCTAGTGGTGGAGAACGTGCCTGGCGCCGACGGAGTCCTTGGGGCCAACAAGGTATGGTCATCGAAATCGGATGGCACGACCATCGGAATCTTGACTGACCCCGCCCTTGCGCCACTGCTCGGGGAGCCGGCCGTTCAGTACAAGTCGGACGAATGGACCTGGCTTGGCGGGATCTCCGAGACGGAAATTCTTTTCGCTCGGTCGGACACCGGACTAAAAACTGCGGCCGATCTCGCAACCACCGGAAGCGAGGTGGTCGCCGGAGGGTACGGCCCCAAGAGCGATGTCGATCTCCAAGAGCGACTCTTCTTCGATGCGCTCGGCACCAAGTACAAGCTGGTGACCGGATATCCTGGTGGTAACGACGTGCTCGCAGCACTGGACCGCGGCGAGGTCAATACGTTCCTGTTGAGCCTGTCCACCTACGTTCCTCGGGTGGTCCCGCAAGTCAAGGACGGTAAGTACGTCCAGCTCGCCCAATCGGGCGGACTCGACAGCGATGGCAAGATCATCCGTGACAAGCGCTTCCCCGACCTGCCCACCCTCGATGAAGTGCTCAAGGCCGATCCGTCCGCGAAGTACTCCGAAGCGGATCAATCCGCCATGCAGCAGCTCGTCGGTACCCTGGCCGTGCTTCGCGCACTCGTCGCTCCCCCTGGGATGGACGCCGCGACCGCAGCCACACTCGAGAAGGCGCTGGGCGATACCTTCGCCGACTCCGCGTTCGAGGCTGACGCGTCAAAGCTCCTCGGATTCGAGCTCGTGACGCTCGATGCGAAGAGCGCAGCAGCGGTCGCTGCCACCATCTCCAAGAGTGCGGCGGACAATCCCGAGGCAGTCGCTCGACTGCACAGCCTGTCTGCCAGTTGACGGTCTGCTCCATCAGTCAGAGCATCCGGTGTTGTGGGGCCTTGGTTAGCGGCGGGCGTGCCGCCAACCAGGGCTCCCACCACGCCGATACGCCGCGCGGCCAGCGCCCACAATCACTAGGCATGAGCGGCTGATAGGTAGTTCACAAGAAGCTCACTCATTTGCGATCTCGATGTCGGTCGCCTCGA
Source organism: uncultured Actinomycetes bacterium (assembly GCA_937926105.1). The sequence continues at coordinate 237,766 of CALANS010000212.1, read as the reverse complement.
TCCCGCCACCGGGCGCCTAGGCCCGGGACGCACTCCCGAAGCGACGGCAACGACCTGTGAGGACAGCGATGATCTCCTCCGCCAGCGTCCGACGTCGTGTGCGGCCCCGTTCATCGACGTGGAGCGTCGCGCCTCCAGCGCGCGTCGGATTCATCCTGACGACGCCGATGTTGATCGGCATTGTCGCCCTGGTCGCGTACCCACTCGTCAGTCTCGTCATCGTCTCCCTCACATCCAATTCCCGTTACCCCGGCGGGCTGCAGAACTACATCACCCTGTTCAACAGCAGCGCAGATATGCGCGCGTTGCGCACCACCCTCACGGTCAGTGCCCTGGTCACCGTCGCCTCCATGACCATAGGATCGATCCTCGCCTGGGTCCTGGTGACGGCAAGATCCCGGCTGGTGCGGGCCATCGTGTGGCTAGCGACGCTCACACCATTCTGGATGGGAGTGATCGTCAAGAACTACGCAATCATGATCGTCCTTGCGCCGGATGGATTAATCAATCGCGCTCTTGAGTCCATCGGCCTGATATCCAAACCCATCACGCTGCTGAACACGATTCCCGCAGTGGTGGCGGGCATGTTGTACACCATGATTCCGTGGGCGACTCTTCCGCTGTACGCGGTCTTCCGCACGATCCACCTGGACCTCATCCACGCGGCAGAATCGCTTGGCTGCTATCGCGCCAAGGCGATCGTACAGATCGTCCCACCGCTTACCCTTCCCGGTCTGCTGGCGACGAGCATCATCGTCTACGTCTACTGCATCGGCTTCTACATCACGCCGGTGCTGCTCGGCGGAATTACCTCGCCATTCGTGCCAAGTCTTATCGGGCTCGAGGTGTTCAACTACTTTGACCTGGTTGGAGCCTCCTGTGCTGGCGTCCTGTTGATTGTGGTCGCGTTCCTCATCCTCGGTCTCGGCGCGCGCCTGGTCGGTCAGCAGCGTCTCGCCCGTGCGATCGCCAGGTCACTATGAACAGCAGTCTGAGCAGCCGTCAGGCCCGCCCATTCCCCGCACAACGAGTACTTGCACGCCTGCTGCCGCTACTCGCGCGGGCTGCGGTAGCCGTCATCATCATCGCGCTGCTGGTTCCCGTCGTCGTTGTCATCCTGCTCTCGTTCAGTGCGGAGAGCTTCATCCAGTTCCCGCCGAAGGCGTGGGGGTTTCGGCAATATGCTGCGATAACCCAGTCCGATGTGTGGATCGACGCCGTCCTGCTGTCGGTTAAGGTGGCGGCTCCCTCCGCCGCCATCGCGGTCGTCGTTGGCACACTTGCTGCGTTCGCTATCACCCGCACATCGATGCGCGGCCGCTCCGTCATCCAGGCACTAGGACTTGGAAGCCTCATCATCCCGTCATCCGCCTATGCGGTCGCTCTGTACGGGGTCTTTGAGAAGCTCAACCTGCTGGGCACATTCTGGGGCCTGGTGGCTATCGACTCCATGCTGGCACTGCCCGTCGTACTTCTGCTCGTCACCGCAGCCATAGACCAGGTCCCCCGACAGCTCGAACTCACGGCGATGTCCCTGGGCGCCCGCCGGCTCCGGGTCGGGGCCGAGATCACGCTGCGCCTGGTTGCTCCGTCGCTCGTGGCCGCAACCATCTTTTCGTTCGTGCTGAGCTTCGATGAGTCTGTCTTCGTCATCTTTCTCGGCGGCGGACTGAGCACGCTCCCGGCCGCCATCTACGCGGCGGTCACGGTCGGTCTCGACCCGGTCATCACCGCGATCGCCAGCGCCCTGATGCTGGCTACCGGGCTCGTGCTCGCGCTGGGCCTCATCGTCAGGGGGAAGGATCGCTGATGTCCGAACCATCGACCACCCACCCCACCAAGCGCACCGACGCGCCCGAGGCGGACGGCCACCTGCGGCTGGTCAACGTCACGAAACACTTCGGCAAGGTCACCGCAGTGCGAGGGATCCATCTGGCGGTGCGCCGTGGCGAGCTGATGACACTGCTCGGCCCCAGCGGTTCGGGCAAGACCACCCTCTTGCGCATGATCGCCGGCTACGAGACCGTCACCGACGGGTCGATCGACGTCGACGGAGTCGACCTGTCCGCCTTGGCCCCGTGGTTGCGGAACATCGGCGTAGTGGCCCAGCAGTACTCGCTCTTTCCACACCTGACCGTCGCGAAGAACATCGCGTATGGGCTGGCCAAGCGACGGTGGCCCCGTCAGCAGAGAACGAGCCGGGTCGACGAGATGCTCGACCTGGTCCGACTCCATGGCCTCGGGGACCGCTACCCATGGCAACTGTCCGGCGGGCAGCAACAGCGCGTCGCGCTGGCACGTGCACTGGCATTCAGACCGACCCTCCTGCTGATGGACGAGCCGCTCGGGGCGCTCGACCGCCAACTCCGGGTCGACATGACCGAGGAGATCAGGAGACTGCACCGGGAGCTGGGCACCACCATTGTGTACGTGACCCACGACAGAGACGAGGCACTGGCGCTTTCGGATCGAGTCACCGTCATGAGGGACGGCCTGATTGTAGAAAGTGACACGCCGCAGCAGCTGTTCGCTCAGCCAGCATCCGCCTTCGTCGCCCGATTCTTCGGGGATGCAAGGATCATCCCAACCGCGGTACTCGCCAAACAGCTCGTCGACCATGGCGTCATGCTGCGATCGGCCAGCGGACCGATCCCGCTCGGCGTGGCCACGCAAGACGCCAGCTCGGAGATCGCGATTCTGCCGCACGCGCTGTCCCAGGTCCGGTCCGGGAATGCACACCTGGAGCTGGAAATCGACGTGAAAGACTATCAGTTCTATGGCGACACCGTCCGCGTGACCGGGCTTCTCGCCGGATACCCGGTGATCGCGCGGATGCCGCAAGACCGGTTGAGCGGTAGGCAGATCGGTCCCACCAGGTTTTACGCCGACCCGGCTGATCTCGTGGTCGTTCACCCTGACCCACCCGACTCTCCTGCCGAGACGGTATCGGCTACCACCCAGTCGCCCTCGGGCGCCCAACCCAACAATGACGTGCCCACCGGCACGCGGAGAAGATGAGCATGGATGAGCTAAGGGAACTCCGGCAGACCATACGATCGTTCGTCGAGCGGGAACTGCTGCCTTTGGAGCAGCGGTTCGCAGTGGGCGAGATCGACCAGGCATCCCTCACCGCCGTGCAGAAGACTGCCCGCGCCTCGGGCCTGTGGTTACTGGACGTCCCGGAGGAACACGGCGGCGCCGGCCTGAATGCCGCGCAGATGTGCGTGGTGTGGGAGGAGCTGTACCGGGCATGGGTGCTGCCTGCTCGCATCATCACCGTCTTTGGCCCACAGCCCGGCCCCATGTTGTTCCAATGCCGTGGGGATCAGGTCGGCCGATACCTCGTTCCGGTCCTTGAGGGCACGGCGACCACCGCGTTCGCCCAGACCGAGCCCGGCGCGGGTTCAGATGTCGCAGCGATCACCACCAGCGCGGTTCGCGATCACGACGGCTGGGTGATCAATGGCGCGAAGCAATTCATCACCGGAGCCGGCGACGCGGACTTCCTCCAGGTGGTCTGCGTCACCGGCCGCTCTGCCGATGGCAGACGACCCGAGCTCAGCGTGTTCCTCGTCGACACCTCGTTGTCCGGAGTGTCCATCGACGGGTCGGACATCACATTCGACGGCGAGGCGACTTGGCGGATCGCCCTGAACAACGTCCGCGTCGATGACGGTTGTCTGCTCGGCGGGGTGGGAGAGGGCTTCGCGCTGGCACAGGGTTGGCTGATCCGTGGCAGGCTACATCAGGCGGCACGGTCCATTGCCCTGGCGGACCGCTCGCTCGCGATGGCGACGGACTACGCCCGCATTCGCCGAGCTGCGGACAAGGCAATCATCGATCACCAGGCGATCGGCTTCATGCTGGCGAACTCCTTCATCGAGCTTCAAGCGGTTCGCGCGTACCTCCATCGCTGCGCGCAGCTGCACGACGACGGCGCCGACATCCGTTATGACGCGGCTGCGATCAAGATCATGGGCGTGGAGACGGCCGGACGTGTGGTTGATCGCGCGGTCCAGGTCCACGGCGGTGCGGGCCTGATGAAAGACCTTCCCTTCGGCAAGTGGGCCTGGGACCTGAGATCGCTTCGCCTCACGGAGGGCAGCACCGAGGTGTTGCGCGACTTCATTGCCCGAGGCATCAAGAGCTCCCGGGCCGCTACCACACATGACCTCCTGTAGCAGACTTCCGGCACACCGGCCACGGTTCCCGACCGTCGGGGGTGCAGGTGCCCGAAACGGATGCGGTCACCACGGCCCGCTGGCGCGCTAGGAGGCCGACCCGGCGCGCCCGAGCGTGCGCGGCCGGGTTCCTCCTGGTTCGCAGCGCCGATCGCCACGCCCGCCGTGCCACTCGCGGCCGCCCGGCATGCTCGGCCGGAGCCCGGGGTGATCTCCGGAGGCGGTCTGCTGCGTTACGCCGCCACCTCCGGGTCAGCGTCGAAGACCTCTACCCGCACGGGCGTGCAGCGGAATCCGTTACACGCATTCAGGGCATCCTGCGGGCAGTTGGACAGCCCCACGATACAGTCCATCTCGGCGCGGAATACGATGTAGTCGCCCGGCCTCGTGACCGGTTCCTCCGTCACCCACCGACGACCGTCACAGTCATGGTGACAGTTCATGAATATGTCCATGCTGTCCGGGATGTCTTCAGGCAGGAGATCGAACCTCGCTAGTGACTTGGCCAGGAGCTCCAGGCAACCGTCTCGAGGCTCCAATCCGTAGGCAACATAATTCCACGAATTGCACATCCTGTTGTGCAAGCTGTGCACGCCCTTGGGCACGGGTGTTTCCATCGTGAGCGTCATCATCGGATTGCAGATGGAGGACATGAGGGTGCTGCCCTGGGAGATATGGTCTCGCTTCACATACTCCGCGCCTGGCTCCGGACGGTACCGAGTCCGAGTGTAGGACGTCGACAGCCTCTCCCTCGGCCAGGCGGCGTTGAACAGCACCATATCCACGCTCTGCTTACCTTCGAGATCCGTGATCTTCAGATATTCGCCAGACGCGATGGTGAGGCTAAAGCCGGTCTTCGGCGGAAGGGTGTGTTCCAGCAGTGTTGTCACGGCTCTGCTCCTGCGTCAATCGCGGCACATTAGGGGGCACTGCGCACCGGCAGCCTGGGCATCGACGGCTCGGTCATCCTGCGCAACCCGGCTCGCACCCAGCAATCTCGATCGCATCAGGTGCCGATCCAGATCCGCATCTCGTCGTTGGAGGCCGCCCACCCGTGGCGGCCTCCAACGGCCGACCCTTCAATCAGCCCAGCGAGTCACACGACATGTAGTGCTTGGCCAAATCCTGAACCGTGGCGTCCTTATACTTCCCGGTAGAAATCTGCGTCGCCTTCAGGATATTGGACAACATGGCATCAGACATCTCGCTGCTCGTCGCGATATCGGGCGCGAAGGTGGACACGGCTTCTCGCAGGGAAGGTGAGTCCGTGTATCCACCGCCTTTGATGAGCAGGTCCGTAATGGAGTCCAGGTCCTTGGTCATTGCCTGCTGGGAATCGTAGAAGCCCTTGCAGAAGGCCTTGATGTCCTGTGGATGATCCTTGATGGCCTGCGGTGAAGCGAAGAGCGCGCTCGATGCGTAGGGCGCAAATTCGTCAGCCACGGAACCTCGGACGGCAACCGCCTTGCCTTCGCCCTGCAGGGAATACGGAAGAAGCGGTGTCCACGCAAACGCGTCAATGGAGCCGCGCTGCAACCCGGCCACCAATCCGTCAGATCCGCCCAGCGCCACTTCCTTATAGTCGGACTCCTTCCAGCCTTGCTCATTGGCCAGCAGGTGCACCCCCAGGTCTCCGAGCGACCCGAAGCTGGATATCCCAAAGGTTTTCCCCTTCAGATCGGCCAGATCCTTGGTGCCGAGGTCGGGGCGCAACGCCCACGCCAGGAGGAATTTGTTCGTGGTGGGGCCGACAAGCACGCCGGTGAATGTACCATCAAGCATGGGCCCCACCAGGCGAGTAGGTGATCCAATACCGATATCGGCCGAGCCACTGGAAATCGCCCGCCCGAGATCCTCGGCTTCGACGACCTTGACCGTCAGGCCCATGTTCTTCCACAGGCCCTGTTCCTCGGCGCCGGCCACACCGATCTCGTCAAGGGCGTACTTGGCGGTCGACGCTACCGTGACCTCCCCCAAAGGCGCATCGGTATTACCCTTCGCGGATGACTCCGGCCCCGACGCAGCGGATTGCGAGGGCGACGTCTCGGGGGACGCTCCGTTGCCAGTATCCGCCGATGTTCCACCCCCGCTGCCGCACGCCGCCAGCACCACAAGTGCCGAAACGCCGGAGGCAACCCACCCGACGAGAACACGCCGCTTTGAACGCACCATCACTTGGTCTCCAGTTCTAGGGAAGTTGCACGATCTGCACTCATTTGGCAGCACATCAGCGCCTGACCATTTGCGCGTCGCCTCCCATCGTGCGATTCAACGCTGACTGGAAGATGGCCGCAAGAATCAAGATGACGACTGTCAGCGCGTATGCTTCCGGGACGGCGAGAGTCTGGGACTCCTTCGCCAGGAGAAAGCCCAACCCGCGCGCCGAGCCAAGCATCTCCGCAAGGATTACGAAGATCAGACACGTTGCCATGCCGATTCGTAGCCCAGACCTCACCATCGGAAGACTGGCCCTGATCTTGATCGTCCAGTCCGACTGCCGAGGTGTCGCTCCGAAGGCCCGAGCCATCGTCAGATATATCCGATTCACATTCGAAAAGGCACGGGCCGACATGTAGGCCACCGGGAAGAACGCCCCGGTCGCCGCAAACGCGATTTTCGAACTGAAGTCAATACCCAGGACAAGGATGAACAGCGGGTAGAAGAGCACGAAGGGCGTAATGTAACCCCACGCAAGCATCGGTTCGAAGATCTTGACACGAGCCGACCGGCGTGCCACCCAGAACCCGACAAGCACTCCGAGAATACTCGAAATCACCGCCGCCACAGCAATCTCGTAGACCGTATACAGTGCAGCCATCCAGAGCTCGCCGCCGGTGATCGTCTGCCAGAAGGCGCTGGCGACGGATGGCAAGCTCGGCACCAGCAGCGGCGAGACATGACCGGGGCCCGAGGCGATCAGCCACGCGCCCAGGATAACCACCACGGCGCCTATGCGAAGCGCATAGACCGCGAGTTGGCCCTGTCGCATGAGTCTTCTCCTAGCGCACTTGGATTGTCGAGTCTGGTGCGGACTCTGGTTCCGCTGACGGTGTTGGAGCCAGCAGCGCGAGGAGCTTCGACCGCAACTCCACAAATTCGTCTGTCGCAAGGAAGTCGACTGACCTGGGCCGTGGCGTCTTGATCTGAAATTCCTGCAAGATGTGCCCGGGCCGGCCTGACATCACAATGACGCGGTCACCCCAGAAGATCGCCTCGTCCAAGCTGTGTGTCACCATGATGACCGTCTTGCGGCTCTCGGTCAGAGCGGCCGTCATTTCGAAACCGAGGGCCCTGCGCGTCTGCTCGTCCAGCGCGCCGAATGGTTCATCCATCAGCAATATTTCGGGATCCATCGTCAGCGCCCGTGCCACCGCCACCCGTTGTTGCATACCACCGGAGAGCTGATAGGGGTACGAGTTCATGAAATCGCTGAGCCCGACTCGGGACAGCGCTTCATCCGCCCGTGCCGTGCGCTCGCTCCTGCTGACATGCGCAAATTGGAGCCCGATGGCCGCATTATCGAGGACCGTCTTCCATGGAAGAAGCGAGTACTCTTGAAAGACAAACGCCGCCTTTGTCGGATCCGGGCCGGACATGACCTTGCCATCGATCCTGATCTCGCCCGCCGTGGGTCGAAATAGCCCCCCCATGCAGTGGAGAAGCGTTGACTTGCCACACCCAGAGGGTCCGATAACCGTGATGAACTGATCGGTGTCAACGGTGATCGAGACGTCGTCGACCGCTGTCAACGCAGGCCCATCGTCGACGTCGTAGACGACGCTTACGTTGGCAATCTCTAGCGTGGGCACGGTTTCGGTCTCCCATGGCAGGACCGGCCTGATACCGATCATCGAAGTTTGGGGTTACGGGCTACTGATGCACGCGCTAGGGCATCATGTTTCCTTGCGAAGTCGCCACTTGCAGACCTTCGCCTCAACCCAAGTAACGGCAGTGCCGCAGAGAATGGCAACGATTGAGAGCGTCAGCGCCAGCGCGATCACGCTATCGGCATGCAGGGACCGCTGGTACTGACTGAGCAACTGGCCAACTCCACCCGCCGACACGAATAGCTCTACAATCAGCGCCCCGGTAAATGCCTGTGAAATTCCAAACCAGACGGCCGCAAATAGCGCGTGCGATGTCGCAGGTACCACCACGTGAACGAAGGTCTGAAACTTCGTAGCACGAAATGCGCGTGCTAGACGGAGCTCGCGGCTGCCCACGAGATCGACCCCACCCACCACCGTGACGGTGACGTAGAAGAAGGCTTGAAATGCGCCAAACGCGATGACCGCTGCCGGCCCAATCCCGAAGACCAACATGAAGAGCGGGACAAAGACGACTTTCGGCGTCGACAAGAGGAAGAGGAACGCCGGATAGTATGCCCGGCGGATGAGCGGCGCCCACCCGATCAGGAATCCGGCGAGGATTCCGGTGACCGTCGCTATGACAAACGCGATAAGGATGGCGACCGCGGTTTGCCCCAACGCGCTCCTGACTTCCGCATCGCTGAGCAGATGCGGCCAGGCCGTCGCTACCGCCTGAGGCGAGGAAGCCAAGAATCGGTCAACGATCCCGAAAGCGCCGGCCAGGTACCACAGCAGCAGGATGACCCCTACGACCGCTATCCGGGCGACGAGCGCTCCCCTGGTGGTCTGCAGGGCGGCGTTAATGCGTTCGTTCGGACGTCGATGTGCTGTTAGCGCCCCTGCTGTCACCGTAGGTCGCATCCTTGGCAGTGATCTGTACGGCGACGACTCACGATGTCCTGATGGGCGACGTGCCTGACGATGGGCGAACTGAACAAGCTGGGATGCGGACTCATCCGACTCCTTCTCCCTCCTCGGCATACCGTCGTATGCTACGATACACCGCGACGGAGAAAAGCGGAAGACGACGGATGCCCGCGCCTGTCGAGAGTGATGTCGAGGGCTAGAGGGTGGGGCGTGCCGCGACGGCAGGCCTTCCAATGAGGCCCGCTCGACAATTCACGACACCCACCGTGGTCGCAGACGGTTGGAGGACATCGTGATTGGCGGCAGCGACACGCTCGACGGTGGGGTCTCAGACTCAATGCTCGACAGACTCCGAAACCTCTACCGAAGTCGCCGCATCGGCGATCGGGTGGGATTTGGAACGAGGCCCGCACTTCTCGTCGTCGACATGCAGTATGGATTCACAGACCCCGCCTATCCGCTCGGGGCCGATGTGCCGGCCGCGATCGAGCAAGCCAACCGGCTGGCGCGAACGGCCAGGCAGTACCACCTGCCGGTCATCTTCACTGCTGCCGTTTGGGCCGAAGTTGCCGAGGTATGGGCACGAAAGCTACCTGGCCAGCGCGGTCTCATCGACGGGACCCGCCAGACCGAGATTGACGAGCGCGTCGCCCCGCAGGCTGGTGAAACCGTCCTGAAGAAGAACTTCGCGTCAGGCTTCTGCCGGACGGATCTCAACGAGCGGCTCCGGAGCCTTCGGGTGGACACCATCATTGTCTGCGGCGTAACCACCAGCGGCTGCGTCCGGGCAGCAGCGGTCGACGGTATCTCACTCGGCTATCGCATCATTGTGGCTGAGGACGCGTGCGCGGACCGCGCGCTGGAGCCGCATGTGATGAGCTTGTTCGACATTGATGCCAAATACGGTGATGTGATGACAACCAACGAGATCGCGGCCCAACTCGGCACCGTGCTGGATCCTCATTCTTAAGCACCAATCTGGGGCCGGAGCGGGCAGCCTGCCGGCACGTCACTAGGTGCGGTAGGCCGCCCGGCCGACCACGATGAGCGCTCCGCGTTGATCTCGTATTTCAACGCTCGCGCGGCCGATCGACCTGCCAACCTGAATGGGTGTTGCGGTAGCCGTGAGGCGTTCTCCCTGCGCAGGGCGTAGATAGTCGACGCACAGGTCGATGGTGGGCACGGCGTGCCCGACGCGGCAGGCAACGGCCGCATGGCCCGCGATGTCGACAAGGGCCGCAAGCACACCGCCGTGTACCGCGTCGGATCCGTATGCCAGGCCTAGCTCTTTCCGATTCGCAAGCTCAATCTCGACCTGGCCGCTAGCAGGGTCGGCGCGCACCGGTTCGACCGAAAGCAACTGGTGGAATGGGCACCGCGCGATCTCGGATTCAAGTCGCCGCCACATCTCGTCGACGTCAAGCGTGCCCGACTCGCTGACGCTTGGCACCACGACGTCTATGCCTGTTCCAAAATCTTCAAGCGAATCTCGAGGGCCGCGTTGAAGTGATCGGTAGCCACCCTGGAGGCCGCCTCCGGGTCGCGATCGGCGATCGCCGCAACCAGTTGGTCGTGTTCGGCAAGTGCGGCCTTGTGCCGACCCGGGTACCGCAAGGTCGTCAGCGGGTGGCGCCCGAGATGCATGTTCAGCCGTTCCAACAGGTCAATCAGCGAGAGATTATGACCGGCCAACCACACCGATCGATGGAAATCGCGGTTGCGATCGGCCAACTCGTCACCATCTTTTGGGTTCACTCGACGGTATGCCTCGGCCGCCCGCTTGATCGCACTGAGGTCAGCCGGGGTGTGGCGCACCGCTGCCACGGCGGCGGCCTTACTCTCCAGCACCACCCGAGTCTCATAGAGGTCGATGATCTCTCCGGGACTGCTCTGCCGGACGATCAGGCCGCGATCGGTCCGACGGGCAAGGCCGTCTTGCTCGAGCCTGGTCAACGCTTCACGGATCGGAGTCCGGCTCACCTGGCACCATTCCGCCAGTGGAACTTCCACCAACGGCTCACCGGGTGCCAGCACGCCGGACATGATCGCTTGCTTGATCCGCTCGTAGGGTGATGTCCGATCACCGCCTGGGGTGGCGGCAGGCGGTTGTGTGTCCGGGAAGGTCATGATGGCTCCAAGCTCGTACTCAGTTCGTTCCGTCGAAGACGATATGTCACTCGGAGGCTTGCAGACATCCTGCTGTCGACGGCGCGGAGGTCACGGGACTAGTACCCGCCGGGTGTGGCCACGCGATGTTCCGAGCGCCTCGAACGCCTCGCGCCACGCGCTGAGGGGCACCATCTCACAAGCCGGCGGCACCAGGGCTCCATCGGCGTAGAATCTGAAGATTTCCTGATAGCCCTCCTGCACTAGTTCCGGCATCTGCTTGCGATAGTCGCTGATCTGCAGACCAGATACCTCGATGTTCTTGAGCATCGGGTAATTCATCTTCAGCGTCGGTATCCGCCCGGACGCGAACCCTACTATGACAAGTCGACCACGCCAGGCCAGTGTGCGGACCGCCCCATCGAACGCATCACCTCCCAGGGTGTCGATGACAACGTCCACTCCCCGGCCGTCGGTCGAATCATAGACCTGTTCTCGCAGGCTGTTACGCAAGTCGGCCCGCGAGAGGTCGATGGCGGCGTCCGCTGGGCCGGTCGGTCGCCCGGGGCGCGAGATGCCGGCGAGAACGCGCGACGCGCCCATCAACGTGGCCAACTGAACGGTTGCCTGCCCCACCGCGCCGCTCGCGCCCAGTACCAGCACACTCTCGCCGACGGCAAGCCGGGCCCGATCACGCAGCGCCATCCACGCGGTATCGTATGCGAGCGACATCGCCGCGGCATCGACATACGACATCGCATCGGGTATCGGATGAATCTGCATGTGGTCGACGGCAACAAGCTCGGCGTACCCGCCGGACTCGGCCATCGCCAGCACACGATCGCCGGGCCGGACAGAGGTGACACCGGGCCCCACCGACCGCACCACGCCGGCCGGCCCCTTGCCGGGGACGTACGGTGCCGTCGGGGAGAACTGGTACTCGTTACGGAACGTAACCATGTCCACGTAGTTCAGCGGTGCCGCATGAATCTCAACCAGTACGGAGCCCACGCCCACTTCCGGGTCGGGCCACTCCTCGAGGCGCACCGACTCGATATCGTCGAGTTCGTGAACGACAACCGCGCGCATCTGCTCATGCCCCCTTGACCGCAGTCGAGGATGGGGGCCGAAACCTGATCGGCTCGATCGTAAGGCGACCCCGATCCATCAGCTCGGAGATGCCGCGTTTGAAGATCTTGCCCGAGGGCGTCAAGGGCAGAGCATCTATGAAACCCAGGTATTCCGGCATGTCATACTTGGACAACCCCGCTGCCCACAAATGTTCGAATAGCTCAGTCACGCTCAGTCTGGAGCCTGAGTGCAGCTGCAGAACCAGACATACTCTTTCCCCCAAGCGCTCGTCCGGTACTGGCACCGCCGCAGCCCTGCTCACCGCCGGGTGCCGCATCGCAAGATTCTCGATCTTCGCCGGGAAGATGTTATGGCCCCCGCGAATGATGAGGTCTTTCTTGCGACCGGTGATGTGAAGGTAGCCCCCCTCGTCGAGCCATCCGAGATCCCCCGTCATAAACCATCCTGAGGAGTTGAAACTGGATTCGGTGGCGCGTTGATTATCGAAGTATCCGAGCATCAGGGAGGCCCCGCGGCCCCCGATCTGGCCCACACTTCCGGGCGCCACCATCTTCTCGGGGTCCTGCTGGGAGAAGATGGCGATCTCGTAGCCTGCGCACGCACGGCCAGAGCTCCCGACAATCTTGTCCGGCGGCGTGTCCGGCAGCGTGTAGTGATGGGATCCGGCCTCCGTCATGCCATATCCACTCTGCGGAACAATACTTCGGTCCAGCAATTCCTGCGCTACGACGGGCGGCACGGCAGCGCCCGAGATGCGAAACCCCCGTAGCGCGCCGAGATCGAGATGAGGATCCTCGCGAAGCTCGCTCAGCAGGTCGATGGCGTGGGTGGGAACGCCGAAGATGAACGAGGCCTTGGTCTCCTGCAGGCGGCGTGCCAGGCTCGCGCCACGCGGAAGGTCATGAACCACGAACTCCGCCCCGATGGTGATTGCCAGCAGCATCGCTCCGAAACCCAGGTTGTGGCTGAGCGGAGACATGGAATAGATCCGTGAGGTGGCATCCAACGACCAGTCTGCGGCCAGCGCGCGGGTCGGTGCGAGCAGGGTGTTGTCCGAGTGCATCACTCCCTTCGGCCGGCCGGTCGTGCCGGAGGTGAAGGCGAGATAGACGATCGAATTGGGATCCGTGCGTACCTGACCAACGGCGAGCGTTGTCAGCTGTGGAAACAGCACGGTTGGGTGATCGCCAGTCAGCACGAGTGTGTACTTGACGTGATCGAGCGCCTTGATGGCATCCAGGAGATCGTGCTCTGCCGCATCCGCGCCGTAGCCGCCTTCCACGATCACGGCCGCCGCACGCATCTCGCCAATCAGCCCAGCGACATCCGCGACGGTATGGTCACGATGGAGCGACGGGCATGCCACCAACCCAGCACGCGAGCAAGCCAGGACGGCGACTGCCACCTCCGCGCGGCTCGGCAACCAGACGGCAACACGATCGCCGTGGCGCAGGCCGGCATCCGCAAGGGCAGCGGCAAGCCGGTCGCTCGCATCCACGAGCTCCCGGTAGGTGATCGCCCGTCCCCGCTCACGCACGGCGACCGCTTCCGGATCCCGTTTCGCACATGCCGCGACGAGCTGGTAGATGGTCTGCTGCCGCCAGTACCCCCGGCTGGTGAACTCACGCAGGGTCGGTTCGGATAGGAGGGTGAGGATCGTATTCATACCTGTCCCTGACAGCTTGGCGATGAGGTCAGCACGAATCGAACAACTCTTGAACGCTATCGGGGTCACGGGTCTCACCGAGGGAAAGCGCCAGCAGGATCCTGGCCTTCCACGGCTGCAGGTTCCCGGCAGCTACCACCCCGCGCCGTGCCATCGCGGGAGACCTAGCGACACGTCCGGCGCCCACTCGGCTCGCCTGGCACACGATGATTCCCTGCGCAATGGCCCGATCGAGCGCCTCGTCCTCCTCCCGCGTTGCCCGCCCGGCACCAGTGCCTGCACTCACGATGCCCCTGGCTCCGGCCGCGACCGACGCGTCGATCAACGTTCCGTCGGCACCCAGATACGACAGGATGACATCGACCCGTGGTAGCGATTCGAGGGCGCAGACGTCGAACCGCGGCCGAGGTGCAGGGCGTTGATAGAGCTGTACGCAGCCATCGGCGTCAGCGTAACCAAGCGGGCCAGCATCCGGAGACCGGAACGCATCGACGCGGAACGTCGAGGACTTCGTCACCTGTCGAGCGGAGTGAATCGTGTCGTTGAGCAGTACGAGGCAACCGATGTCGCCTGCCTGGGCCGACGCTGCCACTCGCACCGCGTTGAAGAGGTTGAGGGCTCCGTCGCTACCCAGGGCGTTGGCGGGGCGCATGGCCCCGGTGACGACGACGGGTCGGCGCGAGTTCACGGTCAGGTCGAGAAAGAAGGCCGTTTCCTCCAAGGTATTGGTGCCGTGCGTCACGACGACGCCGTCATATCCATCATCCAGGATCTGCTGAATCGTCCTGGAAAGGCGCAGCCAGTCGGTCGGGGTGAGTTCGTAGCTTGGGCGTCGCTCGTAGCCGATCTCGGTGACGTCTGCGACCGACGCCAACTCGCCGATCGAGCGCAGCATCTCGCCGTCGTCGAGCCTGCGGCGTGTTTCGGTGTAGAAGGCCAGGTCGAGCCGATCGACACCGAGCGCATCTATGGTCCCCCCCGTGGCGATCAGGGCGATGCGGGCTCGTGAGGTCACGTCAGGTACGCCCGTTCGCTGTGTGCCACGACATCCTTGGGGGCTGCGAGCCACACGTCCGGCGCTTCGGTCACATGGTGTAACACGCGCTCGAGGGCGGACGCACGAAACGCCTGCCCCGACAGCCAGGGATCGAGGTTGAGGTTGAAGACGCGTCCACCTTCCTGGTGGACCATGTCAAAGGCGGCAATGGCGCTGGTGGCCCATACGTCCGGCGCGACCGCCCGCTCATATGCGGTCGCCAAGTCACTGAGCTCCCACGAAAGCGGATACGCCCACAGCCCCTCGGCACTCCCGCCGAATGGATAGGGGGCCTCGTCGTTCGCCCATTCCGCGACGTATCCGATGCCGGCGGACGCGAGCAGGGCAGGCGTCCGCCGGGACTCGCTGCGATTCGGGCTGAGCCATCCCACCGGCCGCTCGCCGAGAGCGTCCGTCAACCTCGCCATCGCCTGTTCGATGTAGTCGCTCTCCTCCGGTTGCGTCATCGCGGACGTCAGCGGACGGCTCGCACTCAGTCCACCGCACAGTATCTCCGCGGCGGCGGGACGCACATGCGAGAGCAGCGTCGGATAGCACTCGGCGGTCATCACATCGACTGCGACTGCCGGACGTATCCCGAATGCCGCGGCGATGTCCAACAGCCGGAAGATGCCGACACGATGCCCGAACTCGCGATGCGACATCCTGGGCACATCGGGTGGCCCACCCAGCCCGCGTCCCCCGGGCGGTCGCGGTCGCCACCCCGCACCGGCATCCTCCCACTCCACCGCGGCCAGGTTGATCACGATGCTCACGGCGGTGCGATTGCCACCCGGCCAGCGGACCGCGGGTCGGTCCGGCAGCGGATTCCAATCGAACCAGTCGTGGTCGTACCCCGGGTGGTCGAGGCGCGGCGTCGCGTACGTGAGCACGTTGGGCGTCTGCTGCTCATTCATTGCTGGCCCTGAGATCCGACTCGTAGTTGTGATCCAGATAGTGATCAACAATCTCGGTGGCGCGCGCGATCCAGGCGCCTCGGTGACGCAGGTGTGCAAGAACGCGATCCAGGCCGCCAATCCGATGGGGTTGCCCGATGGCGAACGGATGGAGTGGCAGGGCCATCAGGCGTCCACTCTCCGACACGCTGGCATCCAGCCATAAGCGATCGAATTGGGCGATACACCACTCGGCGTACTGTGGGGCCTCGATGTGTGATCGCATGAGCAGCGGTGCGTCGTTCAGCTCGTAGCTGTAGGGCAGTGCGACTATCCGTTCTCCCCCGCCGGTGAGCATGGGGCTGGGCCGCTCGTCGTGTACCCAATCGGCGTGGTACCGCATGCCGGCCGCGGCCATCAAGTCCGCGCTCCACGGGTTTCCCGTGATGTTCGGACCCAGCATGCCCACGAAGTGCTTGCCGGTATGCCGCTCAAGCACCGAATCGCAGAAGCGCAGCAGCGCCCATTCCTCCTCTTCGGCCAATCCCGTCAGGTAGCGTGTGTTGTAAAGCCCGTGACTCATAAACTCCCAGTTGCGGTCGATCATCGCTCGCGCAATCTGCGGATAATGCTCCAGCACGGCAACGTTCAACGAGACGGTGGCCGGGATTTCGTACCGATCAAGTACCTCCAGCAGCCTCCAGAACCCGACTCGATTGCCGTAATCGTGATAGCTGAACTTTCGCACATCCGGATGTGGGGTCCTGGGGTACGGGTCAACCGCTCCCGCGGGCGGGAGATATTCGTAATGCTCCACATTGGGGACGATCCACACGGCCACCGGAGCGTGGTTCGGCCATTCGATGGGCGATCGATCAATGATCGGCGAGTATGGAATCCGGTCGTGGACCGGTCGAAATGGGCGGCGATGCCGAAACGACTGGCTGCGCGTCATGGATCCCTGCCTGCGATTCCCGTATCAATTCGACGTCGCCGGATCGGTCCCCCGGTGCTCCTTAGCGGCACTACGACCGGCGATCCGACCGTAGACGGCGCCGTTCATCAGGCCGGAACCACCCGGATAGTTGAAATAGAAGATACCCCCAACGACCTCACCGGCCGCGTACAGGCCGGGAATTGGGCGTTGGTCCGTATCGATGACCTGTGCGTCCACTCCAATTCGCAGACCGCCGAACGTGAAGGTAACACCGCAGGTCACTGCATACGCCTCGAACGGTCCTTCGTCGATTCGATTCGCCCAGTTGGTCTTGTTGACCTCCAGCCCACTGGTTCCGCGCCCATCCTTCACGTTGGGGTTGAACGGAGTTCCGGTATCAACGGCTGCGTTATAGCGCCGAATTTCGGCGAGGAGCGCCTGGGCGTCGACCCCATCAAGCTTTTGTGCCAGCTCTTCCAGCGTGCTCGCCGTCACCCGCGTCACTTGGCGGATCCGGTATTCGTCGCGGAGTAGATGGGCGACCTTCTGGTCGAATATTTGCCAGGCGAACTGGCCCGTCTGCTCCAGAATCCGCCTGCCGTACTTTGCGTAGGTGTAGTTGCGGAAATCCGCCCCTTCATCAACGAAGCGTCGCCCTTCCGCATTTACCATGATGCCGAAAGGGTAGCTGTGTTTTTGGAAGCCATCTCCCACTGCTAGATCACCGAATTCGGGGGCATTCCGGTCCCACGCAACCGCGTGACAGCCCGACCAGTTCCCCTGCGGGCTGGCCCCAGCTGCCAGGGCCATGCGAATTCCATCGCCCGTGTTGAACATTGTGCCGCGAACCTTGGCGAGCTCCCAATTCGGCCCGAGGTACTTTGTTCGCCATTCTGTATTCGCTTGGAATCCCCCGCAGGCAAGGACGACTGCACTCGCGCGCTCTTCGCGATCCGCACCGGCCTGCCGCACCATGACACCGTGCACACCAGTAACGTCGGCTATCAATGATATTGCCCGCGCGCCATACTCGATCTGAATACCCATCCGTTCCGCCTCACGGACGAGCGAGTCGACCAGGCCGACTCCGCCTCCTACCGATTCGACCGTTAGCCCGCCCCAGAAGCGGAATCGACCGTTGACCTTGAATGCCTGCCGTCCATAAATCGGCAGCAGTCGGACACCGTGGGACTGCATCCACTGCAGCGTGTCGTAACTATTCTTGACCAATGTCTCGGCCAGGTCGGGATCGGTACGATACTCCGTGACGCGCGCGAGATCCTCGAGGAATTGGGTCTCCGGATAGCTACCGAAATCCGTAATTGCGACCTCGTCATCGGTAAGATCCGGCATCAGGCGCCGCAATTCTTCCACACCGCTGTAGGCCACTCTGATCGCGCCCGCGGTGAACGCGGTGTTGCCGCCTCGATGCGCCCGGTCGGCTCGTTCGAGAACGAGCACCTCCGCCCCCGACTCACGCGCCGAGATGGCTGCGCAAAGCGCGGCATTGCCGGCGCCGACGACGATCACGCGATGTGCCGATTCGGTCATCAGTCACTTCCTCCGAGTGCCAATTCACTACTACGTCTCCGACAAGTGGGGCAACCGGCTAGCCTCCGCGACGGCCTGGTTGTACCGGCGATCAACGCTGCATACAATAGCATGCAACGTAGCGATGAGCACGCGGTCACTCGCTGCCGGCCCGCCGGGCGGCAGCGGGGGTCGCGCCGGTGAATGGTGCAACGGAAGGGACACTCTGGTGGCACAGCAGTCGTTCGAGCGAAGCATCGAGGTCGCCACCGACCACCGGGAAGCGTGGCAGGTGCTCACCGATCCACAGCGCGTGGTGGGCTGGATCGACATCGTGCACTCCGTTGAGGAGATAGACCGGCTCCGGTCCTACCGGGCGGTCCTGGAGGACAAGGTTGGCCCATTCCGACTGCGCGCGGACATCGCCATCGACGTCACCGTGCCCAGCGACGGCGAGGCCGTTGACATCCGTGCCAGCGGGCGCGACCGCGCTCTGAATTCGGAAATCTCTATCGACGGGCACCTGCGATTGACCCCGTCACCCAGTGGGGGGAGCCGGATCGCGATCTTCGGCCAGTACACCGTGACCGGCCGCGCCACCACGATGGGCGCCGGCATCGTCCGGAAGAAGGGCGAAGCGGCCGTCGAACAGTTCGTGACGAACGCGACGCTGTCCCTCCTGCCCGCCGGCTCGAGTGCCGGTCCCGAGGTCACCGAATGACCACCGTCCCGGACTTCGACTACGAACTGGCTTCCGACCTCGACGGAGCCCTTGCTGCCGTCGGTTCCGGCGCCACCCCCATACACGGTGGGACCGAGCTGCTGCCGGCCATGGCGTACGGCGTGATGGCGCCAGAACGCGTCGTCTCGCTACGGGCCATCGCCGACCTGAAGCAGTGCCGTGTCACCGGTGACCGGCTGATGCTCGGATCCGGAATGACCCACCGTGACATCGCACGACATCCGATCGTCCGCGCACACGCTCCCGTGCTGGCCGAGGTCGCCGCAGGGGTCGGCAACATACGGGTCCGCTCCACCGGCACCCTGGGTGGAAACATTGCCTTTGCCGAGCCACGCTCGGATGTACTGATCACGCTCGCCGCGCTCGGTGCCACCGTCGACCTGGCAAGCACGACCGCACAACGGTCCCAGCCGTTCGGCGACTTCCTGCTGGGCCCGTTCGAGGTCGACATCCGTCCCGGCGAGCTGATCGTCTCGGTCTCGCTGGACACTGCCGATGCGCGCCAGGCGGTCTACCGCAAGATCGTACGATCCGAACGGCCCGTCGTGGGATGCTGCGTGGCACGACTCCGCGATGGACGATGGCGCCTGGTGATCGGCGCCGCCACGCTGATGCCCACCATCACCGAGGCCGACGATCTAGCGGGCTTCGACATCGAGGCCATCACGAAGGCGATCGATCCCACCGAGGATCTTGGTGGCAGCGCCGCCTACAAGCGGCACCTGTCCCGGGTGGTCGCCGAACGTTGCCGTGACGCTGCCGCGGCACTCGAAGGAACAGGGACCCATGAGTGAACACGCGATCCGTGCCAGGATCAACGGTAAGGACGTGGAATGCACCGTCCAGGCTCGAACTCCGCTGGCCACCATGCTTCGCGATAACCTTGGCCTGTATGGGACCAAGGTCAGTTGCGGGATTCAGGTGTGCGGCGCGTGCACCGTCCTCGTCGACGGGCTGCCGGTGAGCTCATGCACCTACCTGGCAGTGGACGTGGACGGGCGAGTGGTGACGACGATCGAGGGCGCCGCACCGGATCGACAAAGTTCCAGCGTCGTACAGCAGGCGTTCATCGACTGCGGCGCCATTCAGTGCGGCTACTGCACCCCCGGGTACGTCCTAGCCGTCACCGCCCTGTTGGAGGAGAATCCCACTCCCTCGGACGACGAGGCACGACACTTCCTGGACGGGAACATCTGCCGCTGCACCGGCTACGGGCACATCATGGACGCGGTGCGCCGAGCTGCGACGATTCGGGGGTCGGAGCAGTGAGCCTATTTCAGTCGGTCGGGCGGAGCGTCACGAAGGTCGATTCGTTCGACAAGGCCCACGGACGGGCCGGATACGTGGCCGACTTGCCCTGGCCAGGCGTCTGGAATGGCGCCGTGGTGCGCGCGCAACGCGCGCACGCCATGATCCGTGCCATCGACGTGTCGGCGGCCCTCGCGCATCCCGGAGTCCACGCGGTGGTCACCGGCGCGGACCTATCGGACCTGTTTCCCTATTTCGGGCACTACCGTGCCGATCATCCGATCCTGGCAATCGATCGGGTGCGCTACTGGGGCGAACCAGTGGCCGTGGTGGTCGCCGACACACCGCAGCAGGCTCAGGACGCCGCTTTCCTGGTGGAGGTTGACTACGAGGATCTCGCCGCGATGATGGACCCCGAAGCGGCGACCGCCGATGGGGCTGTGCTGATCCATCCCGAGCACCTGCACGACACCGCGACTTTCGGCGCTGGGGCCTTCTGGCGACCGGGTGCGGCGGACACTAACGAGGCCTTCACCACCGAACTCGGCTGGGGTGACGTCGATGCCGCCATGGCGAGCGCTGCGCACGTACAGACTACGCAGGTTCGCTACCCCATGCTGTACCCCTACCCGATGGAATCATATGCCGCTCAGGCGAGATTCGTCTCGGGAACCTTGGAGGTGGAGTCCAACACCCAGCACCCATTCCAGGTCCGGCGCGATCTCGCGCGGATCTTCAGCCTGGGACTCAGCCGGGTGCGGGTCACGTCGATGACGATTGGCGGGGGCTACGGCGCGAAGTCGTATTCAAAGATCGAGCCCCTGGCCGCGGCATGTTCTCACGTCGTCGGAGCACCCGTCAGGATCGCGCTCAGCCTGGAGGAGTCGATGTACACCTCCAGGGCGGACGGTGCCCAGGTGCGGGTTACCACCGGATTTGACTCCGATGGCTCCATCCTGGCCCGCGACATCACCGTGCTGCTTGACACCGGCGCATACACGGACAACAGCGTTCGGGTCTTGCGGAAGTCGTTGGAATGCTGTTTTGGCCCCTATCGCGTGCCTGCCCTGCGGGCACGCGGGCGGGCCATCTACACCAACACCACGCCGGCATCGTCCTACCGTGGATTCGGTGCGTTCCACACCAACCCCGCATCGGAGGCAAACCTCGACATCGCCGCCGACAGGCTCGGCCTCGACCCGTTAGAGATCCGGCTGCGAAACCTGGCGAAGTTCGGCGAATCCATTATCCCAGACACCCGACCCGTCGATTCCGACCTTGCCTCCGACCTCACGACGGCCCACGATGCATTAAGCATCGAGCCCCGACCGAGCAAACTGCAGGGCATGGGGTTCGGCGTCGCGCTCTCTCCGGAGGGAGCCGATCCCACGTCGATCGCGATCGTGCGGCTGCTGGTGGACGGCACCGCGGTGCTGCTGCTCGGCAGCGCCGAGATGGGTCAGGGCAGCCGTACCATCATGGCGCAGATCATCGCGGAAGAACTCGGCCTGGATCACACCGACGTTGCGTTTGCACCGGTGGATACGCAACTGGTGGGCTTTCAGTGGACGACGGGCGCAAGCCGCACCACGTCGGTGGTTGGTCTGAGCGTGCAGCGGGCCTGCCACGACATCCGCCGCCAGCTCGTGGAGATGGCGGCCGAGGTCGCCGAGCAGTCCGTGAAGGAGTGGTCGTGGTCCGGCGGCAAGGTGCTCGGCCCTGACGGCACCGAGCTGCGCGCCGCCGAGGTGATCGCGCAGTGGTTCGGCTCCGACCGGGGTGAGGTGGTGGGGGTCGGTCGGACCCAGAAGCGTGGTGATCTCGATCAGTCGCCGGTGCTGTGGGAAGTCGGTGTCGCCGGCGTGGTGGTCAGTGTCGATGCGCAGACCGGCCAGGTCGAGCTCGACCAGCTCGTCACCGTCGCCGACGTCGGAAAGGCACTCAATCCTCTCAACGTCGAGGGTCAAGACCTCGGTGCCGCCATGCAGGCGCTCGGCGGTGCGCTGTTCGAGGAGATCATCTACGACGGACCGCAGATGGCCAACTCCGATCTGGTCGAGTATCGCGTGCCTCGCATCACCGATCTGCCGCAGCGGGTGAGCTCGGTCCTGGTGGAACGCGCCGACGGGCCAGGCCCCTACGGAGCCAAGCCCGTGGGCGAGGGCGCAATGACAGCCATCGGCGGAGCCGTTCTCGCGGCGGTCGCAAGGGCGATCGGGCGATGGCCGGATCGGCTCCCGCTCACCCCCGAATACGTCTGGGACCTGATGAACTCGGGCGAGGAAGTCGACTCGTGAAACCGGCGCCATTCCGATTTGCCGCTCCAGCGTGCCTATCGGAGGCGCTCGAGCTGACCCGCGAGTATGGGGATCGCTGCAAGGTCCTGGCTGGCGGACAGAGCCTCGGGCCGCTGCTGAACCTGCGACTGTCCACTCCCGAAGTACTCATCGATCTGGGCCGCATTGCGGAACTTGCGGACCCACCGTGCGCCGGACACCGTCGGGTGTCGGTGGGCGCCATGACGACTCAATACACCGTGGAAGTATCACCGCTCGTTGCCCAGCAGATCCCGTTACTGGCTGCCGCGATGCCGTATGTGGCCCATCGCACGATCCGCAACCGCGGCACCATCGGGGGAAGCATCGCACATGCCGATCCGTCCGCCGAGATTCCCGCCGTCGCGGTCGCCGCGGCGGCCGAATTTACGGTGCGCTCGGCGAGCTCCTCGCGTGCGATCCCCGCCGAACAGTTCTTCACGGGATACTTCAGCACGGTACTCGAGCCGGACGAAATAGTGACCTCCGTGTCGTTCCCGATGCGAGCCGAGCGACAGGGTGGTAGCTGGGCCGAGTTCGCGCCGCGCCGCGGCGATTTCGGTATCGTCGGCGTCGCGGCCATGCTTCGGCTAGACGGCAGCGCAAGCCGGATCGTGGACTGCCGGCTCGTCTATTCCGGAATCGCAGATCGACCATGGTATGCGCCGGAGGTGACGGCAGATTGCATCGGTCAGGCCCCCGAGGTCGAGCTATTCGCACACGTTGCCGAGCAGGCCGCCCGCGCCTGTTCACCGGTGGACGATGCGGCCGGTAGCGCCGACTACCGCCGCAACCTGGTGCACCATCTGAGCACGAAGGCACTTCTGGGCGCAGCGGCGAGCATCGGAGGCGAGGGCAAGCCATGAGACCGACACCCGAACCGCCCGCGGACACGGTTGACATCGATTGCGTGGTCAACGGGCGGCGTGTCGTTCGGCATGGGGTAGACGCGCGGACCACCGCAGTCGACTTCATCCGCGACACGCTGCAACTACACGGCACCCACGTGGGATGCGAGCATGGGGTTTGCGGGGCCTGCACGATTCTCGTCGACGGTCGGTCAGTCCGATCCTGCATCCTGTTCGCCGCGCAGCTCTCTGGCACGGTAGTCACCACGGTCGAGGGGCTCGCATCCGTTTCGGGCGCGCTGCATCCCCTGCAGACTGCGTTCATCGATCACCACGGTCTGCAGTGCGGGTTCTGCACGCCGGGAATGCTGCTGGCCGCGCATGAGCTGCTGTCGGAGGAGTCCGGCGTCGGCGAGGAGCGAGTTCGCGAGCACCTATCCGGGAACCTGTGTCGGTGCACCGGGTATCAGGGCATTGTCGATGCGGTCCTGCAGGCGGACCGGACGTGGGATCGATCACGATGACGTTCGCGGCGATCGGGCACAGCGTTCCGCGACGGGAGGATGGTCGGCTGCTGGCGGGCAGGGGCAAGTACCTCGCCGACATCGTGCTCCCCGGGATGCTGGACGTAGCGTTCCTGCGCTCGACCGTGCCGCATGCCCGCATTGAGTCGATCTCCTACGACTTCGCGTTCGACCTGGATGGTGTGGAGACCGTGTTGACCGCGGCCGACCTGCCAGACATCACCCTGGTATCGACCCGGCATCCCCAGATCAAGCCGACCCCGCAGCATCCGCTGGCCCAGAACAAGGTCCGGTTCGTCGGCGAGCCGGTAGCGATGGCCATCGCGCAGTCCCGTTACCTGGCGGAGGACGCCCTCGACCGGATCGAGGTTCGCTACGCCGAGCTCCCGCTCGCCGGGGCCGGCGACGATGAATCGGGCGTGCTGTTCGACGACATCCCCGACAACACCGTCTTCGACGAGGCTCAGACCTATGGGGATCCGTCCGGTGCCTTCGCCCGCGCGACACATGTGGTCTCAAGGACGCTCAGGTTCGCCAAGCAAACGGCCTGCCCACTCGAGACCCGAGGTTGCATCGCCGACTTTGACTCCTCAACGTCCCACCTGACCGTATGGGCGTCGACCCAGGCGCCGCACCGGCTGCAACGCGACCTTGCCCGAGCATTGAAGCTTCCAGAGAGCTCGGTCACGGTCGTCATGCACGATATCGGCGGCGCCTTTGGCCAGAAGATCCCGACCCACATGGAGGATGTCGCGGTAGCTGCGGCATCAATGCTGATCGGCCGCCCGGTCCGATGGATCGAAGACCGTGCCGAAAATCTGGTCGCCGCACCGCAGGCACGCGGTACCGAGGTGCGCGCGGAACTCGCATTGGACGCCGACGACCGATTCATCGGCTTGCGCGCCACGATTACCGGTGACGCGGGGGCATATTCCTTCAACAGCACCAGCCCGCTGACGGAGTCATATCGAACCGCCCGAGCGATCCCCGGTCCATACAAGATTGCCGACTATGCCTACACGCTGCGCGTGAAGCTTTCCAACAGCACACCGATCGGAGCGTACCGGGGTGTTGGATTTGTGACCGCCCAGGCAATTCGAGAGCTGCTCATCGACGAGGCGGCCCGTGCCCTGGGCCGAGACCCATTCGAGCTCCGGCGAAAGAACCTCGTCCAGGAGGATGACCTGCCCTACCGGACGTGCACCGGGTGGACACTCAACGAGGGCAGTTTCGTCCAGTCGCTGGATGCCGTCGAGCAATTACTGACCGAGCGGCCCGCCGGGCGCTCACCATCGGCAACGGTCGACAGCACCGGAACGTTACGCGGCATCGGTATCAGCCCGTTCATCGAGCCCTCCGGCACCGCCAGCCGTGGCTCAGCGGAGGTCCATGGCATCGCCGCTGCCTCGCATGATGCCGCCCGGGTGGTCGTCAATACCGCAGGCAAGGCTACGGTCTCGTTCGGAACCCCGTCCATGGGGCAAGGCCTGGAAACGTCGATGGCGCAGGTCGCGGCGGACGCCCTTGGAATGAACCTGGCGGACGTAACGGTGCTGTGGACCGATACGGTGCAAGCACCCGTGTCGCTGACCGGCTCGCGCGCCAGCCGAGCGGCGACCGTGGTCGGTGGAGCTGTGGCACGTGCCGGGCGCACGGTGCGCAGGCAGATCCTCGACGCGGCGGCAGCGCTACTGGAGACCGACGCGGGTGATCTCTGCGCGGACCAGGGCACCATCACCATCAACGGCGTTCCGGACCGGAGTGTCTCGGTGGCGGAGGTCGTCTCCACCGCGTTCTTCGATCCGGGCTTGCTTCCGGTGGACCACTCCTACACCTTTGAAGCAACCGAGCGCTACGACCCACCACCCACCTACTCCAATGCCTGCGTGATCGCCGAGGTGGAGATAGACGTGGAAACCGGCGGAGTCACCGTCAGCCGGATCGCCTCCGTGGAGGATTGCGGGCGAGTCATCAACCCGATGATCGTCGAGGGACAGTTCATCGGCGGTGCGGCCCAGGCTCTCGGCTCGGTCCTGTTTGAGGCGGTCCGCTATGGGCCGGACGGTCAGCCGACGACGTCCACACTGATGGACTACCTGCTACCCACCTCGCAGGAGGTGCCGCGGATGGTCGTACGCCACATTCAGACCCCAGCCGAGCACAACGAATTCGGTATCAAGGGCGTCGGCGAGTCCGGAGTGATTGGAACCGTCGCCGCGATCGCGTGCGCGATTGCCAACGCGATGGGATCGGCAGCGCCAGAGGTGATGGATCTGCCGATGACACCGTCGCGGGTCTGGTCCGCACTCCAACAGGGCTAGCCGAGCAGGCGACCAGAGCGAGGTCACCCGCCTACAGGTCGTCGCGAAGCGCCCGCCAGAGCCGTTCAATACGTTGTGGGTAATTGGCTTGCAGATCATCTGCCATTCTGGATACATCGTCGGGGTGCATTTCGACCACGCCGCCCAGCGATGCGGCCGCACACTGAATGCGCAGATTGGCAACAAAGCTGACCGCCAGGACGACGGCCTCCCGCACCGACGCTCCCACCGTTACCAGGCCGTGGTTGCGCAGCAATACCGCCCGCCGCCCCCCCAGTGCTCGCGCGAGCGCCTCGCCTCGCTCCCGCGTGGTCACCAACTCGCTGCTGGAGTAGTTCCCGATGCCCTCGGCGAAGAAGATGCCATGCTGGCTGACCATTCGGAGCGGCTCCACCGATGACGCCAGGGCCGCCGCCTCCAGTGCGTGGCTGTGAACCACGGCGTTGACATCGGGTCGAGCGCGGAGGATCTCCGCATGGATGGGCACCTCGACGTGAACGCCACCGGAGCCTTCGAGCACATTTCCGGCGAAGTCGACGAGGAGCAGCCGGTCGCTTGCAACATCGGCGAGTGACGCATCGATCCGCTTGATCCATAAGGAATCTGCCCCATCGCCGCGCATGCTCACATGCCCGAGGCGGAGATGCTCATGCCCATGGCGGGCGAGAATGTGATATCCCAGTGTGAGGTCGTCGCGCACCGCGGCCGCCTTTCATCCTGTCCCATGGTGTGTGTCGGCACCCGCCCGCGCGCGGCGGATCAGGACTACAGCCAGCAGGGCCGCAGCGGCGGCGGCGATCGGGCCACGCCGACCGAGGGTGCGCGCCGTACCGACTGCCGCGCTGGGTGGAACGGCGATGCTCGCGTGGGTGACGTCCTCCGGCGGATCGCCGCGGCCGGCCTGCGCCGCGGGTTCGCTCGACACCCCATCCGTTCCCATCGTTTCGGACAGCCGGTCGGCGAATTCATCCGCAACTCGGCGCACCGCGGGGGACCATCCCTGCGATCGACTGTCGTCGTCAAGGTCCACACCGACGACGGCGACGCTGGTGCGACCGGAAGGGTCGGTGCGCTCCGATTCGACAAGGGCGACGGACACCCCACCCGAGGCGGCGGCAACACCGGCGAGCGTTTCCATCGAGATGCGTATCCGGGCCGTGCGATCCACCGGGTCAACATCGCGATCGAGCAGGCGGATCCGAAAGGTCTCCACGATCGAATCCACCTTGGCACGCATCACCAGGTGGGTGCCGGCGTCCGTGAGCTGGGCACCCGGAATGCAGCTTGCCACCCGCCGAAGATCACCGAGCCAGCGCCAGGCCTCGGCGGCCGACAGCGGCAGCACCGCCCGCACTTCACAGTCGGTCACAACCGCCCCTCACTATGTATGCCTTAGTATACCATCCTCCGGGGCGCTCAGGCGTGTGGCACGACCTATGGATAGCGGGGGCACATCGGTCCGCCGCGCTAGGAATGCGAACCGATCGGCGACTGCCTACCTGCGGGCCGGCCCGTCACCGCTCCCACGCCCGCCCTGCCCGACCGCCTCATTCGCATCGCGCGGTGACACCGTCGGGCCCAGCGAGCCTGTCTCGCCGACCCTGTCACTCCTGTTGTGCTGCGGTGAATCGAGGGAACGCCAGCTCACCCAGGTACTGGGCGGCATCGCCCAGGTTCTCCTCGATACGCAACAACTGGTTGTACTTGGCAACCCGTTCGGAGCGGGCCGGAGCGCCGGTCTTCATCTGACCGCACCCGGTGGCCACCGCGAGGTCGGAGATGGTGGTGTCCTCGGTCTCGCCGGAACGGTGGCTCATCATGCAACGGAACCCGGAGTGGTGAGCCAGCGCCACCGCGTCCAGCGTCTCCGACAGCGTGCCGATCTGGTTGACCTTCACCAGGAGCGCATTCGCGGCGCCGCGGGCGATGCCCTCCTCGATCCGGTCGGGGTTGGTCACGAAGAGATCGTCACCGACGATCTGGACCTGCTCGCCGAGCCGGTTGGTCAGCGCGATCCAGCCCTCCCAGTCGTCCTCCGCCAGCGGATCCTCCAGCGAGACGATCGGGTAGTTCGCCACCAGGTCGGCGTAGTAGTCGGTCATCTGAGCGGCGGTCCTGGTGGCGCCCTCGAACCGGTAGGAGCCGCCTGAATTGTCGGCTGTGTAGAACTCGGTGGCGGCCGCATCCAGGGCCAACGCGATGTCGGTACCTGGGGTGTACCCGGCCTTGCCGATGGCCTCCACGATGAGATCGACCGCGGCCCGGTTGGATGCCAACTCGGGGGCGAAGCCGCCCTCGTCGCCCAATCCGGTGGCAAGACCCCGCTGCTTGAGTACGGACTTGAGGGCGTGGTAGGTCTCCGCGCCCCAGCGCAGCGCCTCCCGGAAGGTCGGAGCGCCGATCGGAGCGATCATGAATTCCTGCACGTCCACGGCGTTGTCGGCGTGTGCCCCGCCGTTGACGATGTTCATCATCGGCACCGGCAGGATGTGCGCGTTCGGGCCGCCCAGGTAGCGGAACAGGTCCAGGTCGGCGGAGTCGGCGGCGGCACGAGCCACGGCCAGGGACACGCCGAGGATGGCGTTGGCGCCGAGCCGGGACTTGTCCGGGGTCCCGTCGGTCTCAACGAGCTTGGCGTCGATGACGCGCTGCTCGGTGGCGTCGTAGCCGATCAGGGCGGGGCCGATCTCGTCCAGCACCGCCTCGACGGCGTTCTGCACGCCCTTGCCCCCGTAGCGGTCCGGGTCGCCGTCGCGCAATTCCACGGCCTCGTGCTCGCCGGTGGACGCGCCGGACGGCACCGCGGCCCGGGCCAACGAGCCATCCTCCAGTGCCACCTCCACCTCGACCGTCGGGTTGCCCCGGGAGTCCAGGATCTCGCGTGCTCCGATCAGTTCAATGGCCGCCACGGGCGCCGTCCCTCCGTGCTGGTGTCAGGTGAATCGATCAAGTCCGAGTCGTTCCCATGGTGTCACGACCGCCATCCAGCCTAACGAGCGGGCGCGTCATCCGGGACGGGACTCGCCCCGGGAACCGGTCAGGGTTGTTCCCCGCGGTCGTGACCGTTGCCGGGTCGATGGGACCCGCGATGCTGGCCGACACCCACGACGGACGCGGCGCGATCCGGATGTCGGTCACGGGCGGATAAAGGCGACACCACGCACGCCGGATCATCGGCGCCCAGACGACCCACGGCCACTCCCGGAAACCCTGCGTGTCGGGCCGACGCCAATCCCCTGCGGGTGCTATGAACCGCCCCGCTGGCGACTCCTCGGGCGGCACCGATCAGCAGCGCACCCGCCACCATCGGCCGGCTCGCCAGCAGGCGGTGCTGGTCCTTCGCCGCCCCGCCGTCCGGCGCGGCCGACGGCTCGACACGGTATCGATCGAGATCACCCACGATGCGCACCCCAGATGCTGCGATCCGCTCGGCGTACCGCCTGCCGTCCTGGGTGACCAGCGGCAGCGCCCAATCGGGCATCCGCACCCGGGGCTCCCCGCGTCGCGGCGTGCGGCGGGCCAGGGCGCGATCGATGAGGTCGGTCCGGATTGCATCGATGTACTGTCGCCAGCGCGACGGGGCATCGCGAGCCAATCTCAGGTTCAGCCATCTGATGACCTCAGCCTCGGGCGCCGTCATGGAGCGATTCGCCGGGCAGCCCGCGGCGCCCAGGGCCAACGTGCGCGCGGGCAGACCCAGGAGTTCTTCGAAGGTGTCGGTCAGCAGTCGCGCATGACGTCGATCGGCGATGATCACCGTGACCCTGTCTGGCCCGGCCACGCGGGCCCACCGCTCCACCAACCCGGCCTGGTCCAGGTAACGACGCATCTCGACGGACAGCGGCGGTCGCGACTGCCCGTACCAGCGCCTGAGCCACTCGTCGAACGTGTCGTCGCTGACGCCCTCCTTGATGTGCTCGCTCCAGCGGGACGGCAGAAACTTCGAGGGTGGCCGCAGGGTGATGGCGATGTGGATGCGGTCGACACCCAGGGCACGCACGAAGGCCCCGGCCATCTTGTCGGACGACCGGGCCACAGCCTCGTGGCTGACAATCACCCGCCGCTGCGGCTCGGCGTTGATTTCGCGCATCAGGTCGGCCCATTCGGACTTCGCGGGGACCCGGCCGATCTGCGACCCTCCCAGCCCGCGGCGCACGCTCGTGCCGCGTAGGTCCCGCCGCCCCATGAACGCGTACACCGCCCGGTGGTGGTTCACCTCGGTCCCGGGATAGAGCACGCCGTGTTCCAGCAGCGTAGGGCGGGCCTCGTGCAGGCTGTATTGCAACGCCGAGGTGCCGGTCTTGGGCGGGCCGATGTGCAGCAGCAGCGCCCCCGGCGGGAGGAGCAGCGGCAAGTCACCCCCGCGGTCGACCGACACCAGGTCAGGTTATCCCGAGGCAGCTATCCCGAAACAGTTGTCCTGACACATTGACGAGACACCGCGACTCAGTGGTGCGATGCCGCCAGCGCCGCCCCGTCGCCGGTAACAGAGGTCAGGTCGACGGGCACGCGCTGCAGCCCGCGGAACCTCGCGGCAGCCAGCACCCGCTCGGTGGACACGGACCCGTAAGTGGTGGTGCGCTGCACCGCCGGCCTTCCCAGCGGCTGCGTCACCGCTGCTATCTCGGCCACCGTCTTGTAGGAGCCGTACTCCGAACCGGCCATCCGCGAGATGGTCTCCTCCATCAGGGTGCCGCCCAGGTCGTTGGCGCCGCCGCGCAGCATCATCCTGGTGCCCTCGTCGCCGAGCTTGACCCAGGACGTCTGGATGTTGCGGATCCGGCCGTGCAGCAGGATGCGAGCCATGGCGTGCACGGCCCGGTTCTCCTGCAGGGTGGGACCCGGCCGAGCCAGCCCGGCCAGGTAGATGGGCGAGTTGGTGTGGATGAATGGCAGCGCCACGAATTCGGTGAAACCGCCTGTCTGATCTTGGATCTTTGCCAGCAAGCGCAGATGGGCCACCCAGTGCTCGGGGTTGTCGACGTGTCCGTACATCATGGTGGAGGATGACGGAATGCCCAGCGAGTGCGCGGTGCTGATCACCTCGATCCAGGCGTCGGTGGGCAGCTTGCCCTTGGTCAGAATCCAGCGCACGTCGTCGTCCAGAATCTCTGCGGCGGTACCGGGGATGGAGTCCAGACCGGCCTCCTTCGCCGCGGTCAGCCAGTCTCGGATGGACATGCCCGACTTGGTCGCGCCATTGACGACCTCCATCGGGCTGAAGGCGTGCACGTGCATCTGCGGTACAGCCTTCTTGACGGCGCGCACGATGTCGAAGTAGCCGGTGCCGGGCATGTCGGGATGGATGCCGCCCTGCATGCACACCTCGGTAGCGCCGAGATGCCATGCCAGACTTGCCCGTTGGGCTACCTCCTCGGTGGACAGCGTGTAGGAGTCGGGGTCGCTACGGCGCTGCGCGAAGGCGCAAAACCGGCAGCCGGTGTAGCAGACGTTGGTGAAGTTGATATTCCGGTTGACCACGTAGGTGACGTCGTCGCCCACGGTTTCTGCACGCAGTGCATCCGCCAGCGCTGTCAGGGCGTCCAATTCGTCGCCCTGGGCGGAGAAGAGCGTGAGTGCCTGGGCATCCGAGATGCCGGCCGGGTCTCGTTCCGCGGCACGCAGCGCCGCGGCGACGTCGGAGTCCACTCGATGCGGGGCGCGGATCTTGGCGCGCAACGATTCCCAGTCGCCGTAGACCCAGTCGAAGTCGCCTCGCTTGTCGGCGATCCGGCCCTCGGTGTCGATGGCAGTCTCCAGGTCTGAGCGTCCCGAGGTCGCCAACCCGACACCATGATCGGGCTCCTGCCAGGGCAGCGGCGCAGGGATCGCGTCCGGTCGCGCCAGCCCGGTATCGGGGTCGGTCAGCGCGTCGAGATGCCCGCGCAACCGGGGGTCGAGCCAGGGCTCGCCGGCCTTGACGTAGCGCGGATAGATGGTCAGCCGCTCCCGCAGGGTGAAGCCGGAATCGGCGGTGCGAGTGGCTAACTCGTCGATCTGCGGCCACGGACGCTCCGGATTCACGTGGTCCGGGGTCAGCGGGGACACTCCGCCCCAGTCGTCGATGCCGGCGTCGATCATCCGGGAGTACTCGTGGTCGATCAGGTTGGGCGGCGCCTGGATGCGCATCTTCGGACCCAGCACCAGCCTGGCGACGGCGATGGTGGCGACCATCTCGTCCAGGTCGGCGTCTGGCATGGCGGCCATCGCGGTGTCCGGCTTGGCGCGGAAGTTCTGCACGATCACTTCCTGGATGCCGCCGAACTCCCGGGCCACCCGGCGGATGGCGAAGATCGATTCCACCCGGTCGGCGAGGGTCTCACCAATGCCGATGAGGATGCCAGTGGTGAATGGGATCGACGAGCGACCGGCATCCTCGAGCACCCGCAGCCGGACGGCGGGATCCTTGTCCGGGGAGCCGAAGTGGGCGCCGTGCCGGCTCTCAAAGACTTCTCGGGAGGTGGTTTCCAGCATCATGCCCATGCTGGGCGCGACCGGCTTGAGCCTGGCCATCTCCTGCCAGCTCATCACCCCGGGGTTCAGGTGCGGCAGCAGGCCGGTCTGCTCCAGCACCGCGATGGCACACGCGCGGACGTAGTCCAGCGTGGAGTCGTAGCCGGCCTCGTCCAGCCAATCCCGGGCGGCCTTCCAGCGGGCCTCCGGCCGATCACCGAGGGTGAACAGGGCTTCCTTGCAGCCAAGCGCTGCGCCCTGCCGGGCGATCTGCACCACCTCAGGGATGGACAGGTACGGCGAGTGCACCCGATTCGGGGTGGTGACGAACGTGCAGTAGTGGCAGCGGTCCCGGCACAGCCTGGTCAACGGGATGAACACCTTGCGGGAGTAGGTGATGACGCCGGGGCGGCCGGCCGCAACCAGCCCGGCATCCCGGACCCGGGCGGCAGAGGCACATAGATCGATCAGATCGGGACCGCGTAGTTGCAGAGCGATTTCGGCCTCGGTGGTATCCAGCGCGACACCGTCCCGGGCGCGACGCAACACCCGGCGGGCCGCCGAGGGAGAAGGCGCCGGTCGCGCTGCCGGGCCCGTCGCCGACGTGCGCGCCGGCGGCGTTGCCGGGTTCGGGGCCGACGTTGCTGCCGGACCACGTGCCGGAGTCGCCGTCGGTGGGGCCGGGGTGGCCGGTGCCGGGGTACGCGGGGTCGACGATGCCATGGCGAGTTCTCCCGAGGTCGCAGGGGCGCAGTCCCCTGAGCCGTGTGTTGTCTGCGAAGGCTTCGCCGAACTCCTCGGTCGACGGCCGCCCCTCGGGGTGACCACCCACGGTGCCGCCGTGCCGCCGATACGGCCGCCTGCGCTGCTGCCACGCACCCGGGATCCGGGTTGCGGCGTCCCTGCGCCCGTCCCTGCGGCGGGACGGCGGCCGTCGGGACTCCGACGGTAGCGAACCCGCGCCGGTGGACGGCGCACGCTCGCTGGTTCAGTTCTAGCAGACGCGGCACCAGGACCGCGAACCGGGAACCGGGAACCGGGAACGACGGCACCACACCCGGGGCGTCCGACGCCAGCCACCCACCGTCACTCATCAACTCGGCATCCCCCGGCGAACTCGACCACGTGCTCACATTGGTCACCCCACGATCGACTTGATCAGCACATCGGGCTTGATCAGCACATCGGGGCGGGGCCGGGGATGCGGTCGGGCGCCTATCCCGCACTCAGCCCGGCAGCGGCCCCCCATCCAGGACCACGTTCGCCAGCGGCTCGCCACGCGAGAGTCGGTCCAGCTGCACCGTCACCAGCGCCCGCATGCGCGGCTCGAACGCGGTAGTGTCGCCGCCGACATGCGGGGTGACCAGGCAATTCGGCGCCATCCACAGCGGATGCCCCGGCGGCAGCGGCTCCGGGTCGGTCACGTCCACTGCCGCGTACAGCCGTCCCGATTCCAACTCGGCCACCAGCGCATCCGTATCCACGATGCCACCGCGCGCAACGTTGACCAGCAGTGAACCGTTCCTCATCCGGCCCAGCAACGCCGCATCGAACATCCCCGCCGAGTCCGTGGTGAGGGGGAGCACCAGGATCACCACGTCGAATTCGCCGATTGCCGCCGGCAGGTCGGCGACCGGGCGGGCACCGCCGGTGCCGCTGCGGGAGTACGGAACGACGGTGACGGCGAAACCCGACAGCATGCGCACGATGGTGCGTCCGATGGATCCGTGCCCAACCACCGCGACCCGCGAGTCGGTGAGCGAGGAGAACCGGACGTGGCGCCAGGTGCCGGCGTGTTGGTCCGAGGCGAAGCTGGCGAATCCGCGGCGGCCCGCCAGCGCCAACGCGACCGCCAGTTCGGCCGTGGATTCGTCGTGCACCCCGCGGGCGTTGCACAACACCATGCCCGGCCGAAGGTAGTCGGCCGCGTCGTCGTATCCGGCGTTGGGCACCTGCAGCACCCGCAGATTCGGCATGTCCCGCGCGGGCTCCAGCGCCCGGCGGCCCCCCATGTACTGCGGCACGTAGAAGGTAATGCGTTCGAGCATGCTCGCCGTGGGAACCCCGTCGTCGGAGGACAGCAGCCTGACCCCGTCCGGCACCTCCAGATCCGGCCATTGGGTCCAGGCGACCACACCTCCCGGATCGCTGGTCACCGTCCCGGCAACCCGCTGCTCACCTGACGCCACGTCACCGTCACCGCCCTCGCCGCTGTAGTGGACCGTTGTGCACGCTACCCGGACGGTTGACGTCGACTCTCACACGGTGCCGGTGGGTGAACGGCGCGGTTTCACGAGAATCGGAGGCGTCGCTCGGCCGGTCCGGGCGCCGGTGCTTCCCGGGCAGTCTCAGGCGGTCGGCTCCGATGCCAGGGCCCGCAACCGGGGCAGCACCTCGGCGCTGTACAGCTGCAGGAAACGCGACTGGTCCGGGCCGGGCGCGTGGAACACCACATGGTTGAAACCCAGATCGATGTACTGCTTGATCCGCGCCACATGCTCATCCGGATCGGTCGACACGATGAACCGCCGCGCCGTCTGCTCGGCGGTCAGTGCATCCGCCAACCGCTGCATCTCCACCGGATCCTCGACGCCCTGTTTCTGATCCGGCGTCAGCCCCAACGCACCCCAGAACCGGGTCGCCTCCATGGCCCGATCTCGATCGTGATCGAAGGAGACCTTGACTTCCATCATCATGTCCAACTCGGCCACCGAACGGCCCGCCTTCGCGGCACCCTCCGCCACCGCCGGCAGCAACGTCTCGGTATACAACGCCGGATCCTTGCCCGACGTCGTGATGTAGCCATCCCCAGCCCGACCAGCAAACCGCGTCGCCGCCGGACCCGACGCCGCCAACCAGATCGGCACCGGCTGCTCCGGCCGGTCGTACACCGTCGCCCGATCCGTCCGGTAATACGTACCCTCAAAGCTCACCCGCTCGCCCGACCACAACTCGCGGATCAACCGCACGGCCTCCCGAAACCGCGCGAACCGCTCCTTGCCATCCGGCCACCGTGCCCCCAGCGGCACCTCGTTCATCGACTCACCGCTACCCAGGCCGAGCACCACCCGACCCGGGAACAGACACCCCAACGTCGCGAACGCCTGCGCGATCACCGCGGGGTGATACCGAAACGTCGGAGTCAACACACTCGTACCCAGCGTCACCCTGGACGTACGAGCACCCACCGCCCCCAACCACGGCAACGCCGCCGGAGCATGCCCACCATCATGCCGCCACGGCTGAAAATGATCCGACACGAAGACCGAATCGAACCCGGCCTCCTCCGCCTGCACCGCAAAATCAGCCAACTCCACCGGCCCGAACTGCTCCGCAGACGCCTTATAACCCAACCGCAAGACCACCGCGTGCTCCTTGTCCTGTTTCCGCCACGCTGATGCGGACACACCGCACCGGGTTACCTCTATCGCGGGCAGCATGCCGCCCCGATGACCTGCATCTTTCCCTAGGGCTGGTCGTCGGCGTTCGACCGGGTGGCTGCCAGCTGTCGGGATGCTGCCAGATACGCGTGCACGATGCCCACGTAGCCTGTGCAGCGGCAGATGTTCCCCGCCAGTTCGTCGCGTGCCCGATTCTCGGTGAGGTCCGGGATACGGCTCAGTACATCCACACCAGTAACCAGCATTCCGGGGGTGCAGAATCCGCACTGCAGGCCGTGTTCGACACGGAACGCCTTCCGCAGCGCGTCCACCTCTGGCCCGGAAAGCCCCTCCACCGTGGTGACCTTGCACCCGTTGCAGGCGACGGCCAGGGTGATACACGCCCGCACCGGTCGGCCATCACACAGTACCGTGCAGGCGCCGCAGACCCCGTGCTCGCAGCCGAGGTGAGTACCCGTCAGCCGAAGGTGATCGCGCAGCAGGTCGGCCAGGCTCAGTCGGTCCGGCACCACCAGGTCGTGCCGCTGGCCGTTGACCACCAGGCTCACCGCCGTGTGCGACTGCTCGTCACCGTGGATGGTGGTGTCCGTGATCGTCACAGTGCCTCCTTAGCCGCACCGTTCGCGGTTCGCTCCATCGCGTCCCGCATGGAGCGCCAGCAACTGACGCCGTGCAGGTGCCGGCGATACTCGTCATCGGCGTCGCTCGACTCGGCCGCCACCAGGTCCGCGGCGACCAACCGCACCACGTCAGGCTGGGACAGCCTGGCACCTTCACTGAGCGCGGACTCGACAGTCGCCAGGTGCAGCGGCGTCCCGGCGGCCCCACCCAACCACACTCGCGCAGTGCCGCCATCGATCGCCGTCACCGCAACGGATTCCGCGAACTCTCCGACCTTGCGGGCGATCTTGCAGAATCCCCATGTCAAGCCCGTCGGCACCGGTCGAACTCTGATTTCGGTAAGGATCTCCGTAGCCTCCAGCACGGTGGTGAAGTAGCCATCGGCCAGCGCCGCGCAGGTGATTTCCCGGGAGCCGGTCGCCGACCGAGCGACAACCGTCGCGTCCAGAGCAGCCATCACCACCGGCCACTCGGCAGAGGGATCCGCGTGGGCAAGGCTGCCGCCGATGGTGCCACGGTTGCGGATCGCCCGGTAGCCAATGCCGGCAGCTACTGTCGGCAACAGCCCGTTTGTCACGTCCGGAACCCGGCCGTCCTCGACGTCGGCGTGGACGGTGCAGGCGCCGTAGCACATCCCACCATCCACTGTCGCGGCGGCACTGGTGAGATCGGCAATCCGGCTGATGTCCAGTACCACTTCGGGTTCGGCCAGCCGCATACCCAGCACCGGCATCAGGCTCTGGCCACCCGCCAGTACCTTGGTGCCGTCGGGATCGGCGGCCAGCACCTCCAGCGCTTCCGGCAACGACTCCGCCCGCCGGTAGCGAAATTCCGGCGGCTTCATCGGTGCACCTCCGGCCAGCCCGCCGACTCCCGGATGCCTTCGGTACGGGAGTCCCGCGGCGTCCGAGAGTGCACGGCACGCCACAGCCTGGCCGGGGTGATCGGGGTCTGGTTCGCGGCGACGTCCAGGCCGCGCAGCGCATCGGTGACGGCGTTCGCGACCGCGGCCGGTGGAGCGATGGCGCCCCCCTCGCCCATGCCCTTGATACCGAGAACCGTGAAGGGCGAAAGAGTCTCCATGTGCTCGACCCGGATGTTCGGGACCTCCCCGGACCCGGGCATCAGGTAGTCCATGAAGGTGGTCTCCTTAGGCTGGCCGTCCTGGTCATAGGTGAACTCCTCCAGCAGTGCCGACCCGATGCCCTGCGCGACGCCGCCGTGCACCTGCCCGTCGACGATCAGCGGATTGACAATCCGCCCACAGTCCTCCACCACCAGGTAGTCGAGCAGTGCGACCTGCCCGGTGTCGGTGTCGACCTGCACCACGGCGGCGTGAGTGGCGTAGGAATAAGTGCCGGTCTCTACCGTGGGCTGATAAGCGCATCGGGACTCCAGGACCGGCGTGACGCCCTGCGGGAGCAGATCCGCCCGCAAGTAGGCGGCCTCGGCGACCTGAGCCAGGGTCACGGCGCCTTCGGGCCCCTCCACCTTCCCGCCGGCCAGACGCACCTGATCCTTGCGGCAGCCCATCAGCCCCGCAGCGATGGCGGCGATCTTATCGGCTAGCTCGGTGCAGGCACCATGGGTTGCACCACCGGCCATCACCATGCTGCGCGAGGCGAACGTACCGATGCCGTAGGGGCTGGTGCCGGTATCGCCGTGCCGGACGCTAACGGAGTCCGGATCGACCCCCAGCACATCGTGAGCGATCTGTGCCAGCGAGGTCTCCAGCCCCTGCCCATGGGACTGGATGCCGGCAAACAGCGTCACTGCCCCCGACGGATCGATGCTGGCGCGCACCTGCTCGAAGCCGAACACCACCGGCAGCCCTCGCTGTGCCCACTCGGCGGTGCTGTGTGCGGTCTGCTCGGTAAACGTCGCGTAGCCGACCCCTATTCGCAGTCCACCGGGTCGGTCCGGATCCGGGTGTTCCGCCCGCTGTCGGGCGCGTATCCGGTCATGGTCGATGAGACGGACGGCTCGACGGACCGATTCTGGGTAGTCGCCGCTGTCGTAGATGCGCCCCGTCACCGATGTGTAAGGGAACTGGTCGGGCTCGATCAGGTTGGCCAGCCGGACCTGGTAAGGCTCCATGCCGAGAGCGATCGCGACCTCGTCGATCGTGCGCTCGATGGCAAAGCATGCGCCCGGCCGAGCCACACCGCGATACGGGCCGAGCGGCGGCTTGTTGGTGGCCACCGAGGTAGCGGTGAATCGGTAGTTACGCAACCGATACGGGCCGGGAATCATGCCGGAGGACATGCCGGCCTCCATGGCTGCGGTCCATGGCCAGACGGAATAGGCGCCAACGTCGACCAGGATGTCGGCCTCGACCGCTAGCAGTTCACCGGTTGCCGAGGCGTGTGCAGTGACCCGATAACGATGATCGCGAGCGTGGGCCGCGCCGACCATGTGCTCGTAGCGATCCTCGATCCAGCGCACCGGGTAGCCCACCCGCATCGCGACGGCGGCGACGACCGCCACTTCCGGATCCAGGTTGCACTTGATGCCGAATCCGCCGCCGACATCGGGCGCCACAACACGAATTCGATTCTCCGCGATGTTGAGCAAGGGCGCCAGCGCCGTGCGGATCAGGTGCGGCGTCTGAGTCGACATGTAAATGACGAGCTCGTCCAGCCGCTGGTCGTAGTGGGCGACGCAACCCCGGGTCTCCATGGGGATGCCACTGTGCCGGCTCATCTGGTAATACCGGGTGATGCTGACAGCGGCCTCCGTGGCGGCACCATCGACATCGCCCAGATCCGCGCCAGTCGCGATGAACCGATTGTCCGGCCAGTCTTCGTGCACCTTGGGCGATTCCGGCTCGAGGGCCGCCAACGGGTCGGTGACCACTGGCAACGGCTCGATCCGGGCATCGATCCGGGCCAGTAGGTCTTCCGCCTGTGCCCGCGAATCAGCGACGGCCATCGAAATGGGCTCGCCGACGAATCGGACCTTGCCGGTCGCAAGCACGGGGTACTCGGAGTGTTGGAATGCGGGATGCCGGGCATCACAGACGATCGGACGCACCAAGCCCTCGAGATCCTCGGCGGTCCACAGGTCGCGACCGTGGACCAGCCCACCGCCGTTGACCGAGGAAATGCGGCCGTGCGCGAGCGAACTTCGCAGGAATGCCGCATCGCGCATCCCGGGCAGCGCAATGTCCGCGACGAACTGCCCTCTACCGTGCAGGTGCCGCCGATCCTCCTTGCGTTGCACCCGGGCGCCGACTCCCCTGGGGGTGGCGATGGTTTCCACGCCGAACTCCTTCCCGCCGCGGGTGGCACTGAACCACTCGTACCCTCACCTCGCCGATCGGACGACCGGCGCGACTATTTCGGCTCGTAGGTGCGGACCTCGAAGGTGACGCATCCGTCTGGCGTCTGCCAGGGGCCGTGGGCCATACCCGGGTGCCGGTAGGCGTGCTGCCCGGGGCCAAAGGTCTCATCGAGCGTCAGGTCGTGCAGGGCACCACTGTAGATCAGCACCTCTTCGTAGAAGTCGTGACGTTGCACTCCTAGCGGGGTGGTATCGCAGCCGGGTTCGAACTTCAGCAAACGGGAGTAGGTGCCGGTCGCGTCGTCGCGACCGAGCACCCGCTCGGACATGCCTTCGACGCCGTCGATCGGGGTCCAGCCATCGGGATCTGCGAACGGATCCCAGAATTCGGTTTCGGGCTTGGCCATGGTGTTCCCTTCGGTGCGATCATCCAATGAGTGAGTCGGTCGTCAGATCAGCTGTCCAGCTCGGGTAACACGTCGATGTGGTAGCTGCAAACGATCTCTCGACCGGCAACTGGGTCGGCAAGGGTGACGCGGAATCGCTGCGAAGGTCGGAACTCTCCGCCGATTACCGGCAACGTCCCCGAGAACACGACATCCCCGTCGACTGGTGGGACACGTCGATCCACCTCGGCCAGAATGTCCTGCGGCATCAGCATATCGGCCAGTGCCCCGTGCTGGTAGGGCTGCCACGCGTTATCCAGGTACGCCTCGGCCCGCAGTCGGATTTCGTCCCAATGGTCAGCGACATCTGCGTAGTCCCACCAGACTCCGGAGACTGGCTTGTCGCTGCATTGCTTCGCCTTGACGATTGAGTACCCCTCAAGGCCTCGGTCGGTGTGGTCCGAAGCGGCTCCGATCAGCAGCCGACCACCGCTCCGGTACATGACGAACTCGCCCTCGCCGGAGGTGTCTGACCCATGCACGCCAATCGCATCGGCGACACGCACTCGGGTGCCGGGTACCGCGTAGACGGTGGGAACCCGTTCGGGTGCCGCGATGCCGTGTGCTGCCAGTTCCGCGACATGAGCACGGACGGAGTCTTGGTTGCGGCCCGTGTAGCCAGCTAGCAGGCCGCGTGTTACCGGCAGATCCAGTTGCTCGGTGCCACCTGGCCGCTCGATTGTCACTCTCATGTGCCCTCCCGAAGTCTGCGGTCCGCCAGCGCAGGAAAGTCTGCCCGTGCCGCCCGGATCTCGGCCGGATCGACGTCCACCCGCAGCACTCCTGGTCGGTCGTCAAGTTCGCCCAACGGCGTTCCCCATGCGTTGAATGCCACGCTGGATCCTGCGAACGTGCTACGTCCCTGGGAACCTGCGGCATTGCACCCGACGAAGCCGGCCTGATTCTCGATCGCCCGGGCCCGCGCCAGGCAGCGCCAGGCGTCCACTCTCGGGAAGGGCCAGCCTGCCACGACCACGAACATCTCCGCGCCTGCATCGACCATCCGACGATACAGCTCAGGAAAGCGCAGGTCATAGCAGGTGGACAGACCCACCGCTACGCCATCGACATCGGCGACGACGATGTCCGACCCGGAGGTGAGGACCTGCTGTTCCTTGGAACCGTAGCCGTACAGATGGATCTTGCGATAGCTGGACGCCAGAGTGCCGGACCGGTCGAACAACAGCGTCGTGTTGTACAGCAACTCTCCGTCACGTTCGACCATGCTGCCCGCCGCCAGGTGCACGCCGGCCGCCGCCGCGGTCGCGGACAGCGACGACGCCAGCGGACCCTGCAAGGGCTCCGCCACTTCCGAATAGCCGTCAAAGGCGAAGTAACCGACCGGCCACATCTCGGGCAACACCACAAGATCGGCGCCCCGCGCCGCCTCGTCCGTCACCGCGCGGCGCACCGCATCCAGCCTGTTGGCGGCAGACTCGTCGCTACTGACCTTCAGCTGTACCGCGGAGACCTTCATCTTGCAGTCGCCGCCACCGGCTGGTCGGGTCGTGATGCGGACGTGTTCAGCGGCTGCTCGATGTACTCCTTGATGTAGTCCAGCTGGTCCAGGTCGTCCGACAGCGGGCCTAGCACCACATAGTCCATGCCGTGCTCGTTCAGCTCGGACAGGCGCCCCAGCTGGTGGTCCGTCTCGCCCAGTAGGTAGCACTCCTGCAGGTGCTCGTACGAACGGTGGGTTCCGAAGGCACGCACCGAGAGTTCCCGCTGCTCATCCAATGCCTGGGTGCGGCTCTTACCGGGGCTGATCTGGATGAAGTTGCAGTGCGCGAAGCGAACCGAGTCGGGCGCCTTGCCGATCTTGGTCAGGTGCTCCTGGACCGTGTCCCAGTCGCGCAGCAGGCGGTCCTGGGTGCCTGAGCAGCGGGACAACCACGCGTCGGAGCCGGCGATCCGGTTGAGCACCGTCTTGGGCATGTAGTCGCGGTCGTGGTACTTCTCGTCCGGGACCCTGCTGCCGCCGGACACCCACAGCTCGGGCATCTTCAGCGGACGCGGGCGGATAGTCACGTCCTTGAATTGGTAGAACTCACCGTCGAAGGACACGTTGTCCTCGCTGAGCAGCAACTTGACGGCCTTGATGATTTCATCAGTTCGGCGGCCACGCTCTGAGATGTGCGTGCCCACAGCAGCGAACTCATTAGGGTCCCAACCAGGTCCGACGCCGAAGATGTAGCGGTCGCCGGACATCTGGGCGAGCGTGGCGATGTTGTGCGCCAGCAGCACTGGATTGCGCAACGGCACGACCAGGATGCCGGTGCCCAGCATGGCCTTGTCGGTGAGCCCGGCCGCATAGGTCAGCACGGACATGGGCTCCAGCCAGGCGTTGCCGTACAGGCCGGGCGCCGTCAGCAGGTGGTCGATGTCCCAGATGTCGAAGTCCAGTTCCTCGCATCGGCGGATATACGCG
Organism: uncultured Actinomycetes bacterium; assembly: GCA_937926105.1. Next base: position 194,957 of record CALANS010000212.1, on the reverse strand, counting down.
CGCAGGCGGTCGATGCGCTGCTGCTGGCTCTCCTGGCTGGACACCTCCCAGGCGTAGGACGGCAACCAGATCCCGATTTTGACGCTCATGTTTTCTCCTATCGATGGTGCGCGTGCTGCTGTACGGCGACGTCCGGCGGCCATTAGCTACCTGCGAGGAAGTCCTCCGCCGGGTAGAAGGTCGCCTGCTTCCATTGGCCGTTAGTTACCTTGAGGATCGCGTAGGATCCCGCGACAGTCCCGGTCTTGTCGAAGTCCACCGGCCCCGAAGCGCCCTCGAAGTCGATGTCCTCGCCTGCGGCCAGCGCCTTGACTCCGTCGGCGAACGAGTCGACCTTGGTACCCGGCGCTCCAGACACCTCCCGGAGGTGTGCGTTGATGTCAGCGCCGCAGGTACTCTTTGCCGCGACCGCGGCTAGCGCGACCAACGTCATCGCGTCGTAGGCATTGGCCACAAACAGATCCGGCGCGTGCCCAAGGTCCGCCTTGAATGCCTTGGCGAAGGCCTGATATTGCGGCCGGCTGTCGTCGCTGGAGGGCGTCTCGGTCTGCAGGCCCTCGGCCTGCTTCGCGCCGATTGCCTTGATCACGTCTGGCACCGCCATATCCGCGGTGGTCAGGATCTGGTCACTGGAGTACCCGGCGGCGAGAAGCTCCTTCACGATCGTCACGCCGGACTCCTGGCCTCCTGCCAGGAAGATCGCATCCGGCTTGGCATCGATCGCCTGCTGCACAATCGTCTGATAGCTGGGCTGCCCGGCGTTGTACTTGACGGACGCCACCACGGTACCGCCCGCATCGGTAAAGGTCTTCTCCATCACCTTCGCCGGGGATACGGTGGATTCGTCGTTCTGCACCAGCATGACGACCTTCTTGGCGCCCTTCTCCGAGAGCCACTTCGCCGCTGCCAGGCCGTCCGAGGTGTCGGAGGCCACGGTCCGGTACAGCCACTTGCCACCGACGGTGTCGAGGTTCACCGTTCCGGCGAACTGCGAGATGATCGGAATCTGATAACGCTCTGACAATTTGACCATGGCCATGATGGGTCCCGAGGAGGGCCCGAGAATCGCCGACACTTTATCGTTTTCAACCATGGATGTGGCGACCCGGAGAGCCTCTTGCGGGTCCGTCTTGCCGTCACCCTCCTTGGTCTCGATGGACCATCCCTTCGGCAATTGGCCGGAGTCCTTGATCTGCTTGACGGCGAAGTCAAAGCCTTCCTTCGATGTCTTGCCGAAATCGCCCAGTTCTCCGGTAAATGCTGTGACGATTCCAACCTTCAATGCCGTGCCACAGTCCCCGCCGCCGGTACCCGCCGACGAGGTCGAATCACCACCGGCTGGCGATGCAGCAGGGCTGGACGGGGCACCTGACGACCCGGACTGACCCCCCGCCGACCCGCTGCTGCTGCAGCCCGCGACGGCCAGCACCACCGCCGAAGCCACTACCGCCCATCCGCGCGCCGCGCGGTTGACTGCACTCATGCTCACAGTGCCTCCTTCGACTGACCGACGGGCTCGTGCCCATGCGGGTTGAAAACCATGGCATATGCATCACTGTCACTGAGTTCGCGCGCGGGACCGGCGTACCTGACCTGACCACTGTCCAGCAGGTAAGCGCGGGAGGCGGCGGCCAACACGGGCGCCGGGTCCTGCTCGACCACCCAGCAGATTCCGGTGCCGTCACCGGCGATCTCGATGATCCAGTCGGTAAGCGACTGCGCGGCCACCGGCGACAGCCCGGTGGTCGGTTCGTCCAGGATGAGTATCTGCGGCTGCGCTACCAGTGCCATCGTCAGCGCAAGGCACTGGCGCTCCCCGCCGGATAAGCTGCCCGCCGACTGGCTGGCTCGGTCCGCGAGTACCGGAAACCGCTGGTAGAGCGCCCCCAGCAGGTCGGGCGCACTCCGTGCGCCCGACAGGTCGAGGTTCTCTGCCACGGTGAGTTCGGCGAACACGTTACCGGTCTGCGGCACGTATCCAATCCCGGCCGCCACCGCGGACTCGGCGCGCCAGCCGACGACGGCTGCGCCATCCACTTCAACGGTTCCGGCCTGCACCGAAAGCAAGCCGAATAGCGTCTTGCACAGGGTGGACTTACCGGCACCATTCGGTCCGAGGACCGCGACGACCTCGCCGGCACCGATCTCGACGTCGACGCCCCGCAGCACCACCGTCTTGCCATACCCGGCGGCGACGTCACGCGCGCGCAATCGCATCGGCACCCCTCCCCAGGTACGCGGAGACGACTCGGGGATCTCGGGTCACGTCGGCCGGCTCACCGGACGCAATGACCTCACCGAGGTTCATCACATGCAGGTACTGGACGGTGCGCATCAGGAAGCCGATGTTGTGCTCCACGATGAAGATCGTCAGCCCCTGATCGCGCATGTCCAAGATCAGCTGACGCAGCCGATCCTGGTGGGGCAGATCCAGACCCGCAGTAGGCTCGTCGAGCAACAGCACCTTCGGTGACAGCGCGAGTTGACGGGCAATCTCCAGCATTCGTTGCTCACCACCGGAGAGCCGGTCATGGGACTGTTCGGCCACATCCCGCAGGCCCACTCTGTCCAGCAGCTCATTCGCGCGCGCTCTCGCGTCACTTCCGCGCCCGGGACGGAACAGTGCTCCCAGGAATGAATCCCGAGGATCCGGGAGCATCACCTGAACGTTGTTGCGCACGTCCAGGCCGGAGAAGCCGCGGGGCGTCTGGAATGTGCGGGCGACCCCCATGGCCGCGCATCGCGTCATCGTCATCCCGGTGGTGTCGACGCCGCCGATGCTGATGCGTCCGGACGTGGGCGGCAGTACCTGACAGATCAGGTTGAACAGGGTGGTCTTGCCGGCGCCGTTCGGGCCGATCAGGCCAGTCACGCTGCCGGCCGGCACGTGCAGGCTCGCGTCGCGCACGGCTCGGACACCACCAAACTGCACGCTGACGCCCTCAACGTCGATCGGTAGGCTCATCCAACGCTCCCGTCACCGCTGGCGGCGAGCACCGGTGTGCCGGAATCGGGGTTCTGGCCGGCGTCGGATCGCCCACGACGCTTCGCAGTTAGCCGGAATCGCAGCCTGGTCAACGCCTCGGCGGCACCACCCGGGAAGAAGCGCAGCACCAGCAGGAACATCAGGCCTTCCAGCGCCACCACCACGGATCCCACCCGCTCGGCCACGACGGGGTTGGTGGCCAGGCCGCGCACCACTTCCTGGAAGCCGATCAGGATGAACGCGCCGATGAGAGCTCCCAGGTTGGATCCGATGCCGCCCAGGGTCAGAATGATGAAGACCGTGAACGTGATGTCCGCGGAGAACAGCCCCGGACTCGCCACCGTCGTGTACCAGGTGTAGATCGCACCTGCGATGCCTGAAATGAATGCGCCAGCCACGAAGGATTGCAACCGCAGCCGCTGGATCCGCTTGCCTGCCAGCGAAGCAGCCAGCTCGTCGTCCCGGACGGCCTTGAGCACGGTTCCGTACGGAGACGCGGTGATCCGGCGGATCACCAGGTAGACGATAATCACGATCAATGCGATCATGGCGGCCAGCAGCTTGCTGTAGTCCTGCGGCGCCACCAGGTTTTCCAACGGCTGCGGCAGGTTGGTGAATCCCAGCGTGCCATTGGTGATGGCATCGGCGTTGGTAATCACCGAGCCGAGCACCTCGGCGAAGGCAAAGGTGGTCAGCGCCAGGTACTCGCCGCGCAACCTCAGACACGGCCAACCGGTGATCAGCGCGAACACTGAGCCGGCCAGCCCGGCGCCGATCAACCCGACCCATACCGGCAAGCCGAAACCGAAGACATAGCTGTCGAACTCGCCCGGCGCCGGCTGCACCAGGATCACGTAGGTGTAGGCGCCGGCCGCAAAATAGGCGACGATCCCGAAATTGATCAGGCCCGTGTACCCCAGCTGCAGATTGAGCGCCAGCGACAACAGGCTGTATACGCCGCCGAGGGTAACGACGGTGATCAGCAGCTGCATCAGGTTCATACCAGGCGAACCTTGCGTCCGAAGAGCCCTCGCGGGCGGAACACCAGCACGGCGATGATCACCACGAAGGCCACGGCGGTGCGGTACCCGCTGGGCACCAGCACGGTGGACAGGTCCATCGTCAGGCCAATGATCATTGCGGACAGCGCGACCCCATAGATGCTGCCGAGGCCGGCGAGGATCGACACCGACAGGATGAGCAGAATCTGCTCGAATGCCAGATCGGTGGTCAGTGTGCTCACCAGCGCCAGCGCGACTCCCGCGAGACCGGCCAGTCCTGACGCAATGAGCCACACGTATCTGGTCGCGCGCTCGACGTCCACCCCACGCACGCGGGCCAGTTCCCGGTTTGCGCTCACCGCACGCACTGCCGTCCCTACTCGCGTGCGAGACAGGAACAGGTGCAGCCCGACGAAGCTCAGCACAGCGATCACGACGATGATCAGTTGGTAGACGGTGACGCGGACCGAGCCGAGATAGATCGTCGGAAGATCCGGCAGTGGCAGGGACTTGATCCCGGGCGGCACAATGCCCTCGGTGACGCCGTGGATCAGGTAGACCACGCCGACGGACACGATCAGCATGATGGCCGGGCCGCGCACCAGCATCGGCTCGTAGACCACCCGACCAATTCCGAGTCCGAGAACGGCGACCACGATGATCGCGATCAGGGCTGCTAACCAGATCGGCAGGTGAAGCCCGCCACTGAACCACCAGGTCAGCAATGCCGAGATCGACATCAACTCGGCGTGTGCGATGTTCAAGAACTGGTGAACACGGCTGACCAGGGCGAAGCCCAGGGTTGCCAGGAGCAGGAACGCTCCGTCGATCACCCCGAACACCGCGTACTGGAGCAAGCCGGCCTCCTCGCTGATGGATTTAGTATTCTAAATACTCCCGAGGCGCAGATGTCAACAGCCATGAGCAAGTTTCTGTGGTCTGGCACGGTGTGCATCCGGGCCGATGCGGGACAGCTGGATGGCACCTGACCGGCCACCGTGTCGCCAGCGATGCGCCCGTATGCAGGCGCCACTCGGCAGCCGATCGGAAGATTCGTTCCAGGCCGGCGCGAATCAGCCGACTCGGCCGCCCCGGTCTCGGGCGATCATGCTGTGGCCTCTCGACGCATGTAATCGCGCGAGTACTCCAGGGCCTCCCGCACGTGTCGACGCAATAGGTCGGCGGCGGCGTCGCCCTCGCCCTCTGCGACCAACGAAATGAGCTCGCCATGCTGGCTGCGCGACCGCTGCCGTCGTCGAGCGTCGGGAGTGCAGTGCATGACGTAGCGCTGGCAGGTATGCCACAAGATGTGCAGTAGCTGCAGCAGGATACCGTCGCCCAACGCGTTGAGGTAGCTGAAGTGGAAGTTTCGGTGCGCGTCAAGCATTTCCGGCGACAAGTGCCGGTCCTGCAGTTCGTCCATCCTGTCGAACCAGCGCTGCATGTCGGCAACGATCTCCGGATGCGCCGTCGTGGTGGCACGCCGCGCCGCTATGGGCTCCATGTACTCGAGGAGGTGAAAGCAGTCTTCCAGGTCCTGCATCGAGAGCGGCCGAACCACGGTTCCTCGTCGGGGCGCATGGTCGACAAGCCCCTCGGCTTCGAGTTGCCGCATGGCTTCACGCAGTGGCACCCGGCTGATACCGAATTCCTCTGCCATCTGATAGAGCGGAATTCGCTTCCCCGGAGGAAGCTCGCCGAGAATGATGCGCGTGCGTATCTGATCGGTCACGGAGACCACGATGGTGTCCGGCATCGCTGCTCGACGTGGAGCACCCACACGTTGAACTGTCACTGTCGTTAGACCCTTCACGTAGGCCGACGCCCTCCGCGCCGGACCGAGCGCCTCCTTGGCCTCTCCGTGCCGACCACAATAGGTCAGTATTCTGTTGACTAACGAACGATTCGTCGACATGTTCCGGCGCGGCGACGGAATCCCGCAGTTTGGTCGCGGGTGTTGGCCCCGATGATGTAGGCCTGTCGTCCCTGGTCTGTCGGCCTCGGTGCGCTCGGTGGAGCACAGCGCGGATCAACTCGGCATCCGCGTACGCACCCGGCGACTCCCGTCATACTTGCGCCGAGGTGGTCAGCACGAGGCGTGCTGACCACCTCGGCCAGGGGGGTGACGGAGTCGTCAACGAGCCGAGCGCGCTCAGGCGTCCGCCATCGCCGCGCGCACCACGTCGGCGACCTGCTCGGCCTCGATCAGGAACCCGTCGTGCCCGAACTCCGAGTGGATGGTGTGCAGCGGGCGCGCCCCCGGCACCGCGCCGGCAATCCGGGCGCCCTCGATCGGCAGGTACAGCCTGTCGGAGTCGACCACCGCCACCGTGGTCGTTGCCGTGACCCGAGCGAGCGCGGCCGACACCCCCCCGCGACCCCGCCCCACGTCGTGCGAGTTCATCGCCTCGGTGAGCACCAGATACGAGTTCGGATCGAACCGCCGGCCCAACTTGCGACCATGGTGCTGCAAGTACGACTCCACGGCATACCTGCCGCCGGCCGCCGGGTCCTCGTCGGCCTGGGCGTCGCGCCCGAACCGTAGCGACAGCTCGCCCGCGGTGCGGTACGTGGTGTGTGCAATCTGGCGCGCCACGGCCATCCCCGCTACCGGCGCCTGGCCGCCGTAGTAGTCGCCACCGGCGAAGTCGGGGTCCAGTCGGATCGCTGCCAATTGCGGTGCTGCCCAGGCAATCTGGTCAGCCGACGCCGCCGCGGTAGACGCAATCACCACCAACCGGCGCACCCGGTCCGGTACCCCGACCCCCCACTCCAGCGCGCGCATCCCGCCCATCGAGCCGCCGATCACCGCCGCCAGCGCGTCGATGCCCAGCAGGTCTGCGACCGCCACCTCGGCCGCGACCTGATCCCGGATGGTGATCCGCGGGAACCGCGAGCCGTAGGGCCGCCCGTCCGGCGCCACGCTGGACGGCCCGGTGCTGCCCTGGCAGCCACCCAGCACATTGGTGGCGATCACGAACATCCGGTCGGTGTCCAGCGGCGCGCCCGGACCGATCAGCCCATCCCACCAGCCCGGGCTGCGTTGCCCGGGACCGGCCGGCCCCACCACGTGCGCGTCACCGGTCAGCGCGTGCTCCACCAGCACCGCGTTGTCCCGCGCGGCGTTGAGCTCCCCCCAGCACTCGTAAGCGACCGCGACATCCCGCAGCAGCTCGCCGTGTTCGGTCCGCAGATCGCCGATGCGCAGGAAGCGCCGGACCGCAGATTGGGGTGCGCGCACCGGCACGACCCCCTGGGGAGTCGCACCGGCGCGCGGCGTCACGATCGTCATCTGCCCTCGATCCAGATCGGCTCAGGCACCCTTGGCGGCGATGAAGCCCTGCTCGAGGTCGGCCAAAATATCGTCGATGTGCTCGATGCCGACCGACAGCCGCACCAGACCCGGGGTCACGCCGGCGGCCTGCTGCTCCCGTTCGGACAGCTGTGAGTGCGTCGTCGACGCCGGGTGGATCACCAGCGAACGCACGTCACCGATATTGGCCACATGCGAATGCAGCTGCAGCGCCGAGACGAAGCGCTTACCGGCCTCCAGCCCGCCCGCGATCTGGAACGCCAGCACCGCGCCCGCACCCTGCGGGGTGTACTTCTGCGCCAGCTCGTACCAGGGGCTGGACGGCAGGCTCGCGTAGCTGACGGACTCGACGTCCTCGCGCTGCTCCAGCCATGCGGCGACCGCACGGGCGTTGGCCACATGCCGCTCCATCCGCAGCGACAGGGTCTCGATGCCCTGCTCGATCAGGAAGGCGTTGAACGGCGACAGCGCGGGGCCGAGATCGCGCAACAGCTGTACGCGGGCCTTGAGGATGTACGCGAGGTTCGCGCCCAGCGCGGAACCGACACCCAGGTCGCGCGCGTAGGTCAGGCCGTTGTAGCTGGGGTCGGGGGTGTTGAAGCCCGGGAACCGCTCGGGGTGGGCCGCGTAGTCGAAGCTGCCACCGTCCACGATCACGCCGCCGATCGCGCTGCCGTGTCCGCCCAGATACTTGGTGGCCGAATGCACCACCACGTCGGCGCCGAAGGACAGCGGGCGCAGCAGGTACGGACTGGGGATGGTGTTGTCCACGATCAGCGGCACGCCGACCTGGTGCGCCACGGCCGCGACCGCCTCGATGTCCAGCACGTCGGACTTCGGGTTGGAGACGGTCTCACCGAAGAATGCCTTGGTCTTATCGGTGGCCGCGGCCCGCCAGGACTCCGGGTCGTCGGGGTTGGCCACGAAGGTGACGTCGATGCCGAGCTTGGGCAGGGAGTGCTCGAACAGGTTGTAGGTGCCGCCATACAGACTGGGGCTGGCCACGATGTGGTCGCCTGCCTCCGCGACGTTCAGGATGGCCAGGGTGTTGGCTGCCGAACCCGAGGCCAGCAGTAGCGCACCAACGCCGCCCTCCAGATTGGCGATCCGGTTCTCCACCACCTCGGTGGTGGGGTTGCCGATCCGGGTGTAGATCGGGCCGAATTCGGCCAGCGCGAACCGGCTGGCGGCCTGCTCTGCATCGTCGAAGACGAACGAGGTGGTCTGGTAGATGGGCAGGGTGCGGGATCCGGTGGCGGAGTCGGCGGCCTGACCGGCATGGATCTGTCGGGTCTCAAAAGACCAGTTCGGGGACATGTGCTGTGCTCCAGATGGTTGTCGGCGCGGGGGCCGGAAAGTCGGTGCGGGAGATGCGGTGTCGGCGACGTCCACGTGCGGCCGGACGTGACGGTCCCGCGGGAGTGCTGGCAGGGTGCTGACGATGCCGCGCGGCAGGGCCGGGAGTACCCCGGATGGCCTCGCGGCACAGGGTGCGCGTCAGCGGGGGGTCAGCGGTGACAACACATTCGACGACACACAGCGGCGCTCCTTGCGTCAACTGGGCCCGCCGCACGCGGACCGCGCTTGCGATCCGCCGGGATGGCAGACCGCCTGGTCATCACCCGGGGCACCCCACCGCGTGTGGAGGGTTGCCGCCCAGCGAGCCGGGGCTTGATGCTGGAACTCATGACCTGTCGATCACTATAGCGGGCGGGTCGTTGCAGTCTCAACCACGGGTGACGCTTCTTGCATAGTGGGAGGGTTACCAGCCGGCGATCGCCCCGACGATCAGCACCGCGTTGAGCACCGTCACCGCTGTGGCCACCACCCAGCCCAGCACCGTGGTCACCGGACGGTTCGCCGCCGCGCCCAGCAACGACCGGTCTGCGGTCAGCCGGACCAGGGGAATGAGCACGAACGGCAGCCCGAACGAGAGCACCACCTGGGAGAGCACCAGCAGTAACGTCGGCTCCCCGCTGGCTGCCAGCGCCACCAGCGCGGGGACCAGTGTCACCGCCCGCCGCGCGAATAGCCCGATGGAGCGGCGCAGCAGACCCTGCATGATGACGCTGCCCGCGTAGCAGCCCACCGAGGTGGACGCCAGGCCGGAGATCAGCAGTGCCACCGCGAACAGCACGCCCACCACCGGTCCAATATCGGCGGTGATGGCGGCATGAGCTCCCTCGATGGTGTCCACGTCCTGCCGGCCGCTCAGCGCCGAGGCGGCCAGTAGCAGCATGGCGATGTTCACCCCACCGGCCAGCACCATCGACGCCCCGACATCCACCCGGGTGGCGGCCAGCAGGCGTCGCCGCTGCGGTCCGGGCGGTACGGTGCCGAACCGGTCGCGGGCCAGGGCGGAGTGCAGGTACACCACGTGCGGCATCACCGTGGCGCCGAACATTGCGGTCGCCAGCAGCAGCGAATCGGATCCGTCGAAGCGAGGCGCCAGGCCGCCCAGCGTCCCGGACGGTGACGGGGGTACCACCACCAGCCCCGCAACGAAGCCCACGGCCACCACCAGCAGCAGGCCGATGATCACTCGCTCGAAGGGCCGCTGACCCCGCCGGTCCTGCACCAGCAGCAATCCGATGGATACCGCCCCGGCAATCAGCCCACCGAGCAGCAGCGGGACGCCGAAGAGCAGACGCAGCGCGATCGCCCCGCCGATCACCTCGGCCAGGTCGGTGGCCATGGCGATCGCCTCGGCTTGCAGCCAGTAGGCGATCCTGGCCGGTGATCGGAGCCGGTCCCGCATCAACTCCGGCAGCGAGGCCCCGGTGGCAACTCCCAGCTTGGCAGACAGGTACTGCACCAGAGCGGCGGCGACGGTGGCCACCACCAGCACCCACAGCAGCAGGTATCCGTACCGGGAGCCCGCCTGCAGATTGGCGGCGACATTGCCCGGATCGACATAGGCCACCGCGGCCACGAACGCGGGACCCAACAGCCCGACCCCGCCGGAGCGGGCACCCCTGCGTCTTAGGCGGGGGCCGGACCGGGTCATGGCGCGATTGTTCACGATCCTCGTTCCCGCTCGGAGGTAAGGCCCGCCTTGCGACCGACACCTCTCCCAGCCACCCGGCACGCGGGCACCGAGCAGCCCGCTGAACTGGACGATCCGCGGCGGCAGTCAGTCCCAGGACAGCCCGGAGCCGGTCTGATACTCGATGACCCTGGTCTCGAAGAAGTTCTTCTCCTTGGCCAGATCCATCGCCTCGCTCATCCAGCCGAACGGGTTCTCCACGGCGGGGTACAGCGGCTCCAGACCGATCTGCGCGCACCGCCGGTTGGTGATGAAGTGCAGGTACTGCTCGCACAATTCGGCAGACAGACCCAGAATGGGGGTAGGCATGGTGTCCCGGCCATAGGAGACCTCCAGTTCACAGGCGGTGCGCAGCATCTCGCGGACTCCCGCGACGAACTCGGGATGCCACAGCTGTGGGTTCTCGATCTTGATCTGGTTGATCACGTCGATGCCGAAGTTCAGGTGGATGGACTCGTCGCGCAGGATGTACTGATACTGCTCGGCGATGCCCACCATCTTGCCCAGCCGGCCCAGCGAGAGGATCTGGGCGAATCCGGTGTAGAACCACATGCCCTCGAAGATCACGTAAAAGGCAATCAGGTCGCGCAGAAACGCCTGGTCGTTCTCCGGGGTTCCGGTGCGGAACGACGGGTCGTCCAGGTGCTGGGTGTACTGCAATGCCCAGGCGTCCTTCTCGGTGATCGACGGCACCTCCCGGTACATGTTGAACAGCTCGCCCTCGTCCAGACCGAGCGAGGTGCAGATGTACTGAAAGGTGTGGGTGTGCACGGCCTCCTCGAAAGCCTGCCGCAGCAGGTACTGCCGACACTCCGGATTGGTCAGCTGCCGGTACACGGCGAGCACAATATTGTTGGCCACCAACGACTCCGCAGTGGCGAAAAAGCCCAGATTACGTTGCAACATCAGTCGTTCGGCCGGCGTGAGCCCGCTTTCCCCCGCGGGCTGCTTCCACAGGGCGATGTCGGCCTGCATGGACACCTCGGTGGGCATCCAGTGGTTGTTGCAGCCGGCCAGGTACTTCTCCCAGGCCCAGTGGTAGCGCAGCGGCAGCAATTGGTTGACATCTGCCCGTGCGTTGATCATGGCCTTCTGGCCGACGGAGACCCGGCCGGCGGCACCGACCGAGCAGTCGATCTCACCGAGCCCGGTGATGGATCCAGACATGGCAATTTCCTTTCGGCTGGTGAGTCTGAGATGGCGCTATGGCGACGCGTCAGGCTCACCAGCGGGAGCGACGGGCTACTGGCAGGCTTCGCAGTCGGGGTTGTCGATCGAGCACGCCCGGGGCTCGGTCGATAGGAGCGACGCATCGAGCTCGGTATCGGTGACGGCGGCAGCCGAGTTCGGCACCGGCGCGACCGCGTTGAGTCGGCCGTCGGTCCCCTGCAGGGTCGACTTCTCCACGTGTGTCGCCGATGTCGAGCGCAGGTAGTAGGTGGTCTTGCAGCCGGCACGCCACGCCGACCGGTACAGCTCGTCCAGCTTGCGTCCGCTGGGAGCCGCCATGTAGAGGTTCAGCGACTGCGCCTGATCGATCCACTTCTGCCGCCGCGAGGCCGCTCGCACCAGCCAGGATCCGTCGAGCTCGAACGCGGTGGCGAACAGCTCCTTGATATCGGCGGGGATCCGGTCGATGGGTGCCAGCATCCCGTCGAAGTACTTCAGGTCGGCGACCATCACCTCGTCCCACAGGCCGCGGGCCTTGAGCGCGGTCACCAGGTGCTCGTTCATCACGGTGAAGTCGCCGCTCATATTGGACTTGACGTACAGGTTCCGGTAGGTGGGCTCGATGGACTGGCTTACGCCGACGATGTTGGAGATGGTGGCCGTCGGGGCGATGGCCATCACGTTCGAGTTCCGCATGCCCTGTCGGGTCACCTTCTCCCGCAGCGAGTCCCAGTCGAGCCGCACGGTCGTGTCCTGCTCAAGATCGCCCTCACGATGCTCGGCGAGCAGCGCCACGGAGTCGATCGGCAGGATGCCGCGGCTCCACAGCGACCCCTCGAACGAGGCGTACCGACCGCGCTCGACGGCCAGGTCGGCCGACGCCGCGATGGCGTGGTAGGCGATCTGCTCCATCGAGGTGTCGGCGAACTCCACCGCAGCATCCGAGGCGTACGGGATGCTCATGCTGGCCAACGCGTCGGCGAAGCCCATCAGCCCGAGACCGACCGGGCGATGGCGCAGGTTCGACCGCCGGGCCTGCGGGATCGTGTACATGTTGATGTCGATCACGTTGTCCAGCATGCGAACCGCCGTCGTCACGGTGCGGCGCAGGTGCTCGGCGTCAAGCCCATCCGGCCGCAGGTGTGCGGCCAGGTTGACCGAGCCGAGGTTGCACACCGCGACCTCGCCGTCCGGGCCGGGTGAGGTGTTCAGGGTGATCTCGGTGCACAAGTTGGAGGAGTGCACCACGCCAGCGTGCTGCTGCGGGGATCGCAGGTTGCAGGCGTCTTTGAAGGTGATCCACGGGTGCCCGGTCTCGAACAGCATGGTCAGCATCCGGCGCCACAGCTCCACCGCTCGGACCCGACGGAACACTCCGATCTCGCCGCGGTCGGCGGCCGCCTCGTATGCGGCATAGCGGGCGGCGAACTCGCGGCCGTAGAGATCGTGCAGGTCAGGCACCTCGTCCGGCGAGAACAGGGTCCACGTCGCGTCGGCCTCCACCCGGCGGAGGAATTCGTCGGGCACCCAGGCGGCGACGTTCATGTCGTGCGTGCGGCGCCGCTCGTCACCGGTATTGCGCCGCAGCTCCAGGAACTCCTCGACGTCGATGTGCCAGGTCTCCAGGTACGCGCACACCGCGCCCTTGCGCTTGCCGCCCTGGTTGACCGCGACCGCGGTGTCGTTCGCGATCTTCAGGAACGGCACCACGCCGGAGGACGTGCCGTTGGTGCCGCGAATGTGCGCTCCGATCCCGCGCACCGGGGTCCAGTCGTTGCCCAGTCCTCCGGAGTACTTCGCCAAAAGCGCGTTGTTCCGAATGCCGGAGAAGATGCCGTCCAGGTCGTCGGAGATCGTGGTCAAGAAGCAGGAGGACAGCTGCGGCCGGGTGGTGCCGGCGTTGAACAGCGTCGGAGTGGAGCACATGAAATCGAACGAGGACAGCAGCCGATAGAACTCGACGGCCCTTTCCTCGCGGTCGATCTCGCGCAGCGCGAGTCCCATCGCCACCCGCATGAAGAAGGCCTGCGGCAGTTCGTATCGGGTGCCACGATGGTGCAACAGATACCTGTCGTACAGGGTCTGCAGACCCAGGTAGCTGAATTCGAGGTCGCGACCGGGGTCGATGGCCGCGCCGAGTCGATCGAGGTCGAATTCGGCGAGCAGCGGGTCGAGCTGGCCCAACTCGATGCCGCGGGCGACATAGTCGCGCAGATACCCGGGATAACGGTCGGCCATCTCGGCGGCCGACGCCTGCTGCGGGGACCCAGCCAGGTGGCTCAGGGCCTCGGCGCGCAGCACATCGGCCAGCAGCCGGGAGGCGACCCTGGAGTAGCCGGGCTCGGTCTCCACCAGGCCGCGGGCGGCCAGGATCGGCGCGAGACTCAGTTCCCCCACGCCCATCCCGTCGTACAGGGTGGCCAGCGCGAGGCGCTGCACCCGCCCCGGGTCGACGTCGGCCAGGCCGGCACATGCCTCGGTGATGATGTCGCGCAGCCGGTCGATGTCGATCGGGGTGGCGGTGCCGTCTGCGGCAACCACCCGCAGTATCGGTGACGATGTCTCGGAGGGCTGCTCGCGGCGCAGCCGCTGCTGCCGGGCCCGGCGGTGCTCGTCGCGGTAGAGGATGTACGCCCGGGCCACCGCGGCGTGCCCGCCGCGCATCAGCTCCAGTTCTACCTGGTCTTGCACCTGCTCGAGGTCGATGGGCCGGCCCGGGGTGCTGCCGTCGACGCCGTAGCGCCGGCGCAGCGGGGCCACCACCGCCTCGGTCACCTCGGACACCTGAGACCGCAACCGAGCCGACCGGCCGGCCGATTCACCCTCCACCGCCAGAAAGGCCTTGGTGATGGCCACGGCGATGCGGCCCGGGTCGAAATCGGCCACGGATCCGTTGCGGCGCAGCACCGTCATGCCGACGGGACGCGCCGGCGACCGGTCCCGGCCGGAGGGGTCGGCGAACGGCGGGGTCGCATCGCGGTGGTTGCCGCCGCCCGAATCCGGTAACGAGTCCGGTAACGAGTCCCGTAGCAAATCCGGTGGCGAATCCGGAGCCGACTCCGGCGCCGTGTCCGGCGCAGGCTCCGATGCCGATTCCGGCGCCGGCTCCGTGACAGGGACGGCCAGTGTGTTCGTCATGTTCTCTCTCCTCGCGAGCCGTCGTTGCCGATGAGATGGGTGGGACGGCGACGGACGCGTAAGGCGGATCCGCGGTCGGCCCTCCCACGAGGCACACCGGCGGCGCCCGCCGGCGGCGGACGCACCCAAGGCAGGTCTTCGGACTCGTGGGCTCGCTCTCGCGCTCCTACTGGCCGTCGCTTCCCGGGCGCTCACGCACCCAGTGCTGTCACGCCGTGACCCTGCGGTCCCGGCGCGGACGGCGGTCGTTCCCACTCACCGCTGCGGGGCAGTTCCGGATTCGCACCGGATTCCCTGTTGCCTCCTCACCGGATCACCAGGCTGGCGGTCGATGAGGAACCTTCGGCGTCGCTGACGCTACATCTGGTGGCTGACATTTCGACGTACCCCCACATGTCGTGTCGCGGCGTGTCTGGCCGGGCCCGGCGCGTCACCCGCGACACGCCGGAAATCGGCTGCGACCGTGGACGCGACCCACTGTGGTCCGCGACCCGCCGGGCGATAGCGTGACCGAGTGTCCGACTTCCCGATGTCCCTTCCGACCTCCCGCATCGCCGACCCGGCAACCGCCCCGCCGCTACGCTGGGGCATCCTGGCCACCGGCGGCATCGCCGGATCCTTCGTCACCGCCCTGGCCGCACACACCCACCAGCAGGTAGTGGCCGTAGGCTCTCGGTCCGCCGATCGAGCGCAGTCGTTCGCGAGCAGGCACCACATTGACCGGGCGCATCCCAGCTACGCCGCGCTGGTGAACGATCCCGGGGTCGACGTCGTCTACGTCGCCACCCCGCACAGCGAGCATCGTGACAATGCGCTGGCTGCCATCGCCGCCGGCAAGCACGTCCTGGTGGAGAAGTCGTTCACCCGCAACGCTGCCGAGGCCGCACTGGTCTTCGACGCCGCCCGGTCGGCGGGAGTGCTGGTGATGGAGGCGATGTGGACCCGGTACCTACCGCAGACCGACGTCCTGCGGCAGGTGCTGGCCGACGGAGTGCTGGGCGATATTGCCGTAGTGGCGGCCGATCATGGCCAATACTTCGACGTCGATCCGGCACATCGACTGCTCAATCCGGAGTTGGCCGGCGGCGCCATGCTGGACCTGGGCATCTATCCGGTGTCGTTCGCCTCCATGGTGCTGGGCAGGCCGGAGGCGGTGACGGCGGTCGGGACCATCACCAGCACGGGGGTGGACGCGCAGGCCGGCATCGTGCTCGACAAGGGGGCGGCCCAGGCCGTACTGCACACCACGCTGCTGGCGAAAACACCGACAGTCGCGTCGATCTCGGGCACCCTCGCGCGTGCCGAACTGTCCGGGCCGTTCTACGCGCCCGGCGTGCTCACGGTGACATCCCGGGACGGGCGGCAGTTGATCCGGCCGCGCGACCCGATCACCGGATCGGGCGGGCTGAGCTACGAGGCGGCCGAGCTGGCGCGCTGCGTGGCGGCGGGCCGCCGCGAGTCGCGGCTGCTCGGCTGGGGCGAGACGCTGGCGATCATGAAGACCATGGACGAGGTCCGCCGGCAGGTCGGCGCGATCCTGCCGGGCGAATAGCGCGGCACGCCGACCGGCCAACCCGTCCGCGCGCAGGCCCCCCCGCCCGCGCGCCCGTCTCCCGTCCGCGTGCCCGCTTCCGATCCGCGTGCACAGCTCCCATCCGCGTACTCAATCGCGCACGCACACCGCAGTTCGGCACGCGGATCGCAGCCACCCATGCCCCACTCCACGCCTCACTGCACGCCCCACCGCACGCCCACCGCACGCGCTGGGCCCCACAACCCGCCCCGACGGCCCTGTTTGCGGTCGATTAAACGCGCGTTTAGTATGTTGTCCGTGCGTTCAACACCACCGTCGGACAGCGACCTCACCACCCGGGCACGGATTCGCGACGCCGCCATCGCGATGATCGGCGCGCACGGGTTCGCCCGCGTCACCATCCGGCAGCTCGCTCAGGCGGCCGGCGTCTCCCCCGGCCTGGTGATCCACCACTTCGGCTCCAAGGACGGTCTTCGGCAGGCCTGCGACGCCCGGGTGCAACAGGTACTAGGGGAGTCCATCGCCGAGATGGAGCAACAAGGCCCGGCCAGCGCCATCGCCCAGCTGTCCCGAGCGGACGAGTATCTGCCGGTGGTTCGCTACGGCACTCGGGCGCTGATGGACGGGGGCCCGCTGGCACAGGCGCTCTTCGACCGGCTGGTCGATCAGACTGAGGGCTGGCTGGCAACCTCGGTCGCCGCAGGGCAGGTCAAGCCGTCCGACGACGACCATGCCCGTGCCGCCCTGCTGGTGTGCATCAGCCTGGGTATCCAGCTGCTGGACCGTTACCTCGCGCCGGACGTCGCTCCGGAGCAGCGCACCGCGGCGATCATCGGCTCGACCGCCGGCGCGGCCGTCGAGCTCTACACCCACGGCCTGTTCGCCACCACGGCCTACCTGGACGCCTTCCGGCGACAGTCGAGTACGGCGCCGCCGGGCGCGCGAGCCACCAGCCGACCAGCGCCCGATGGCAGCCGGCAACACCGGCGGCACACTCCTCAGGGGGATCAGCAAAAATGACCACAACACTCCGGCCGGCCATCGAGATGTCCGGCATCGTTAAGACATTCGGTCCCGTGCGGGCCTTGGACCACCTGGATCTGACCGTGCAGACCGGCCAGGTACACGGCTTCCTCGGCCCCAACGGCGCCGGCAAGTCCACCGCGATCCGGGTGCTGCTGGGCCTGTTGCGCGCCGACGCCGGAACGGCACGGCTGCTCGGCGGCGACCCGTGGCGGGATGCCGTGGCGCTGCACCGCCGGCTCGCCTACGTGCCGGGCGATGTGAACCTGTGGCCCAACCTGTCCGGCGGCGAGGTGATCGATCTGCTCGGCCGGTTGCGCGGCGGACTGGACATCCGGCGCCGAGAGGAGTTGATCGAGCGCTTCGAGCTAGATCCGCGCCGCAAGGGGCGCACCTACTCCAAGGGCAATCGACAGAAGGTCGCGATCGTGGCGGCGCTGGCCTCCGATGTGGAGCTGCTGATTCTGGATGAGCCGACGTCCGGCCTTGATCCATTGATGGAAGCGGTGTTCCAGGACTGCATCAACGCCGAGAAGGAGCGCGGCCGGACGGTGCTGCTGTCCAGCCACATCCTGTCCGAGGTGGAGGCGCTGTGCGATCGGGTGTCGATCATCCGGGCCGGCGCCGTGGTGGAGTCGGGGACGCTGGCGGAGCTGCGTCACCTGACGAGGACCTCCATCTCCGCCGAGCTGGATTCCGTGCCCAGCGGCCTGTCGGAGATGCCAGGTGTGCACGATCTGGTCTCGGAGGGCGCCCGGGTGCGCTTCGACGTCGACTCCGACCGGCTGGAAGACGCGATGAGGCTGCTGCTGTCCGGCGGTCTGCGCGGCCTGACCAGCCAGCCACCCACCCTGGAGGAGCTGTTCCTGCGCCACTACGGAACCGACAACGACAGCGGTGACGGGTATCCCGGCGACGCCGCGGTCGACGCTCAGCCGGCGGCGGCCATGCGAGCGGACCGGTCATGACCAGCCTCACCGCCCTCGGTGGACCGAAGGGCTCGGGCGGCCGACCGATCACGGGCCACCCCGACGGCCCCGTCACCGCTCGGTCCGCCGCGCTCACCGGCACCGGCACGCTTCTCCGGCTGGGCCTGCGCAGGGAGCGCATCTCGCTGGCGATCTGGGTGTACGCGATCTGCATCACGTTGATCGCCTCGTTCCCGACGCTGTCCGCGCTGTATCCGGACCAGGCGTCCCGGGACGCCATCGCCGGTGGAATCGCCGGCACCCCGGCGTTCGTGGTGATGACCGGGCCGGTCACCTCGACGACCCTGGGTGGGCTGACCGCCTGGCGCTACGGCGTTCTCGGCGCGGCGGCGGTCGCCTTGATGGCGATCTTGACGGTGGTGCGACGTACCCGCGCCGACGAGGAGGCCGGGCGCACCGAGCTGCTCGCCGCCGGGGTGCTGGGCCGGTTCGCCCCGCTGGCCGCGGCACTGGGCCTGGTGTGGGGCGCGTGCCTGACGATCGGCGTCGTGGTGGCCGCGGGAGCGGTGGTGACGGGGCAGCCGGTGGCGGGCTCGATCCTGCTCGGCGCGACCCTCGCCGGCCCGGGCATGGTGTTCGGTTCGATCGCAGCGGTGGCCGCGCAGCTGGTCGAGAGTGCCCGTGCTGCCACGGGTCTGGCGGGCGCCGCCCTGGCGGTGGCATTCGCCCTGCGCGCGGTCGGCGACACCATCACCGGCGCCGGGTTCGCCTCCTGGCTGTCCCCCATCGGCTGGGGGCAGAAGCTCGCGGCGTATGGCGCCGATCGATGGTGGGTGCTGGTGCCGCTGGTCGCGGCTGCCGGAGCGTTCGCGGCCTGGGCCGTGCGGTTGCAGTCCCACCGGGACGTCGGGCTTGGCGTCTGGCCGGCCCGGCTGGGTCGTGCCACGAATCCGAGGATGCGTTCGCCGCTGGCGCTGGCGGCACGCCTGCAACGCGGCAGCCTGATCGGCTGGAGCATCGGCTTTCTCGCGCTCGGTGCGATGACCGGTGCGATGGCCACCGACACCGGCACCCTACTGGCCGGCAACGCCAAATTGACCGAGATCATGCACCAGCTCGGCGGCCCCGGCGGGCTCACCGACGTACTGCTGGCCAGCATGGGCGCGATCGGCGGGTTATTGGCCGCGGCGTACGGGATCTCGGCGATGCTGCGGCTGACATCGGAGGAATCGGCCGAGCGGGCGGCACCGGTCCTGGCCACGGCGGTGGATCGGCGCCGATACCTGGCCGGACACCTGCTGTTCGCCCTCGCCGGACCGGGCTGGCTGCTGCTGGTCGGCGGGGTGCTGACGGGGCTGCTGTACGGCGCCTCGTCGGGCACCATGGGCTCATCGATGGGTGACGGACTGTCCAGCATGCTGGTGCAGTATCCGGCGGCGCTGGTGCTGGTGGGTCTGGCGGCGGCACTGCACGGCCTGGTGCCGCGGCTGGCGGTGCTGGCCTGGGCCGCGCTGGGAGTCTCACTGCTGCTCGGCCAACTGGGCCCGCTGCTCCAGCTACCGCGCGCGGCGATGGACATCTCACCATTCGCGCACGTACCCCAGCTGCCGTCGGTACCGATGTCCTGGACGCCGGTGGTGGTGCTGGCCCTGGTGGCCGCGGCGCTGGTCGCGATCGGGCTGGCCGGGTTCCGCCGCCGCGACCTCCGCTCCTAAATCTTCGAGGTTGTGTGGTCCAGCGAGCGGTGGGGCGCGCGCTGGACCACACGACCAGGGGGGTGTGGACAACTCGGCGGGCATCCAGCCCAGATCCGGCAGGCTGACCCGATGCGGGTCGAGACCTGGGCAGAGCTCGCTGCCCGACAGGACGGCATGATCGCGCGTCGCCAGCTTCGGTCACTGGGAATCGATCGCGACCGGGTGCGCAATCAGGTCGCTGCCCGTCGATGGGCCCTGCGCAGCTCTACGGTGCTCAGCACCTTCACGGGCCCGCTTGGGCTCCGGCACCGGCTGTGGCTCGCCGCGCTGCACGCCGGGGGCGAATCCCTCGTTGGCGGGCTGTCGGCCGCGGCGGCGCACGGGTTACGGAGATGGGACCGTGACGAAGTATCCGTGCTGGTCGACGACCAGCTCCTGCTCGAGCCGCTCCCGGGGATCCGCTGGGTGCGCACCCGCCGCCCGCTCGCCGCGTTGCGCGACCCGCGCTCCGCGTTGCCGCTGTGCCGCCTCGAACCCGCGCTGCTGCTGTTCGCCGGCTACACCCGCTCGTCGCGGGCAGCGCACGGTGTCATCGCCGCCGCGGTCCAGCAACGGCTGACGACCCCAAGCCAGCTGATGACGTGGATCGAGAGAATGCAACCGCTGCGCCGAGCATCGCAATTCCGACGATCGTTGCTGGAGATCGCCGGAGGCGCCCAGTCCGTCGGGGAGCTCGACGTCGCCCGGATGTGCCGCCGCTTCGATCTCCCGCGACCGCACCGGCAGGTCCGGCGACGCGACGCGACTGGGCGCGTGCGGTACACCGACTGCGAATGGGACCTCCCAAACGGGCACATCATCGTCTTGGAGATCGACGGGTCCTTCCACATGGAGACCGAGCACTGGGAGGAGGACATGGCGCGGGAACGGCGGCTGTCGGTCCCTGGGCGCACCTCGATACGGTGCACAGTTCGCGAGCTTCGAGATCAGCCGGCCGACGTGGTGGCGGACCTGCGCCGACTGGGAGTCGGCACGGCCATCCCTCGGGGTCGTGTGGTGTAGCGCGCGCCGGAGCGCTCGCTGGACCACACAACCCCCGGCTCAGTCAGGGGCGACCATTGCCGCGGCGTGGGCGCGGGCGACCGCACGGACCTCACCCTCCGGATCTCCGCCGGCGGCCCCGACCTCGAACGCCAGCCGGAAGATCTGCTCGGCCGGCGAATCCCCGGTCGGCAGCGGCACATCCACCCCGTACTTGCGCGACCGGGCGCCGAGCTTGCCCGCCAGTGCCAGCGCGGGCTGAGCGAGCGCCACGCCGTCCAGCGCGGTCGGCCGGGCGTGCTCGGCCTTCTTCAGCTCGTCCCACCGGGCCTGCTGATCGGCCGGCGACAGCGTCTCGCGCTGCTCGGGCGGGCCGAACACGTTCGGGTGCCGTCGGGTCAGCTTGTCGACCAGTCCCGTTGCCACGTCATCGATGTCGAACCCGCCTTGCTCCGTCGACCGCTCGGCGGCCACCCGGGAGTGGAACAACACCTGCAGCAGCACGTCGCCGATCTCCTCGCGCATCGCGTCCGCGTCACCGTCCTCGACGGCCTGCACCAGCTCGTAGCACTCCTCCACCAGATAGCGCAGCAGCGAGGCGTGCGTCTGCGACGCGTCCCAGGGGCAGCCGCCCGGAGATCGGAGCCGGTCCATCACGGCCACCGCGGTCAGCAGCGCGGCACCGGCGCGACCAGCCCCGGCATCGGCGCGATCGGCCCCGGCATCGGCGCGATCGGCCCCGGCATCGGCGCGATCGGCCCCGGGATCGGGCTCGACCCGCGAGCGCGCCGCCGGATCGCCACCCCGGCCGGCACCGTCCGATGCCACGACCGTCACGTCCCGTTGTTGGCCGGGACCACCACGAGAGCCGTCGGATCCCACTGACCGAACCGCGGGTTCACCGTCACATCCTTTGCGTCCTTGCCCAGCAGCAGCGACGCCAGCGACAGGTAATCCCCGACGCTGGACACCGACTGCATGGTCTGCGCGGTGAGCTTCGTGGGCTTGTCCGTCCGGCTGGTCACCCGCACCACCAGGTACCCCGGCGCTCCCGGCTGCGCCAGCACCACGATCTGGCCCTCGGGCGCCGTCAGGATGCCCAGGCTGGCCAGGTCCGGCCGGGCGAGCAGGGACAGCGGGACGCCCGCGGAGTTGCTCGCCTTGGCGTCCGCGGCCATCGCCGCGGGGTCCTTCAAGTACCGCACCCGATCGGCCACCGCGGCGTCCCGGTCAGCTGCCTGCACGATGTCGGCAGTGATCTGCACGTCGGTCACATCGACACCGGCCTTCGGCAGGCGCTTGACCATCTGTTCCAGCACCAGGTAGTCGTAGATCGCGTCCGGCACCCGGTCGATCGGGACGGGCAACAACCCCTCGCCGACCTTCTTCGCTCCACCCGCCTGCGTGATGTAGGAGTTCACCTGCGCCTTCGTGACGGTGATCCCCTGTGCCTTCGCGGCGGCGAGCACCAGCTGGTGGCGCACGGCGTCGGTGACCTGATACCGGTTGAGCCCGGCCCTGGTCAGCGCGTCGACGGCGCTCGGATCGGGCGCCTGCTCGTCGATGAGGGTCTGGGTGCGATCCTGCACCGACTGCTCGGAGATGCGGGTGCCGTCGACCTCCGCGGCCGCACCCGGAACCGTGCCGCACCCGGCGAGCAGCACCGCTGCGCCCAGGACGGCGACCCAGCGGGCGGGCCGACGCAGCCGCACGCGGTTATCACGGATGAACTGGACTGCCGACACCGGCTCACTCCCCTGCACCGAACTGTGGACGCTGGCCCGGACCGCCGATCGGCGCATCCGTGCCGGTCCAGCGTGCCACAACGCAGGGTCAACCCCGGCGCTCGCCCCGCAGGCGACGGGCGCCGAGGACGACGAGCCCGATTCCCACCAGCAGCACCACCGCTGCCACGATCGCCGTCAGGGTCACGTTGACGCTGACGCCGGTGTACGCCAGGCCGGATCCGCTGGTGCCCGACACGGCCGCGCTGGTCGGCAGGACCTGGATCGACTGCGTGGTGGGCACGGAGCCGCCACCTGAGCTCACCGAGGGCGCCGGGTACGGGGTGGTGACGTCCGCCCAAGCGACCGCTCCGAACAGCGCCGGGAGCATCGCCAGCATCACGATGGTCACCATGCGACGGATCATGTCGATACCTCCGCCCGGGGCTGCGCGATGGACCGGGGAGTCCTCGCTCGGCAATGATCTCGGCAATGGTCACTGTAACGTGCTTGAACGCGGATAGTAATCACCGGCTCAACCATTCATCTATATGGCCTAACAATACTCCGATGATTCTGGACGTATGCGTCGGAAGCGGTGACTATCTATCACCCAGACAGGCGATCGGATCGGCGGAGGTGTCGGCCGTACTGGCCATGGGAGTGACGACCAGCCGGGGGGCGATGGTCCCGGCACCGCCGGTGGGAAAGTCCACCCGCGCCTGCACCGTGACCGACTGGCCCGGGGACATCACCACCGTCACCATGGCCACCGCCCGCTGCTGGTCGGCACCGAGTTGCACCGGCACCGGGCGCCCGTCGACCAGCAGGTTCGTCACCGCCCCTCCGGTGGGAGCTACCAGCAGCACGTTCGTCTGCAGCCGGTAGATCGAGCTGCCCACGTTGCCGCCCGAGATGACGTAGTTCGGCAGGCCGGTGGCGGGCGCGTCGAAGCCGAGCCGCACGGTCAGCCGCGCGGACCCCGATGAGCCGGTGCAGCTGCCGCCAGCGAGCCGCGCCGCCATGGACAGGTAGTAGTCCAGCTTGCCGCCGGTGCCGTCGTTGAGAAACACCCCGGTGGTCGGCGAACCAGCCGCGTCCCGCAGCAGCCGCCCACTCACCGCCGTCGGCAGGATCTGCCGTTCCTCGTCGGGGTGCGCGCTCCACACCAGCACTCGACGCTGGTCGACCATGTCCTTGATACCGCTGATGATGGGCCGGAATGCCGCCGGATCCTGATGCGAGGAGATCGCCCGGAACGCCGCAGCGGTCGCCGCCCCCAGGAACGCGTCCCGCCCGGCGGTATCGACGCTGGTGGGGAAGCGAGCGTAAATGTCCGACATCAGCAACGGCGCGGCCGTGTCCGAGCTCAGCACCGCCCCGTTGCCCAGGTCGATCGGCCGCTGACCCTGCAGCAGCTGGGCGACGACCAACGGATCCAGCGCGATCACGCCGTCCACCCGCTGCCCGAACCGCTGCGTGTACATGGAGCTGATCAGATCGGCGGCGGTCGGGAAGTCGGGGGTGAAGTTGACGTCCTGCGGATAGCTGGTGATCCGGGGTGAGTACAGCGCGGCCAGCGACGGGTCGACCGCAAGATCCCCCGCGCGAAAAGTGCCCAGGTCCCGGCTGGTCGATGCGGTCCGCTGCAGCGTGATGGCACCACGGTCCACCCGCAGCACCGCGTAGGAGCCGAAGATCCCTCCGGTGGCGCGCAGTTCGGCCGGGTTCTGGAACACCACCAGATAGCTGCGGGGGCCGGCCCCGCCGAGCATCGGCACCACCAGGCTGCCGAGCCGCGCCCCCGTCGCCGTCAGCGGTGCGGCGCGCGCCAGTTGGTCCCGCAGCAGCGTCACCGCATTGGCCACCGGCCCGATCAATCGGTGGGTGTCGACGGCCTGCAGGGAGGCGATGGCCTGTTGCACCGCGGTATCGGTGGCGGACAGCACCCCGGCCGCAGCCTGCACGGTGTCCATGTTCACCACGCCGTCGTGCGGGAACAGGTGGCCGGCGTCGAGCGATCCGGCGAGGGCAGCGCCGGGCTCGAGTGCGGTGGCCACTTCATCGATGGACACCGCGACGGTGCGCACCGCGGCCAGATTGTCACCTAGCCAGGGGAGGCCCGTTGCCGCCCCGAACAGCGGATCCTGCACCGCGGACCGCGCACTGGCAGCGTCGGCGGCGAACCGGTGCGCCAACCCGGCCAGGGTCCCGGGGCGGGAGATCCCGTGGTCGCGGAACTCGGCTACGATCGAGACGGCCGTGCTCTTGGCGGCCTCCAGATGCCGGTAGGCCTGCAGCGAACGGAATCCGACCCAGGCTGCGGCCAGCAGGATGAGCGCGCCGGCGGCGAGCAGGGTCCAGCCCAGCCTCGAGCGGCGGCGTGATGTGGGCGCCGACTCCGAGGACGCCGACTCCGAGGGCACTGATTCCGAGGGCACCGACTCTGAGGGCGCCCTCGAGTCCACAGCGGTGACGGGCACAGCGGCGGCGGACACGGCGGTGACGGGCACAGCGGTGACGGGCACAGCGGTGACGGGCACGGGCACGGCGGGACTGTCCGCCTGCGCCGCGGCCGGCGTCACATCCTCGTCCGGCACGTCTTCGCTCCTTGACCCGCAGTGCCTATGGGCAGGTCCGCCGTGGCATCCCGACGCTGCGGGCTGTGCGTATTGCTGCCCGCGTTGCTACATTCTGTCAGCAATTGACGCAGTAACCGAGTGAACAGACCTCACGATCGAGTGAATCCCGCCCGCTATCCTTACTCAGAGTGTCAGACTCTCCGATAACGGCGCGGCGAAGCAGCGCGCAGGGTCCGCATACGTCCATTACAGGGAGCGATCCGGGATGCCACCATTCGGCGTATTCGTGCACCCGGCGGGGCTGTGCGAGAGCGCGACGGTGGGCCCGGGCACCCGGGTCTGGGCGTTCGCGCACGTACTGGCAGGCGCCGTCGTCGGGGCCGACTGCAATGTGTGTGACGGAGCCTACGTGGAGTACGGAGCCGTGGTCGGCGACCGCGTCACCATCAAGAACCAGGTGATGATCTTCGAAGGGGTAACGATCGAGGACGACGTGTTCCTCGGTCCGGGAGTGGCGTTCACCAACGACCTGCGACCCCGGGCCACGATCACCCGCGCCGGCGACGCGCTACTGCCGACCACGGTGCGTCGCGGCGCGACCCTGGGCGCCGGAGTCGTGGTGGTGTGCGGCACCACCATCGGCGCGCACGCCTTCGTGGGCGCCGGCGCCGTCGTGGTCGCGGACATCCCCGCGCACGGGTTCGTGGTCGGCAATCCCGGCCGGCAGCACGGCTGGGTCTGCGAATGCGCCGAACGGCTCGACGCCGACCTGCGCTGCCGGTGCGGCCGTCGCTACCGGCACGTCGCCCACGGGCTGGCGGCCGTCATCGCGCCGGAGTCGCCCCCGCCGGCCGCGGCCGTCATCGCGCCGGAGTCGCCCCCGCCAGAGCCCGCCACCGCGGTGCAGGAGTAGGCCAGGATGTACGTCACCCTTCGCGGCACGCCCGATACCTCCGGCAGCGATCGCCGGCACTCGACCACCCAGGCGAGCGGCGGCAAGGGCAAGAAGGTCCGACGCACGGTCGCCCCCACCGTCGTCGGCCTGGGCGCCGTCAGCCTGCTCACCGACATCTCCTCGGAGTCGGTCAATGCCATCCTGCCGATCTACATCACCGTCGTCATCGGCTTGGGCCCGCTGGCCTACGGCTTCGTGGACGGTATCTACCAGGGCGTCAGTGCCCTGGTGCGGATCCTCGGCGGCTGGTGGGCCGACCGCACGGACCGGCCCAAGTGGATCGCACTGGGCGGGTACGGTATCTCGGCGGCATCACGAGTGGTATTGCTGTTCTCCCAAGCATTCTGGCCGATCACCGGGACCATCGCGATGGACCGCATCGGCAAGGGGTTCCGAACCGGCCCGCGGGACGCGCTGATCGCGACTGCCTCGCACCCGGACTTCTTGGGCCGCAACTTCGGCGTGCACCGCACCATGGACACCACCGGTGCACTGATCGGCCCGTTGCTGGCGTTCGCCATCCTGGCGGCATTTCCGTTCGGACTGCACGGATACCAGACGGTGTTCGTGGTCTCCTTCGCCGCCGCCGTGATGGGCGTGGCCGTGCTGGGGCTGATCATCCCGAACCTGCGCCGCCGCCCCGACACCACCTCGGTGGTGGTGCCGCCCAGCCGTCCGCGGCTGCGGGACCTCGCGCAGCCCGGGCTGCGCCGGGTACTGATCGTCGCCGGTCTGCTGAGCGTGTTCACCGTCGGCGACGGCTTCCTGTATCTGTCGCTGCAGGCCGGCGGGCAGATCACCGACCGGTTCTTCCCCCTGTTGTTCGTGGGCACCAACATCGCGTACCTGGCGCTGGCGATCCCGCTGGGCCGGCTGGCCGATCGAATCGGACGCGGCACGGTGTTCCTGGCCGGCCATGTGGTGTTGCTGGCCGCCTATCCGATGGCGGCCACCCACCTGGGCGGGATGATCGGCGCCGTCATCGTGCTGCTGCTGCTCGGCACCTTCTACGCCGCCACCGACGGGGTGCTGGCCGCACTGGCGACCCGTGAGGTACCGGAGTCGGTGCGCGCCAGCGGAATCAGCGCCGCGCAGACCGTGGTGGCGATCACCCGGTTCGCGTCCTCGGTGGTGTTCGGTCTGATGTGGCAGTTCGGCAACCGGGAGTTGGCGCTGCTGGTGATGACGGCGGGCATGGTGGCGGCCGTGCCGATCTCGGCGGTGTTGCTCCGGGCGCTGGCGGGGCGGGATCGTGCGCAAGGGACGGCCACGTGAGCCTGCGATTGCGATTGATCATCCTGGCGGTGGTGTGCATCCTGGCCGTCGGTGGGGCACTGGGCTACTTCCTGCACGCCCGCTCGCAGGACGCGGCCGCGCAGACCTCCGCCCCGAACGTCACCCAAACCGACGACGTGGCAGGCATTCTCGCCAGCGACCACGTGGTGTTCCGCTCGACCGCGCTGGGGCAGACCTACGGCCGGCTGGCGGTCGTGAGCCTGTCCGACCCGGCCGGGCCCCGCGCGGTGCTCGCGCCGAGCTGCGAGCGGGTGTACGCCACTCGCAGCGACGGGGTGTGCATCACGGCCACCCGGGGCATCGTCTCGGACTACCAACTGGTGCAGCTGAACGCACGCCTGAATCCGACGACCCGCTCGTCGCTGGACGGGCTGCCCAGCCGGGCCCGCCTGTCCCCCGACGGCTCGCTGATCGCCACCACCACCTTCGTGGTCGGGCACTCGTACGCCTCGTCCAGCTTCTCCACCGAGACGGTGATCCGCACCGCCGCCGGCCGGAGCCTGGGCAACATCGAATCTTGGCACACCACCGTCGACGGCGCCCCGCTGACGGCAACCGACAAGAACTTCTGGGGGGTGACGTTCGTCGACGACAACACCTTCTACGCCACCGCGGCCTCCGGCGGGAAGACCTGGCTGGTCAAGGGCGACATCGCCGACAAGACCATGACGAGCATCCATCAGACCGCCGAGTGCCCGTCGGTCTCGCCGGACCGGACGCGGGTGGCCTTCAAGGTGCGCTACGGCGCACCGACCGCGGGCACCTGGCACCTGGCCGTGCTGGATCTGCAGACCGGCAGCTTGACCATGCTCTCCGAAAAGCACAGCGTGGACGACCAGGTCGAGTGGCTGGACAATTCACGCGTGCTTTATTCGCTGCCCCGCACGGGAACCCAGGCCACCACCACCGACGTGTGGGTGGTGCCCGCGGACGGCTCCGGCACGCCCCAGGTGTTCATTCCGCAGGCATCCTCACCGGCCGTGGTGCGGATATGACGGCCACCACTCCCGCGACCACCACGGAGGCGATCTCAGTGACCACGCCCCTTGCGGGTGCCGCCCGACTGGAGGCGGCGAGTTCGCCCGCCCGCCAGACGATGCGCCCACTGCTCGAGCTGGCCGTCGACGGCATCGCGCGGATGTACCTGCCCGACCGTCGGACCGTCGTGCAGACCCTGCGCGGCGTCCGGGACGCCGCCACCAGGACCACACCGCAGGTGACGATGCGGCAGGAGGGCACCAACGATCGGTACGCGGCCATCGTCGCGCTCGGTCTGAGCCGCCTGGACCGGGATCGACAGGCCACTGCCCTGGCCGGCAGCACCGCGGCGGATCTCGCCCTGGCCACCGCCGACCGGGCCGGCGACCCCCAGAGCGATCACAGTGACCTTGGCGTCCCGGCGCTGGCGGCGTGGGCCGCCGCCGAGGCCGCCGGTCAGCCGCGGGTCGACCTGTTCGCGCGGCTGGCCCGCAACCTGTCCGGCGACGCCCCCATCCCCACGGTAGTGGCGGCCTGGGCGCTGACGGCGGCGCTGGCCACCGATCCGCTCGTGGCCGGCGAGCGGGGCCGGCTGGACGATGTGATCCGCTGGGCGACCCGACGGCTGCTGGCCGCGCAGTCGGAGCACGGCCTGTTCCCGCACCTGCTGCCACCGCGGCTGCTGGGTCGCTGGCGGGCGCACGTAGGGTGCTTTGCCGACCAGGTCTACCCCATCCAGGCGCTGGCCAGGCTGGCCGCGCGCACCGGGAACGCCGATGCCATGGCGGCCGCCGACCGGGGCGCCGCCCACATCGTCGAGGTGCAGGGCCCGGCCGGGCAGTGGTGGTGGCACTACGACGTGCGCGACGGCTCCGTACTGGAGGGCTATCCGGTCTACAGCGTGCACCAGCACGCGATGGCGCCGATGGCGCTGTTCGACCTGGCCGACGCCGGTGGGACGGACCGATCCGACGCCATTTCGGCCGGCGCGCAATGGCTGGCCGACCATCCCGAGGTCTTCGAAGACCTCATCGCCCCGCGGCACGCGGTGATCTGGCGCAAGGTCGGTCGCCGGGAGCCGCCCAAGGCGGTGCGGACGGCGGCGGCGGTGCTGTCCAGCTACCGTGTCGGCGCTCGAATCCCCGGCCGGGACAGGGCGTTCCCACCCACCGTGGTCGACCACGAGTGCCGTCCGTACGAGCTGGGCTGGCTGCTGTACGCCTGGCACCGCCCCGGACCGGATCGGGCCTGATCGCCATGCCGCCCACCCGGACGCTGTTTGGGCTGGAGATCGCCCCGCTGACGATGGCCCAGGTCCTTGCGCGATGCCACACCGCGCTGGTGACCCGGCAGCCGCTGCTGATCGGCGTGGTGAACGCCGCCAAGATCGTCAACCTGCGCCAGGATTCGGTGCTACGGGATTCGCTGCTGGAGTGCGGAGTGATCGTCGCCGACGGGCAGTCCGTGGTGTGGGCCAGTCGGCTGCTGGGTCGGCCGCTGCCGGAACGGGTCGCCGGCATCGACCTCTTCGAGGCGCTGTTGGCCGTGGCCGATCACGACGCGCGCTCGGTCTACCTGCTGGGAGCCAAGCCCGAGGTGCTGCAACGACTCCGGTCCAACCTGGCGGTGCGCTTCCCGAGCATGCGCATCGCCGGCGCACATGACGGCTACTTCGCCGACCACGAGGGCGCGGCGGTGGCCGACGACATCCGGCGCTCGGGTGCCGACATGCTCTTTTTGGGTATCACGTCGCCGAAGAAGGAGACCTTCCTCGGCGACTATGGTCGGGATCTGCGGGTGCCGGTGCTGCACGGGGTGGGCGGGTCGTTCGACATCCTGGCGGGTGTCACCAAGCGGGCCCCGGTCCGCTGGCAGCGGATGGGACTGGAATGGGCCTATCGGCTACTGCAGGAGCCCCGCCGGATGTGGCGCCGCTACCTGCGCACCAATACCGCGTTCCTGGGTCTGGTCGTCCGGGAGCGGTTCCGGCCCACGCCCGCATTCAGCAGAGCCGTCGTCACCACCTCACCGTTGCCGACCATTGGAAGGTCATCATGAACGAGTCGTTCTCCGGCAAGGCCGTCGTGATCGGGCTGGGCTACATCGGCTTGCCCACCGCGGTGGTGCTGGCTACCCGCGGCATCGACGTGGTGGGGGTGGACGTCAATCCCGACGTGGTCAAGGCGGTGTCCCGCGGCGAGGCGACGCTGGTGGAGCCCGATCTGGCGGTGGCCGTCAGCGGCGCGGTCGCCATGGGCCGGCTCACCGCGTCGCTGCAGACCCCGGAGGCCGACGCCTACATCATCGCGGTGCCCACGCCCTTCAACGCCGATCACACGGCCGACCTGTCCTACATCCGGGCCGCGGCCGAGGAGATCGCCCCGCACCTGCGGGCCGGTGCCGTCGTGGTGCTGGAGTCCACCTCCCCGCCCGGAACGACGCTGCAGCTCAGCCACTGGCTGGCCGAATTGCGCCCCGACCTGCACCTGCCGCACGCGGTGGAGGGTGTCGCGGACATCAGCATCGCGCATTGCCCGGAACGGGTGCTGCCCGGCCGGATCATGATCGAGATGGTGACCAACGACCGGGTCGTCGGCGGCATCACCCGGCGGTGCGCCGAGCACGCCGCCTCGCTGTACCGGGTGTTCTGCCAGGGCGAGATCGTGCTGTCCGACGCGGCCAGCGCCGAGATGGCCAAGCTGGTGGAGAACGCCAGCCGGGACGTCGATATCGCGTTCGCCAACGAGCTCTCGCTGATCTGCGACGATCTGAAGCTGGACGTCTGGGAGGTCATCAAGATGGCCAACCGACACCCACGGGTATCGATCCTCAACCCCGGCCCGGGAGTGGGTGGGCACTGCATCGCCGTCGACCCGTGGTTTATTGTCGGGGCCTCCCCCGGCTTCGCCCGGCTGATCCGCACCGCCCGCGAGGTGAACGATTCCAAGCCGGCGCACGTGGCGCAGCAGATCATCGGTCGCTGCGACCGGTTCCGCTCGCCGGTGATCGCCTGCCTGGGGCTGAGTTTCAAGGCGAACGTGGACGATACCCGGGAGAGCCCCGCCGTCGAGGTGGTCGAGCAGCTTGCCCAGGCACTACCCGAGGTGCGCATCCTGGTGGCCGAGCCCTATGTCGACGCGCTGCCACCCAAGCTGGCGCGATTTCGCAACCTGGAATTTGTGCGCGCCACCGACGCCATCGAGCAGGCCGACATCGTCGCGCTGCTGGTGGACCACGACCAGTTCCGGACACTGAACCGGAACTGGCTGTCCGGCAAGGTGGTCTACGACACCCGGGGGGTCTGGCGGTAGCCGGGCAGGCCGGATCGCAGGTCGGTGACGGACGGCTGGCACGGGCTCCGCCGGAACGGTGGTCGGCAAGCCTGCCATCCACCGACCGTTCGCTAGTTGCAGGGCTGGCCCTTGTTGGTCGGGTTACCGGCGTCCACCTTCTGCCCCGTCTCCAGCACCACGTTTCCGCCGCGCTGCCAGCCGTCGGTGGGGGCGCCGCGTGGGAACCACACACCCCAGTAGCCGAC
Organism: uncultured Actinomycetes bacterium; assembly: GCA_937926105.1. Next base: position 163,006 of record CALANS010000212.1, on the reverse strand, counting down.
GCAGCCGAAATGCACGGTGGAGAAACGATTGTCGGTGAAGGTGATATCGGTGACGGTGTATCCGCCGGAAGGGCTGCTCTCCGACGGGGAGTAGTCCTCGGCGTAGACGGTGAAGCCGCCGCCGGCGAGCAGGTTGTCCTGCACGGTGATGTCGGCGGAGTCCTTGCGGCCGTTCCAGATGGCGATCGCCGAGTTCTGCTCCTGTGAGACGTCGATGGTGTTGTGCCGGATAACCCCGTGTTTGGCGCCCTCGGTCTGGTAGCCGTCGACGTGGCCGTTGGAGGCCTGGGTGGTGAAGCCGTGCAGCCAGTTGTCGGTGATGGTGAAGTTATCGCCGGCGCCGTCTCTGCCCTCGGTGGTTGCCCAGGAGAAAATTCCGTCGTTGCTGCCGGTGCATTCGTTGGCACGCGCCACCAGCGACGTGCCCTCGTGCCAGATGCAGGCGTGGGTGGCGTTTCGGCCGTCCAGCAGCGAATGCTCGATGGTGGCGCTGGACCCCGGATTGAGGTTGACCACTCCGCTGCCGTTCCGACCGCCGAAGTCGCTGGTGATCCAGCTGTTGCGGATGGTGACGTTCTTCGCCTGGACCTGGACACCCCCGGAGATCTTCCAGCCGTCGATCACGGTGCCGTCCGTGGTGATGGTCAGCCCGCCGGTCACCGTCTTGCCGAAGGTCTGACCGGCCGGGTACCCGGTGGTGGCCGGCCCTGGCCAGCCGCACGCGTCAAGGTTGGACCACACCTGCACCGATGCGCACACTCCGGAGGGCGGCGGGCTGGGTGCGCTGGAGGTCGGCTCGGAGGACCGGGAGGTAGGCGTCGTGACCGTGGTAGCAGTCACGGTGGATTTCGTCGCGGAGGTGCTCGTCGGCCTGGTCGACGTGGTCGTGGTGGATTGTGCCGTCGAGGTCGCGGTCGGCGTGGTCGTGGCCGTGGTCGTAGAGCCGGACGTGGCGGTCGGGCCGGAGCTGGTGGTCCCGGTGGTCACCGATGACCGGGTGGTCGGCGCCGGGTGCGTCTGCCTGGTCGGTCGGGTGATCGGTGACGGGGACTTCGAGTGCCGGGCCGCCACGCTGACCGGTGCGTGCTCGGCGGGCGTGCCGGCGGACGGGCGACTACGAGGTGTGCCCGGCACCATCGGGCCCAGCACCGCTGCGCCGGCGGCGACCGGACCGGCGGAGCTCGTGATCACGGGATCTATCCGGGTGGCAGCAGGTTTCGCCCGGGCGGCGGTCGGGGTAAGTGTGTCGACCGACGCCTCGGCACCCGACGAATGGCCCACCACCGCGACCGTGCCGGTAGCCACCGTGACCGCCACGACGGCCAGGCCAACCACGGCACCGGCCCGGTGCGTCCGGATCAGCGGGCGGACTGCGGCGACGACGGTCGACACGATGCGCATGGGTCTCCCTCGGATCTCGACCGGTCGTGATACGCCGGTTCCAGCGCGACCCGGCGGACGTTACCCATCGCCTCCGTTGGGCTCAATCTGCCGTCGCCGGAACGGAAGTCGAGGCCGTGACGTCTCGGAGCGGGGGCTCCACCAGGCGATTGCCCACGACCCGAACGCACGCCGATCCGGTGCCCTTCGTTATCAATCCGTGACTATCCGCGCCGGTCATCCCGTCGCATGCGGCTCTCCGGGTGATTGTTCCAGCGGAGAGTGGTCGCGAGCGCCGCGGCCGGTCAGTGGGGCGCAGACGCGACAACCGGCATGAACGGCGCGGGAGGCTCCGCCACCCCGAAGAAGGACTCCATGGCCTGCACGCACCGCGCCGCGGCGTGGCCGTCACCATACGGATTCACGGCTCGGGCCATCGCGTCGTAGGCATCGGCGTTCGCCAACAGCCCCGTCACCGATTCGACGATCAGGTCCTCGTCCGTGCCGACCAGGCGCACGGTGCCGGCCTGCACCGCCTCGGGGCGTTCGGTGGTCTCCCGCAACACCAGCACCGGCTTGCCGAGGCCGGGCGCCTCCTCCTGCACACCCCCGCTGTCGGTCAGCACGAGGGTGCAGGCGTTCAGCGCCCAGGCCATGTCGCTGTAGGTCAGCGGTCCGGTGACGTACACGTTCTCCAGGTCCGCCAGGGGTGGCAGCAGCACCTCGCGGACGGCGGGGTTCAGGTGGGCCGGCAACAGGAAGGCCACGTCGGGATGCGCCCGGGCCAGCCGCGCCACGGCCGAGGCGGTCCGCGCCATGGGCGCGCCCCACGATTCACGCCGGTGCGCCGTCACCACCACCAGCCGACGGCCACGCAGACCGGGCAGCACGGGATCGACGAGCGGGTTGTCCTGCCGCACCACCTCCAGCAGCGCGTCGATCACCGTATTTCCGGTGACGTGCACGGCGCCGTCGTCGATGCCGTCGCGCAGCAGGTTCTTCCGAGCCGTGGGGGTGGGGGCCAGGTGCAGGTCGGCCAGCTGGGAGGTCAGCCGCCGGTTCATCTCCTCGGGGAACGGGTTATAGCGATGGTCGGTGCGCAGGCCCGCCTCCAGGTGGGCCACCGGCAGCTGGGCATAGAACGCGGCCAGGGCCGCCGCAAAGCAGGTCGTGGTGTCACCCTGCACCAGCAGCAGATCCGGCGACTCGGCGCGGATCACCTCGGCGACACCATCCAGGGCGCGGGTCGTGATGTCCTGCAGGGTTTGCCGGGGCGCAATGATGTCCAGGTCGTGACTCGGCACGATCCGGAACAGGGCGTTGACCTGATCGAGCATCTGCCGATGCTGTCCCGTCACCGCCACCACCGGCTTGAGGTATTCGGATCGGTGCAGCGCCGCGACCACGGGGGCCATCTTGATCGCCTCGGGACGGGTGCCGTAGACGACCAGCACACTAGGCATGGATGGTCTCCTCGGTAGCATTGTCGGTGCGCTCTACGGTGCGCTCTACGCCGGACCCTACGGGAGCCTCCTTCCATCGCCAGCCCCGGCGGCCGTCGCCGCGACGGTGGCGCAGCCGGCCGTCCACCATCACCGCCACCACCACGCTGAGTATCGCCCCCAGCAGCAGAACCATGCCGGTCGCGATCATGCGGTGACCGGTGCGATAGAACACGTCGACCGCCGATGGCGAGGCCTCCACGGTGATCCGGTTGTGCGGGTCGACGCCCGCCTCGTCCTGCAGCCGGCTCACGGTGTCGCGCACCGCAGTCAGTTGGGCCTCCATCGCCGAGCGCACGCCCTGCTGGGTCGGGCCAACCGCCTCCACGTCCAGAACGGGGCGCGCGAAATTGTAGGCCCATTGGCCGCCGCTGTTCGGCAGCCGCACTTCGGTGCCTTGTCTGATGCCGAGATCCACCAGCGTGACCGACGCGGAGACGCTGGCGGGCACCGGGCGACCCTCGTTGACCTCGCGCTCGACCAGCCCGGCCATGGAAATCAGGCTGCCCGAGGTGACGCCCAATGGGTTCGGATAGCGGACGCTGGCAGGGGCCAGCAGTGTCATGTCGGTTTGCGCGGCATACACGCCGGGGATCGATCGAATCCACGCGGCGGCACCGATCGTCAGCGTCACCCCGACGACCACCACCAACCAGCGCCGCACGCAGGCGGCCAACAGGTCGGCAACCGTCACGGCCCTACCTCCTCCCCGGGCGTAGTCTGACAGCGGTGCTGCACCCTACACAAGGTAATGTAGAAGCCACGAACGGGTGAATATTCGCCGAGATCACTGCTACCTAACATACAATCAGTCATCATTTTGAGCACTGATGGCGCGATGGTGGGGCACGTTCCCACCGTGGGTGTAGCAGCCAGCGGAAGGGATGGCGCCCGGTGATCATGCGCGACGTGCTGGCCAGTCTGGCCCGACGGTGGTATCTCACCGCGGCCGGCATGCTGGCCACTGCCGCACTCGGCACAGCGGCCCTGTCCCTGGTGCCACCCACCTACCAGGCCAGCGGAAGCCTGGTGTTGCTGCCGCCCGCCAGCACCGTGGAATCGGGCGGCAATCCCTACCTGCAGCTCGGCGGGTTGAACCAGGTCGCCGACATCCTGACCCGCAGCATGATGGCCCAGAGCACGGCCGAGTCGATTCAGCGGTCGCATCCATCTGCGACGTATACCGTCGCTCCGGATCCGGCCACCAGCGGTCCGATCCTGGTCGTCACGGCGGAAGATCACTCGGCCTCCGGCGCCGCGTCCACCCTGTCGGATGTGTTGGCCCTGGTGCCGGAGCAACTGGCCACCCTGCAGCGGACGCTGGGCTACACCGGCCAGACCCAGATCACCTCGACGGTGCTGGCCAAGGACAACCAGCCGGACACCCTGCGCAAGTCCCAGATCAGAGCGCTGATCGCGGCGGTGGGCGCGGGATTGGTGCTGACCGGATTGCTGGTGGCCCTGATCGACGGCCTGCTCGAGCGACGCAGCAAGGGTCGGCAGCAGGCCGCGGACCCGCCTGAAGCGCGCCCGGATCCCGGCAGGCCCCCGCGCACCGAGGCAAGCGCATCGCCACCCTGGCCGGACCCCTCGGCCGGTGGGCGGCACGGGCACCCCGCACCCGCCGGATCGCCGGGCCGCAAGAGCGCCCCCACCGACCCAACTGACCCAGACGCCCCCGTCGAACCCGACGAACCCCCCGTCGAGCATGCCGAATCCGCCGGCACCGTCGAGTACTCCATCGTCCGACAGCGGTGAGCACGTGGCACGCCCCCAGGCCTTCCTCGCGCCGCCAACGGCAGGGGCGTCACGCCGTGACGGGACCACGCTGCTCACCGTCTACGTCGTCCTGCTGATCGCAATTCCCTCCCGCTTGGTCTTCGCACCCCTCGGTGGCGCCGGCACGCCCGCCCAGATCGTCGGCATGCTCGGTGCGCTGTGGTGGTTCTGGGACCGCGTCCGGCGCTCGGAGTCCCGGCTCGGGCCGCGGGAGCCAGTGAAGCTGGCGATGTTCGCCTTCGCCTGGTGCGTATGCGTGAGTTTCGTGGCCGCCATGGTGCGACCGCTGTCGCCCGAGGAGTTCAGCACGGCCAGCCTGGGCCTAGCGGGACTGGCCGGTTGGGCCGGCGTGCTTCTGGTGGCCAGCGATGGTGTACCGACCGTCGACCGCCTAGTGACCCTGTTCACCCGGATCTCCACGATGGGCGGCCTGCTGGCCGCATTCGGCATCGTGCAGTTCTTTACCCACGAGGCGTGGACGGAGTACCTGTCGATTCCCGGCCTCAGCATGAACCAGCAGCTGGACAGCGTGCTCGGTCGTGATGGCTTTTCTCGACCGGCGGGCACCGCCACCCACCCGATCGAGTTCGGGGTCGTCCTCACGATGATCCTGCCGGTCGCGCTTACCTGCGCCATGAACCTACGCGACTCTGCGCCGATCCGTCGCTGGCTTCCGGTGGCAGCCATTGCCTTCGCCATTCCGCTGTCCATTTCGCGATCCGCGATCGTCGGCGCCGCGGTCGGACTGGCCGTGATCGTGCCGACCTGGCCACGCCGAGCCCGCTGGGCAGCGTTGGGGTCGATCGCGGCACTGCTGACCGTGATATTCATCGGGGTTCCTGGAATCCTGGGCACCATTAGCGGCCTCTTCACCGGCATAGCGTCCGATTCGAGCGCCCAATCCCGGGTGACGGCATACGGCGTCGCCTGGGAATTCATCCGGCGATCTCCCGTCATCGGCCGCGGATTCTCGACCTTTCTGCCGCGCTACTGGATTCTGGACAATCAGTATCTCGGATTATTGATCGAGGTCGGAGTTTTGGGCCTGGCCGCCATGGTCATCCTGCTGGGGACGGGTGTCTGGGCGGGATGGACGGCTCGACGCCGCACACCCGATGCGCGGCTGCGAGCGACGGGGGCCGCGGTGGCGGCCTCGGTCCTATGCGGCGCGATCGGCCTTGCTCTTTACGACACGTTGGGTTTCGCAATGTCCGCCGGAACCTTGATGCTGATGCTCGGATTGGCGGGAGCCACACTGAATCTCGCCCGCTCCACCGCCGCAGCCGCGCGGGCCCGGGACCCGGGTGACGGCCCTTCGCGAATCGAGCGGAATCATTCCGGCCAGCAGCTCGTGTCGGCCACGTCACCCAAGAACCACCCGTTTGCAGCAGAGGGGCCGACCCCCCGCCGGTAGCGTCACCGGTCGACCATGGCATGCTCGCCCGAAAGGGTGGCGTTACATGATCGTAATCATCCTGTGATCATTCGCGACCACGCCCCGCAGACCCTCGACACATCACCCACCGTCACGTGTGTTGGCTTTCAGTATTCGCCTCGGTACGGTCGCGTCCAGGCCGACCCGGATGAACATTTCGAGTTCGCCGCCAGGACCGACCGCCTGCGCCCGATCAGGGCGGGCTAACCATTTCGGGGTGAGATGAAGATTCAGCGGACGCACGTGTCCGGCGCGGGCCGGCACCGCGCGATGGGGCGATCGATGCTGTCGGCGGTGGCACTGCTGGCGCTGTTCGGCGGTGCCGTCATCATCAGCGTTCAGGCGGCACCGTCGGAAGCGGCCGGTCCCAGACAGACCACCACGGCCGCACGATCGGCCACCGCCGACCGCGCCATCGAACCCGCCGCTGCCCGAGGTCCGGTTCGCCGCGCCGCCACGCCCATCGACGCCTACAGCATCTGGCCGGTGGCGTCCACGCCCACTGTGCAAGCCGATCCCGAGGACCGGTGGGTACAACTGGGGCTGCGGTTCCGCACCGCGGTCGACGGATGGGTGACGGGCATCCGGTTCTACAAGTCGGCACTCAACACCGGCACCCACCGCGGCTACCTGTGGGACGGCGACGGCGAAAAACTGGCGTCCGTCACCTTTACCAACGAGACCTCATCCGGCTGGCAGACCGCGAGATTCGCGCACCCCGTGACGATACTCGCCGGCACCGTCTACACGGCCTCGTATGTGGCACCGCACGGGCGGTACGCGAGCGATGAGTGGGCGCTAGGCACCGGCCGCACCGTCTCGCAGCACGCGCTGACGGCACTCGGCAGCGTGTACAGCTACGGGCAGAACCTGCCTACTGCCCAGTGGCGAGACTCGAACTACTACGTGGACGTCCTGTTCACCACCGGGCAGCCCGCGCAACCGCTGGCGCATGCCAAGCGCTCGAGGCCGGTCCAGCGTCCGACCGTCGGCAACCCCGCCCCGAGCACCCCTCCCCGATCAACCGCTACCGGCAGCCCGACGGCATCGCCCACCCGATCGACACTGCACTCCACGACCACCGCACGCACCGACGCCACCGCGGGGACCACCACTCGCCCGCCGACGACATCGAGCAAGCCGTCGTCGTCCACGTCACCCGCCACGCCAAAAACGACGACGACGACGAAAACTCCGGAGCCCACCACAACCTCGGCATCGACGAAGAGCACGACCGCCTCGTCCAGCACCCGTACGACGACGCACCAGACAACCTCGAGCCCCAGCACGGCGGTCGCGCCGGGCGGCTCGATACCGCTGAATTGTGCGCAACGCCCGAGTGCGTGCGGCTACCCGGATGCAACGAACACCGGTGTCCCGGCGGGAACGACCCTCAAGTCGGTGCCCGGCACCATCACCTCCGGCCCCGGCTGGCACTACGACAGCCGCGGCTGGATCGCCGTGGACGGTGATGGCGCGGTCCTGGACGGGATCTCGACCACCGCGTCCATCGATGTCACCGCGAACAATGTCACCATCAGAAACTCGAAGATCACCGTGCGAGGTGAGGGCTGGGGCATTGCAGCCCGGCACACGAGCAACCTGGTCGTGAAGAACAATGACATCTCCGGCCCCGACAACTCGGGCCCCGGCCGGCTGATGGTGGGCCTGAAGGACATCTACGGCGACTCCGTCGGAATGCAGGTGCTAGCCAACGACATCTGGAACACCTCGACCGGGGTGCAGATCGAATCCGGACTGATCCGGGACAACTACATTCACGACCTGGGCTACACCTCTGGCGACCACGTCAACGGGATCACCAGCAACGGCGGCAGCCGCCAACTCACCATTCGGCACAACACCGTGTTCAACCCGCACGATCAGACGGACGCAATCAGTCTGTTCCAGGACTTCGGCCCGCAGGCCAATCGCACCATCGCCGACAATCTGCTGGCCGGGGGTGGTTACACCATCTACGCCGGGGCAAATCCAGGCAAGGAATCGGGTGCCACCAACATCGCCGTCACCGACAACCGGGTCGCGCGGATCTACTTCGACCGCGGCGGATCGTATGGCCCGGCCACGGCGTACTACACCGGCGGCGGGAATGTTTGGAGCGGCAACATCTGGGACGACAGCGGCAAGCCGTTCGGTTACTGACGACGCGGATCAGGTTGGGACCCGGTGGCGGGCCGCCAGCTCCTCAGGTCGGCGGCCCGGGAACAGCAGCGCCGCCACCGACGCCCGGGAGGTGCGGTGCCCGCGCAGGATCCAACTGCACTCGCTGATCACCGTCAACGCGTAGTACGCCCACCCGGCCAGAGCTCCGTGCCGGCGCCGGTACAACCGGACACGATTGACGATCTGCATCACATGGGTCCGGTCGCTGCGGCCGGAACCGCCGCCGATGTGCATCACGCGGGACGACGGCTCGAACATCACCCGCCATCCGGCATCCCGTGCCCGCAGACAGAAGTCGGTCTCCTCCGAATAGAGGAAATAGGACTCATCCCAACCGTTGAGATCCTGGTAGCAGGTTCGGTCGACGGCCAGTGCGGCACCCAGCGCCCACTCCACCGGATGCGCATGCCGGTAGGCCCACTCCTGGTCGACGTATTCGCTGACCACCGCCCAGCCGGTGAATCCCAGTCCCGTTGCGCGGCCCAGGCTCGGCGTCCGGCGAAGTGACCGGCTGACCGACCCGTCCGGGTCGGTCACCGCAGGCGCCACCACACCGACCCGGTTCACCCCGAGCCGCGCCACCATCGGCGGTACGCTCAGCGGCTCCAGGCGCGCGTCGGGGTTGAGGATCACGATTGCCGGCGCAGCCGGCGAGGCGGCCACGCCACTGTTCACTCCGGCCGCATACCCCACGTTGGTGGAGCGGACGACGCGGTGCACCCACGGTGACGCGGCGAGCACCTCCACCGTCCGGTCGTGGGAACCGTTGTCGACCACCGTGACGTGGTAGCGCAGGTCCCCGAGGGCGGCCGGCAGGGACGCCAGCAGCCCGCCGATCACCTCGGCACTGTTGTAGGTGACCACCACGATCACCACGTCTGTCGGCACCGGCTCAGCCTACGGTTTCCGCTCGTCCGTTGGGCCACTACCGGTATCGTCATCACATGAGGTTGCTGGTCGTCGCCCCCACCTGCGACGGCACCGATGTGGGCGAGGCCTGGGTGGCCTACCAATGGGCATCCCGACTCGCCGCCAGGCATCAGGTCACACTGCTCACGTATTACAAGCGGGGACGGCCGCCAGCACGGCAGCAACTGGGCGACATCGCCCGGGTCATCGAGTGGCCGGAATTGCCGGTGGTGGGTCGGGCGGAGCGACTCAACAGCATGCTCAAGCCCTCCTATGTTCCGTTCTACTGGCGAGCGCGGCGCTGGATCCAGCGCGCGCTGGCCGGGGGCGAACGGTTCGACGTGGTGCATCAGCCACTTCCGGTCGCGATGCGCTACCCGAGCCCCGCCACCGGCCTCGGGATTCCGCTGGTCTTCGGCCCGGTCGGCGGTGGCCTGGCATCACCCGCGCCGTTTCGTACTCAGGAGCAGGACACCACCCCGTGGTTCGTCGGGCTGCGCCAGTTGGATCGACTACGCCTACGCCATGATCCATTGCTCCGCAGGACTTATCGGTTGGCGGACTGCGTGCTGGGCATCGCGCCGTACGTGGCGGCCGCGCTCGGCGACCTCCGGCCTCGTCGCCTGGAGTTCATCAGCGAGACGGCTCTCGAGCGCGCTCCGGACCCGGTCATTCGAACGCCGGGCGACGGGGTGCTCCGGCTCCTGTTCGTCGGCCGCATCGTCCGGACCAAGGGGGTGCGAGACCTGATCGGGGCGCTGCATCATGTTCGCGACCTGCCCTTGACCGTGGACATTGTCGGCGACGGACCCGATCGCGCGGCCTGCGAAGCTGCGGCCGGCCGGCTGGGCGTGTCCGACCGAGTCATGTTCCACGGTCGGGTACCTCACGACGAGGTCTGGTCGTTCTACCAACGGGCGGATATCTTCACCTTCCCCTCCTACCGGGAGCCGGGGGGCAACGCCGTGTTCGAAGCCATGGGGAGCTCGCTCCCGCTCATCGTGTGTGACCGAGGAGGCCCGGCCGCGGCCGTGGACGACAGTTGCGCGATCCGGCTGCCGGCATCCACGCCTGCGCAATTGGAGCGCGACCTGGCGACGGCGATCCGAACCCTCGCCGGCGACCCGGCCCGACGGCTGACGATGGGCGCCTGCGCACGAGATCGCCTGCTGCGGGTGGGGCTGTGGGACTCCAAGATCGAGTGGGCGGAGCGCCTCTACCAGGAGCTCGCACCGGGCGACGCCGCCGGTGGTGACCGGTGAACGCTCCGACGGTGCGCTCCTGGCGATCGAAAAAGCCGGACCTGATCAGTGTGATCATCCCGGCGCACAACGAGGCGGTCGTTCTCCCCCGGCTGCTGCGGACGCTGACCCAGGACCCGCGCGGATTCGAGTTGCTGGTGGTGTGCAACGGTTCCACCGACGCCACCGCCGCCGCGGCCCGCGCCTTCCCGCGGGTCCGGACCCTGGAACTGCAGACCGCCTCCAAGCACCAGGCTCTGCTCGAGGGGCTGGCGGCCGCCCGCGGCGCATGGACGATCTTCCTGGACGCGGATGTGCTCATCTCGACGCCGGACCTGCGCCGTCTGGTCGAGCCCCTCCGCACCGGCGAAGCGCTCGCCTGCGGGCCGCGACGGGTCATCGACCACACCGACGTGAGTTGGCCGGTCCGGGCGTACTACGACGTCTGGGAACGCCTGCCGCAGGTGCAGTCGGGATTGTTCGGGCGAGGGGTGATCGCCCTGGCGCCGGAAGGAGTCTCGGCCTTCCGAGCGCTCCCCGCGGCTCTGTCGGACGATCTGGTGATCTCCGAGTCCGTCCCGCCGGCGCGGCGCAGGGTCGTCGACATCGTGTCGGTGCGGATCCTGCCGCCCCGCACGCTCCGGGATCTGGTGCGTCGCAGGGCTCGGGTCGCCACCGGCAACGCACAGGTCGATCGCAACCGGCTCCGGTCAACCGAGTCGCAGACCACCATGGGCACGCTCGCCGGATTGCTGCGGCAGTCACCGTCACTGGCCGGGAAGGTTGTGGTATTCCTGTCCGTGACGGCGCTGGCACGGCTGCGAGCCCGCCACGCGATCCGCTCCGGCGATGTGACCACCTGGCTCCGCGATGAGAGCAGCCGGCAGGGGTGATCAGAGCCCCGACGTCAGGCACGACGTCGACGTGGTTCAGGGGGCGGTCCGGCCATCCAACAACTCCAGCAGGGTGTCCGCCCTGGCCCGCCAGCTGTGCGTCTCGGCGAACGCGCGCCGCGCGGCCGCCGCCTCGCCCCGATCCGCCGTCAGGTGCTCGGCCACCGCATCGACGAACGCGGCTGGGCTGCCGGCGATGTCGATCAGGTCGGTGTCCAGCCAGCGGGTCGCCGGGAGATCCGTCGATACCACCGGCAGACCGGCTGCCAGGTATTCCAGGGTCTTCAGCGGAAAGCTGGCCCTGTTGAATGCCGAGTCCACGTACGGCGTGATTCCCACCGCCACCCGGCTGAGATGGTCTGGAATCTCGGCGGCCGGTCGCGGGCCCACCCAGTGCACCGTCGGGGACGACAGGAAGCGGTCCAGCCGCTCCCGAACCCGCGGATCCCGATCGGTGCGTGGGCCCACGACCAGCATCGCGCTGCCGGTGGCCGCGAGCGCGTCCAGGATGTCGAAGTCCAGCCGCTCGTTGAGCTGGCCCACCAGCCCCACCCGACGCTCGCCTGGACCGGCCGCGGCGGTGTCCGCGGATGCGGCGGACGGGGTGCATCCGTTGGGCAGCACGTGCATGGGCAGGCCCGGCCGGCCCGCGGCGCCCAGACTACCGACCAGCGCATCGGAGACGGCGGCAACGACATCCGCGCTGCGCAGATTGTGCCGCTGATGAGCCAGGATGGCGCGCCGTCCGAGCCCCATCATTCCGGCCGCTTCCGGCCAGTCGTCGGTCACGTAGTACAGCCGGCGACCCGGCAGGCCGCCGGGGAACCGGCCCATTGGATGGGCCAGCACCACACCGTGCACCGGTAGGGTGATCTCACTGGCCGCGCGCCGAACCGCCCGCGCGAGTTGTGCCCTGGCGACCGAGCGGGCGACCGGTCGGGAGAATCCAGGCACCGAGCGCACCCGCAGCCGCCAGATCGTGGGGCTGACCGCCGACAGACCGACCGGGTGCAGCACGGCTCCCGCACGTCGGGCCCGCCGCAGACTGACGACCGACACCGGAGGGTCCACCCACAGCACGGGGCGCTGGGTCGACACGGCCGTCACCAATTGGCGATCGGTTCCGCGGACGCCATCCCACGGGACCCCGGCGACATACACGACCATGCCGAGATGGTTCGCACGCGAGCGGTCGGTGGCCCATCCGGCCACCGGTTCGGCGTTGAAATCGTCGGTCGCGCGACGACCGACCAGTCGCAATGCCTTGCGGCGCGCCTGATACCGGCCGTACTCGACGAGCGAGGCGACGGCGCCGAGGGCGCGCTCCGACCGGCCCGCCCGTCCGCCGGCGGACCGGACGTACACCTCCACCTGCCGCCGGGCTGCGTCGTGCAGCGAAAACCGCGTCTCCACGAGCCGGCGCCCGAAGGCGCCCAGCGCGTCGCGACGGGCGGGGTCGGGCAGCAGATCAGCCAGCAAATCCGCAAGCCGCTGGTGGCCCGCAACGGCCGGATTCGCGATCCCGTACCAGCCCTGCCAGAGGAATTCGTCGACGGTCTGCGGAGACAGCAGCCGAAAGTATCCGTGCTCGCCCTGCACGATCAGCGGCTTACCGAACGCCAGAGCGCGCAGCGCGGAGCCGCCCATCCCGATCACGACGTCCGCCGACGCGTAGGCGGGCCGCGGGTCGAGCAGTTCGCCGGTGAGCGTCACGACCTCCCGTCCGGCCCGGCGGTTGGCGTCCGCCGCCGCCGCTGACACCTGCTGCCGGGCCGGCCCGTCACCGACCAGCAGCAGCCGCACCGGTAACCGGGCGGCCAACTCTCCCGTCGCCCGGATCGCCGACAGCAGTCCCTCCAGCTTCAGTTGGTGCGCCAGCCGACTCACGCAGACGACGGTGAACTCGCCATCTGCCACGCCCCAGCGCACCCGAAAATCTCGCAGCGCGCCCGGCGACCCCGGCGCGTTGTGCACGAGGTCGACGGGAGGCTCCATCACGTCCACCCGCAGCCGGCCCCGGGCTCGCTCGGCGCTGGCAATCTGCTCCGTGCCCACCTGCACCGTCATGGTGCGTGGAATGAACGGTGCCACCGACATCGACATGACCGTTGCCACGGCGATGGCACCGCTACCGCGCACCGCCAGTGCCGCCTCCAGCACCGGGGGCCATTCGTAGCCGTGCACGATGTCGATGCCTCGGTCTCGGATCACCGCACGCAAATCCCCGATGACTCGAGGTGACGGGCGCCGCCCCGGTACCGGAGCAGCGATGAATTCCAACCCCAGCTGCCGGATCCGGTCGTTCAGCGATCCGGCGCGCCCGTAGATGGCCACCGTGTGCCCCAGGTCCCGCACCGCGGCGGCCAGTTCGATGGCGTTGAGCTGGCTGCCGCCCATCGCCAGATCGTGCGGATAGACCAGGATCCTCATCGCGACTTCCACGATCCGCGCGCTGCATTGAGGTCGGCGAGCACCCGCCGGTCGCGGACGAGTAGCGCCCCCACGGCAACCACCGCCGCTGCCCCGGCCAGCAGCGAGGTGGTCAGCGGGCCTACGATGCGGGCGTCGCTGATCAGATGGGCGACGCCGCCGACCAGCACGGCACCGACGGCGGGCGGCCCAACCCTGCGCAGCAGCACCCAGACGCGCAGCCCCACCCGACGCAACTCCGCACAGTAGATCGGCAGTGTCAGCAGCGCAGCCACCACGACCTGGGCGGCCGCCACTCCGGCAATGCCCGCCAGGTGCGCGCCCACCAGCATCAGCGGCACCACGCAGACCAGGCCGACGATCTGCACTCGCAGCAGCACTCCGGACCGGCCCAGCACCACCAGGTAGTCGTAGATCAGCTCGAACAAGATCCGAAACGCCGCGAAGACGCCCAACCAGAGCAGCGGCCCCGCCGAGGGTTCCCACGCGGTCCCGTAGACCAGGGTGACCAGCGGCGATGCGGCGCCCGCAATGACAAGGCAACAGGGGATCGTCACGGCCGCCAGCACCCCCATCACCGAGCTGAGGGTCGCCCGCATCTGCGGCGGGTCATCCTGCATCGCGGCAAACGCCGCCGGTGCCACCGACCGCAGCGGCTGGGAAAAGATGCTGACCGGCCAGCTCGCCAGGTTGAACGCGAGCACGTAGTAGCCGAGTTCGACTGCACCCAACGCATGCCCGGCAACGACCTGGTCGGCGTATCCCAGCGCGAACACCACCACGCTGGCACCGGCCAACGGCATCCCGAACCGGAGCAGCCCCGGCACGAGAGAGCGGTCGAAGCCCAGCCGGTACCTCATGGGCGAGTAGGCCAGAAACAGCACCGCCGATGCCATACTGCCGGCCACCCGGCCAATGGCCAGACTCATCGCCCCCATGCCCAGCGCGGCCAGCGCGATGGAGATGATCGCCCCCAACCAGACGTTCACCTGATCGATCACCATGCGTCGCGACTGCTGAAAGTACCGCTGCAGCAAGGCGGCGGGCGTCGCGACCAGCCCGTTGATCAGCACGCTGATCATCATCACCTGCACCACCGGGGTGGCATCCGGGGCGCCCATCGCGGCCGCGAAGGCCGGCGCGGCGGCAACTCCTGCCACCGTGATACCCGCGCTGGTCACGAGCGAGATCGTGCTGACCGTGGGCGCAATGGCAGCCGGCTCGACCGGCCATCGGACGATCGCCAGGCTGACGCCCAATTCGTTGAAGCTCAGTACGGCCAGTAGGGCCACGGTCGCCACGGCGAAGGTACCGAATTCCGCGGGGCCCAGCATTCGGGCCAGTGCGATGCCGATTCCGAGTGTCCCCAGTCGGGACACCGCGGTGTTGAGCAGGCTCCATCCGAGGGCACCGCTGGCGCGTGCCAGCACCGGGCGGGCCACGCCCGCTGCCGGATCCGCGGTCACCTTCCCGCCGGCTGCGCCGTCATCCATCACGCAGCGCCGTCACCAAGGCGTCGACGACGTGCCGCTGCAGTGTCGCGGTCAGGTGCGGATACAACGGCAACGACAGGATCTGCTCGGCCGCGGCCTCCGCAACCGGGAAGGTGCCGGTCCCGCCGCCGAGCCCCGCGAACGGCTTGGTCAGGTGCAGCGGAGCGGGGTAATGGATGCCGGCGCCCACGCCGAGGTCACCCAGCCGTGCCAGCACGCGGTCCCGGTGAGCGACCCGCACGACATACAGGTGCCAGACATCGCCGTTGCCTACGGCGCTGCGTGGCAGCACGATGTTCGACGCCTCGCCCAGCAGCGCCGCGTACCGGTCGGCCGCTGCCCGACGGGCGTCGTTCCAGCCGTCCAGCCGGCGCAGCTTGGCGGCAAGCACCACGGCCTGCAGAGCATCCATCCGGGAGTTGAAGCCGAGTGTCTCGTGCACGTATTTCTGTTCGCTACCGTGCGCACTCAGCAGTCGAACACGCCGAGCCAGTTCCGGGTCGCCGGTGAGTACCGCGCCGGCATCCCCCGCCGCCCCCAAGTTCTTGCCCGGATAGAAGCTGGTGGCCGCGATGGTGCCGAGACTGCCGGCCCTGCGCCCGAATCGGGTGGCGCCCTGGGACTGCGCGGCATCTTCCACGATCACTGCGCCGCACTCCTGGGCCAGCGGTAGCAGCCGTTCCACCGGGGCGGTCTGCCCGAACAGGTGCACCGGCACGATCGCCCGGGTGCGCGGCGTGATCGCCTCGGCAACCCGCACAGGATCGATCAACAACTGCTCCGGGTCGACGTCCACCAGCACCGGTGTGGCGCCGGCGCGCACCACCGCCTCGGCCGTCGCGATGAAGGTGTTTGCCGGCAGGACGACCTCGTCCCCCGGGCCCACTTCGGCCGCGCGCAACGCCAACTCGATCGCATCGGTGCCGTTGCCGACCCCGACGCAGTGCGCGACCCCGAGGTAGCAGGCATATGCCGCCTCGAACTCGGCCACCGCGGCCCCGCCGATATAGGCGGTGTTCGCCAGCACCGTGTCCCAGCCCGCGTGCACCTCGTCGGCGATCTCGGCCCATTGGGCCCCCAGGTCCACCAACGGAATCTGCACAGTCATCGTCCCTCCCTGGAATCCAAGCCACCCGATCGCGTCCCGCTGCGCTGCGCCCCGATGATCGTTCGCATCGGCAACTCGTGCGCGGGGTTCCCGACGACGATCGAGCCGTCGGCGATGCTCGTCAGGACGACGGCACCCATGCCCACGACGCACCGCTCCCCCACCGAGACCCGCTGTCGCACCGAGGCATTCATGCCGAGATAGGCACCCCGGCCGACCCGGACCGCGCCGCCCAGGCTCACCCCCGCGCAGAGTGTCGCGAAGTCCTCGATCACCCCGTCGTGGGTGACGGTGACGTGGGGCATCGCGACGACATGGGATCCGAGAGTGGCGTCCGTGGTGAGCGCCACATTGGCCAGCAGCACACTGCCTGGGCCGACACGACAGTCGGCACCCATGGTGACGCTGGGGTGCGCCACGGTCGCGAACCGATCCGGCCCGATGCCCCGGCCGGCCAGCCTGGTCACGATCGCCTCGCGTACTGCGCCGGATCCCGCGCAGACCACCAGTCGTACGTCACCATAGGACTCCGCCAACTCGATGGGGCCCAGCACGCCGACACCCCCAACGGTGCTGCCGTGCAGGTCCGGATCATCATCGAGCAGGCCCACCGCATGCTGGGCACCGGCGGCGCGCAGCGCGGCGAGGGCCTCCCTCGCCAAGCCGCCGGCGGCAATCAACAGGAGCGGTTCGGTTGCCATCGCTCAGCCCGCCCCGGCGCGCAGCACGTCGACCACTCGGGCCTGCTCGGAGTCCGACATTTGGTGGTACAGCGGCAGGATGAGCGTGCTGTCGGTCAGATGCTCGGTGTTGTGCAGGGTCGCGTCGCCGTCGTCTCGGCCTGCGTAGGCGGGCTGGCGGTGGGCCGCCATAATGCCCCGACGGGCCGAAATGTCCGCCGCTGCCAGCGCAGCCAGCAGGCCCTCGCGGTCGGTGCCGTAATCGGCGCCCACCTCGACCCAACAGGATTGGAAGTTCGTGGTGCCGAACGACGGATCAGCCACCAGCCGCAGACCGGGGACATCGGCGATCGCCTTGGCGTAGTTGCCGGCCAGCGCGCGCCGCCGGTCGACCACCCCGGGCAGCCGACTCAGCTGGACGAGTCCCATGGCGGCCTGCAGATCCGTCATTCGGAAGTTGAAGCCGATCTCCGAGTAGTGCTCTGCGGGCGGCAGCACGCTGGCGTGCCGATCGGCGGCGGAAACCGACATGGCGTGCTCGCGCAGGGTGCGTGCCCGCTCCGCCCACGAGGCGGACCCGGTGGTGATCATTCCGCCCTCGCCGGTGGTGACAATCTTGCGAGGGTGGAACGACCAGGCGGTGACGGCGGCTCCGGCGCCGACCGGCCCGCCACGATAGGTCGACCCCGCGGCACAGGCGGCGTCCTCGACGACGACGATGCCCCGAGGCTCACAGACTGCCCGGATGCCGTCCAGGTCGACGGGGACCCCACCCTGATCCACCGCGATCACCGCGGTGGTGGCGGGCGTGAGCGCCGCCTGCACGGTGGCCGCGGTGAGGTTTCCGCTCTGCCGCTCGACGTCGGCGAAGACCGCCCTGGCGCCGACGTATGCGGCCGCATTGGCGGTGGCGATGAACGACAGCGACGGTACGACCACATCATCGCCGGCGCTCACCCCGGCGACGATCAGCGCCAGGTGCAGCGCCGTCGTGCAGCTGGAGACCGCCACCGCGTGCTCGGCACGCACGGCATCGGCGAACGCGGACTCGAACGCCTTGACCCGGGGGCCCTGAGCAACCCACCCGGAGGCGATGGCCTCGGCGACGGCGTCGATCTCCTCCTGGCCGAGCAGGGGCTGCATCACGTTGATGCGGCTCACGAGCCGACCTCCGCGGGCACCCGCAGCGTGGCAGCTTGTTCCGAGCGCCACCAGTCGACCAGCATGCGCAGCCCGTCGTGCAGGCCCACCTCGGCGACGAAGCCGAGATCGCGCTGCGCTGCAGCGATGTCCGCCAGCCGGCGAGTCACACCGTTGACCGCGCGTTCCGGTCCGAACTCGATGCCCAGATCCGAGCCCATGGCCGACAGCAGCGCCTGCGCCAGCCCCCGCAACGAGGTCTCCTCGCCACGCGCCACGTTGTACACGCCCTCCCGCACCGTCGACTCGGCCGCGAGCACGTTGGCTCGGGCAATGTCCGTGGTGTAAACGAAGTCCATCGTCTGGGCGCCGTCGCCGAAGATGATCGGTTGCCGGCCATCGGCGATGCGCTCCATCCACCGGATCAGCACCTCGGTGTACAGGCCATGGATGTCCATCCTGGGTCCGTAGACATTGAAGTAGCGCAGCGCCACGTAGTCCAACCCGTACATGGCACGGAAGCTGCGCAGCATGCCCTCGTTGAAGGACTTGGCAGCACCGTAGAAGGTGTCGTTGTTGTGGTGATGGTGCCGTTCCCCCGTCGGGAACTGTTCGGCCAGGCCGTAGACGGACGCCGACGATGCGGCGATCAGCTTGTCCACCTTGTGCTCGGCCGCCGCCTCCAGCACGGTGAAGGTGCCGTCCACCAGCACCTGCAGGGCCAGCCTGGGCTCCTCGGCGCACTGGGTGATGCGGATGGCTGCCTGGTGAAACACGATGTCGGTGCCGCGCACCAGATCGTGCACCAGGTCGACCTCCCGCAGGTCACCGACGACCAACTCGACCCTGGGGTCGAGCAGCGCATCCGCGAGATTCTCCCGCCGCCCCCGGACCAGGTTGTCCAGCACGGTGACGCGGCCGACACCACGGCGACACAGCTCATCCACCAGCGTCGAACCGATGGTGCCGGCGCCTCCGGTCACCAGGACCGTGGCACCGCTCAACGAACTCATGGCACTATTCCCCATTTCCGTGTCGGTTCGGCAGATGTTTCACGCGGCCGGTGCCGGCACCGTCGCGGCAGCGGGCGGCATCGGCATGCCCCCCATGGCCAGCGATCCGGAGGCGGCGTCGAGCACCGACAGGACTCGCAGTCCGGACCGCCCGTCGGTGCGCGGCGGCCGACCCTGGCGAATGGATGCGGCGAACTCGGCCACCATGGTGGACAGCGCCTCCCGCTCCGGCAACGCCGGGACGGTGATGCTCCCCAGCCGGTAGGACACGGTCACCTCCCGGCGCTGCTCGGCATCGGCGGCCTGGGTGGCGAGGTCGACGCCACGGTCGTGAATGGCCACCCGCTGCTGTGGGTTGAGGTCGTCCCAGACCAGAGTGCGCCGGCTGCCACCAATCACCATTTGCCGGATCTTGGTGGGCGAGAGCCAATTGACGTGCACGTGGGCCATCCCCCCACCGGCCAGCGGCATCGACAGGTAGCCCACGCAGGCCCGGCCGGCACCCAGCGGGTCCGCGCCGCTGGCGGCGACGGTCTCCGGATTCAGAGCTCCCGGTAGCACGAAATCCAGGATCGACAGGTCGTGCGGAGCGAGGTCCCAGATCACGTCGACGTCCGGGCGCACCAGTCCCAGGTTGATACGCACCGAGTCGATGTACAAGATCTCGCCGAGATCTCCGCCGGCGATGGCCCGCTGGATGTATTGCACCGCGGGTGTGTAGCAGTAGGTGTGGTCCGTCATCAGGACGACCCGGGCCCGATCCGCGGCCTCGACCATGCCGGCAGCGGTCTCCGGGGTATCCGCCAGGGGCTTTTCCACCAGTACGTGCTTGCCGGCCGCGATAGCGCGATGGGTCAGGTCGGCGTGGGTCTGCACCGGGGTGGCCACCGCCACGGCATCGATGTCCGCACGCCCCAGCAGGCGGTCCACCGAGGTCTCCACCTCGACGGTGGAGCGGCCTCCGATTACCCTGCGGGCCTTCGCCTCATCCAGATCGCAGACCGCCACCAGATCCCAGTCGGGAGCGTTGCGGAAATTGCGGACCAGGTTCGGTCCCCAGTAGCCGGCGCCGATGACGGCGATCCGGAGTGCTGCGTGCATGATCACTCATCCTCGGTGTGGGTTGCCGCGACGTGTGGTGGTCGTCGAGGCCGCAGTCGTCGATGTGGATACGGTTGGGCTCTGGGTGGTGGTTGTGGTGGAGTTCGGCGTCGCACTGGTAGTGGTGCTCGCGGTGCCGCTCGGCGTCGTGCTGGCCGTGGTACTCGCCGTGCCGCTTGACGTCGTGCTGGCCGTCGTGCTCACCGTGCTACTCGCCGCGGCGCTCACCGTGCTCGAGGCGGTCGACTCTCCGCCGCTGGTGGGATCGTCCGGTTCCGTCGTCGGGGGCGGGGTGGTGGTAGGCGGGTCCTCCGGCTCGATGGCGGGCGTGGCGGTGGCGTGTGCTGCGGCCGTCTGCCCATCCGGAAGCGCGGGCGGCACGACCAGGACGACGTCCACCCAGAAATTCACCGCGCTGCTGCTGGTCGGGAACGCATCGGGATAGCTGTAGGTGCCACCGTTGGCAGGCACATGCAGGGGCGACGCATCAACCGCGGCGGCCAGCCCGCCCAGCGTCACGGCATAGTGACCGGTCGGGGCCCGGTACGACGCGACGTAGACCGTCCCGGCCGCGATCTGCACCGGAGAATCGAGATTCACCGTGCGCCAACCGTTCACGGTGCCGGTGGACGTTCCAGTGCCCAGCTGCGTGCCGTCCGGCCCCCAGATCGCCACCTGATGCGGGCCGGTATTGCCATCGCCGTCATAGAACTTGACCGCAGTGACGGCACCGGCCTGGTCGGAGGTGAAGCGCACGCCGACCGTCACCGGCCCCGGGTCATTCCACGACGGGGAATCGGGCTGGGATCCTTGCGCGAAGATGCTGTAGGCCGTTCCGTCCGGGGGTGCGGCCACCGTACTGAACGTCCATTGCACCGGCGCGGTCATCGGCACGCCGGCAGCGCTGCTGGCGCTGACGGATGCGGTCAACGTGGTCGCGTAGGCCAAGGCACTGACGGGCTGGAAGGTGGCCGTGCGGGAATCGGAGTCGTAGCTGACGGATCCGGACACCGCATTGCCACCGGCATCCCGCAGCGTGATCATCAAGGTGCCCGGATCGATAGCTCGGGCAAAGGTCGCGGTGACCGTGCTGTCGACCTGAGCCACGGTTCCGGGAGCGGGTGTCTGGGAGGTCACCACAGGCGGCGCCGTGTCCTGCGTGGTGAATACCACGTCGACGTAGTAGTTGCTGGCACGATAACTCTGCGTGGGCAACGCCTCGGAACCGTAGGTGTACGTGCCCAGCAGGCCGGTCAGGGGCGCGTTGTCGTATGGCGAGTCGAAGAAGTCCAGCGCCGCCGAATAGTGGCCGCTGGGCATGTACACCGCGGCGACATAGGTCGTCCCGGCGGTCACCGCCACCGGAGCCGAGAAGGCGGCCGTCTGCCAGCCCGGTGCCTGGGCGGCGAAGCTGAGATCGGCCAGCTTGGTGCCGTCCGTCGCATACAGAGCGCCGGTGTGCGAACCGGTATTGGCGGCATCGCGATAGAACCGCAGGCCGCTGACAAACCCATTGACCTGGGCGGTGAAGCGGGTGCCAACCGTCACGGCCGAGCCGTCACCGGAGTCGGACAGCACCGGCACCATGCCGGACGGGAACAGCGTGCACGGGCACGTGGTCGCGCCGGAGGTCGTGAAGTGCGCCACGAACGGTGTCGTCATCGCGGTGCCGGCCAGGCTGGTCGCCCCGGAGACGGTGACGGTGTAGGTCTGTCCACTCGCCAGCGGGCTAGCCGGTACGAACGTCACCGATGTTTGAGCGGACTCCTGGCTGTCCGCGCCGGCTACGGTCGATCCGCTGGAATCCTTGACCGTCACGGTGGCCGAATTGGGTTGGATCTTGCTGCTGAATCCGACGGTGACGCTGGCTGATACCGGCACCGAGGTGGATCCGTCTGCCGGATCGATGCTCGTGACCTGCGGTGGGACGGACGGATCGTAGGTATAGACCGGATCGACGTAGTAGTTGGCCGATGACGTGGCCACGGGCGCGGTGGAGCCGTACACATAGCGACCCGCGTTGACATCGGTATGCAGCGGGGACCGGTTGATGGCCGACGCCAGGCCGCCACTGTCGAAGGAGTAAACGCCGGTGGGCGAAAGATAAGAGGCCGTGTAGGTGGTACCGGCGGCAATGGTGACGGGAGTCGAGAAGTCAACCTCCTGCCATCCGCTGGCGACCTCGTTGACGGCCGTGGCGCTGGCCAGCTTGCTGCCGTTCAGGCCCCACAGGGCAACGGTGTGTGTGCCGGTGTTGTCCGGCGTCTTGTAAAAGCGGATGCCTGCGATTTGCCCGTTGGTGTCGGCGGTGAACGCCACACCCAATTGCAGGGAGGTGCCATCGCGGGCCGGGCCGGTGGACGGATTGTCACCGTCGTCGAACAGCGTGCACGGGCACACGCCGGGAACCTGCGGGGGGTTCGCCGTGGTAAAGCTCCACACCGCGGGGGCGGCCATCGGCCCGACCACGGGCGCGCTGGCGTTGATGCGGGCGGTGTAGGCGGTGCCGGCCTGTAGCGGTTGATCCGGCGTCAGGCTGACCGTCCTGGTGTCGGCGTTGTACTGGACAACGCTTGGAACGACATTGTTGTCGCCGTCGGCGACGGTGAAATCGATGCTGGACGCATCGACCGAACGGGAGAATGTCGCGGTGACGGGTGCCGCGGTGGGCACGCTGACGCTGTCGCCCAACGGACTGGTGGAGATCACGCCGAGCGGCGTGGTGTCGACGGGCGAGTAGACGACGTCGACGTAGTAGTTCGTTTGGTTGTAGGACGAATCGGGGAAGCGCTGGCCACCTGCGTAGACGCCGTTGGTGTTTCCCCGCCCGCCCAGCGCGGTGAGGCTGCCCGCGGAATGGCCGCCGGCGGTGAAGTATCTCGCGTCCGCGGCATAGTGCCCGCTCGGCGCGTAGTACGCGGCGACATAGGTTGTCCCGGCGGTGATCGGTACCGCGGACGAGAAGTTGACGGTCTGCCAGCCACTGGCCGTCTCGTTGGCGAAGGTTGCGCTGGCCAGTACCGCACCACCCGCTGAATACAGCGTTCCGACATGGGTGCCGGTGTTCCCGACTCCCTTGTAGAAGCGGATCCCGGTGATGAATCCGTCCTGCGAACTGGTGAATTTGACGCCGAGGGTGAGTGCGTCGCCGTCACTAGCGGCCGGGGTGGTCGGCGTCGCCGCACCGAAGATGCTGCACGGGCAGTCCACGACGAGCGGCAGCATGGTCGCCGGCGATTGCATGTTGGCGCTGTCGTCGGTAGCGCGTGCCTGGACAGCACCGGCACCGGTCCCGCTGAGGATGCCGGTATAGCTAAAGTTCGCCGTCCCGGTGGCCGGGTGCCAGGTCCGGCCGGCGTCGAGGGAAACCTCAACGCCCGCGACCCGGCCGCCACCGGCGTCGCTGGCCGTACCGGTCACGGTGACCAGCGACCCCTCCGGTATCGACGAGTTCGCGGCCGGTGCGGTCATCACCGCGGTTGGTGCTTGGGTATCGGTGGATTTACTGGCCGGCACCAACCCGCTGATCAGCGTCTGTGGCTGCACCCCCATATCGGCCAGCAGGTTGACCGTGGCCTGCTGCATGCGCGGGTCGGCGGGCTGTTGGGTACCGTCGTGCACGCTGTCCAGTCCCCAGCCCCAGTTGACAGTGCCAGCGCCGAATACCAGGGCGCCGGATGCCGCCCGGTACAGGGTCAGGTGATGGGTGGTCGTTCCCGGTGCCACCGTGTTCCCGTAGTCCAGCAAGTACTGCGGCGTCGGGCCGACCGTCGTGGACAGGTCGACCAGGCCCGCCGGCCGGTAGCCGTTGTCCAGGTCCTCGTCGGATTCATAACCGACGGTGTGGGCGGCAAGTGGTGTGCTGCCGCCCGCCGGTTGGTTGGCCAGCGCGGTGTTGCGCCACAACCGGTACTTGCCCTCCTGCGCGGAGACGGTGATCGGCAGGTCGGTGAAGTTGGACATGTACAAGGTTCCGGTCAATGCATTTTCCGGACCCTGCCCGTTGTCGCTGAACCGGGGGTCCCGCCACGTTGCGGTGTCCTCGACCGGGTCGATTTGCGCGTTGGCCCAGGTGTCCTTGTAGCACACCAGGGTGCGGTTGGGGGTGTTGCTACCGTCCTCGCTCGGCTCCCAGCGGGTCCGCCAGTAGACCTCGTTACCGGAAAGGAATGCCAGGTTCACACCCGCATCCCGAGCGGCCACGACATTGGCCCGTTGACCGTCCGACCAGTACTCGTCGTGCCCGACAGAGAGGAAAACCTTGTGGTTGGTCAGCAGACTTCCGTGAATATCGGTGTCGAGCCCGGAAATATAGGACACATCGTATCCGTTGGCCTCCAGGTACCGAATCGTCGGATACTCGTTGGAGAACAGGAAGTCCCGGCCGTCATTATCCCCGCCGGTGAGGTACGGCCGGTTGTACGAGATCTTGTAGGCACGGCCGTTGTCGAATCCCTGATAGAAGTCCGACCCGCCGTAGGTGTTGTAGGCCTGCCAGGTGGGATCCGAGGTCTGGTAGACGATGTCGGAGTGACTGGCGTCGTTGCGCACGATGAACGGGATCAGGCTGGCGTCGTCGGTATCGGCACGGTACAGGCGCGCGATGTACACGCCGGATACGGCGGTGCTGGGCACCGCCCAGGAGGCCGACACCGCCCAGGTGCCGCAGTCGTAGATCTCGGTCGCCGGATCCGTCGCGCACGACGGCTGGGCCTGCGGCAGGCGGGCGGACGGTGAGATCGTCGCGATCTGCCGGGCACCGTCGCCCTGGTAATAGCCCAGTCGATAGATGGTGATCGTGTAGGCGGAGGCGTTGGTGTCGATCTTGAACTGCTCGGTCTGTCCAACGTCCACGCTGATCTGGGTGGCGAAGCCCTGGATCGACGCATCGCCCGCACCATCCACCCACCACTGGCTTTGCGGCGTGCCGGGAAGTTGATTCTCACAGACGATCGCGTTGCCGGTGCAGGCGGTCGCAGCAGAGGCGGGCGGCGCAATGGCGATCGCGAGCGCGAACACCACCACGGCCGCCGTCAACGCCGACAGTGGCCTGATGGACCGGATCTGCAGCATTCTCATCGTCGTCGCTCCCGTGCCCTCAGTACGCGCCGCGCCGGCCCAGCACGGCGAACAGCGTCTTCCACAAGATCATCAAATCGCCGGTGAACGTCCAGTTCTCCACGTAGCGCAGGTCCAATCGGATCGACTCTTCCCAGCTCAGGTCCGAACGTCCGTTGATCTGCCAGAGCCCGGTCAGGCCCGGGGTGACCAACAGCCGACGGTGCGCCGGCCGCTCGTACTGCGCGACTTCACACGGCAGCGGCGGCCGCGGGCCGACCAACGACATGGTCCCGATCAGCACATTCACCAGCTGCGGCAACTCGTCGATCGAATACCGGCGGATGAACTCGCCCACTCTGGTCACCCGAGGGTCACACCTGATCTTGAATAGCACGCCGGCGCCCTCGTTCCGATCCCGCAGATTCTCCCGGCGCTGCTCGGCATCGGGCCGCATGGAACGGAACTTCCACATCGAGAAGTGCTTGCCGCCCTTGCCAACCCTTACCTGACGGAAGAGCACCGGGCCACCGTCCTCGAGTTTGATGGCGATCGCTACCACGATGGCCAGTGGCAGGGCAACCAGCAGCATCAGGGCGGCCAACGCGCGGTCCGTCACCGCCTTGATCACCCTGGTCGCGCCGGAAAACCGCGGCTCCTCGACGTGTAGCAGTGGCAACCCCTCGAATGGGCGGATGTGCAGCCGCGGCCCGGCGATCTCCATCAGGCCCGGGTCGACGAGCAACTCGACGTGACTGCCCTCCAGCGCCCAACCCAGGCTGCGCAGGAAACCCGGCTCGGTACCCGGTGCCACCGCTACCGCATCGGCCTCCCAGCGACGTACGGCCGAGGCCACCCGGTCGAGCCCGACGATGGACGGGATCCGCTCCGCGGCCAGGGCGTTGGCGTCGGACCGGTTCGGCACCACCGCCCCGACCGGGCGCATCCCGAAGTGCCGCTCCCGCTCGAAACGCTGCGCGAGCGACCGGGCGGCAAGCTGATCGCCTACCACCACCACCCGGCGAATTCCGCGTCCATCGGCGCGGCGCCGGTGCAGCAGCTTGCGCAGCACATACCTGGCCGCTACTCCGACGAGCACGGCCGAGGGGAACGCCATGATGGCCAGCCGCCCCACACCGATGCCGGCGACGGCGGTGACGAGTGCGACCACCGCCAGGCCACCGATCCCGGCACGAGTCACGGCACGAAGCTCATCGCTGCCGATGCCGAGTCTGGTGCGGTCGTACCCGCGAGCGGCGCAGATCGCGCCAACCCAGCCGAAGGCGGCCAGCACGCCGGCACCGACGCCGGTCGCGGGCGATGCCCCGCTGAGCACCGCGGCGAGCCCGCCATGCGTTCCACCGATCAGGACATCCGTGACCACCAATGCCGCCACGTATCGCTGGCACCAACGCGGAAACCGCGGAAAGCCGGACGGCACTTCGGCGCCGCGCTCGTCCGATTCAGTTGCCGACACCACGGGGCCACCCGGGCTCTCATCCCCTCCAGTCCCAGGGCGCGTGAGTCGCTCATGAGGCAGGGGCTGAACCGTCACCGCGGAATTCCCGACGGCCGGCGCCGCGGACTGTGCCCCAACGGCACCATCATCCGTGACTGCTCGACGCTCAGGGGCGAGCGTGCCATCGAGCACGATGGCCTCCCTTCCCGCCTTACCCATCCGGCGCGTCGGCGACTGCCTCCGCCCATGGTCACTTACTGTGAGCAGCTCGCCTATAGCCTATTCGGGTGAACATGTCCATCCATTGGGCAGCTCGATTGCTTTACGTAACGATCTTCTTGGTCTAACAAGAAGCGTTTCACTCTTTAGAGAGCTATGATCAGGAGCAGCTGTTACCAATCGTGATACATCACAAGGCCCGAAGGTCGATCTATGGTCACTCGCTGTATCACCCCTTCGGCGGCGAGTGGCAGCCAGGGCAAAAAGCGATTTCCGGACTGAATACCCCGAACCCAGGTCACAGCGACCCCCCATTCGGAGGTCGGCTGCTCTCGCCCTCGACGGAGCGACGGCGCCGCTTCACGCTCGCGGCACCCCGTCAGTCGCTCAGACGGTGACCGGCACCGGTTCGCCAGTACCCGCGATCGCCCGCAACACCCCACGACAGAATTCCAGCAACGCCGCGTCCCGCAATCCGGGCGCCCCGATCCGGGCCGACTCGGTCGGTGGCCGAACGGTGAGCGTGTGCGTGCTCTCCCGGTAGGCAGACCCCTTGTACATCCGAGCCATCCGCAGCTGCGCCGACTCCGGCAACACCGGGCCGACGAACCGCAGCCCATGGGAGCCCAGAGTGAGTTCCGTGATGCCGATCTCCTGGCAGCCATGCCGCAGCGACGCCACGGCCAGCAGGTTATCCACTTCGGGCCCGGGCGGGCCGTATCGGTCGGCCAGCTCGGCCCGCACCGCAGCGAGCTCGTCGGCGTGCCGTGCGGCCGCGATCCGGCGATAGGCGTCCAGCCGCAGCCGCTCCGAGTCGATGTACTCGTGGCCGATGTTGGCGTCCACCGGCAACTCGATGCGAACCTCGACGGGCTCGTCCTCGTCCGGCTCCCCGGCGGCGTTGCGGGCGGCCTTCTTGAACGCCGTCACCGCCTCGCCCACCAGCCGCACGTACAGATCGAAGCCGACACCGGCAATGTGCCCTGACTGTTCGGCGCCCAGGATCGAACCAGCGCCACGGATCTCCAGATCCTTCATGGCAACGGCGAGACCGGCACCCAGCGCGGAGTTCTGCGCGATGGTGGCCAGCCGGTCGTGCGCGGTCTCGGTCAGCGTGTGATCGGCCGGATACAGAAAGTAGGCATACCCGCGCTCCCGACCGCGACCCACCCGGCCGCGTAGCTGGTGCATCTGGGCCAGCCCCAGGATCTCCGAGTGATCCACGATCAACGTGTTGGCGTTCGAGATGTCCAATCCGGTCTCCACGATCGTGGTGCAGACCAGCACGTCGAACTCACGTTGCCAGAAGCCGTCGATCACTCGCTCCAGGGCATGCTCGGACATCTGGCCGTGCGCGACCGCGATCCGCGCCTCGGGCACCGCCTCCCGCAACCGCCTCGTCACCGCCTCGATGTCCTTGACCCGGTTGTGTACGAAGAAGGCCTGCCCGTCCCGCAGCAGCTCGCGTCGGATCGCGGCGGCGACCAGCTTGTCGTCGTAGGCGCCGACATAGGTCAGGATCGGATGCCGATCCTCCGGTGGCGTGGTGATCGTCGACATCTCCCGGATACCGGCCAGGCTCATCTCCAGGGTGCGCGGAATCGGGGTGGCCGACATGGTCAGCATGTCCACGCCCACCCGCAGTGCGGTGATGTGCTCCTTGTGCTCCACGCCGAAGCGCTGCTCCTCGTCGACGATCACCAGGCCCAGATCCTTGTAGCGGATGGTGGGCTGCAGCAGCCGATGGGTGCCGATCACGATGTCCACGGTGCCCTCGGCCAGGCCCGCAATGGTCTGCGCCGCATCCGCAGTCGAGGTGAAGCGGGAGAGCCCACGCACCACGACCGGAAACTGTGCCATCCGGGAGGCGAAGGTCGTCAGGTGTTGCTGGGCCAGCAGTGTGGTGGGCACCAACACGACGACCTGCTTGCCGTCCTGCACCGCCTTGAACGCCGCCCGTACCGCGATCTCGGTTTTGCCGTAGCCGACATCACCGGAGACGATCCGGTCCATCGGCACCGAGCGCTCCATATCGGCCTTCACCTCGTCGATGGCGGTGGCCTGATCCGGCGTCTCGGTGAACGGGAATGCCTCCTCGAGTTCGGCCTGCCAGGGCGTGTCGGGGGAGAACGCGTGGCCCGGAGAGGCGGCCCGTTCCGCGTACAACTGCACCAGTTTCGCGGCGATCTGGCGGACTGCCTTGCGGGCCCGGCCCTTGGTCTTGGCCCAGTCGGAGCCGCCCAGCTTGTTCAGCGCGGGAACCTCGCCGCCGACATACCGGGACAACTGGTCCAGCGCATCGGTGGGTACGTAGAGCCGATCGCCGGGCTGATTCCGCTTGCTGGCAGCGTATTCCACCACCAGGTAGTCGCGTGTCGCGCCGCCTGAGGAACGCTGCACCAGCTGCACGTAGCGGCCGATGCCGTGCTGGGCGTGCACCACGTAGTCGCCGACCTGCAGGGTGGCCGGGTCGATGGCGTTGCGGCGCCGACCGGGAGTGCGGGTGACGGATTCCGGTGCGCCACCACGATTCCCGGTCAGATCCGCCTCGGTGATGACGGCCAGATTCGAGCGCTCCAGCACGATCCCGTCTTCCAGGCGCCCGCAGGTGACGGTGACCAGATCGGCCCGCGGTTCGTCGACCAGCCCGTCGCGCAGCAGCACGGCGCCCACGTCGGCCTGGCCCAGCAGTTCGGCGGCCCGGGACGCGGTACCGGGTCCCAGCACCACGACCACGGTGGTGCCGCCGGCAGCCAACCTGTCTCGGGTGTCGCCGATGGCGCGCTCGATGTTGCCGCGGTAGCTAGGGGCGGCGGTGACGGACGGGTGCTGCGGCGCCCCGAGCGCACCGTCCCCCGCCGATGCACCGCCGGCCTCCGCCGGCGCCCCGCCGGAGTCCGCGAGCCCGCCGGCGAACGGCGTGATGCGCCACACCGGCAGGTCGAGATCTTCAATAGTGTCAAGGGTTTCGGTCAGATCGCGGTAGGCGGACTCACCCAGGTCGATCGGTGCCTGGCCACCGCTGGCGGCCGCCATCCAGGACGCGGCCAGGAACTCCGCGCCGGTGCGCACCAGGTCATCGGCGCGGGTGCGTAGCCGCTCCGGGTCGGCCAGCACCACGTGAGTTCCGGCGGGCAGCAGTTCACCGAGCAGCACCAGCCGGCCGGGAAGCAGCGCCGGGATCAGCGACTCCATGCCCTCCACCCCGACGCCGGCGGCGATCTTGCCGATCATGTCGGACAGGGTTGCGTCCCCGGTGGCGGCGGTGGACAGCCGGGCGGCACGCTCGCGCACCTCGTCGGTCAACAAGATCTCCCGACAGGGCGGGGCCAGCAGCTGCGTCACCGGCTCGATGGATCGCTGGTCGGCCACCGCGAAGGTGCGCATTCCGGCGATCTCGTCACCGTCGAACTCGGCCCGCACGGGATGTACAGCGGTGGGTGGAAAGACGTCCAGAATGCCGCCGCGGACGGCGATCTCGCCACGCTTTTCCACCAGGTCAACGCGGGTGTAGGCCAGGTCGACCAGCCGGGCAACCGTCGCGGTGAGGTCGGCGCTCTGGCCGACCCGCAGTCGGACCGGCTCCAGTTCGCCCAGGTCGGGCGCCATCGGCTGGATCAGCGACCGGACCGTGGTGACGATCACCGTCGGCGCCCCGGCCGGATGCTCTTCCGGGTGCGCCAGCCGACGCAGCACCTGCAGGCGCCGGCCTACGGTGTCGGCACGCGGCGAGAGCCGTTCGTGTGGCAACGTCTCCCAGGAGGGGAATACCTCGACGTGCTCGGCGCCGATCAGGTCGGCGATCGCGGCGGCGGCCACATCGGCCTCCCGCCCGGTGGCGGTCACCAGGCACACCGGAACCCCGGCGCCGCCCACGGTGCCCGGCGCCGCCAGTGCGGCCGCCACAAACGGGCGCAACCCGACCGGCCCGGTGATTCGGTTCGCCGGCCAACCGGCCGCGTCCACCACCCCGGCCAGCACCGGGTCGTGCAATGCCGCGGACAGTAACCCCGACAGCGGGGCTGGCGGCTCAACCGGAGACGGCGATGGCAGTGCCGACCGCGCGACGTCCTGGGTCCCTGCCTGCGTCACTGCTGTGCTCCCTCGCGCCCGTCACCGCCGGCCGGCGGTCCGCCGACGCACGACCACCAAGCCATCGGCCGCACGCCAAGAAACCCCCAGCCGGTTCGACAGGGGGTGTGCCGGATCGAGACTACGCCCGCCCGGCAACGCCGATGGTCGCGCTGCCGGCGCGATACGCCGAGTCGAATACCTCAGGACGCGCCCCAGCGCGTCCCCGGGCATTCGACCTCGGCAGGGAAGAGAGTCAGTGGCCCATCTCACTGGCGGTGGCCTGAATGCGGGCAAGTCGCTGGGCGCTGGGCCAGCGCACGTTGTACACCCAGCCGAGCTTTTCGAAGATCCAGATGGCCCGCGCCGAGGTGTCCCACTGCCCGCGCAGCACCCCGTGCCGCGCGCAGGTCGGATCTGCGTGGTGCAGGTTGTGCCAGGACTCACCAAAGCTCAGGATGGCCAACGGCCAGAAGTTCGCCGACTTGTCGCGCGCGGAAAACGGCCGCTCGCCGATCATGTGGCAGATGGAGTTGACCGACCAGGTGACATGGTGCAGCACCGCGACCCGCACCAGGCCGGCCCAGAAAAACGCCGTCAGCGCGCCGTGCCAGGACCAGGTGATCAGCCCGCCCAACACGCCCGGCGCAATCAGCGACACCAATGTCCACACCCAGAAGTACTTGTCGATCCGGACGATGGACTTGTCGGCCAGCAGGTCCGGCGCAAACCGCTGCTGGTTGGTGTTGTCCCGGTTGAACAGCCACCCCATGTGCGCGTGCCAGAAGCCGCGCGCCAGCGCGGGGATCGACGTGCCGTAGGTCCACGGCGAGTGCGGGTCGCCCTCTCGATCGGAGAACGCGTGGTGCCTGCGGTGATCTGCCACCCAGATGATCACCGGGCCCTGCACGGCGAGTTGGCCGGCAATCGCCAGGAACTTGCGCATCGGCGACCGTGCCTTGTACGAGCCGTGCGTGAAGTACCGGTGGAAGCCCACCGTGACGCCCATGCCGGACAGGTAGTAGAAGGCCACCGCCAGAGCGACGTCGACCCAGCCCAGGCCCCAGCCCCAGGCGAACGGGATCGCCACGATGAGCGCTATCAGCGGAATCACCGCGAACGCGTACACCGCGATCTGCGCGCCGATGCCCCGCTGCCCGTCGATGATCGGCTTGGGGGCGGAGCGCCCGGCCGCAGACGCCGAGGCGGTGTCGGTCGCCGGAGGCGTGATGCTGGCGGCGGTTGCCGTGGGCGCGGACTGCGGTGGCGTCATGCTGGCCTCTCGCGATGCGGGGTCGATTTCTCCGGTGAGAAGGCCCCTGACGGCAGCCCTACCACCGCTGAGGTTACCGGGCCCCCGGGAAGTTCTCCCTTGCCCTTGCAAGTTAGGGCATCCTCACCTGGACCGCAAGAGGAGCCATCAGCAACCGTCCGGACCGGGACATCCAGCGGTGGGAGCCCGGCGCCCGCGACCATGGAATGATGAGGGGCGGCGCAGCGCGCCATCACCGAACGGGCATCGCCAGTCCGCCGTGGTGTAACGGCAGCACCTCGGATTTTGGTTCCGATAGTCCAGGTTCGAATCCTGGCGGCGGAGCGGACCGGTATCGGTGACGGGGCAGCCACGGCACCGCCCGCTCGACGGGCGCCATGCAATCGCCGGGTGTCCGGCACGGGGAGGTACAGGGGACCGTGACGAGCCCGAACCAGTCGGAGCAACCCACCACCGGCGCGGCGCCGGTCGCGGCCGTCATCGTGTTGGCCGCCGGTCAAGGCACCCGGATGCGATCGGCACTGCCGAAGGTGTTGCATCCGCTGGCCGGGCGTCCGCTGCTGTGGCATGCAGTGCGCGCCGCCGCCGGGGTGGCGCCGCAGCGGGTGGTCGCGGTGATCGGGCACGGCCGGGACAGCGTGCAGCAGTACCTGGCCACCGCGGACGATCTGGCGGGTGTGCCGCTGATCACGGCGGTGCAGGCCGAGCAGCGGGGCACCGGGCACGCGGTGCAGTGCGCGCTCGAGGTCACCGGGCCGTTGCACGGAACCGTCGTCGTCACCTATGGGGACGTTCCGCTGCTCCGGCCGGAGACCCTCGCCGAGCTGACCACCGAGCACGCACGCGGCGGCCATGCGGTGACGGTGCTCACCGCCGAGGTCGCCGATCCCACCGGATACGGCCGGATCGTCCGGGACGCCGCCGGGGCGGTGACGGGCATCGTGGAGCACGCGGACGCCGACGAGCGAGTGCGCGCCCTACGGGAGATCAACTCCGGGGTGTACGCCTTCGACGGCGCGGTGCTCGCCGACGCGCTGGGCCGGCTGACCGACTCCAACGCGCAGGGCGAGCGGTACCTGACCGACGTGGTGCGCATCGCGCGCGACGACGGCCACCCGGTGGGCACCGTACGAGCCGCGGACCCGGCCGAGATCGAAGGCGTCAACGACCGGGTGCAGCTGGCCGCCATGGCCCGTCGGCTGGGCGACCGACTGGTCCGCGCAGCGCAGCTCGCCGGGGTGACGATCCACGATCCGGCCACCACGTACCTGCACGCCGACGTGCAGATCGGCGCCGACACCGAGATCCTGCCCGGCACCCACCTGCAGGCCGGCACCCGGATCGGCTCCGGCTGCCACATCGGCCCGGACACCACGCTGATCGACTGCACCGTCGACGACGGTGCCACCGTGCTGCGCTCGCACTGCCAGGGCGCGCACATCGCCACCCGCGCACACGTCGGGCCCTACACGCACCTGCGCCCGGGCTCCGAGATCGGCGCGGGCGCCGAAGTGGGCGCCTTCGTCGAGGTGAAGAAGGCGCGCATCGGCGCGGGCGCCAAGGCGCACCACCTGGCCTACCTGGGTGATGCGGAGGTCGGGGACGGCGCGAACATCGGCGCCGGGGTGATCACCGCCAACTACGACGGGGTGTCGAAGTCGGTGACGGCGATCGGTGCGCAGTCCTTCGTCGGCAGCAACGCCACCCTGGTCGCCCCCGTCGCCATCGCCGACGGCGCCTACGTGGCGGCCGGCTCCACCGTCACCGACGCTGTGCCGGCCGGCGACCTGGCCGTGGCCCGAGGGCACCAGCACAACTCGACGGGCTGGGTGCTGCGCCGCCGGGCCGGCACCCGATCCGACTCGGCCGCCCGCGCCGCCGGCGCCGGCGATGCCACCTAAGACACCCGCCGAGCGCCAGACCACCAACCCCGGGAAAGGGCAGCCAACACCGTGAGCTCGCTTCAAGTGGCGAATTCCAAAAGCCTGATGCTGTTTTCGGGGCGGGGCTACCCCGAACTCGCCGACGAGGTCGGCAAGCATCTGGACGTCACCGTCACGCCGCAGGACGCCTACGAGTTCGCCAACGGCGAGATCTTCGTGCGCTACAAGGAGTCCGTGCGCGGATCGGACGCCTTCGTCATCCAATCCTGCGGTGCCGGAATCAACACCTGGGTGATGGAGACGCTCATCATGATCGACGCGCTCAAGCGCGCGTCGGCCAAGCGGATCACCGTGGTGCTGCCGTTTTACCCGTATGCCCGGCAGGACAAGAAGCACCGCGGCCGGGAGCCGATCTCGGCCCGGCTGATGGCCGACCTGCTCAAGACGGCCGGCGCGCACCGGCTGATGTGCGTGGATCTGCACACCGACCAGATCCAGGGCTTCTTCGACGGGCCGGTGGACCATCTGATGGCGGCCCCGCTGCTGTCGGACTACGTGCTGGCGCACTACGGGTCCGAGCGGTTGACGGTGGTCTCCCCGGACTCCGGCCGGGTGCGCACCGCCGAGCGCTGGGCGGACCGGCTGGGCGGCACGCCGCTGGCGTTCATCCACAAGACCCGTGATCCGCTCAAGCCGAACGAGGTGGTGGCCAACCGGGTGGTCGGCGACGTCGCGGGCCGGACCTGCATCATCGTGGACGACATGATCGACACCGGCGGCACCATCGCCAGCGCCGCGGCCGAGGTACTCGCAGCGGGCGCGGCGACCGTCGTGGTTGCGGCGACGCACGGCGTGCTGTCCGACCCGGCCGCCGAGCGGCTGTCGGCCTGCGGGGTGTCGGAGGTGGTGCTGACCAACACGCTGCCCATCCCGCCGGAACACCGGTTCGGCTGCCTGACGGTGCTGTCCATCGCGCCGATCCTGGCCCGCGCGATTCACGAGGTCTTCGAGGACGGCTCCGTCACCAGCCTGTTCGAGAACTGATAGCGCGGCGGCCGGCTGCCGGGTTGCATCCCCCGCCCGGGAGCCCCGTCGCCTCCCCCGGCAGAATCGGACGAGTGACGACCCTGCACGACACCTCACTGATCTCGTTCGCCTCGGACAACTACGCCGGGATCCATCCGGAGATTCTGGCCGCCATCGCCGACGCCAACGGCGGGCACCAAATCTCCTACGGCGGCGACGAGTACACCGCGCACCTGCAGCGGGTGATCGCCGAACAATTCGGCGACGGCGCGCGGATCTGGCCGGTGTTCAACGGCACCGGCGCCAACGTGGTGGCGCTGCAGGCAATGCTGCCGTACTGGGGCGGGGTGGTGTGCGCGGAGACGGCTCACATCAACACCGACGAGAACGGCGCCCCGGAGCGGATCGCCGGCATCAAGCTGATGACGGTCCCCACGGCCGAGGGCAAGCTCACCCCCGAGCTGATCGATCGGCAGGCATGGGGTTTCGGTGACGAGCACCGTGCACAGCCGGTCGTGCTGTCCATCACCCAGAGCACCGAACTGGGCACCGCGTATTCGGCCGCGGAGCTCACCGCGGTCTGCGAGCACGCGCACGGTCTGGGGATGCGGGTGCACATGGACGGCTCCCGGATCGGCAACGCGGCCGCCGGGCTGGGCACAACGCTGCGCGAGATCACCACCGACGTCGGGGTGGACGTGCTCTCCTTCGGTGGCACCAAGAACGGGCTGCTGTCCGGCGACGCCGTCGTGGTACTCAATCCGCAGGCCGCCGACGGCCTGGACTTCGTGCGCAAGCTGGACGCGCAACTGGCCAGCAAGATGCGGTTCACCTCGGCCCAGCTGATCGCGCTGCTGGAGGGCGACCTGTGGCTGCGCTCGGCGCGGCACGCCAATGCGATGGCGACCCGGCTGGCGCAGGGGGTCTCGGCGCTGGATGGGGTGCGGGTCACTCAGCCGGTGCAGGCCAACGCGGTGTTTGCCGTCATGGATCCGGTAGTGGCCAACCGGCTGCGAGCGCGGTTCCGGTTCTACGACTGGCGCCCGGCCACCGGTGAGGTGCGGTGGATGTGCGCGTTCGACACCACCGAGGAACACGTGGACGCGTTTGTCGCCGCGCTGACCGAGGAACTGCGCGACGGGTCCCGAGAGGGCTCACGCGACGTATCTTGACCGGCGGTGGCGCCGCAGGTCCGTGTCCGGGCATCAGGAATCCACGCTGCCCCGGTGGCGAATCTGCGAGTGGAACGCGCTGTCCGGAGGGAAAAGTGCGGTTGCCGCCCGGCCACGCGCTCTGACCGATACCATCTGACCGATGAGGCCGCGACCGACCTTCGAAGACGATCTGGTGCAGTTCGGTCGCCGGCCGTCCCGGCGGGGATTTTTCGGATTGGTGGCCCGAGCCACGGCCGTGCTGGCGGGCGGGGCCGGGCTGGCCATGATCACCGCGCCGACAGCGGCGGCAGCGGAACGCTGCATCGTCGAGTACCCGCCCAGCGACCTGGATAACTGCCCCAACAAGCGGCCGCATCCCGGCGCGTCCCCGTCCACCAATGGATGCGGCGCCGCCGGCAGCGAGCTCAGCCAGTACATCCCCAACCGGTGGGGCGACGCGGACTTCGAACCGCACTGCAACAAGCACGACATCTGCTACGGCACCTGCGGCTCCTCCCGGCTGCAGTGCGACTGGGACCTGGGCAGCGACGCCATCGACGCCTGCATCCAGGCGTACGGCGGCTTCCCGGGCCCGAACGCTCGTCTGGCGGCCTGCATCGCGGTCGCGAACGCCTACCGGGCAGCCGTGCTGGCCGGCGGCGCCGGGGCGTTCGACGCCGGCCAGAAGGAGGCCTGCGAGTGCTGCCATCCGGTGCAGCAGGTGTGGTGCGGCCCGCTCGACTCCTGCCACGACACCGCCGTGGACTGCCTGGACGTGTGCCCCAGCGGGCTCGGAGTGACCGGGCAGACCCTGTGTGGACCCCCGCCGGAAGGTCGCTGCGAGACGTGACACCGACACGGGGGGGCTGAGGATGCTGGCTGTCCGGCTGCTGCTGGCCGTGGTCTTCGCGGTCAGCGGGATCGCGAAGCTGATGAGCCCGCGCGGCACCGCCGTCGCGGCCCGCGAGCTGGGTGTACCGGCGCGGCTGGCCACCCCCATCGCCATAGTGCTGCCGCTGGCGGAGATCGCGGTGGCCGGATCACTGACGGTGACCGACTGGGCCACCCCGGCGTCGGCCGCTGCGAGCGCACTGATGCTGGCCTTCACGGTGCTGGTGGCGGTGAACCTGGCCCGCGGGCGGCACCCGGCGTGCGCCTGCTTCGGCGAGCTGTCGGCGGGTGCGGCGATCAGCGGCCGGACGCTGGTGCGGAACCTGGTGCTGCTGGCCGGATCGCTCGCGGTGCTGGCATCGTCGCTGCTGCCGCACGGCTGCGCGGCCGGATGCTATGACGCGTCCGGTGCCCGGCACCTCACGGTCGGCGCTGGCGTACTGGTGCTGATCGCGATCGGCGCCGGGCTGGTGTTGGTGGTGACGTTGAGTCGGCTGGTCGGTCAGCTCACCGGCCGGGTCCGCGACCTGGAGGCGGCGCTCGGCCGCTCCGGCGGCGGGGCCGGTGACGGTCATCCGGGGCCGGACGTCCCGATGATGCTGCGCGCCGCGACCGAGCTGGCCGTCACCGATCGCGGTGGCGCGCCGCATCGGCTGGCCGATCTGGTCGCCGACGCCGATCGCACCCTGCTGGTATTGATGTCGTCGGGGTGCAGCGCCTGCTCCCGGGTGCGCGAACATCTGGCCGGCATGGCGCCGCCCCCCGGCCTGCAGGTCGTCTCGCTGGTCGAAGGGTTCGACCGCCTCGAACTACCTTCCGCCGGGCCTGGTCTGCGGATCTACCGCGACCGCGGCGACCTGGCCGCGGCCGGCGGGGTACGCGCGTTCCCGACGGCGCTCGAGGTGGATCGCGACCTGCGCGGCACCGGAGAGACGATGATCGGATCGACGGCCATCCTTCGCTACCTGACCGAGTACACGGAGGCGCCCAGCCATGTCTGACCACGACCGTCCACCTCCCGCACCACCGCACGACATCCCCCAGACCCCGGGCGGTTCCGGTGCCCTCGGTGCTGCCGGTGCTCCCGAGTCGTCCTCGGTGCGGTCGGCTGCGGTCCTCGCCGGCGTGTCCAGCGTTGCGCTGGCCGGCGGCATCGTCGGGGTGATCCTCGCCTCCGACGGCACCGAGACGGCCGGCCGGTCGCTCACACCCCCGCTCGGTGGCCCGTTCGCAACGACCGGTTCCGCCGGGGCGCCGGTCACCACCTCGGTCGGTGCCACCGGCGACCCGGCCAGCAGCCCCGGGGACGACCCCACCAGCCGTGCTCCCACGCCCGATGAGGTCAGCGGCGAGTGGACCGGCACCGTCGACGGCGGCGGCACCCCGGTGCGCACCCGCCTGATCCTGCAGACGCCCCGGGGATCCGCCGTCACCGGCCAGCTGATGTTCGGTGATCCCGGCACGGATTCCGAGGGCTGGGCCATCGCCGGCGCGCTCACCGGCTCGCTGGACGACCGGGCACTGACCCTGCGCACCGCCCCGCAGGATCCGCCACCCGCAGGTTCGACGGACAGCCCGCAGCCCGCCGTCACCGATATCGCGCTCGACTTGACCATTGATCGGCAGGCGATGACCGGCACCGGGACGCTGCCCGGCATGACCGAGCCGCTGCCCATCACCGTCACGTTGGCCCGCGGCTGAGCCAGAACCAGGCCCGTCCCAGCGCCCGGCCGGGCACCGTTGCCGGGGGGAACCCGGTTCCGTCCGCCCAGAATTTGGGGCGAACTCGGGACAAGAACGGCATGTACTTTGTACGATCCGCCTCAATGTTCAAGCATCACGACTTCGAGGGCGCACTGGTGGACTACACCCGCCAGCCGTCCCGACGCGGATTCCTCCGGTTGGCCACCGGAGCGGCGGCGATGTTCGTCACCGGAGCCGCGCTGGCTCCGCAGGCCGCGGCCGACGAGCCGACCTGCTTTTGGCAGTTCCCGGCGAGCGACCTCAGCACCTGCGCGAAGATCCGCCACCACGACGGCCACACCCCGACCACGAACGGCTGTGGACCCAGCGGCTGGAAGAACAAGGCAGTCCGGGATCACTGGGGCCGGGCGAACTTCACGCCGTCCTGCAACAAGCACGACGTCTGCTACGGCACCTGCGGTGCCAACAAGTCCGACTGCGACCTGAATCTCGCCCGAGAGGCGATGAACGCCTGCGGCGACGCCTACCCGGACAGCCCCACCCGGCGGGCCGCGTGCGAGACGATCGCGACGCTCTACGGCATCGCCGTGGACCAGTTCGGCGGCGACCCCTACAACGAGGCGCAGGAGGAGGACTGCGACTGCTGCCGCCTGCAGAACGTCGCCTACTGCCAGCCGGACGACTCGTGCTGGTATTCGGCCAGCGCCTGCCTGCAGGTGTGCCCGAGCGGTCTGGGCGTGACCGGGCAGAACCTGTGCGGCCCACCACCGGAGGGCAAGTGCGGCACCTAGACCGGCGGCGGTGACGAATGCTCGCCGTCCGGCTGATCCTGGCCGCGGTGTTCGTCGTCAGCGCCCTCACCAAGGCGATCGCGCCGCGCCGCACCGGGGCTGCCGCGCGGGAGCTGGGCGTGCCGTCGGCGCTGGCGCCGGTTGTCGCGGTGCTGCTGCCCGCCGCCGAACTCGCTGTCGCCGCGCTGTTGGTTGTCACCCCGACGGTGCTGGCGGGCGGGACGGCTGCGACGGCGCTGATGGCGACCTTCACCGCGCTGGTGGCCGGCAATCTGATTCGCGGCCGCCGCCCGGCGTGTGCCTGCTTCGGCGCCCTGTCCGCCGCGGAACCGATCGGGCCGTCGACCCTGGTGCGCAACGGCGTCCTGCTGGCGGCATCGGTCGCGGTGCTGGTGGCGGCATCGCTGCCGGGTCGGTGCGGCGCGGGCTGCTACGACGCGGCGGGCGCTCGAGCGGTCGCGATCGTCGGCGGGCTCGCGGTGTTGACGGCGGTCGCCGTCGGCGCCCTGCTGATCCACGCCATGAGCAGGACGGTCGGTGCGTTGGCCGGTCGGGTGCGCGACCTGGAGGGGGCGCTGGGGCGGGTGCCGGCGACCGGGCGGCCGGCAGTGGGCCCGGCGGTCGACATGGCCTCGCTGCAGGCGGCGGTGACGACGGCGACGGTGATGGACCGGGACGGCACGACGGTGCCACTCACGGAAGTCGCCGGGGAGGTCGCCGGCCGGCCGGGGCCGACGCTGCTGGTGTTGATGTCCGCGCAGTGCAGCGCCTGCGAGCGGCTGCGCGAGAGAATCCGCACCTCGCCACCGCCGCCGGGACTGTCCGTGCTGGGCGTGATCGACCGCGTCGATGCCGGGCTGGCGACCGGCCCCGGGGACGGGCTTGCCGTGTACGCGGACGGCGGCCGGATCGCCGCATCGGCCGGCGTCCAGGCCTTCCCCTCCGCGGTCCTGCTGGACGCGGCACTGCGGCCGGTCGGTGGTGTGCTGACCGGCACCACCGAGATCCGGCGCTTCCTGGACCAGCGCGCCGTGCTGCCACATGCCGTCACCGAAGGAGTCGCGCACCATGTCTGAGACCCCACACGTGCCGCCCGCCGGGACCACCCCGCCACCGGCATCCGCGCCCGACGCCACACCCGCGCCCGATCGGGTCAAGCCCGCGGCGATCGCCGCTGGGGTCGCCTCCCTGGCGTTGGTCGGCGGCATCGTGGCGGTCAACCTCGGCGCGAGGGCCGGCGGTGACGCGGCCGACGGACGGTCCAGTCCGCAGGCGCCGGCAGCAGGGTCGTCGTCGGGCGCCGGCCCGACCACCGCGGCGGCCAGCACCACCTCGCCGAGTCCCGGCGGCGGCCCGACAACGGCCGCGCCGGGTGCCCCGGAGACGACGCCGTCCTCGGAGTCCGGTACCACGCTGATCGGGTCCTGGACCGGGAAAGTCGACGGCGGCGGGGATCCGGTGAATGCCCGGATCACGCTGGGCGGCGATCCGGGCGCCGTCACCGGTCAGTTGCTGTTCGCCGACCCGGACAGCGGCGACTGGGTGCCGGCCGGCGACGTCACCGGCACGCTGACCGGCTCGGCGCTGCAGGTGCAGACCGACACCCAGGTCGTGCTGGCGCTCACGATGGACGGCGATGCGCTCTCCGGAACCGGCACGCTGGCCAGCACCGACCACCCGTTCCCGATCACGGTGTCGCTCACCCGGGACTGACCCGACCGCGGTACCCCGGCTCCAGCTGGCCGTTGCGTTCGGTATCCGCGGTGTCGCTCCGGCGATGGCCGATTGCCGGACCGTCCCTCACGTCCACAGCCGTTCGAGTGGCAGCACGTGAATACGGTCCTCCGCGCGGTAGCCGCGGGCACCGAGATGGAACGCAATGCCTGCCACAAATCGATCGCCGAGCTTGCCACGGAGTTTCCGCAGCGGACTGAGCCACCGCGGCTCGATGTGATCTGCGGCCTCCACCTCGAACGCGACGACCCCGCCATCCTCCCGCTCGACGATGAGGTCGACTTCGTCGTTGTCACGAGTGCGCCAGTGTCCAACAGTGAGGTTCCCGTCGAACCACGACACCTGACGCAGGATCTCCTGGACAACGAATGATTCCAGCAGGTGCCCGAACTCGGTCATGGCGGACGGCTCAAGGCGATCGAGCTTGGCTCGATTGATGTTCAGCAGGTGGGCCCCGAGACCGGAGTCGACGACATGAACCTTTGGAGTCGCGACGCTCCGCGACAGAGCCGTCGTCCGCCATGCCGGGAGTGTGCTGACCAGGAATAGCGACTCGAGGAGATGAAGGTATCCGCGGGCGGTTTCGTGGGCGATGGCAACATCACTGGCGACCTGCTGAATTGACAGCAGGCTCCCGGTCTGGCCGACCAGGCGATCCAGGGTCTGCGGAAGCGGCGCCCGCTGCGCGATTCGGCGCAACTCGCCAGCATCTCGATCGAGTGCCTGGCGGATCTGGGCGCGGAACCAGCGCCGACGGCTCTGGTCGTCGGGCTGAGCGAGCGCGAGCGGCATTCCGCCTCGAACGACGCGGTTGATGTACTCGGTACGGCCGGTCGCCGCCGAGGCTGCCGAGTGTGGGATGTCACCGTCCAGGACCTGCTCAAGAAAGTGGTTGTCAGTCCCGTCGATCTCAGTTTGGGCGAAGGGCAAGACCGGCAGCCGGAGGAGCCGTCCGGTGAGCGACTGAATCCCGCTTGGCAGCGAGTCGAAGCTGGCGGACCCGGCGAGAACGAACATTCCAAATTGCGTACCACGATTCAGCCTCGCCTTGATCCAGTTCAGGCTCCGGGGCTCCTTCTGGTACTCATCGATGAAGATTGGGATGTCTCTGTCGGCGAGCAGTGTCGGATTGCTCCGCGCGACCTGGAGAGTGTCCTCCTGGTCGAAATCGAAGACTTCGACCGCGGACTGTGCCGCTAGTTCGGCGAGAAGCGTCGACTTCCCGACACTTCGAGGCCCTTCCAATAGGAGCACAGGGACGCTGCTCATACGCGACACCGCCACTGGACGAATCCGACGCGGGATGCGGGCAATCGCGGCGGTCACGACCCGATGCTACACCCTGACCGTAAGATTGCCGAGCCGTAGACTGAAGTATTGCCGAAAGTATCTCTGAAGTATTGCCGAGGTGACTGCTCGCAGCACCGCCGACCGACCACCCGTTCACGGTCACGGTGTCGCTCACCCGGGACTGACCCGACCGCGGTGCCCCGGCGCGCTGCCGCCGGTCAGTGTGCCGGCACTCCCGCCGGGCGAGCGCGCCCGGTGCGCCGCAGCACCGCCAGGCCCAGCGCCGCCATCGCAGCTACCCAGAAGACGCCCAGCCCGGACAACAACAGCACCTGCCACAGGGCAGCGCCCGCCCCGCCGCAGGCGGCCGAGCCGGCATCCACCACGGCCACCCCGTCGATCAGGGGTCCACGCTGGCCCTTGGTCTTACTGATGAACGTCAGCTCCATGCTCGATGAGGAGCAGGCGTCGGCCTCCATGCTGGCGGGGTGCCAGTTGAGTGTGTCGCCGCTCGCCTCGTCGGTGGTGAACGACTTCGTGACCGTTCCGAGATTCACCTCCAGGTGTTTGACCGGCGGGTCACCGTGTGGGTTTCCGGCCAGCAGAAAGTCCAGCCGATAGCGACGGCCCTGCGTCGTGTGGAGGGTCTGGGTGAGGGTCGCGGCAGTGCCGTCACCGTCGTTGCCGTTCAGGTCGATGTACTGCGCGCCCTCGGCGGCGTCCTCCCAGCCGGCGCCGATGAGGTCGACACTGCCGGCTGTGATAGTCCAGGCGCCGAGCTTCGGGTGGTCGGCGGCGGTGTAGGTGTCGAAGCCGGAGACCTTCTCGACATCGGGCGGCTCGAAACCACCGGTGCGTACCAGCGATCCGGCCGGCAGGGTGGTCTTGCCGGCCGTCGAGGGGGGCGGTGACGAAGAGGGCGGTGACGAGGAGGCCGAGCCGGCGGCGTCCGAGGAGGCGACCGCAGCGCCCAGGGCAGCACCGGCGGCCGGGGCGGCTGCCGCCCGACCGGGGAGCAGCACCGCGGCCACCACCATCGCCACCGCGACCGCCGTCCGAGCAGTCGCCTGCCCCCGTCGCCGGAGCATCGCACCGCGGCGACCGGCACCGCCGGGATCACTGTTGTACATCGGGATATTCCAGCACGTCGGACGCGCAGATTGTGCAATTTCACCACACATTCTCCGCTTGTAGCACGACAAGGTCACGTGCCCGCAATCAACTCCGCCAGGATCGCGCGCACCTGTGCCACGGCGCCGGGCAGCTTGTGTGACAGGGTGTTCCACAAGAGCACGGGGTCGATCCGGCCTGGATGACGTGCCAAGACCTCACGGGCCTGGATCATGGCACGCCACGGTACTTCCGGGTGCGCGTCGGTGAACTCCGCTGGAAGGCGTGCCGCAGCATCACCGACCTTGCGCAGCACCAATTCGGCCAGCATCTGGGATGACTCGTCGAGCATGTAGTGAGCGCTGCCCTCCTCAACGATGCGGTCCGCAGTGCGGGTGTAGGCCAGCAGCGCGTAGAGATTCTGACGCACCCAGTTCTCGACAGAGTCGTCCTTCATATCCGCACGG
The DNA here is from genome assembly GCA_937926105.1 of uncultured Actinomycetes bacterium. Next base: position 118,588 of record CALANS010000212.1, on the reverse strand, counting down.
CTTCGTCGCGAACCGGGTGGGCACCGGGAGGGATCCCGCCGTCGGACACAACATTCACTGACAGATCGGTGAGTTCCTCCAGCGCAGCGACCAAATCGGCTAGGTCGTACAGGTCGGCGTCCTCATCGAACCGGACTAGCAGGTCCAGGCCATGACCCGAGACGTCCGCTCCACGTGCCACCGACCCGAACACGCGTACATCCTCGGCGCCATGCCGGTGCGCCAGTTCGACGATCTCATCCCGATGCCGCGCGAGTACCACGGATGGTCGCGGAGGGGCCGCCTCCTGTAATCGGGCAAGCATCGTGGCGGAGGGCCGACGTCGACCACTCTCGTAGGCGGCGAGATTGGGCTGTGCCACCCCCGAGCGCTCGGTCAATCCGGCCTGGGTTAGTCCAGCGGCCAGGCGCATCTCCCGCACCTCGTTCACGTGGACAATATATCAAACGATATTGGCTGAACTAGTGTCAGCCGTCGAGGGCCTGGCGCCGAACCCTTCGCCGAGGTACGGCCGAGCCACGATCGGGGAGCAGCCAAACGTGGCGCGAGTCCACCCGGATGCCTCGCCCCGGACCCGTATCACCTCGCTGCGGCACATCGTCCTGATGAGCAACCTGACGTACACCCGTGCGCCGGGAGCCCGCGACGCGACCGGCGCCGCACCTGAGTCGGGAGGCTAACCATGGACATGACGTCGGGGCAGCGAGATGTGCTGCGCCAGTTGGAGTCCGTCAGCGACAATTTCACCCGGGAATGGGACGCCGAGCGCGGCGTACTGTCCTTCGCCCGAGCCGACGACCTCGTCGCCGCCGTCCCCGGGGCCGTCGCCGGGGAGCCACGCGGGGACGTGCTGCGCGCATTCCTGACGCGCTACCCCGGGCTGTTCGGCGGGGACAACGTGCTGGACACTCTGCGGCCGCAATCCGAGCGCACCGACTCGATCGGCTTCGTCCACCAGGTGTTCCAGCAATACGCTCCCCCACCCGAGACGCCGCCAGTCGCCGGGCCCGGCGAGGTCGAGGGAACAGGCCGGACCAGGCGGTCACGCACCGCCAAGGGCGGTTCCGGCGCCGAGACCCACGCAGAATGGGCGGCGATCATCCGCCGAGGGATCGAGGTGTACGGCGCCAAACTTGCCGCGCACTTCGGCCCGGGCGGCCGGCTGGTCGAGGTGCAGTCCTGCTGTCAGCGCGACCTGGAGCCCGGCAACACGATCTCCGTCACCGCCGACGAGATCCGCAAGATCGCAGCCGAATCCATCTCGGACCGGCCCGACTTCCAGGAGTTGCGGGCGCTGGCCCGCCGGCGCAAGGAGTCCCTGTTCCCGCTGGCCGCCGAACCCCGGTTGGTGCTCTACCCGTGGCGCGACCGGCTGATCTACACCTACGCCACGCACGGCTACCACGTCGCCCCCGAGGGCTATCACCTGGGCATGGCGGCCTCCGCGCCCGAGCACGAGCAGGCACCCTTGGTGTTCGGGCAGATGTTCTTCGACGCCGAATCGGGTGAGCTGTTCCTGTTCGCCCCGACCCGCAAGGGCGCCGAAACCCCCGACGTCGGAAGCGGTCTGTCCACGATTCCACTCGGCGGCCCGTTCGACTCGCGGACCCTGCAGATCGTCCGGGTCAATGGCGGATCGACCTACCGGCTGCGCAACACCACCAGGGGCCGGCCGATCGTCACCTACGATGCCAACGCCAACTCCAGCTGGGTCTACCCGAACATCCCGGCGCTGATCGACGCCGGCACCATTCCGGTGTCCGAGGACACCGATGGCGACCACACCTGGAGCCGGGTGGCAGCCAGCACCTCCGACGCCGACCGCACCTCCTCGCAGCAGCCGGAGGTCGACGAGCACGCCACCGTGGCCGACCTGTACGACTTCTACGGCGCGCTCGGCGGGCGAGTCGGCTGGGACGACGGCCAGTATTCCGCGCCGCTGGTCCCGGATCAGACGCTCAACGTGGTGGCACACACCTACGACACCTCGGCGGGCACCTCCCGGTCGGTCAATGCCTTCTTCGACCAGGAGCTGGTGAACGGGCACTGGGTGGCGCACCTGGCGTTCTTCGACGGCGACCCCACGGGCGCCTCCGGCTGGGTCTCCTACGACTACCTAGCCGGCTCGAAGGCCGTGGTGGGGCACGAGTATCAGCATGCCGTCACCGACTACTCGTTCGTGGACGGCGCCGGCAATCCGGGTCTGACGTACACCGACTGGCTGGCCGCGGTGCACGAGGGCACCTCCGACGTGTTCGGCGGGCTGTACTCCACGCAATGGTGGATGGCCACCGACATCTCCCCCACCGGGCAGATCTTCCGCAACCTGGCCTTCCCCCGCGACCCGAATGCCGCCGACCCGTCCAAGTTCGACCACTGGGACGACCGGAACACCATGACCGGCACCGGGGCGCGCTACTTCCGGGGTGACATTCTCGCGCACGCTGCGTATCTCATGGCGCAGGGTGGCATCCACCAGCGGGCGTCCCGCACCCCGGCGTTGATCCCGGTCAAGGGCCTGGGCAACGCCAGTTCCGGCGGTCGGGACGTGTACGTAGCCGCGCTGATCTGGTACCGAGCGTTCACCCATTACGTCTCGAACATCGGGGCCGCCACCGGACTGCCGGCCAACGATGAGAACGTGTTCCGCACCATCCGTAACGCCTGTGTGAGCGCGGCCATCGACCTGTACGGCGTCGGATCCGTCCAACACCGCACGACCGTGCTGGCCTGGTACGCGGTGGGTTTGCAGCCCACCGACGCTCCGTACGGCGCCGACATCACCTTCGCCACCTGGGGCGCCGATTGGTGGATGTCCCGGCCCTTCGTCGGCCTGTCGAGTCCGGATTGGTCGTCCCGGGATCTGTTCATCAACAACGGCGGTGCGTCCGAGTGGAACGCGCTGATCAACGTGCTGGACGGCGGGACCCCCACCCAGTACGAGAACACCGTCTACTGCAGGGTGCGCAACGTCGGGACGGCCACCGCTCGCAACGTCCAGGTCAGCTTCGAGTACACCAAGATCACCTCGGGTGGATCGGGCTGGCTGCCGATGACCGACAAGGACGGCAATATCCAGACCCTGGCCCTGGGCGATCTGGCCGCAGGGGCGTCCAACTTCGACGATTCGGCGCAGGACTCGCCGCCGGCGTCCGCCTCGGTCAAGTGGTGGATCCCGCCGCTGGAAGCCGGCGAGACCGTCGACCACTTCTGCATCCGGGCGACGGTGTTCTCCATCGACGATGTCAACCCGACCAACAACACGGTGCAGTCGAACATTGCCTACGCTCCCTACTCCCCGGGTTCCGGTTTCCGGCTCGGCTTCCTAGTCGGCAACGACTCCCGGGAGACCCTGCCGGTCGACGTGCGGCTGACGGACACCCTGCCGGCGGGTTGGCGGACCGAGTTGATCGAGCCCGTGCGTGGAACGGTGCTGGGGCCCGGCGAGACCCGGCGGGTGCACCTTTCGATACAGGCGCCTGCGGGAGAGACAGTGCTGCGGGAGCCGTTCGACGGCCGGGTGTGTGGCAGCGCCGGCGATGGGCTGGGCAGCATCGACGGGCTGCTCACCGACGGCCGGCTCGGCCCGGACGGCTTCACCGGCCGGTTCGCGGCACGCACTCACGACGGGTCGCATCTGATGGGCTGGTTCGTCGGGACGCTGGACGCGCACACCTGGCGGCTACAGGGCACCGTGACCGGATCGGTGCAGCGGCGCGACGGCGGGGCCAGCAACACGGCGGTGACGGTCAAGGGCTGCCTGCGCCCGGACAGATGGGTGCACCTCGCCCAGTACGCGGGTGGGCAGCCGACCGGCGGATTGTCGGTGCAAGTGCAGGTGCCGCTGCCGGACGGTTCCTGCTTCCCGGCGCTGCCTCCGACGAGCACGACGGTGCCGGGAACGCCGGAGGTCTGTGGGGACGTGTCGGATGCCGAGGCGCTGCTGAAATCGCTGTCGTTGGCCGACCGGGCGGTGTGCGCGGTCGACCTGCGCAGCGTGCTGGTGGAGTTCCGGTTCCGCCGGGAGGCCGACTGTCGCTAACCCCTCGCGCTTGTGTGTCTCAGGTGGCGCTATAGCGCCACGTGAGACACACAAGCGTGGGTGTAAGGTGAGGCGGTTGCCTCGGCGAGGGCGGCCCAGTGACCAGGCGTATCGGTGACGGGGTCCGCCGTGATCGACGCGGTGGGTGCTAGCTCCCGCGCGCGGTCCGCCGCGGAGACATCGTCACCGACGAACCGTAGCCCACCGCACGCCAGGAGATTCAGCATCATGTCCGAGACCCGTCTGGTCGCCCAGCCTCGCACCGAATTCGGCAAGGGCGCCGCCCGCCGCACCCGCAAGGCCGGCCTGGTACCGGCCGTGCTGTACGGCCATGGCTCCGATGCTCGCCACCTTTCGCTGCCCGCGCTGGAGTTCTCCCGGGCGATCAAGGGTGGCGTCAACACGGTGCTGACCATCGAGATCGACGGCCAGGACCAGCTCGCGCTGCCGCGCGCGATCGTGCGTCATCCGCTGCGCGATTATCTGGAGCACATCGACCTGCTGCTGGTGCGGCGCGGCGAGAAGGTCACCGTCGAGGTGCCGGTGCACCTGTTGGGTGAGGCCGCCCCCGGCACCCTGGTGCTGCACGAGCTGAACACCCTGGCGGTCGAGGTGGACGCGCTGGCGATCCCGGAGCGCGTCGAGGTGTCGATCGACGGCGCCGAGCCGGGCACCCAGGTCACCGCGGGTCAGATTCCGCTCCCGGCGGGCGCCACGTTGTCCACCGACCCGGAAGCATTGGTCGTCGCCATCCAGCTGGCCCCGACCGCGGAAGCCATGGAAGGCGAGTCCGAGGAAGCCGCCGCCGCGGAACCCGTCGCCGCGCCCACCCCCGACGAGGGCTGACCAGGCCCGTTCGCCATGCCGGCCGATCTGACGCTGATCGTCGGGCTGGGCAATCCCGGCCCGACGTATGCCGGCAACCGCCACAACGTCGGCGCGATGATTGCCGACGTGCTCGCGGCCCGCCTGGGCGGCCGGTTCCGAACGCACAAGTCTGGTGCCGACGTGGTCGAGGGCCGGTTGGCCGGATTGCGTGCGGTACTGGCCAAACCCCGCTCGTACATGAACGTTTCGGGCGGACCGGTCGCCGCGCTGGCCCGGTTCTACAAGATTGATCCGGGCGCGCTGATCGTGCTGCACGACGAGCTCGACCTGCCCTACGGCACGATCCGGGTCAAACAGGGGGGCGGCGAGGGCGGCCACAACGGGCTGCGCTCGATCAGTTCGGCCATCGGCAGCAAGGACTACCTGCGGGTGCGTTTCGGCATCGGCCGACCGCCCGGCCGGATGGATCCGGCGGACTTCGTGTTGCGCGACTTCACCGCCGCCGAGCGCGCGGACTTGGGCGTCGAGCTGGAGGAGGCAGCGGACGCGGCGGAAATGCTGATCAACGACGGGCTGCTGGCCACCCAGAACCGGCTGCACTGATCCGCGTTCCTCCGGCACCGGCACGGTCCCGGGCTGCGCACAGCCGCGCCCCGATCTGGTGGACGCGTCTCCGTCTGCAGAACCCATTCGCAGTCGAGGCACGGTTCGCAGGTGCAGCGTGTCGTCGAGAGCACCGACTCCCATTTCCCGCCCTTGCCAGACGAACGCGTAAGTAGTAGCTTACGCATTATGCAGGCGGTGGACAGCTGGTCGGCACTCGGCGACCCGACCCGCCGCGGGATCCTGGCCACCCTCGCGCGTCGGCCGAGCTCCGTCACCGACCTGGCACGCGACCTGCCCATCAGCCGACCGGCGGTCTCGCAGCATTTGCAGGTGCTGCTGCGCGCGGACCTGGTCGAGGTGCATCCCCATGGCCGGGAACGCATCTACCGCGCGCGCCTGGACGGGCTGGAGTCGCTGCGCCGCGAGCTGGAGCAGTTCTGGACCGAAGCCCTGTCCAGCTTCAAGTACCTGGCCGAAGACAGCTACCGGAGCGGAGAACGACCATGACCCCAACCGATGAGGCAACATCGCTGCGTTTCGAGACCGTCGTCGAAGTGCCCCAGCAGCACGCGTTCACGGTTTTCACCGAGCAATTCGACCGGATCAAGCCCCGGGAATACAACCTGCTCGATGTCGATGTCGCCGAGACGGTGTTCGAGACCCGGGTCGGCGGGCACGTCTACGACCGCGGCGTGGACGGCAGCGTGTGCCGGTGGGCGCGAGTACTCACCTTCGATCCGCCCGAGCGGTTCGTGATCAGCTGGGACATCGACGCCCGCTGGCAACTGGAGTCCGACCCGGAGCGCGCCAGCGAGGTGGAGGTGCGCTTCGTGCCGCTGGGCGCCCAGCGGACTCGCGTCGAGCTGTATCACCGGCACCTGGAGCGGCACGGCGACGGCTGGCAGCGCTACCGGACCGGGCTGGCGGCCGAGGGCGGCTGGCCGGTCTTCCTGCAACGGTTCGGTGCGGCGGTGACGGGGCGGTGACGAAAAACGCTGGCGGGAAGCCGGATCCGGAGGCGACGCCCGCGCGCAACAGAATGCGGCTGGCCGCCGATGAGCGCCGCGACCTGGCCGACTTGCTGGACACCCTGTCACCCGAGCAGTGGGAAGCACCGTCGCTGTGCGCGGGCTGGTCGGTGCGCGATGTGGTCGCCCATGTGATCAGCTACGAGGAACTCGGCCTAGCCGGGATCCTCGCGCGCCGCGTGAAGGGGTGGCGCCGGGGTGGACCGAACGAGGTCGGTCGCGCCGAGTTCGCCCGACGCTCTCCGGCTGAGCTGGTGGGGTTCCTGCGCGCCCATCTGACCCCGCACGGCATTACCGCGCTGTTCGGCGGTGCCGTCGGCCTGACCGACGGGCTCATCCACCACCAGGACATCCGCCGCGCGCTGAGACTTCCCCGCGCGGTGCCGGATGAGCGGATACGACCGGCGCTGGACTTCGCGCTTCGATCGCCGAAGCTACCCAGTCGCAAGGACACACACGGCCTGCGACTGGTCGCCACCGACCTGGACTGGCAGCACGGGTCGGGTCCCGACGCAGTCGGTCCGGCCGAGGCGCTGCTGATGGCCATCGCAGGCCGACCCGACTCGCTCGGCGACCTGGACGGCCCCGGGGCTCGGCTGCTGACCGATCGCATGAAGGCCCGCTCCTGACTTCCGCGGCGCGCCCCCTCCGCGTGGATCAACTTCCTGGGCATGCACGAAGTTCACCCCAATGGTCACTCCTGTCCCATAACCCCGACGTTTGTGCATGCTGAGGAAGTTGATCCATGCGGGGGCGCGAGTTCAGTGCAGAGGATCGGGGTCGGGGCGCGCGATCAGACCGGCGGCCGCCGCGCGCCTGATCTTCCCCGACGGCGTCTTCGGCAGCGCACCCGCCGGCACGACCGTCACCGCCGCCGGCCGCACCCCCATCGCGCTGGTCACTACCGAGCGAACCTCGTCGGCGATCCGCGCGGACTCTGCCGGATCGTCGGCCACTCGTGACTCCACCACTACCGCAAAGGTTTCCCGCCGGGCGCCGGCATCAATGCGCACCGCGGCAGCATTCCCAGCTCGTACCCCGGGCACGGATTGTGCGGCCCGCTCGATATCGGTCGGGTAGATGTTGCGCCCGCCCATGATGATCACGTCTTTGACGCGCCCACATACCACCACATTGCCGTCGGCCAGATATCCCAGATCGCCGGTGTCCAGCCAGCCATCGGCCCCCCTCGTCGGCACCGGACCATCCACGGTCAGATACCGCTCGGTAATCGCCTCACCGCGCAGCAGCAGGACGCCGACCTCACGGTCTTTGAGCAGGGATCCGTCCTCGCCGCGCACCGCCACCTCGATGCCGTCCAGCGGCGGGCCCAACAGCGGGAACTCGCGCACGGCCCCGGCACCTGCGCGCCCCGATCCCTCGTCACCGTTCGCGTCGCCGCTGCTGCCGGAGCGTGCGTCACCGATCGGCGTCGCTCGGCGCCGTTCTTCCAGCGCGACGGCGTCGACGGTGTCCACCGCCAGCGGAGTTCCCCACGGGTGGAACGAGATCGCCAACGTTGCCTCGGCCATTCCGTATGCCGGAACGACGGCGGTGTCTGCCAGCCCGAATGGCGCTCCCGCCGCAAGGAATGCGCGCACCGCGGGAACGTCGATCGGCTCGGCGCCGTTCAGTGCGAACCGCAGGCTGGACAAGTCCAGCTCCTCGGCCCGGCCGGCCTGAGGCCGTGTGACCGCCCGGCCCAACACCCTGGCGGTCAGCGCGTAGGCGAAGTTCGGTGCGGCGGTGACGGTTCCGCGATACTTGCTGATCAGTTCCGGCCACAGCACGGGCGAGCCCAGGAAATCCGCCGGCGTGACCTTGACCAGCTCAATCCCCCGGCACATCGGCAACGTCAAGAATCCCACCATGCCCATGTCGTGGAACAGCGGCAACCAGGACACCATCACATCGCGATCGGTGTTCAGATCGGCCGCGCGGCACATGGACTCGATGTTCGCCCAGAGGTTGCGATGGGTGATCCGCACCGCCTTCGGGGCGGCCGTAGAACCGGAGGTCAGTTGCAGCAGCGCAGCCGACTCCTCGCCGGCGTCCAGTGGATCCGCCTCGCGCTCCCCTGCCCGCAACTCATCCACCGTGACCGCGGTGAACCCGCTGCTGGCCAGCATTCCGGCGACCTCGACGAACGGATCACCCACGATCACGATGCGCGCGCCGATCACCCCGAGTACGGCCAGGGTGTCGGCGGCATAGCGTGCCAGGTCGGTGCGGGCGGTCGGCTGGTGCAGCATCGTCACCGATCCGCCGGCCAGCCACACGGCCTGCGCGGCCGGTGCGACGTCGGCCGGCATGCCGGCCAGAATCGCGACCGCATCGCCGGGCCGCAAGCCCCGGTCAGCGAGTACGGCCGCCCCCCGCCGAGCGGTGGCATGTACCTGCTCCCAGGGGCTGCGAACAGCGGCCCGGGGTTCGCCGGTGATGATGCCCTTTCCGGACCCGGCGGCCCCGACCAGCGCCTGGGTGAAGCGACTCATGGCCGGGACACTACCGTCAAGGCACTCATACCGAAGGGAGCGCCATGGCAGACCAATCGGCGACCGCCCAGGTGACGGTGTTGGGCAGCATCAATATGGACCTGCTGGCCGGCACCGAGCGCCTGCCGGCACCCGGCGAGACCGTGCTCGGCACCAGCTTCCGCACGGCTCCCGGTGGCAAGGGGTCCAACCAGGCCATCGCGGCGGCGCGCGCTGGCGGAGCCGTGAGATTCGTCGGCGCCGTGGGATCGGATGCGTTTGCCGACACGCTCGCCGACACGCTGTCTGCGGCAGGCGTCTCGACCGCGCGGCTGCGCCGAGTCGACGGGCCCAGCGGCATCGCGGTGATCAGCGTCGACGCCGCGGCGGAGAACACCATCATCGTGGTGCTCGGCGCCAACGGCGTGGTATCGGACCTCACCGGTGACGACGCCTCGACCATCGCCGGATCGGGGATCCTGGTGATGCAGCTGGAGATACCTCTGGACACCGTGATCGCCGGGGCCCGCATCGCCGCCGAGGCGGGAGTCCCCGTGCTGCTCAACCCCTCGCCGGTGCGGGAGCTCCCGGACAACCTGCTGGCGGCGGTGACGGTGCTGGTGGTCAACGAGGGCGAGTCGGCCGTGCTCGGCGAGGCGGCGGTGGCGTCGGTGCCGCATGTGGTGACGACACTCGGGGCGGGTGGCGCCCGGTACCGGGGTCCGTCCGGACGGGTGCTGACGGTCGCCGCCCCGACGGTGCGCCCGGTGGACACCACGGGGGCAGGAGATGCGTTCGCCGGGGCGCTCGCGGTGGCCTGGGCGGAGGGCCTGGAGCCGGAGCTTGCCTTGCGACGGGCCTGCGCGGCGGGTGCGCTCGCCACCACGGTGGCCGGGGCGTCCAGCTCGTCACCGACCCGGGAGACGATCGACGCGCTGGTGGCCCGGACCTACTGAGTCTGAGGTTCGCGGACCTCGAGCACGGTTTTCGGCCCGATACGCCCAGAAACCGTGCCGGAGATCCGCGAACATCTGGTCTGGTGCCGGACGGCTACTTCGGCCGGGCGCGCTGCGGGTGCACGGTCTCGCCCCGGGCCAGCATCTCCACGAACTGGGCGATGCGCCGTACCCGGGTCTCCGGCCGCTTGGCCGTCTGCAGCCGATACAGAATCGCGAACCGGTTTTGGCTGGTCAGGGTCTCGAACATCGCTGCTGCCCGGGGGCTGTCGGCCAGCGCCGATGCGAGGTCATCCGGGACCTCGATACGGGCCGGGCCGGCGTAGGCGGCATCGAGCCGGCCGTCGGCGCGGGCGTGCTCGACCGCGGCCAGCCCGGCGGCGTGCATCCTGCCCTGTTCGGTCAGCCGCTGGATGTGCGCCACGTTGCGTGCCGACCACTGGCTGCGCGCGGTCCGCGGAGTGAAGCGCTGACGGTAGGTCGGGCCACCGCCGGATCCGCGCACCTGCCCGTCGATCCAGCCGAAGCACAACGCCTCATCCAGCGCCTGGGCATAGTCCAGGGTGGTCGGCTCGGTCGTGCCCTTGCGGGCCAACGCCAGCCAGACGCCGGCAGCGTCGCCGTGATGCCGCTGCAGCCAGCGGCGCCACGCCGCAGCGTCCGGCACGATGAGCTCAGGCAGTTCCGCAGGCATCGGCACAGTGTGCCAGGCATGGCCGGCAGCCGAGCGGTGCGCCGGGCGCACCCACGGGCCTCGCGGCACCGACAGGCGCGTTCGATGGGCCCCACGACAAGCGCGGGCGCCGCCGACGGCCGGACCCGCCGACCAGGGTTCAGCTGCCAGGAATGGTGAAGTCGTTGCCGTCTGGTTCGGCCAATGCACGACCCGGTTGGGAGCCTTGCCAACGTGCACGCAAGGACACGCGGCTCCGCCGCGACGGCCGGGCGCCTGGTCGCTGATCGTGTCGAGCCCATTCGAGCGCGACCGGCACATACTGCCGGCGCGCCAGTCCTTTCGGCGAGTTCAGCGAGCGGTTACGCGCGATCGCTGTCAACTCCCGGCACGTCCGCGATCTACCACCAGGGCCGCTCTCCGACGTCGCTACGGCTGGGCACGGTCCTCCCAGAGCGGGCCGAATATTCGCGTCGCCAAGGCTCTACGGTACGACTGGCTGTGTTGTCGCACCGCAGCCTCGCCCGCGCTCGGGTCCCTCGCCTCCAGCGCCGCAACGATCTGGCGATGCTCTGCGATCGAACGAGCGCATTGCTCGGGTATGTCTGCGATCTCCCTGGTCCACGGGTCAAGTATCACAGCCTCGTAGGTGGAGGACAGCAGTCGAAGCGCGCGAGTGTTTCGAGCGCCCGCCCATAATGCGCTGTGAAACGCGTGGTCAAACTCCCGATAGCCTTCCCAGCTCACTCCCTCAGCAACCTTCTCCGCGGCATGGCTGAGAATGTCGTTCAATTCAGCAATCTCCTGGTCGGAGAACTCAGAGGCGCCTCGCCGGACGCACATGATCTCCAGCCATTCCAAGACCTCGTATTGTTCGCTGATGTCACGCGCAGTCAGCGTATTCACCAAAACACCACGGCCGGGTAGCCGGCTCAACAGGCCCTCGTATACGAGCCTGGAGATCGCCTCACGCAACGGGGTCCTGCCGAGCCCAATCTGCTTCGCGACCGTGTACTCGCTTAGAAGTGACCCGGGATGATAAGTCCCGTCACGTATCAGTCCCCGAACACGTTCGTACGCGAGATCAGCATGACTTGTCGTGCTCTCACCCAATCTCAAGCCACCTCCCGCATCATCCGTCACGACGATCCAAGCCAGCGTGCAGCGGTCTCGGTCGACATCTCCCGCTGGCGGGCATCAGTATACGGATCGCAGCGCGCCTCGGACCGGCGCCGCGCCGCCCCCATCGATCGTCGGATGCATTTCATTACCCCCGGATCGACGACACCCGGCGCGAACATTCAACCCGGGGACCGTTGCCATTTCAATGCCGAACCTGGCGGGGAACCGAGTCCGGGTCCAGTCGGACATCAATGAGTAACGGCCGCGCCTCCCTTCCAAGGGAAGCGACCATCTCTTGCAGATCAACCCGGGATCTGACTGAAACTGCATACCCGCCAAAGATGCGCGCAGTCTGGGCGAAGTCGGGCCACTGAAATGTGGCCAGGCTTGGATTCCAGTTCCTATCTCGCAGCTGCACATATTCCGAACCGTAGGCGCCGTCATTCGACACGATGACGACAAGATTCGCACGCGTACGAACCGCGGTGGAAAATTCCGCAAGGCCGGACATCATCAGTCCGCCATCACCGATCACCAGCAGCACCGTCTGGTCGGGAGACGCCACGGCGGCGCCCACCGCCAGGCCCATTCCCAGGCCGACCGAGCCAAAGTTGACTCCATGTACATAGTGTCGTGGCTCGGCCACATCGATCGACCTGATCGCGTCCGGAAAAAACCGCCCCACGTCGGTGACCAGCATCCGATCTTCTGGCAGGGCCTCATTCACCGCCTCCAGCACTGACTTCAGATCGATGGTTGCCGTCGAATCGCCGGCCCGCCCTTGTTCGAGCGTGCCGACCGCTGCCTGATACCACCTCGCACGGCTCACTCCTGCGTCTGTCAGAATCTGAGCCATTCTTCCTGCCGTCGACGGTGCGTCGCCGATCGCACTCACCGTCACGTCACAGAATCGACCTATGTGATCCTCGTCGATGTCGCAGTGCACAACGCTCTTGCCCTTGAGTAGGGCGCCGGCGTCGGTGGTGTAGGTACTCAAACTTGCGCCGAACGCAAGCACGCAGTCGCTGTCACCAATGATCGCCAGAGCGACGTCGTCAGACAAGGTGCCGAAGATGCCGACGCTCTCATCGTGCCCATCGAACAGCCCTTTTGCCTTCACCGTTGTACAGACCGGGGCTCCCAACGTCCGGGCCAACGCCAGCAGCGCGGTCTTCCCGGCCTCTGTCGCGCAGCCCACGCCGGCGAGCACAATCGGGCGGGCAGCACTCGCCGCGACACCCAGTGCGGCATCGATCTCGTCATCGGTCGCAGCCTTGGACACCGCAGTCGACGGTGACACCCGTCGCGCATCGACATAGTCGCCGTGCTCCGCCCACAGGTGCTCCACCGGAATGCTCACGACGTACGGCCGCCGCTCGCGCACCGTCGAGTCCAGGGCCTTGCGCACGCACTCGGCCCCAGAGCCAGCGGAGGCCAGCCTGAGGAACCCAGCCCCCGTGGCGGCCACCGTCAATTCCTGGTCCAAGTGCTGCGCATGAGATCGCCGGTCGCCGAGATCGCCGGCAACAACCAGTAGTGGACGGCCCGCGCGGACGACATCGATGAGCGCGGTCATGGCGTTGGTAAGCCCCGGTCCATGGGTAACGGTGGCGAGCCCGATACAGCCCGCAGCCTGCGCATATCCCGATGCCATGGCCACGGCCCCCGACTCGTGGACCGCGGCCACGTATTTATGACCCGGGAGCGCAGCGAAACTTGCCGCCACGAACAGGTTTCCGTCACCCGCCACGCCGAACAGGGTGTCGGCCCCCCCATTGGACATCGCACAAGCAATGGCCTCGTGGCACAACATGACTGGTTTCCGCCCTTCCGAGGAGAATCCACCAACGCACCGTCGCGCTCAGCTCCACCATGACCCCGAGCGGGTGGCCGATGCCACTGGCACCGGCCACCCGACTGCGTCAGCCGCTCGCAGGGAGGAACTCGGTGGTGTACGCGCCGCCATCCAGCTGCACCGGAGCATCCATCACGCCTTGCTCGACGTAGATGTCCTGCAGCTGCTTCCAGGAGTCCTCGTTGAACGTTCCGAAGGTTGCCGGATCGTCGCCCACCAGGTCCATGAACATCGGCAGCTTCTTGGTGTTGTACTCACCCTTCAGCTTCGGCTGAGCCTCGTAGAACTTCGTCAAAGCCTCGTCAGGGTTTTGGTGTATGTAGTCCAACGCCTTCATCACGGCACCGACGAACCCTCGGACGGCCTCGGGATGCTCCGCCTCAAAGTCCGTGTTCACCACCACGGTTGTATTCGGACTATCCAGCCCGAAGTCTCGATACGAGAGGTTGGCGATCGGCACGCCTTCCACGCTCGCCTGCAGGCATTGATTGAACGACCAGCCAGTGATCACATGGACCTTCCCTGACACGATTGCCGGCACCAGCGAGGAGCCCACATCGACTTCTTTGATCTTGGAAGCGTCTAGGTCGTTGATTGACTCCACCGCCTTCCACTCGTTGTATGCCGAACTCGCACGGACCACGCCGAGAGTCTTCCCATACAGATCCTTGAGGCTATTCAGCTTCATCTGCCTAGTGTCATAGCAGATTCCACTGGGGCTGTGTTGCAGAACATTCATCACCGCCTGCAGCTTGTACTTCTGCCCCCGCGCGACGATCACCTGCCCCGCAGACACGATGCCGAAGTCTGCCTTTCCGGTCGTCACAAGGGTCGACGTGACGTTGGAGCCATGGCCCTCATCGATCTGCACGTCCAGGCCCGCATCAGCGAAGTACCCGAGCGACTTGGCCAGCACGTATGGCGTGTGCTCGGCGCCCCACAGCCAATCCAGCCGAAGGGACACCTTGAGTGTCTCACCGCCCCCATCCGCACCGCCCGCGGCGCTCGTTCCACTGGCGGACTCTCCGCTGGTGTCCGCGCTCGCGGGCACCGTGGAGCTTGATCCGTTGGCCGATCCCCCGCTCTCTCCTCCGCTCGCTCCTCCGCTGCCGCAGCCGGCCACCACGACCACCGCACCCATCGCGAGTGCCAACCACCGCCGACGCATCTGCCACATCTTCTTGTCACTCCCTTCGAGCCACAACTGTTTTGGACCAATTTCACCGCCTCAGTCACGCCGTGCTGGGTACCTCCTTGTCTGACGCGATTTGCCAGCCGAACAGCGCACGCTCGATCAGCCCGACGATCCCGTAGGAGATGATTCCAATGAGGCTGACCATGAACAGCGCGGCGAACATGATGGTGGTGTCGAGATTGTTGATTGCCTGCAGTATCACGAACCCCAGGCCGGAGTCCGCTCCAATGAATTCGCCCACGATCGCGCCGACGGTGGCAAGCGACACGGCCACCTTCAACGACGCAAAGAAGTAGGGCATCGAGTTGGGCAGCCGCAGCCGAAGGAAGATCTTCGCTCCGCTGGCACCCAGCGTTCGGAAGTACTGGACCAGCTCCGGTTCGACCGCCGTGAGCCCTTTCGCAAGATTCACCACTATCGGAAAGAACGCTATGAGCGCCGCGATGACGATTTTTGGCGTCAGCCCGAACCCGAACCACACGACGAACAGCGGTGCCAACGCCGTCTTCGGCACGGCCTGCGTTGCAACCAGCAGCGGCATGATTGCTTTAGCGCCGAACGATGTCAGCGCAATCGGGATCGCCAGGGCAACTCCCGCAACCAGCCCAAGGGCGAATCCCGCCCACGTCTCAATCACGGTCGCTGGTGTGTTACTCAACAAATAGGAGCGTTCCTTCCACAGGTCAACCAGGACACTGGAAGGAGCGGGCAGTATGAAGGACTCGACCGACAGCAATCGGACTGCGGCCTCCCACAACGCCAGTAGCCCGATGACGAGACCAACCGCGCCCACATTCGACCTCACCCACGACGCAATCCTGTCCATCTTTAGAGTCCACTTCCCTGCGCCAGCAGCGACCTCAGTCGATCAGCGATGTGGTGGAATTCGTCACTGCCCCGAATTTGGGCATTACGAGGCGCCGGAAACGAAACCGCTTCGACATGCCGGATGGTTCCGGGGGCGTCCGACATCACCACTACCGTATCGGATAGCAGGACCGCCTCTTCAACGTTGTGAGTGACGAGCACTATTGTTGTGCTCCATTGCTTTCTTAGTTCCAACAGCTGGTACTGCAGGCCCTCCCGCGTGATTTCGTCTACCGCTGCGAATGGTTCGTCCATCAGGAGTAGCTCGGGGCTGGACACCAACGCGCGGGCCAGCGACGCACGCTGTCGCATTCCGCCCGAGAGCTCATTCGGTCTCAGGTGCATGGCGCGAGTCAGCCCGACGGCATCCAACAGCTGTTCCGCAGACTCCTGTCCGCGTCGAGGATCCCGATTGAGTAGCTGCACGGGCAGCAGGACGTTACTCAATACCGTTCGCCAGGGCAATAGTAGAGGCTGCTGGAACATGAAACTGAGCCGCCCGGTGAGATCCACCCGATCAGCTCGCTCGCCGTCTATGAGCATCGCGCCCTGACTGACCGGCAGGAGTTTGGCTATCACCTTCAAAAGGGTGCTCTTCCCACAGCCCGAAGGCCCGATGATCGAGACCACGGAGTTCCGCCTGATGGCCAGCGACACCTCCTTGAGGGCGCGGATCACCCGACCCTTGGTCGTGTAGCTCAAATTGAGATCTTCAATTCGAACGAATGCATCGTCTCCTTCGGTGGCACCGGGCTCTCGTGGGCCTCCCGATCCCTCGGCACCCGCCTCACCCCCGCCAGGATGCGAGCCAGGGATACCGAACGAGCCCGTTTCATGCTGGCCACTTGTCACGAGTCCTCCTCGGCTCGGTCATCACGGTAAGGAGCTGAACCCTCTGATCGCGTTACCCCGTGCGATGTGCTTCATGCTCGGTCCGACCCGAAGCCACCCGTCGGCGAAGTGGCTCTATTACGGACTCAGCGAACCGCGTCATACCCTCGGCGGCAGACTGCCCGCGGGAATCGATAAAGATCGACGACCATGCCGTGATGCCCGCAGCTTCGGCGCCCAGCACGGCGTCACGAAGTTCAGCGGGCGAACCAACCGCAACAAAGGTCCGCACCTCTGCATCAGTGAGATCCTCGGCGCGCACCATTCCCACCGCAGCCTTCTCGATCAGCGCCTCGCCGACATTCATCCGTTTCAACACGCTGGGAGAGGTGGTGCGCAGGAGCATAGCAGCGAACGCTCTCACGTCATCCGGTATCCTGTGGCCGGGTTCCGTGACAAATACGGCCTGCCACGATACGTGCGGGAAGCCATTCGTCGCCGACTCGTCCAGGATCGACCGACACCACTGCGCCAGGTCCGGACGAAACATCGATTCGATGATGACTCCGTCGGCCACCGCTACCGCACGTCGTATCGTTGTGGGGCCCCGTGTACCGACGTAGACCGAGCATCCCACCGGATCAAGCCCGAGGCGTACAGGTTCGGCGACGAGCCTGGACGCCGTCGGCTCCACGGTGTCACCGGCCAGCAGCCGCTTGATCGCCGCTACCCCATCGATCATCCTCGTGACGCTGGCGCCCGCATCCACCCCGAGCGGACCCAGCACCAGATTGCTGTTGCCGCGTCCGATTCCGAGGATCCAGTCTCTGGGCTGATCATCCAACTGGCACACCGTCGCCATCGCGCGGGCAATCTGTACGGGATGCCGCGAGAACGGGCTTGTGAGCGCCAATCCCAAGTTGATCGAGACGTGCCTGGCAAGGTCGCCCAGTATCACGAATGGGTCGCCCAGAAAGTGCTGATCGGGAACCCAGAAGCGTCCGTAGCCAAGGTGTTCCGCCAAGACCGCAGACGAGCGGAGCAGGGTGCTGTCGCCATTGGGAACCACGCTGCAGCTAAACTCCACGGCCGCGTCCGTCCTTTCCGCACAATATCTTGTCGGCTATCCGTTCGTGACCAGGTCAAGAATCTGCTCTGGACTCATCCCATCGATGCCTAGAGCGGCGGCATTCAGGCCCGTATCGATGTAGGGGACATCGTTCGCCGTGCTTGCTAGCGTGATAGCTGCGTCGATGACCGGCGTCGCAACCGAGGCCGCCTCGGCAAACGCTCGGAGCGCTACCAGGCCGGCCCCAATGTCCTCCTCGACATATCGGTCCCTCATGGTGGCGGGCGCGTCGATCTCCCTATTCGGCCCACTCTCGTGTATCGCCAGATACACGTCGTTGTGCCGAGCGATCTCGTGAGTCACCAGGCCATTGCGTTCGAAGACCTCGAGAAACGGCGGAAGATCCAAGCCGTAGGCCGCGCCGATCGCGCGACGTTCTTGGTCGATAGCGTCGATGATACGGCCTATTCCTGGTGTGACGCCCTCACTGTAAAACTTGAAGCCGCCGTTCGTGGATTCAATCCACCCGATGTTCCCCACCATCCCGGGCGGATGCATCACGGCGTTCATATTCGAAAGCGAGCTCTCCAAAACGTTCCGCGCCGGAATGACAGATTGCACGACAGGCTTGAAGGCCTCGGCCAGCGACTTTCGTTCCGAATTCGGCAAAGTGGCCAACAGGAGGTCCCGTGTCCGCCGCCAGACCGTGACCTCGGCTGGCCCGGTCATCCGAGTGATGAACGGCAGCGTCGAGGTCTCCCCGATAACGATGTCCGCACAATCTCGCCCGACCCGCCTGAGGGCGTTACGGAATGCCAGGGCACCTCCCGTGTGCCCCGGCGCCAGTAGGACTCGAGCGCCCTCGGCCAGGTGCGGCGCCATGAGCGTGGCATACCAGGGAATGCTGGACGTCGGCAACATCATAATGACTGCTTCGGCGCCATCAAGCGCTTCGGCCATGTCGGTCGTGTGCGCGACATCCGTCCGGGCGCGCTGTCCCCCTTCGA
Organism: uncultured Actinomycetes bacterium; assembly: GCA_937926105.1. The sequence continues at coordinate 100,035 of CALANS010000212.1, read as the reverse complement.
TCTTAACCAGTCCACCGTGCGCGTCCAGCTCGGAGAACCGCCTGTCACTTCGTCCGAAGATCCGCGCCGGGATGCCCTGCTCCGCCAGGGTGGCTGCGGCCGCGAGGCCACCGGCACCCGCTCCGATGATGCTGAATCGCCGGGCGCTCACGCCGCAACGCTCTCGCTGCGAGCTGACAGTTGCTCAATCTTTGCCATGTCCACGTCCATTCCCCAGCCCGGCCCCTCGGGCACCAGGAGATCGCCGTTTTCCGCGACCATCGAGTGAATCAGCACATCGTCGGTGTACATGCGACCCGCGATGTGGCTTGTGATGTCGTCCGCGCGCTGAGATATTGGTATGACACATGCCTCCGAAAGGCTCCGCATGGTCGCCGCCAGGTGGAGGTTGGCAAGGTTGCCCACACCCGTCTCACCCGACCCGTTGACATTGGTGCCGATGCCGAACGCTGCAGCCACCGCATCGGCCGCCAGAGCGCCGTCCAGCCCACCGGCCTTGCAGGTGTAGACCGACGCGAGTGCGACCGAGCCGCCCAAGGCGATGTCCGCCATGTCGCGCGCAGTCCACATCGACTCGTCGGCCATGATGGGCACGCTCACCCGGCCCGCGAGTGCCTCCAGCTCCCGCAGGCCCTCCACCGGTTGCTCGACGTATCGAACTCCGTACTCGGAGATCCTGTCCACGATGGGTCGCGCTTGCCGCGCGGTCTGCCATCCCTGGTTCGCATCGACGAAAATGCTCACGTCCGGACCGACCGCCTTGCGCACACGTTCGACCAGGCGCACGTCGCGCTCCGGATCCTCGCCGACCTTGAGCTTGATCGATCGAATGCCGCCCTCGACCACCTGGACCGACTCCTGGGCTGCGGCGTCGATCGGCATCAGGCCGATACTGTGAGCCAGCGGTACCCTGTCGCGTCGTCGGCCACCGAGGAGCTCGTATACGGGAACGCCGTTCGTCCTCCCGATCAGGTCCAAGACCGCGCATTCGAACGCGGTTTTCGCATACGGGTGCCCGCGCACGGCGCTCCGCGACCTGGCGAGGATCTCGTGGCGGTCACTGAATTCCTGCCCGAGTACCGCCGGCGCGATGAGCCTGGTGAGGACGTACCAGACGCTGTCCGGTGTCTCGCCGTAATAGCGATCGAAATCGCCTCCCCAGCTACCCAACGCCGTGGCCTCGCCCCAACCGAGAACGCCTGCGTCCGACTCAATTCTGCACAGGACGTAGGAGCCCACCTTCTGCTTCAGGTTGGCCCACCGATGCTCTCTCCTGCTCTCCAGCGATACCAGGAAGAGAGTGAGGTCGGTGATCTGCATGATGTGGCACTCCATCAGTTCTAGGCGGACGCTGCGTCCGTAGTGAGCTATCGTGCGAGGCTGCTCGGGGTCCCCTATATCTCGACGCTCACCAACTGCCCGCCGTCCATGAGGTCCGACAGCATGTGATAGCCCTCGGAGGTGATCTGAACGACGTCCTTCATTTGAAGGCCGTAGCTGCCCGGAATCATGGCGAACGGTTCAACGCCAATCGTTGCGCCCTCCAGGATCTCGTCCTCCGAGGACGCACTCACATAGGGCCGTTCATGAACTCCCAGGCCAAGGCCGTGACCGAAGAATGCAATCGCGTATTCGGCCAGGGGACCCATCGCGTCGACATATGCGCGATACACCTCGCGAGGGTCGGCGCCGGGGCGAAGTCTGGCGAGCGCTTCGTTCCGCGCGACGCTGAGGTAGTTCCAGTTCTTGACCACGTCGGGCGTCGGTTCACCCAACACCACCGTGCGGGCCACCGCGCCGTTATATCCGTGGTCACTGGCAAATACCTCGACGCGCAGGATGTCTCCGGGCTCGACCTGGCGGTCGGACGGACCGACATTCGGGTACTGGCTGCGTGGGCCCGATGCGACGATGAGGGAACGGTGCTCGCTGACCCCGATGTCGTAGAGGTTTGTGATGATCTTTCGGCCGATTTGATATTCGGTGTCTCCGACGCGAACCTCGCTGATCGCCTTAGTCAGGGAGGCGTCGGCGGCACGCGTCAGCCGTTGGATTATTCCTGTCTGCTCGGGTGACTTCGAGATGCGTGCCGTTTCGATATCACTGTCGACCGGGAGCCAGGCAACCCCTGGGAGTTGCTTGGTGAGTCTGTCCATGCACTGGGTTGGAATAAAGTCCAATTCGATGCCCACTCGCGCCTGCGGATTATCGCCGAACCGGGACTTGAGTATGGTTGCCAATTCGATCATGGGGTCGTCGAAGAACTCTCGCCAGACGCTGATCGCGGTGTCCGGCAGTGCCGCGGACACGGTCGTGTACTCCATGTCCACTACCAGGATCGAGTCGAGCCCCCGGTGATCGACCACTGCTGCCGCATGTCGCCATCGCATGATGCTGTGGGACGGGACCCGGACCCCGGTGATGAAGGCGAACGATTCCGGCGAAAGCGCTACGTACGCATCCATTCCATCTGGTGGCGCTAGCGGTGGGACTACTGGTGGCATGGTGACGGTTCGGCCTTTCTCAACGGGTCGGCATTCTTCTCACAATGGGCGTCTGATAGCGGGCTCGACCAGGCCGCCCGCCATCTCGGGGTCGCTGCCCGCTAGTGGCGCTCACCCTGGGTCGCCGCACTTCTACTGCGGGAGCACCAAGCGCCCGCAGGATTACGACACATCTGAACCCTCCCGCTGATCAATGAACGACTGCTTCTTGGCAGTGTTGCGGCAGTAGCTTGGCATTAGCCAAGCCGATATATCGGTACCTGTCAAGCATCGCATCAGACTTCTTTACGTGGATTTCGAGAGTCTGCGGAAGCGCTGGGGGGCGATCGCTGGGTATTTGCCCTACGCTTCGAGCTTCTCGGCGACGATCAGCCAATCGGACTCGGCGACGTCCAGATCGTCCGTCACCGCCTGCAGTTCCTCGTCCAGCCGGGCCGCCGCCGCATAGTCACCGCCCACCGTCGCCAGCTTTCCGTGCAGGTCGGATTGCTTGCGCCGCAATGATTCCATCCGACGCTCCAGCCGTTGAAGTTCCTTGCGGAGCAGGCGTGCCTGGGCCGGGTCCGGCCGGTCGCTGGCACTCGAATCACCGGATCCGGGCGAGCCACCAGCGCCCACCCCGGCGGGCCCGGCAACCACCGTCCCCGCCGCGCGACGGTCCGCCAGGTACTGCTCCACGCCGCCGGGCCGGTGCAGCAGTCGGCCGTCGCCGGGCACTGCCAGCACGGTGTCCGCCACCCGTTCCACCAGATACCGGTCGTGCGAGACCACTACCAGGGTGCCGGCCCAGGAGTCCAGCAGATCCTCCAGCGCCGCCAGGGTGTCGGTGTCCAGATCGTTGGTCGGCTCGTCCAACAGCAACACGTTCGGTTCCGACGCCAGTACCCGCAGCAACTGCAGTCGGCGGCGCTCGCCCCCGGACAGTCGCGCGACTGGCATCCGTTGCTGAGCCGGGCTGAACCCGAACCGCTCGGCCAGCTGGGACACCGTCACCGGCTTGCCGTCCAACTCGACCGCCCCAGCGATCTGCGTCACCGCCTGCAGCACCCGCAGGTCGGGGTCGACCGGCTCGGGGTCCTGCCGCAGGAATCCCAGCCGCACCGTCCGTCCACGCTTGACCCTGCCGGAGTCGGGCGTCAGCTCGCCGGCCAGCAGCCTGAGCAGGGTCGACTTACCCGCACCGTTCGGCCCGACCACGGCGATCCGGTCGCCCGGCCCGATCAGCTGGGTCACCCGATCCAGCAGCACCCGCCCGTCGGGCAGCGACACCGTCGCGTCGTGCAGCTCCAGCACGTCCTTGCCCAGCCGGTGCCGCGCCAGGGATTGCAGCCGCACCGTGTCCCGGGGCGGGGGCACGTCGGCGATGATCTCCTCGGCGGCCTCGATCCGGAATCGGGGCTTGGAGGTGCGCGCCGGGGCGCCACGGCGCAGCCAGGCGAGCTCCTTGCGGGCCAGATTGCGCCGGCGCTCCTCGGTCACGACCGCCATCCGGGCCCGCTCGGCACGGGCGAACACCCAGTCCGAATAGCCTCCGTCGCGGATCTGCACCGACCCGTCCACCACCTCCCAGGTCTGCGAGGCGACCGCGTCCAAGAACCAGCGATCGTGGGTGACGACGATCAGCGCGCTGCGCCGGGCCGACAGGTGCGCCGCCAGCCAGTCGATGCCCTCGATGTCCAGGTGGTTGGTGGGCTCGTCCAAGATCAGCAGGTCGGCGTCGGTGACGAGCGCGGCCGCCAGCGAGACCCGCCGGCGTTCCCCGCCGGACAGCCCGTCCACCCCGGTGTCCAGGCCGATGCCCGTCATCCCCAGGCCGTCCAGTACTGCGCGGATCGAGGCATCCGAGGCCCACACGTGCTCACCGGCGCCGCTGTCACCGAAGTCGCCCAGCACGATCTGTCGCACCGTGGCCCTCTCGGGCAGCTGCACCCGCTGACCGACCAGCTCCACTCGGGCGCCGCGTGCGGTGGCCACCCGGCCGGAGTCCGGCGGGCGCAGGCCAGCCAGCACCGACAGCAGGGTGGTCTTTCCGGCGCCGTTGAGCCCGAGCACCCCTACCCGATCCCCGGTCTGCACGCCGAGCGAGACACCGTCCAGCACCGCGCGTTCCGGGATGTGCACCGTCACCGCCTCGGCGGACACGATCACCGGCACGGCGCCTCCAGGGTGATCACGGCCCTCATCCGGTGCCCACCACGCGCGCACCCGGCACCGGCCCGGTGGCGATTCGGACCGAGCGACAGGTACCGGATCCGGCCAGCTCGGCGGCGATTCCGGCCGCGGACGCCGGATCGGCGGCCAGCAGCGCCACCGTGGGGCCGGAGCCCGACACGATGCCACCGAGCGCGCCGGCATCCAGCCCGGCCCGCACCGTGCGGCGCAGCTCGGGGAGCAGACTGAACGCCGCCGGCTGCAGGTCGTTGGACATCTCCGCGGCGACCATCGCGGGGTCCCCGGTGGCCAGGGCGGTCAACATGGCCTGCACCGCACCGGTGCGCGGCGGGGATCCGATCTGCCGCAGCCGATCCAGCTCGGCATACACCGCGGGGGTGGACAGCTGGCCGTCGGACAGCGCCAGCACCCAGTGCAGCGGGGTGCGGGACAGCACCGGCGAGAGCCGCTCCCCGCGACCGGTGCCGACGGCGGTGCCACCGGACAGCGCGAACGGCACGTCCGAGCCGAGCGCGGCGGCGATCTCACCGAGTGCGTCCCGGGGCAGGTCGGCGCCCCACAGCGCAGCGCAGCCGACCAGGGCGGCCGCGGCGTCCGCGCTGCCGCCCGCCATGCCGCCGGCCACCGGGATCTGCTTGGCGATCTCGATCGCCACCGATGCCTTCATGCCCAGCCGCAGTGCCAGTGCCCGGGCGGCGGCACCGGCCAGGTTCTTCGTCCCGGTCGGGACGTCGTGCGGGCCGGAGGTGCGCACCGACAGCCGCTGGGCGCGCGAGATCACCAGCTCGTCATAGACGTCCACCGCATGAAACACGGTGACCAGGTCGTGATAGCCGTTCGGCTGCCGCGCGCCGACTGCCAGGTGCAGGTTGATCTTGGCCGGCACCCGGACACGCACCGGGCCGCGGACCTCGCGGGCCATCACCGCACGGCCTCCCGACGCCGCGCCGCATAGTGCCTGCCCAACGCGAGAAAGGCTTCCATGCCGAGGGATTCGCCGCGAGCACCAGGATCAACGCCGGCCGCGCGGCACAGCGATTCGGCGGCGGTCGGCGAGCCGGCCCAGCCGGCCAACGCCGCGCGGAGCGTCTTGCGCCGCTGCGCGAAAGCCGCATCGATGGCGGCAAACGCGGTCTCGCGTTCGGCGGCGTCACCCGGCGGTGGGGTTCGATCCAGCGCCACCAGCGCGGAGTCGACGCCCGGCACCGGCCAGAAGATGGCCCGACCGACGGACCCGGCTCGACGAGCCCGGCCGTACCAGGCCAGTTTGACGCTAGGCGCGCCATAGGTGCGAGATCCCGGCGCTGCCACCAGCCGGTCGGCCACCTCGGCCTGCACCATCACCAGGATCCGACGCAGGCTCGGGCTTTCCGGCAGCAGGTGCAGCAGCACGGGCACTGCCACGTTGTAGGGCAGGTTCGCCACCAAGGCGGTCGGGCGCTCGGGCAGATCGCTATCCCGCAGCCGCAGCGCATCGGCAGCGATCACGCGCAGCGACCCGGCCCGGTCGGGTGCATGCTCGGAGACCGTTTCCGGTAGCAGGGCAGCAAGCCGTGGGTCGATTTCCACGGCGGTGACGGAATCGGCGGCGTGCAGCAACTCCAGGGTAAGCGAGCCCAGGCCGGGGCCGACCTCGAGCACGTGATCTTCGCGGCCCACCCCCGCCTCGGCGACGATGCGGCGCACCGTGTTGGCATCGTGCACGAAGTTCTGCCCGAGCGTCTTCGTCGGGCGCAGCCCGATGCGATCAGCCAGGCGGCGGATCTCGGCCGGACCGAGCAGGTGGTGCGGCCGGCCCCCCACGGATGTCACCCCACCATCCTCACACGGCACCGACTCGATGGTCACCGTGCGGACGGCGCCGGGGAGATCCGCCGCCGTGGCCGCCCGATCATCCCGCCGCCGGCGGTGGCCCTGCGCCGGCCCCTGGCGACAGCAGCGGCCAAATCTCGTTCAGCCTGCCGAGGACCGCCCGGTAGCGCGCATAGCCCTCCAGCAGCGCGTCGTGGCGCGCGGCGCGCGGAACAAACCGACTCGCGATACCCCGAGCCGCGGTCTGCGGGGCGCTGGACAACGACGGATACCGGCCGACGCCGACCCCGGCGCACAGCGCGGACCCCCAACACCCCGTCTCCTCGACGGTCGGCACCTCGACGACGGCGTCGGCGACATCGGCCAGCAGCTGGCCCCACACCGGGCTGCGGGATCCTCCTCCCGTCAGGCGCAGCGGCAGCGCACCGAAGCGCTCCCGCAGCGCATCGAGTTGCATCAGGTGGTTGAAGATCACCCCCTGGAATACCGCCCGCATCATGTGCGCGCGGGTATGCCAGCCGCGCAGGCCGAGAAACGCCGCGCTGGCGGCCGCCCCCTCGGGTGAACCGAACAGGAACGGAAAGAACAGGATGTCCAGCGGGTCGTCTAGCACCCGGGCCACCTGCTCGTTGATTTCTCCCAGATCCACCTCGCCGGGCTGCCCGAAGCGCAGGAACCAGTCGAGGTTGCTGGTCGACGCCGGGGATGCCGACATGTGCACCCACCCGTCGCCCGTCACCCACCGTCGGGACTGCCACCGATGGTCGATGATGCGATCCTGCGCAAGTACCGCGTTCACCCCCCAGGTTCCCGCCACGATGCAATAGCGATCCGCGCCGGTGATCCCCGACCCCACCACGGCCGCGACGATATCGTGCGCGCCGAACGCGACCGGGGTGCCGGCGCGTAGCCCCGTCAGGCGTGCCGCCGACGCGGTGACGCCGCCGGCGAGATCGGTCGCCGCCGCCAACGGCGCCAGCAGTCCGGACACCTCAGGGATGCCGAGTAGCTGCGGGATCCTCGAGTCATATGTCCAGCCGTCAAGTGCGCCGAAACTGGCGTTCGCCTCGGAGAAGTCGGCACCCACTCGCCCAGTCAGGCACAGCCGCAGCCAGTCCTTCGCGGTCAGCAGCCACCGCATGCTGGCCACCGACTCCGGTTCCGACCGCCGCAGCCAGGCGAAGAGGGCGGCCTGGCTCGGTTCCGCCGGCCGCTGGCCCGCCATCTCCAGGACGTGGTCGAGCAGCCCCTGTCGATCCCACTCGGACACCACGGTGACGGCTCGCGAGTCCGTCGCCAGGATGGCGCGCCGCACCGGCCTGCCGTCCGCGTCGACGGCGTACAGGCCGTCGCTGTGCCCGCACACCCCGACCGCGGTGACGTCGGCCCCGCTGGCCCCCGCGAGATCCAGCGCATCGCGAATACAGCCGGCCACGTCCAGCCACATCTCGCCCATGTCGCGCTCGGCCCAGCGGGGCCGTTCGCTGCTGGTGCGGAGCCGGCGAGCGAGGGTGCCGCGGCAGAACCCATTGTCGTCGTACACGCCAACCTTGGCGGTGGTGCCTCCGCAGTCGATGCCGACCAGCATCGTTACCGCGCGGCGAGGTCGCCGTGCACCGCGTCCGACACGGCTGCGGCGGCCGCCACCGGATCATCGGCCTGCCAGATGTTGCGTCCGAAGACAACCCCGGATGCCCCGGCGCGAACCACCTGCCTGCTGATCTCGACGGCATCGGCCAGTGCGTCGGTCCGGGGGCCACCCAGGGCCATCACCGGAACCGGCACCACGGACAACACGTCGCGCATGCTCTGGACATCCCCGGTGTACTGCGTCTTGATCACATCCGCCCCGAACTCGGCGGCCTGCCGGCACACGAAGGCCAGGTTGGCCGGGTCCCGTGGATCCTTGATGCGCGGTCCCCACAGGACCGCTTCGACCATCACCGGCAGACCCACCGCGTGAGCGCGATGCACGGCCTTCGCCACCGCCTTCGCGTTATCGGCGGTGATGCGGGGATCCTGCTGGCCCAGGACCAAGAACAGCACGACGACGTCGGCGCCGAGCGCCGCCGCCTCCTCGGGCCTGATCAGCATTCGATACTCTTCGGCGGGCCCGGTCAGACCGTCGGGCAGGACCCCGGACATGATCAGCAGATCGCAGCGGATCAGCAGTTGCGGGCTGTGACGATGGGCGAAAGAGCCCAGACCGCGCGCGGCGAGTCCCGGGCCCAGCAGCAGCCCGTCGATAGACGATCGAGTCAGCGTCTCGATCACCTGCAGCGCCCGCTCGCCTCCCGGTCTCGCGCTCGCGACCAGGCCCCGGTCGAACGCGACCACAAAGCTCCGGCCGGAGTTCGGGTCGAAAAGCCGGCCCAGGCGCATATCGTGAGCCGCCATCACGCTCTCCTTCATGGTCAGTGCGGTCCTGCGCAGCGGTCGGTGTTCACTCGACGAGCGCCAGCTCGCTGCGGGCCGCGCCGCTGGTCAACGCGGCGACGACGGCCAACCCGATGCGATCGGGATGTTCGCCGCCGGCGATGACCCTGTGACACCGGGCTGTCCGCGTCGCGTGACGCAACACAGCCGCCGAGGCATCATCGGACACCAGCACCAGGTCCACGCCGCGTCCCGCGCCCAGATCGCTGGCAAGGGCCGCGATCTCGTCGGCACCGCGCGGGCCGCCGAGCATGATCACCGCATCGAGGCCACCGTGCGCCAGGACGGCACGGTCGATGACCTCGCCGGCCGGCTCGCCTCGCCCGGCGCTCAACCACGTGACCTCGCCAGGCGGCGTCTGGCTGGGTTGCCCCAGTGCCACCACGCTCGCCCCGGCAGCGACCAGTGCCTCGGTCACCGCATTGCTGTCAGGGCCTGTCCCGAGAACCAGCATCACTCGCCCTGATAGGGGGCGAGGCGGCGGCATGCGCCGCAATTTCGCCTCTTCCAGCGACCAGTACTCGATGCGGAACTTCTCCACGTCGGCGATCGGGCGATACTCCGACACCGACTCCGCCCCGATCATGGCATGGATCGCGTTGACGAAGAATTCGCCGGCCAGCCGCGCGGTTTGGGCGTCCCGCCCGAAGGTGAACATGCCTACCCCGGGTAGCAGCACGACGGCCGGATCGGCGCCCCGCATGGGCAGCGTCGTCGCGTCGGCGTATTCACGGTAGTAGCGGCGATAGTCCTCGCGATACCGCGCGTGCAATTCGGTGAGCAACGGGAGCAACTCCGCCATCGGGGTGTCCGTGGGGACGTCGATGATCAATGGCCGCACCTTGGTCCGGATGAAGTGATCCGGACATGAGGTGCCACGACCCGCGACACTCGCCATGTTGGCTCGGGACAGGAAGTCCAGCACCTCGTCCGAGTCGGTCCAGCATCCGATCACGGGCGTGTCGGTGCCGGCCAACCGCCGCAACTCCGGGAACAGCTGCCGGGCGCGCCGGCGTCGCTGGGGCGCGTCGAGGGCTCGCCGGTCGGCAACGACCGGACCGAGCGGATCGGCCCTGCCGGCACGCCGCAGATAGTCCGCGGCGGTGCGCACCACCCACAGCGAGCGCTCCTCGCACTCCGCGCTGGTGGCGCCCCACGCCGTCATGCCGTGCCCACCCAGGATGCAGCCAACCGCGTGCGGATGATCACGAGCCAACCGCTGGATGTCCAGGCCCAACTGAAACCCCGGGCGGCGCCAGGGAACCCACAGCACGCGATCACCAAAACATTGCCTGGTCAGCTCGGGTCCATCCGCGGCGGTGGCCAGCGCCAGGCAGGCATCCGGATGCAGGTGGTCGACGTGGTCGGCGTCCAGCAGGCCGTGCATGGCGGTGTCAATGGACGGCGGCGCGCCACCGTCACCATGCAGACACATCCGCATCAGGCCGACCATCTCGTCTTCGTGCTCGGGCCCGCGGTAGGCCGCGGCCAGCGCCCGCAGCCGGTCCACCCTGATCACGCTCAGGCCACGGCGCTGCAGCGTGCCGAGATCGCCTCCGGAACCCTTGACCCACATCACCGGAGCCGGATCCGGCGACAGCGGGTCGTCGAGGAATCCTTTCGCGGAGGTATTGCCCCCGGCGTAGTTGGTATTGCGGCGGTCGGCGCCGAGCCGATGCGATCGCTCCAGCAACTCGTCTACCACGTCGATGGCACTGCCTTTCCCGTTCGCATGGTTATCGCGACCGCTGTCGGGACGGCAGCGATGCGGTGAACTCTGGATTTCCATACGTGGCATGGGGACCGTGCTTGCGCCGGTAGTGCAGATCGATGACGTGCGCGGGCGGCGAAGCATCCGGAGAGAGCTGGAGCGTCAGGACGGCGAGTTCGGCAACGGCCTCGCACACCCGAGCGTGGCTCACTGCCTCGGCGGGCGAGGCTCCCCAGCTAAACGGGCCATGATTCGCGGCCAGTGCCGCCGGCACACCCATGACGGGCTTCCCACGCTGGATAACCACCGCGGCCAACGCCGTGCCGGTGTGCTGCTCGTACCGGTCGTCGCATTCGGCCTGGGTCAGTGGCCGCGCGCACGGCACCGGCCCGTCGAAGACATCGGCGTGCGTGGTGCCCAGAACGGGAATATCACGTTCTGCTTGCGCAAATGCGGTGGCAAAGGTCGAGTGGGTGTGCGCAATGGCTGCGATCTCCGGGAAGCTGAGATACAGCGCACGGTGCGTTTCGGCGTCGACCGACGGGCGCAGGTCGCCGTCGATCACCCGACCGTCCTCCAACCGAACCGTCACCAGCAGGTCAGCCGTCAATTCCACATATGGCACGCCGGACGGCTTGATCAAGAACACCCCGCGTTCGCGATCGACACCGCTGACGTTACCCCATGTCATCTGCGCCAACCCGGTTGCGGGGATGGCCATATTCGCGTCCAGGACGCGGTCGGCCAGCTCGCGCGGTGCACCGGGGGACATCGGCTCTACTCCTTCGTTGGTGGTGGTCGTCGGCGGGCAAATGGTCAGCCCAGTGACGCGGGATGACGCGCCCCAACACCGGCCAGGTACCGGGTGATCTCCTCCGCGACCATCACCGCGCCACGTTCCCGGGTCTCGATGGTCGCGCCACCCAGGTGTGGGGTGATGATCACGTCGTCGCGCCGGACCAACTCGTGCCACTGCCCCTTGGGTTCACAGACATCCAGCGCCGCGCCACCGAGCTGGCCGGATTCCAACGCTCGCAGCACGGCCTCCTCATCCACCAACGACTGTCGAGAAGTGTTGATCAACAGCGCCCCTGGCCGCATGATCGCGATGCGTGCGGCATCGATCAGATGCCGCGTCTCGGGTGTCGCCCTGGCGTGCAGACTCACGACATCCGCTTGACCGAGGACCTCCTCGAGGCCACCCAGCTGGATGCCGAGCGACGCCACGTCGGCTGGGGCGTAGGGGTCGTAGCCGACCATGCGCATCCCCAATGCCGCCGCCAGCGGCGCCACCTGGCGGGCCACATTCCCGACGCCGATCAGTGCAAGCGTGCGACCGCGTGGCTCGGCTGCCATCCACCCGCTGCCGATAAAGGTCGAGTCGATCTCCCGCACGCCCGCGCCGGACAGATCGCGCAGTGAGAGCGCGGCGGGCAGCAAGCGACGTAGCAGCATGATCATCATGCACACCGTGAGATCTGCGACCGCCGGCGCATTCTTGGCCGGAGTGGTCGTGACCACAACTCCGAGATCCCTCGCCGCCGGCAAATCGATGTTGACCGGACCGCCGCGGGCGCAGGCGACCAGCCGCACGCTCGGGTGCTCCAGCAGCAATTCTCGGGTGACCGGCGCAGCGTGCACGCACAGCACGCGGTGGCCATCGAGCCAGGAGTTCAGCTGCTCCGGGGAGCCCTGGTACTCACGCAGACCGGGGAGGTCTGCCGTGGCCGTGGTGTCCACGTCACGCAGCTCCGCATCGCCTTCCAGCCCCGCCGCCCGGAGCGCCGGGAGGAAGCTGTCGGCCGGCATGTACCCGTCTCCGACCACGAGGATCCTGGCACTCACCGGGTCGCATCCCTTTCGCTCTGTCGCTCCTGGCCGCGGTCATCGTCGGTGTCAGTCGGGCGAGCCAGCGCCGCGGCGGTCATCACGGCACGCTCGGTGGCGCCCGCCCCCGACAGCTCGGCAACCAGGCGACCGCCGCGCATCACCAGCACGCGATCGGCCAAGCCCAGTACCTCTTCCAGGTCGGAGGAGACCACCAGCACGCCCATGCCCTCCTGCTGGGCCAACCGTCGCAGGATGGCATGTATCTCGGCCTTCGCACCGACGTCGACGCCCTTGGTGGGTTCGTCCAGCAGCATCACCGCCGGCGCGGTCGCCAGCCACTTGCCGAGCACCACCTTCTGCCGGTTACCTCCCGACAGCGAGGCCACGTCTGCTTCCGTTCCGGCGGCGCGCACCGACAGCGCCGACATCTGAGTGTGCGCCGCACGTCGTTCCCGCGTGCGACGCAGCAAGCCATACCGGCTGGTGTGATTGGCTCCCCCCATGCCGATGTTCTCACTGATGCCAAAGCCGTAAACAAGGCCCTGCACATCACGGTCTTCCGGAACCAGCACGACACCTCTCCGAGACATCAGCCGCGGCGAACGCCGGCGCAGCACGCGCCCGCGAACCTCGACCGTGCCGGAGGTTTCGGACCGCAGACCCACAATGGTCTCCAGCGTCTCGCTGCGGCCGGAGCCGACCAGTCCTGCGATCACCACGATCTCACCGGCGCGCAGGCTCAACGACACATCGCGCACCCGGGCGCCGGCGTTCAAACCCTGCACGGCGAGCACGACGGGGCCTTCACTCGGCGTCGACGCGGCAGCCGCGTCTTGCAAGCGATGCGTGTAGTCCTCGTTGAGCATCTGCTCGATGATCTGGTCGTCGGTCAGGCTTCCCACCGGGCCGGAGTAGACATCCGTGCCGTCACGGAAGATCGTGATCCGGTCCGCGATCTCGCGGATCTCCTCCATGCGGTGCGAGATGAACAGCACCGCACCACCATCCGCGCGATATCGACGAACTACCTCGAACAGCCGGCCGGTGTCGTCGGGGGTCAGAGATGCCGTCGGCTCGTCGAGTATCAGCACTTTGGACTCGACCCGCAGAGCGCGGGCAATCGCGACAAACTCTCGCTCGGCGGCCGACAGGGTCTGTACCAACCGTCCCGGGGACAACGAGATGCCCAGCCGATCCAAGATCTCCTGCGCATCTCGCCGTGCGCGCGTCCGATCGATCATTCCCAGCCGTGTGCTGGGAAACATGCCGGCCATGATGTTCTCGGCCACATCGAGCTGTGGAAACAGCGGCGGGTCCTGGAATACAGTCGCCACTCCGGCATCGCGCGCGGCCTTCGCCGTCCGAAAGCTCACCGGCGCTGCATCGAGTTCGATTACCCCGCTGTCCGGCGCAGTCACCCCGGTGATGACCTTGACCAGGGTCGACTTTCCCGCTCCGTTCGCGCCTAGCAGCGCGTGTACTTCGCCGGCCTGAACGGTCAGGTTGGCGCCGTCGAGCGCGGTGACGGCGGCGTATCGCTTGGAGACGTCACTCGCCCGCAAACGCACACCGCCCCCACCCGGCGTCCGGGTCTGCGACGCGGCCGTTGCTGCTGTCATTGCTCACACCTTCGCCGGAGCCGAAGGCGTGCCGGGCCAACCATTCCGCCCGGCGCGCCCTGGGCCTCGATGGTCACGACACGTACTGATCGATGTTGTCCTTGGTGAAGGTCAGCGGTCGGTTGTAGGGCGCAACGTTGTCGGCCCCGACGGTAAAGGTCCCCAGCGAACCCGCAGTGAACTTCACACCCGGCGCGGGCTTGAGCTTCCCCTGATGGATCAGGGCCGCCGCGTAGGCCGCCATGTAGCCGAGGTTCTGGGGATCCCACAGCACGAACGCCTTTTCGGACCCGTCCTCGAGGTATTTCTTGATGTCGTCCGGAATGGCGGCACCGGTGGTGAACACCTTGCCCTGCTTCCCGGCCGTCTCGATGGCTTGGGCGGCCGCCGGAACGCTCACGGCCGAACCGGAAATCATGAACTTCACGCTCGGATCCGACTGCATGATGTTGGTCATCGTGTCGACCGACTTGGTGACATCATCGTTAACGAAGTAGGTCTTACCCGCCGTAAAGACCGCGTACTTCCCGCCCTGCGAGATCAGCTTCTTCATGGCATCGATCTGCCCCATGTGGTTCGCGGTCGTCGGCGTCGCCGCCATGAACACCACCTTGCCGCCCGCCGGATCATCCATCAGCGCGGCATCCAAATATGCCTTGGCAGCGGTCTCATACGTCAGCTGGTTGCAGTACAGATCCCGGGCCTGTGCGGCGCAGTCGGCGTCGTAGGTGACCACGGTGATTCCCTGCTTGCGCGCACTTCCCAACACTCCCGCGACGTTATCCGGCTCGATCGCCGAGAGCAGGATGATGTCCGGGTGCTGAGCCACCACCTTTTGCAAGGTGGCAACCTGCTGCTCGGCGTCCGGCGAGGTCGGGCCGGTGTAGGTGAGCGTCGCGCCCAGCTCGTCGCAGGCCTTCTTGGCGCCCTGATTGCAGGACTGGAAGTAGGGGAACGTGGTCCATTTGGGCACATTGACCATCGTCAGGCCGCTGCCGCCCGCACCGGCCGTGCCGCCCGCAGCACTCGATCCGCCCGCAGCGCTGGAACCGCCCGCAGCACTGGAACCGCCCGCAGCACTGGCAGAGCCACCGGCGGCACTGGTGGAGCCGCCCGAGCCGGCACCGCCAGACCCGGTCGCCGCTCCGCCGCCGGAGGAACCGCAGGCGGCCAGCAGGGCGAGCCCACCGGCGGCCAGCGATCCGGATAGAAACCCTCGACGGCTCAACCCACTGGCGGTGGAGTCGTTCTCGGTTCGAGCACCTCGTTCAGTCATGCCACTCTCCTTGACGGGACAACGGGATTAGGAACTACTGGTCGATGCCGGAGGGCTCCTGCGAAGGAACTGCGGCAACAGCGGTCCGTGGGTGCCTGCAAGCAGCCTGGACACCGACAGGCTCACAATCAGCAACAGGCCGATGACGATCGTCTGCACGGTGGTGTCCACGTTCAACAGCCCCATGCCGTCCTGGAGCACGCCGATGAGGATCAGCGAGAGCACCACGCTCGAGATCCGGCCGGTACCACCATAAATGTCCAGCCCGCCCAACGCGACCGCCGTCACGACCAGCAAGATGCTGTCGGAGGCCGCGCTACCGCTGCCGCTGCCGTAGTAGCCGACGAAGACGAGAGCGGCAACGCCCGCGGTCAGGCCGCCCAGGCCGAAGGCGCACAGCTTGGTGACGATCACCGATGACCCGTTGCGGCGAACCACCTCGGCCGCCCTTCCGACGACGTACATCGATCGGCCCACGGTGGTGGTTGTCAGGATCACGGCGAACAGCACTGCAATGATGCCAAAGGCGATCAACGAAATGGGAACTGGGCCCACGTACCCGATCCCCAATTCTTGTACCGCGGTGGGGAATTGCGTGTAGCCATTGTCGCCGCCGACCAGGTACGCGGCCCCTTGGTAGGCGCCCATGGCCCCCAGGGTGACGGCCAGCGATGGCATACCGTAGACCGCGACCAGGACGCCGTTGAGCAGTCCGAGCAGGACACCCGCGAGCAGCGCGATCGGGATGATCAGGGCCGCCGGAACTCCGCCGGCCGCGGCCATGCCGGCCAACACCGTGCAGAAGGCGAGGTTGGATGTCAACGAGATGTCGATCTCGCCCACGATGACAACCATGGCCAGGCCGAGCGCCAGGATCGCGGTCACGACGACGGCCTGACCAGCCGCAAACAGCTGGGCCGAGTGCAGGAAGGCGGGGGACGACATCGATGCCCAAACGGTGGTCACCACGATCAGGACGATCAGGCCGGTATTCCACCCGGGCAGGCCGAGGTACGGCCGCTGGGCGCGACCGCCCGGCAGCCACCTGCGGGCACCACGTATGTCGGTCGCGGCCGTCATCGACGCTCCACCCGGCGGGCGAACTGTCGCTTCAGCAGCACGTCGAAGCCGACGGCCAGCACGATCGCGCAGCCCTGTACGAAGCCCTGCCAGTAGCCTGACAGGCCCACCTGCACCAGACCGTTGTCGATGGTCGCCAGGATGAGCGCGCCCAGGGCGGCACCGAGGGCGGACCCCGTTCCGCCGAGCAGCGAGGCGCCACCGATGACGGCCGCGGCTAGCGTCTGCAGCTCATAGCCGCTGGCAATGTCCACCGTGACGGTGCCGGCCCTTCCGGCCAGAAATGTGCCCGCAATCCCGGCCAAGGTACCGGACAGTATGAAGGCGCGCAGCACCGTGCCGCGTCGCGGCAGCCCGTAGAACTCGCTGGCCTGCACGCTTGACCCGACCGCGAACAGGTTGCGGCCAAAGCCCGTCCGTTGAAAGACGACTCCCACCGCCACGACCGCGACGATCCCTACCACAACCAGCACCGGTATGCCGAACGGTCGCGCCGCCACCAACGACAACAGCCAATCCGGCACGCTCCCCACGCTGATCTGCCGGCCGTCGGCCGAGGCGTAGATCAGGCCGCGAAAAAGCGACAGAGTACCCAGGGTGGCAATCAACGAGGGGATGCCGATGAAGGCCACGATGAACCCGTTGATGGCGCCCATCACGGCGCCGATGCAGATGGCCATCGGCAGGAGCAGGCCGCCCAGACCCGGGTGGGCGTCGATGAGCAGCAGAGCGAAATATGCCGATCCCGCCATGACCGCACCGATCGACAGATCAAGGTTCCGGGTGACGACAACCGTCGATTGCGCCAGCGTCGCGATCACCAGGATCGCCGCCACGAAAAAGACGCTGCGGATGTTAGCAAAGGTCCAGAAGTTGTTGCCTGCGATGCCGAACACGACGGCCAAGGCGACGAGGAACGCCAGCGGCCCGCCGATGCGCGCATCGAAGGCGGGCGCCATACGCCTCACCCGCGCTGGCGCGTCCGTCAGGGTCATCCGATCCCGTCAATCTGTGAATGCTCATATGAGCGCGATGCCACAACGATGAGCACGTTAACCCCCGAGGCGCGGCGTGTCAACAGTCTCGTCCTATCCGACCGCTGATCCTCGGCGGCCGGAGCGGCGTCCGGCGCATCCGCCATCCCCGTTGTTGCATCGTGCGACGCAAAAGGGGACCATGCTCATATGAGCGATGGGCCCCGAGGCGATCAGTCAGCGACGCTGCAGACGGGCCAGCGAGTCGGCGGCATGGGACCCGGGGAGCTCATCCAGGCGCTGGCCATCGCCCGCCGCTACTACCTTCATGGCGACTCCAAGCTGGATATCGCTCAGCGCTTTGGTATTTCGCGCTTCAAGGTAGCCCGGATCCTGGACGCGTGCCTGGCCCAGGGCCTCGTCCGGGTGGAGATTCAGGCACCCGCCCAGATCGATGTCGAACTGTCGGAGGCCGTGCGAACGCAGTTCGACCTGCGTCAGGCCGTCGTGGTCCGGGCACTCGATCAGGAACCCGAACCGCTACGCGAGGCGCTGGGACAGGTGGCGGCAGATCTGCTGACCGAGATGGTGACGGAGTCGGACGTGCTCGGGGTGGGCTGGGGAAGGACCGTCAACGCGACGGTGCGCCACCTGCGCACCCTGGCGCCCTGCAGCGTGGTTCAGCTCACCGGGGTGGTCGGCGAGCCAGGATTGAACGCGGTCGATGTGGTGCGCAGCGTGGCCGGCAGGTCCGGTGGGCCGGTGTTCCCGCTGTATGCGCCGATGGTCGTGAGCAACGCCGAGACCGCACGCGCACTGGGCAACGAGCCGGCGGTCCGGGACACCGTGCGCCACTACGATTCGGTCACCGTTGCGGCGGTGTCGATCGGCAGCTGGGATCCCATCGATTCCATCCTGCATGACGGCATTGCGCCACGAGAGCGCACTCGGTTGCGCCGCAGCGGTGTTCGGGCGGAGGTCTGCGCGGTGCTCTTCGGCCAGGGCGGCGAGGTGCTGGCCCCGGAGTTTTCCGACCGATGCCTGTCGGTCACCGCCGCGCAGCTGGCCGCGATCCCGAACGTGCTGGCCATTGCGGGCGGGGCCAGAAAGGCCAATGCCATTCGAGCCGTGTTGTCCTCCGGTTTGGTCAAGACATTGGTGACGGACTCCTCCGTGGCGCATGCCCTGGTCGACGAGTCCGGCTGACCGTACCGGCGAGATCATCCCGACGCGATCCCGTCGCGCAGGTCCAACAGATCCTTCATCACGGTCGCCAGCGGGTGATCATCGAACCCACCGAATGCGTCATGCAGCACCAGGTAATGCGCGTAGAGGCGATCGTAAACCGCCCTGGACGCCGGATTGGCAACATAGGGCTCGCCGTAGAAGCCGCAAAGCCGCTCCTGCGCCTCGGCCACCGATGCGAACTCGCCCGCGGCGACGGCCGCGACCATGGCAGCCCCACGGGCGCTGCCCTGCCGGGTGGCTGCCACCCGGACCGGGCGCCCCAGCACATCGGCGTAGGTCTGCAAGAGGAACGGGTTGTGCCACGGCAGGCCGCCCGCCGCCACCACGGTATGGATCGACGCACCCGCCTGCTCGATCTGCTCGATGATCCGGCGGGCGCCGAACGCGGTCGCCTCGATCAGCGCCTGATAGATGTGATGGGGCTTGGTGTGCAACGTCATTCCGACCAGCATCCCGGTGAGCCGCTGATCCACCAAGATCGATCGGTTGCCGTTCCACCAGTCGAGCGCCACAAGCCCGTGCTCCCCGGGCCGCAGCCGGCTGGCACGCTCGCCCAACTCCGCCAGGGATACCCGGCCACCTTGCGACAGCAGCTCGGCGTACCAGGAAAAGATATCCCCCACCGCCGATTGTCCCGCCTCGACTCCAGCCTGGTTCGGCAGCACCGAACCAGCGACCACACCGCACACGCCGGTGATCTGCGGAACGCTGCCATCCGGGTTCAGCGGCATCACCGTCAGATCGCAGGTCGATGTCCCCATCACCTTGACAAAGACTCCCTCGCGGACGCCACCCGAGATTGCCGCGGCATGCGCATCGAACTGTCCGACCGCGACGACCGTGCCCTCCGGCAGTCCGGTGAGCTCGCTCCATCGTCGAGTCAGGCCCCCTGCGGGAACCGTGGAGTCGACCGCCTTGTCGTACAGCCGCCCCCGCAATTGCCCGAGTTCCGGCGCCAGCGAACTCAGAAACGCCGCATCCGGCAACCCACCCCACTGCTGGGAGTACATCGCCTTGTGGCCCGCCGCCGTGATGCTGCGCGGCAGGGCGGCCGGAGCCGACTTCCCGGTCAGCGCGCCGACCAGGAAGTCGCACAGTTCCGCCCATGACTCGGCAGCGGCGAACACCTCCGGATCGACCGTCAGACAGTGCCAGATCTTGGCCCAGAACCACTCGGCGGAATAGGTACCGCCGCAGGCCGCCACATATTCCGGGTGGTCCAGACGCGCCCGGCGCGTGATCTCGGCGGCCTCGCGGTGGCCGGTGTGGTCCTTCCACAACCAGGCCTTGGCCGCCAGCCGGCCGCGAAACTCCGGCCGCAAAGCCAATGCGATCCCATCGCCATCAATCGGAATGGGCGTGGATCCGGTCGTTGCCACCGCCAGGCTGCGCACCTGGTACGGGGCGAATCCCGGAATCTCACGCGCCGCCTGATCGACGGATCGCCGGATGGTGACGGCCAGGCCCTCGAGGTATTCGCCGGGCTCATGCCGCGCTACGTCCGGATCGTTCGGATCGATGATGACTCCGTCCACCCCGGACGGAAACTCGAAGACCGAATCGGTCAGCTCCTCGCCGGTGTCCAGGTTCAACAGCACGCTACGACAGGAGGTGGAGCCAAAGTCCACGCCGATGCAATAGCGCGGCTCCGACTGGCCCGACGTAGTCACGCCGACACCTGGTGATCGATTGCCGGAAACACTTTGCGTGCCACGAGCGAAATCATGTCAAGGTCGTCGCCGGGCAGCAGCATGAGCATCACGTGGTCGACGCCGACGTCCGCGTACTCGACCAGTCGCCGAGCCAGCGTCGAGGCCGTGCCCACGGTCCAGGCCGGCCCGGCCTGGCTGCGCCAGCGTTCCGGGTCCGCAACGCCGAAGAACTCCATACCACGCCGGAACCGTACCTCGACGTCCTCGTCATCCGTTCCGACGATCGCGCCGAGCAGCACCGACCGCCGCAGGGTGGTGGGATCGCGCCCCAGATCCAGGCAGTGGGCTGCTGCGCTGTCGAACAGCTCCCGACACTGCTGAGGGGACGGCCAGTCGACGTTGAACTCGTCGGCATAGCGTGCCGCCAATCGCGGCGTGCGCCGATGTCCATGGCCCCCGAGGATGAGCCACGGACGCGGACGTCGCACCGTCAGCGGCCGCGCGCGCACCGGACCGAGCCGGAAGCGGGATCCAGCCACGCCATCACCGGTGTCTCCCCACAGCGTGGTCAGCACCTCAAGGTAGTCCTCCAGGATGGCGAATCGCTCAGCCAGAGAGGGAAAGTCGAATCCAAGAAGATCATGTTCGGGGCCGTACCACCCCGTGCCGATGGACACGTCGACGCGACCCGCGCTCATCTCGTCGACGGTGCCGATGATCTTCGCGTACAGCGACGGGTGCCGGAACCCGACCGGGGTCACCAACGTGCCCAGCCTGATCCGATGGGTCTGCCGGGCCAGCCCCGCCAGCGTGGACCACGCCTCGGTCGCCGCCCGATCATGGTGGCCCGCGGTGGACGTGAGGTGGTCGGATCGGTAAACGCCGTGAAAGCCCTCCCGCTCCGCTCGGAGCGCCGCCGCGGCGAACTGCTCGTATGTCATGCCCTCCTGTGGGTCCAGAAACAACGACAGCTGCATGCATCACGCTCCGATCCTCGCAGTGCGACGATATGCCGACGGCGGCCTGCTCATACGAGCGCATCTGTGATCTAATGAGCGGCACGCTAGACGGCTGCAACCCGACGTGTCAACGGGCAGCGACCGAGCCGTCCGAGAGGAGTGCGGGTGTCACCTGTGCAGCGCCCCCCGGTGCGCTGGGGCATTCTGGGCGTCGCCGCGATCAACACCGCCTTCCTTCCGGGATTGGCCGCCGCAGCCGACGGGAGTGCGCACGCGATCGCCAGTCGCAGTCTGGACCGCGCGCGGTCGGCGGCCCGGCAGTGGGGCATCCCGGTGCCATACGGTTCGTATGAGGACCTGCTCGACGACGACAGCATCGATGCGGTCTACATCCCGCTCCCCAACCACTTGCACGCGATCTGGGTGGTACGCGCGCTCCGGGCCGGCAAGCACGTTCTGTGCGAGAAGCCGCTGGCCATCGATCCAGCCGGCATGTCGGCGATCAGGGCGGCCGCAGCCGCCTCCGGCACACTGGTCGTTGAGGCGTTCATGTATCGCTTCGCGCCGCGCTGGCGCCGGGCGATGCAGATGGTCCGCGAGGGCGTGATCGGGGATCCTCGCCTGGCGCGCATCGGGTTCGCCTTCCAGCAACACCCGGAAAACTACAACATCAGGTTCGATCCGGGCGCCGGGGGCGGCATCGAATGGGACATGGGGTGCTACGTCACGGCGTTCGCACGCGATGCGTTCGGCGCCGAACCTGTCGCCGTGACGGCGACCGGATACCAGCGACCCGGCAGCGCGGTGACAACCTCGGTCGCCGCTGTGCTGGCCTTTGCCGGCGGCCGGATGGCCGTCACTCACGCCAGCTTCGACTATCCCAATCCGTACAGCCAGTTCGAGATCATCGGTGACGAGGGCTGGATCGCGCTACCCGGCACCGGGATGCGTGCCGAGCCCTTCACCAGGCTCGTCCTGCATCGCGGCGGCCAGCAGGAGGTCTTCGCCGACGGCCGCGATCCGGAAAGCACCGACTTCCCCTTCGCCGATCCGTATCGGCTCGAGATTGACCATTTCAATGACTGCGTGATCAACGACCACTCGCCGGAGTTCGGCTTGGACGACGCCCAGGCCAATATGCAGGCGGTGCTAGCCATGATCGCGTCCCGGGAGAGCGGTGGCGCCGCCCGACCCGAAGCCCGGTAGTCACGCTCACGAGTGGGGAGCACCACGGTGAACAACAGCACGACCCGAAAGCCCAACATCCGGCAGATCGCCCTAGTGGTCGAGGATGTGGACGCGGCCATGGAACAGTACTGGACCGTCCTGGGCATCGGCCCCTGGGACGTCCGGCACTTCACCCCCGCCACCGTCCGGGACTTCTGCGTGGCCGGTCAACCCGTCACGGAGGATTTCGAATTCATCTGCGCGGTGACCTGGGTTGGCGATATCGAATTCGAGCTGATTCAGCCGGTCAAGGGTCCCAACATCTACTGGGATTTCCTGCGGCGGCGTGGCCCTGGCCTGCACCACATCAAAGACGTCATGCCCGACGAGGAATTGCCGGCCGCGCTGGAGGCGTTCGCGCAGCGCGGGATCAGGGTCCTACAGACCGGCTGGATCGACAAAGACGTGCACTACTACCTGGACACCGAATCCACCCTGGGACTGGTATTCGAGCTCGGCAATGGCGGTCCGATCGGCCCGCCCGCGCGCCGCTACCCACCGGATGCGGACCCCGAGCGCCAGGAGGGCTAATCCGACCCAGCCGCCTGTCCGTGAGGTCCGCGGACGATCAGCCCGCCGCCCAGGCGCACGCCCACGGCTGCAGCCCGCGGTCCTGATATAGCAGCTTGGCGCGCAGCAGCTGCTCCTCGGGGCTGGCGTCGATCGGGTTCCCGGTGCCGCCCACCGACGCCCACGTGGACAGGTCGAACTGGAACAGGCCGAAGTACGTGCCGGAGGGATCCACGGCCCGCGGGTTGTTGGTGGACTCGCAGTGCGCCAGACCGTCCCAGTTCACCCCGTAGCTGACGTCGTGGAAGAAGACCTGGTTGCCAACCCATTCCACGCTGCTGGCGGAGCTCGGAGCCGACGAGGTGATGGTCGCGGGCGCCTTGGCCGAGGTGCTGACGGCCGACTTCGCGGAGCGGCTCGAGGCCGTCGGGGTCGATGTCGACGCGGGAGCCGTCGTCGGCGGCGCCTTGGTCCCGATGACGGTGACGGTGGGGACCGCATCCTGCACCGTCACGCGGTCGATCTCCTGCGGGGAGCCCGCCTTGCCATTGACCGTCTTGACCCGGTAGGTCACCTTCTGGCTGCCGACATGCCCCGCGGTGACCTGCTGGGTGCCCTGCTCGAGGGTGTCGGAGTATTCGGTGATATCGGCCGGCTGCGGAACCGTCACCGTCTTGGTGGTGGTGGCGTACGAGACGCGCGTCACCGCCACGGTCATACCGTCGGTCAGCGGCGTCGCGGCGCTCGGGCTCACGGTGTCGTGCTTGCCCAGCGTGAGGTGCCGGGCGGCCAGTAGGTCGCCAACGGTGTCCTGGCGGGTGATCACCGTCACCGCCTTCGCCGTGCCGTCCACGACGCTGACGCTCGGCAGCGTCGTCACCGTCACCTGCATGCCGGATGTCACCGGACTCCCCGCCGATGGCGTGACGACGGTCTTATCGGACAGCGTGATCCCCTGGGCGGCCAGCAGCTCACCCACCGTGCCGGCACCCGACACGACGTCCCGCCGGTCGGTCCCACGGATCAGGGTCACCGTGGGCAGCGTGCGCACCGCAATGGTCAGGCCGTCGGTCAGGGCGGTGCCGGGCGCGGGATACACCTCCTGGTCGCCGGTCAGGGCGATACCTTGCTCGCGCAGCAGGTCGCCGACGGTGGCTGCCGCCGTGGTGATCGTGACCCTCGCGCCGCCCGCGTCGGTGAGGATCACGGTGTGCAATGTCTGGGCGGTCAGGGTCAGGCCATCGAGCGGGATCTGCCTGGACCGGTTGGCCGACAACTTGAGGTCGGAGGGATTGCGACCGATCTGTGCCAGCGCCCCGGCGACGGTGGTGGCGGTGGTCCAGAACTGCTGCGAGGTGCCGTCGATGGTGACCGTCACCAACCGGCCGCGCTGCACCACGATTTGGGACCCGTCACCGATCGGCGTGCCACCCGCGGGCGCGAGTTTGTCGTGCGCGCCGAGCGTCAGGCCCGCGGAGGATAGCGCGCCGGCCACGGTGCCGGACAGGGTGGTCACCTGCCGGCTGGCGCCGTCCACCGCGATGGTGACGGTCTTGGCCATCGCGGCGACGGTGCCGCCCACCGCGGTCAGACCCACCACGAGCGCGCCCACCGTGACGGCGGCCAGGATTCGACCCCGCCGACGCTCAGCCCGCTTGCGGCCCATCCGAGTCGGGCGCTCCGGACCTGGTTGCTCGGTGCCGGCGAGCCGGCCGCCGGTGTCGAGCGGTCGCGGCGTCTCGTCCATCGGGGCGAGCTGCGTGTCCTGCGAAGCGATGGTCGAGGCGGTCGGCGCGTCAGCCGCATCGACCACCACGGCCGAAGCAGCCGAAGCGGAGGAGGCAGCGGCACGTTCGAGCACCGACCAAGCCGGTCGGGCCGCCGGGCGCGGGGCGGTCGCGGAGTGTCGGGCCACGGGTCGTCCAGGGTCGCAGAACCCGGGCAGCGGCATCCGGGACGCGAGCACCCCAAGACCCGGCGGCAGGCAAGGCCTCAGTGCGGGCAGCGGCGACGGAGCGCCCGCGAGTGCGCAACCATGCTCCACTGCCCCGACGCGTCCGGGACTTCCCCATCCCGGCCAACATCACGGGAGGGTAACGGACCGGTGACGGATCGGCAAGCTGGACCGCCCGCCCACGTCGCACCGGCCGACCGACGATGCGATCGGGCGGGCTCGTGGCCGAGTGGGACCGCGCCATTCCGGCGCGATCCGGTCGTGGGTCCGACTCAGATCAGGCCGAGGATGTACGCGCACTGCCACGGGCTCAGGCCCCGGTGCGCGTACACGTTGTTGGCGATGGCGATCTGCTGGTCCTTGGTGGCCAGGTCCGCCCGCGGCGCATACTGGCCGCCACCGTTCGACAGCCAGGTACCGATGTCGAATTGCAGGCCACCGTAGTAGCCATTACCGGTGTTGATGTGCCAGTTGCCGGTGGACTCGCACTGGGCGATCTGCTCCCAGACCGCGATCCCGGGTCCGCCCGAGGTGGACACGGGGGTGTCGGACGAACTCGAACTCGAGGACGTCGGGGCGGGTGGCGGCGGTGCGACGTAGGTCCCCACGTGGATCACGGTCGGCGCCGCCTTGGTGATCGTCTCCCGAGAGATCTCCTTGGCCTTGCCGGGCTCGCCGTTCACGATCTTGGTCTGGTAGGTGACCTTGACCTTGCCGGCGTGGCCGTCCTGGGTGACCTCGGTGGTGCCCTTGGTCATCGAGCTGTCGTCGACATGCTCGTCGGCCGGCTGCGGGATGACCTCGGTCTTGGTGCTGGTCTGGTAGCTCACCCGGGTCACCGTGACGTCCAGGCCGTCGCTGAGCGGCGTTTTCGCCTGGGGCGAGAGGGTGTCGTGCTTGCCCAGACTGATGTCCTGAGCGGCCAGCATTCCGCCGACCGTGTTTGCATCCGAGATCACCGCGAAGGGCTTGTCGGCGCCGACCTGCACCGCCAGTGTGGGCAGCGCGGTCACGGTGATGGCAAGCCCATCATCCAGTGGGGTGTCCAGGGCGGGCGAGACCCGGTCGGCGGCCGACAGCGTGATGCCCTGCTGCTGGAGCAGATCACCCACGGTCTTGGCCGCAGTGGTCAGCTGCTCGGGAGCTGAGGCCGCGCCGTCCGCCGGGGCGGACAGTGCCATCACCGACGCCTCGGTGGTCGCACCCGCCGGCGCCGGCTCGGTGGCCAGCGTCACGGTGTGCAGGGTGTTGGCGGTGATGGACAGCCCGTCCAGCGGGATCTCCCGGGAGCGGTTCGCCGACAGTTGCAAGTCGCTGGCCCGCTGCCCGAGCTGGGCCAGGGCCGCCTCCACCGTCGTTGCGGTGGTCCAGACCGAGCGCTTGGCGCCGTCAATGGTCACGGCGAACAGCCGGCCGCGCTCGATGACGATCTGCGAGCCGTCCGAGATGTCCGCGTCGCCTCCCGGGGCCAGGGTGTCGTGCTGTCCGACCGTGACGCCGGCTGCGGACAACGCACCATCGACGGTGCCGGACAGGGTGGTGATCTGCTGGGCCGCGCCGTCGACCGAGATGGTGACGGTCTTGGCCAGGGCGGCCAGCGTGCCGCCCGCGGTAGCCAGCATGGCGACGATCACCGCGACGCCCATCAGGATCGGCTTGCGAGCCCGCCGACGTCGGGTCGACCGGGCCCGGACGACGGGGCCGGCGACAACCGGGAGCACCTCGATGGGCGCGTCGACGGCCGGGGCCGGCGCGCTCGGGTCCTCGTCCGTGACGACGGCCTGGGCGACGACGTCGTCGGTGATGTCGCCGTCGGCGGTGAGCCCGTCCTCCGAGGTGACGGCGCCTTCGGAGGTGACGGCATCGCCATCGGAGGTGACGGCGTCCGCGGCGGTGGCTTCACCTGCGGCGGCGCCTTCGGAGGTGACGGGGTCGTCGACACCCTGGGCACCGAGGACGTCGTCCGCGCCGCTCGTCGTTGTCGCGTCGCTGGCTGGCTCGGTGTCGTGACCGGCCTCGTCGCCGGGCACGTCGAACCGGGCGGTCCCGAATGCGGTACTCGTGGAGCTCAAGTTTCATCCGTACGTCGCAGATCCCGGGCAGGAGTCGGGCAGGTCTGCCGCGCCAGGGCACAGCAAGAGGGCAGGACTCATCGGCGACACTGACCGCCGATGCTCGCCTGCGTGTTCGTCCAACTGCGACGAACGACGAGTCGTCCTGCCCCGACCGGCCCGGGGTCTCCCCCCGGCCAACATCACGGAAGAGTAACGATGGGATCGCGGGCGCGACAACCCAAGGGATGGTCAAATTTCGCTCAGGTAACGATGAAAGTGCCCGAATCGCGCCCGATTCGTGCTCAGCTGACGGGTAATCCGTAGGTACGCAGGGTGTTCAGCCTCACAGAAATGCACAGCGATTCCAGGTCCGCACCGCGAATATCGGCCAGGGCACGCACGGTGTAGGGCAACGCAAACGGCTCATTGCGCCGGCCGCGGAACGGATGCGGCGTCAGGAATGGCGCGTCGGTCTCGACCAGGATCAGGTCCTCCGGCACAGTCTTGGCCGCGGCGGCCAGTTCTCGCGCGTTGGTGAAGCTGACCGCCCCCGCGAACGACATCACATAACCGGCGTCCGCACACGCTCGAGCCATTGCCTCATCACCCGAGAAGCAGTGGAAGACAACCGTTTCCGGAGCACCTTCGGACTTCAAAATGGACAGGATGTCCTCGTGTGCCTGCCGGTCGTGGATCATCAGCGGCTTACCGGTGCGCTTGGCGAGATCGATGTGCCAGGCGAATACCTCGGCCTGCACGCTGTGTGACGCCGAGTCCCAGTAGTAGTCCAGGCCTGTCTCGCCGATCGCGACAACCCGGTCGGTGCAGGCCAGTTGTTCGAGTTCGGCCCGGGCCAACGCATCCAGTGCGTCCGCGTGAGTGGGATGGATTGCCACTGCCGCGAACAGATCCGGGTGCCATGACGTGGCCCGCACCGCCCAGCGGCAGGAGGCCAGATCGTCACCGACGGTGATCGCCGCGCGGACGCCGACCTCCGCCGCGCGGCCCATTGCCGCGGCAACGCCATCCGCATCGTCGGCGCCACAGGCATCCAGATGCGTGTGCGCGTCGATCACCGGCGCCGGCAACGGTGCCGGTACCGGCGGCAGCTCGCGGTCGACGACCGCGGGGTGGATCGGCACGCTTGCTCCCTTCGAATGCTCACCGTCGTGGCAGGCTCACTCCGATCGTCAGAGCGAATCCTGCACCCCGATGGTCATCCCCCGATCGGCGCCCAGTCCGGGCCGGTCTGGCCCAGTGCCGGATCGAGTTTGGTGAACAGCGGCGTGGGTTTGCCCAGCGGCCGGCCGGCCGGAATCGACGCGCGACGCCACGCCGCCTGCTGCGCAACGTAATCGCCGGTCAGCACAGGGTAGTCGCGAACCGGCGGGGCCCCGACACCCTCGACGTCGTCGTCGAAGTCGGTGACGGTACGGATCTCCGGCTGCGCCGCCCACACCCCGTCACCCCCCAGTGCCGCGAACACCTGCTGGCTGGAGTGTGGCAGAAACGGTGTGAGCAGCGTCTTGGCGTCGTCCACCACCTGCAGCGCGGTGTGCAGGATGGTGGCTCGGCGCGCCGTATCGTCCGCCCCGTCACCGAGTTTCCACGGCGCGGTGTCCGACAGATACTTGTTGGCCAGCGATACCACCCGCATTGCCTCTCCGACCGCTGCCTTGAAGTGGCTGCGAGACAGCAGCTCTCCGACCGTGCCGAACGCCTTCTCCGATCCGGTCAGCAGATCCGCGTCGACTTCGGACAGTGTGGACGGCGCGGGAATGGCGCCGAAGTTCTTGTGCGCCATGGAGATCGATCTGTTAACCAGGTTTCCCCACTCGTTGGCCAGCTCGTAGTTGGTGCGCCGGACGAACTCCTCCCAGGTGAAGTCGACGTCCTGGGTCTCCGGACCGGCCGCCGAGATGAAGTAGCGCAATGCGTCCGGTCCGTACTCGCGTAGGAAGTCGCCGACGTAGATCACCGTGCCACGGGAGGTGGAGAACTTCGATCCGCTCATGGTCAAAAACTCGCTGGAGACTACCTCCGTCGGCAACTCCAGATCACCGAAAGCACCAGGGGCGCCGTCCTTGTCGCCGCTCCCGTCGTAGGCCAGCAGCTCCGCCGGCCAGATCTGCGAGTGGAAGGTGATGTTGTCCTTGCCCATGAAGTAGTACTGCCGTGCGGCAGGGTCGGACCACCAGTGCCGCCATTGCTCGGGATCGGCGCCGAACCGGCGGGCCCATTCGATGGAGGCCGACAGGTAACCGATCACGGCGTCGAACCAGACGTACAGCTTCTTGTCCGGGCGGTCCCGCCAGCCATCCAGTGGAATCGGGATGCCCCAGTCGATGTCACGAGTCATGGCCCGAGGCTTGAGGTCGTCCAACAGGTTCAGCGAAAACTTCAGCACATTGGGGCGCCAGTCCGTCCGCCCCCGTAACCATTCCCCGAGCGCGCCCGCCAGCGCCGGCAGGTCCAGGAAGAAGTGTTCGGACTCGACGAAGGTCGGCGTCTCGCCGTTGATCTTCGAGCGCGGATTGATCAGGTCGATGGGATCGAGTTGGTTGCCACAGTTGTCGCACTGGTCGCCGCGCGCCCCGTCGTAGCCGCAGATCGGGCAGGTGCCTTCGATGTAGCGATCCGGCAGGGTACGTCCGGTGGACGGAGAGATCGCGCTCATGGTCGTCTTGGGCACGAAGTAGCCATTGCGGTGCACCGTGCGGAACAGCTCCTGCACCACGGCATAGTGGTTGCGGGTGGTGGTGCGGGTGAACAGGTCGTACGACAGGCCCAGCCCGGCCAGATCGCGCACGATGACCTCGTTGTACCGGTCGGCCAGCGCCCGCGCCGGGACGCCCTCGGCGTCGGCCTGCACGAGGATCGGGGTGCCGTGCTCGTCGGTGCCGGACACCATCAGCACGTCGTTGCCGGCCATCCGCTGGTAGCGGGCGAAGATGTCCGACGGGACGCCGAAGCCGGAGACGTGGCCAATGTGGCGGGGGCCGTTGGCGTAGGGCCAGGCCACCGCGGTCAGGACGGGGGTGTTCATGAGGTTGAGGTTATCGGCCCGCCGCGACCCGGTTTCGCACGGATCGCCCCCTCCCTAACCCACCCGTACCGTTGGCGCTTATCAACTCGCGCTCCGCTGATCAAGTCGGCGGATTTGAGACGCATGTGACAGCAGTTGCCGAGTTGGCACGCGCTTGCGGAGTTGATAAGCGGCGACAGAGATCAGCGGTGACGGAGCTACCGGCGCTAGGTGACGGCGGTCAGCGCGCGGCCGGCGCGCCGTAGCGCAGCCCGTCGAAGACCAGGTCGACCAGCCGCCCCGCGCACTCGGGCTCGGCGCTCGGCCCGCCGGCCATGCAGATGCCGCCCATCGACCGGACCAGATCCTCTGCGGTGATGTCGCGGCGGATCTGGCCCGCATCGGCCGCGGCACCCAGCAGCTGCTCGGCGGCCTGCCGGATCTGCTCCTTCGTCCGGTCGAACAGGTCGGTGTCATCGTCCATCATGGTGCGGAGCATGCCCTTGAGCCCCCGCTTGGTCGCCGCATAGCGCACGAAGCGCCGCATCCACTCGCGCAACGCCTCGGCGGGTTCCCGCTCGGCCGCGAGCGCCGGCGCACTGGCTGCCAGCTGCTCGACCTCGCGCGCGTAGACGCCGAACACCAGCGCCTCCCGATTCGGGAAGTGCCGGTACAGCGTGCCGACGCCCACCCCGGCCGTCCTGGCGATGTCCTCCAGCGGAGCCTCGACGCCCTGGGTGGCGAAGGCCTCCGCGGCGGCGGTGAGCACCGCGTCCCGATTGCGACGCGCATCGGCACGCAGCGGCCGGTCCGCCGGCACCCAGCTCGGTGCCGCCGCCAGGCCCTGCCACCCGGGAGCTCCCTGGGCCGATCCCTCACGATCGGGCGTCGCCGCGGGCGGCCCGTCGCCGCCAACCCGGCCACCCGACCGCTCGCGGGGGTCCCCGGACCCGTCGTCACCGCCTGAGACCGATCGCCATTGATCGGCTCGCGCCGCCCGTCCCATGCCGCCCTTTCCGAGGTCGTCGACGAAACTAGTTTGCTAACCGGAGGGATCCTCCGTATAGTTACCGGAGGGCCCTTCCACTTATCGATACTAGCGCTTCAAGGAGCTCTCCGGAATGACGAGAGAACCAGACACCGCGCCGCCGCGCAGCACCGTGACGGCGGCGGCCCCGCCGGCCGCGTCCGCTGCCGGTGACCAGCACCACTCGGCCGTGCCCGCCCCGCGGGCCGGCACCTCGCAAGGAACCGTCGGACGCGCGGGCATCCCGCTCGCCGCGGTCCTGCCGCGCGTCCCCGTCGCCGCACCGGTTGGCGCGGCAGCACCGGACAAGCGCCACGCCCACCGGCCCGGCCTGATCCTGGGCATCGTGCTGATCGCCCAGCTGATGGTCGTGCTGGACGCCAGCATCGTGAACATCGCGTTGCCGGACATGGCCGTTGCGCTGCACTTCACCCCGACGTCGTTGTCCTGGGTGATCAACGCCTACACCCTGGCCTTCGGTGGGCTACTGCTGCTCGGCGCCCGCGCCGGCGACATCCTCGGTCGGAGACGGGTTTTCGTAGCCGGCCTGACGGTGTTCACCCTCGCCTCGCTGGCTGGTGGGTTCGCCGGCAGCGCGGGCGAACTGCTGACCGCCCGGGTGATCCAGGGCATCGGCGCGGCGTTCGCGGCACCATCCGCACTGGCCATCCTGATGACACTGTTCCCCGGCACCCGGGAGCGCACCCGCGCGCTCGGCTGGTTCTCGGCCGTGTCGGTGGGCGGCGCCGCCATCGGGCTCATCGCTGGCGGGATGCTCACCCAGTGGGCGTCCTGGCGGTGGGTGATGTTCGTCAATGTCCCCATCGGCGCCGCGCTGGTCGGTGCCATTCTGGCGGTAGTACCCCGGTACGCCCGCCGGAGCGGGCACGTCGACCTGGCCGGGGCACTGACCTCGACGGCCGGCGTCACCGCCGTGGTCTACGCCCTGGTCCGGGCGGCCAGTACCCGATGGGACGACCCGCTGGTGCTGCTCGGCCTGGTGGCCGGCGCGCTGTTGCTGGCGGCGTTCGTGCGGATCGAGCTGCGCGCCGAATCGCCGATCACCCCACTGCGACTGTTCGCCAGCCGCAACCGCAGCGCCTCGCACCTGGTGCGGTTGCTGATGGTGGCCGGAATGTTCGGGATGTTCTTCTTCATGACACAGTTCGTGCAGGAGATCCTGGGCTACAGCCCGCTGCGGGCCGGGATCGCGTTCCTACCGCTGACGGCGTTCCTGTTCGCGCTGTCGCAAATCACGGCGCGGGTGCTGGCCGCCCGGGTACCCGGTCGCACGTTGATGATGGCCGGCCTGGTGATCGCTGCGGCGGGGCTGCTGTGGTCCGCGACGCTGGATGCCGGCAGCAGCTACCCGGCGCTGCTGGTACCGCTGGTGCTGTTCGGCATCGGTGCGGGAACGACCTTCGTGCCGATGACGGCGATGTCGCTGGACGGGGTCGAGCCGGGTGACGCCGGGGCCGCGTCCGGGCTGGTCAACGTGTCCCAGCAGGTCGGCGGCGCGATCGGGCTGGCCGTGCTGGTGACGGTGTTCGGGCACACCGCGTCCCCGGACGCGCCGGGCCTGTCCGGGGCGGCGGCCAAAGCGGCACGGGATGCGTTCGTCGCCGGTGAGCACCGGGCGCTACTGGTGGCCGGAGCGCTGATGCTGGGAGCTGCGCTGCTGACCGCGGTGGCGATCCGGCGGCCGGCCACGGCTCCAGCGCGCGCCGGCCAGGGCCGGAGCGATGCCGAGTCGGAGCTGGACCTGGCCAGCGCCTGACCCGACACCCCGGGGGTACCGGGTCCGGCGGCCGAGACATCACGGAGCCGGACCCGGTGCCTCGCCATTGGGGCTCTGCACACCGCTCGCGCATACCAAACCCGGCCGGAAGCGACGCGACTGCAGCCAGTAACCGACAGCACGCGCCACGGGCGCATCGAATCGGTGGCGGTGACGGGTCAGTCGGCCGGCACCTCGGACCGGTCACCGGACCACAACGTGTGAAACGACCCGCCCCGGTCGATGCGACGGTAGGTGTGCGCGCCGAAGAAGTCCCGCTGCCCCTGGATCAGCGCCGCCGGCAGCCGTTCGGAACGCAGCCCGTCGTAGTACGCCAGCGCCGACGAGAACCCGGGCGTCGGGATCCCAGCGGTGACGGCGCCGGCCACCACCCGCCGCCAGGAGTCCTGGGCCCCGGCCACCGCCTCGGTGAAGTACGGGGCCAGCAGCAGCGATACCGGCGGCTGGTCGCCGGCATAAGCCTCGGTGATCCGATTCAGGAACGCCGCCCGGATGATGCAACCGCCGCGCCAGATCCGCGCGACCGCGCCGCGGTCGATGTCCCAGCCGTACTCGGCGGCGCCGGCATCGATCAGGAACAGGATGCTAAGTCGCAATTTGGCAGGTGACACTATCTACACCAGCCCGGGCTGTTCTGTGAACATGGATTCCCGGACCAGCAATGCTGCACTCAACCATCCCCGATCCCGCCGTGCGAGCCGTGAGCGTAAGGACCGGTGGCAACGGCTCAGTCAGAACAACAACGGTTCGCCAAGGTATCGGCTGATCCCGCTGCGCCCGTGGCTTTTGGGGACCTGCCGACCAGGTGACCTCTTGGAGGCTGGTCGCAGTGCCGCCCACACTGTAGACAACCGCCACCGCGCGGCGCGTATCGGTTACCGCGACCACATCAACTGAGTGACTCATTGATGTGGAAGTCGCTCGGGGCCCTTCGCCAGCGGATACAGAGCAACTACCGCATGCTAGCAGCGCGGCGCAGACCACGACGGTGAGTCTCCGAGTTTCGCAAGTCATACTTGTTGGGGCCCCTCAGCAACCCTTGCCGCTGCTTGCGCAACCGCCGTCGCGTGGCGCCATTCAATGAGCGATTGGCGCACTCCTAGGCCAGTTTGGTCGGTCAGCCGCATAACAAGGTCGGCATCTACGAGTGAAAGCGATGGCCACGCTTGCAGCAAGAACATCTCGTCTCCAACCTCAGCGTTCCGCTGTCTGTCGGCATCCCGTCCCCGGACGTGCACGCGCAACCGGTAAACACCCGGCCCGTCCAGGCTCAGGATGGGAAGCGGAGGCTCAATCTCCTCCAGCGGTGAGAAGACCATGATCTTTCCGGTCTCCGACACGAGTGGGACTTCTACGACATCGTCCCAGTCTGAGAGATCGGGCACGCCAGGCCAATGGCCACCATGCCATGCTTGAACTGCAACTTGCACCGATCCAAACTCCACGCCAGTGGTTATCACGGCCGACCGCCGAGTGCGGCCCACGAGCCCACTGTCTGCATGCCCGGCTGCTTCAGCGTCGAACAGCGCGGCACCATCCTCTACCGAAAAGTAGGAGGCCTCCACACCAACGACGGATGGTGGAGTCTGCACGTCCGGGACCGAAGGCCCAGGCGCACGCCCCCCGATCAGATGCGGCATCGTTGGAGCCTTAGAGCGCATTGGCGCGATAGAGGAAGGCTGAAAACGCCTGCCTAGTTGCATCCGCCACAGGATGGAAGGAATAGGTGCCGTCGGAATTCTCGGATCCTGTTATCACCCCTTGGGCCGCTAGCCACTCAATCACACCGCAAAATTGATTTGTTGACGGGACATCTGTGAACTTGCGGGTGGTCCCAGTACATGTCGCCGACGCATGCCCGAGCAACCGTGAGAGAAACGCGGCGATTCCCTGACGACTGACATAGTCATCCGGCTGGAACTGTAACGTGTCGTTAGGTCCCGGATATCCGTTGATGATCCCGGCCGTCGCTAGCGCTTCAATCGGTCCGCACCCAGCGTCAGCGCGAGGTACATCGGTGAACAATCTAGTGGTTCCGGCATCGCAGTCGGGGTCCGGAGCCCACGGGTGTTGCCATCTCCACAGCATGATTGCGGCACCCCTCCGATCAACTACTCTGGTTGGATGGAAGAGCCCATCCGCGCTCAACGTCGCGGACCTGGAGTTGGTTAGCCAAGTGATCTCGTTATAGAACGGGTTCGTTAGCTGTACATCCGACCACGAGTCGGGGTTTGTAACGGGTTCCCTGAACTTGGACCCAGAAGCCGTTCCCATCGAGGATCCGCTGTTGATTGTAGAACCCTCTGAGCGCGTTCGATTGCGCCTGGTTTTCTGTTGTAGGCACCATGCAGGCACTGGCGCCGTGGATCGCGGTTATGGTAAGTGCGGCCAACTGCGGAATATAGCACTTCGGGAATGTCCGCACCGGCCCTTTGTAGCTCATGTCAGAGTTTTTTGCCGCAGCACCTTCGTAGGTCGACGCGTACGGATACTCGTCACATTGGGTACCCGGAGCACGGTAGTAACTGGAGCGACAGGCACGGTCTCGGTTCGCTCGAATTGCTGTCTTGTTCCGCATTCGAGTCAGGTAGGTACCAGAAAGGCGCGATCCGGGGAGCCCCGACCCTTGAGCTGCGGCGGTGTGAGCCGCGATATTTGGGTATTGAATGGTAGGGATGTAGAACGTAGGAAGGTCGGATGAAGCGTCGATACATCCCGGGGGCTGATCATCCTCTTCGAGGACATCATCACATCTGAAGCGTGGCGAGTCGTCGACCACCCAATCGTTATCATTCGATCCGGCGGTTGCGTTGATCGGATTGAAATCGGAGAGCATGTGTGCATACCCAATCTGACCTAGACCCGCCGATCCCCAGTAAATATCAGGGGACTCGAACTCGGTGTCGTAAGCGACAGGGAAAGGAACAGGCTCATACGCACCACCGGTACAATAAACTGTGCAAGTACCGATATAGCTCATCACCCACGCGTCAGACCCGTAGCCCCATAGCGACTGGACTTGAAGCAGCGAGTAGTGCTCAAGCGCTTCAGTCAGATCATACGATAAGTCGATTGTTATCAAAGCGGTTTCGAGACCTCCGATGACTTCCCCAGTATTCAGATTGACGAGATCCCAGTCGAGGAGTCGAATAGCGCAAGCTTGGAACCGATCGTACTCCCACCCGTTTACGGCGCCGCAGGTTGCTGGCGCATCGTCAAGGTGAATGCCCGTGGCACTGGTGTATTGCTGCTTAGCTTTTGAAGCCGCTCTGGATCCTAGGGTCGTCAAGTGGCGGACGCTGGGACCTTTCGAGGTCGGTGTGCCTAGTGCGCGGCACACCCCTAGTGGCGTGTCCACCGTCGGTGCGACTGGATGTGTCGGACGAACGTTCGGGTTTACTCCGAGTGAGCTGCAACGTGGCGTGGTGCGGTGCGGCCCAGGGGCCGAGGGATCGCGGGTCGGCGACGCCGGGACTGCTGATATTGCGCCACTCAATAACCCTGCGACCGCAAGAACGATCATCAACCCCATAGCGAAGCAACCTCCTTAGTTGCGCTTAGGAACATAGCACTGTTCTGGGAGTTGCACATCACAAGTTTCCTGGGTTGGTCGCCCTATCCATATTTTGAGAGATGAGTTGCCCGGCCGAGTCAGCGCGGTACACCAATGAATCCGTTGGACAGGCTAAGCCGGATCCGCCTTCGGGTAGCAACCGTTCGTGGTCGCCAGGCACTGGTCTTGCGCTCCCGAACGAGCACGGACATCGGAGATCCTTGCCAGCGAAGTCATGCACTGCGGCGAAATCGTTCCGTTGGTTGGGTCTTCGGTGGATTCAATCGATGCGGGGATGGCGCCAGAGTACAAGTTCTTGCACCGGGTGCCGGTGATGCACGCGGTGGGACCGACTGCAATTATTCGACAGGCTGTTACCGATATCGGGATTCAGTTGCGGTTTTGCAAACCAGGTTTTCGTCGTCCTAGCTCCAGCGTGATGAGCGCACTCAAGACAGTGAGATCATTGGTCTGATCCTGGCCGAGTTCCACCCCAATACCGTCGGCAGGCCGCAACTCAGACGGTATCCTGCGGCGACCGCGGCGACGGCCCGCCGCTCCGTATCGGCCCACACCGTGACTGACGCTCTTAAACAGGCCGCCGCGACAGCCCGCTCCATACGCCCGACGGCCCGATGAGCATCCGCTGCCACATGCCGCGGCAAGGCTAAAGCCATGGACCTCTATCAGCAGAAGATCCGATGCCGATCATCATCCGCCTGCTCGGCCATGGGAACATGACCGCTACCGCAACGTTCTACGCGTCCGCCACCACCCACATGATCGGCGCATTTGGCGAACCCCGCGGCCGCGGCGACAGCCCCTCCCTGCGAACTCGCACGAAAGTGGGCTTGAAGGCTCCTGCGCGGACCGCACGCGGCGCCGACCCAGGCCGGCGGAGATCGAAGGCGCAGGCGGCGGTGACGGGTCAGTCGGCCGGCACCTCGGACCGGTCACCGGACCACAACGTGTGAAACGACCCGCCCCGGTCGATGCGACGGTAGGTGTGCGCGCCGAAGAAGTCCCGCTGCCCCTGGATCAGCGCCGCCGGCAGCCGTTCGGAACGCAGCCCGTCGTAGTACGCCAGCGCCGACGAGAACCCGGGCGTCGGGATCCCAGCGGTGACGGCGCCGGCCACCACCCGCCGCCAGGAGTCCTGGGCCCCGGCCACCGCCTCGGTGAAGTACGGGGCCAGCAGCAGCGATACCGGCGGCTGGTCGCCGGCATAAGCCTCGGTGATCCGATTCAGGAACGCCGCCCGGATGATGCAACCGCCGCGCCAGATCCGCGCGACCGCGCCGCGGTCGATGTCCCAGCCGTACTCGGCGGCGCCGGCGTCAATCAGGTCGAAACCCTGTGCGTAGGCAACGATCTTGGACGCGTACAGCGCCCGGCGCACGTCCTGGACGAACGCGTCCCGATCCGGCACGTCACCGGCGGGCGCGGGCCCCGGCAACGATCGGGCCGCGGCGCGCTCGTCGGCCAGGGACGACAGCCCCCGCGCGAAGACCGCCTCCGCGATCCCCGTCACCGGCACCGCCAGGTCCAGAGCCGTCTGCACCGTCCACGTACCGGTGCCCTTCATGCCAGCGGCATCGAGCATCACATCCACCAAAGGCTTTCCGGTCTCGGAGTCCAGCTGGCACAGCACCTGCGCGGTGATCTCGATCAGGAACGAGTCCAGCTCGCCGGTGTTCCAGCCGGAGAAGATGTCGGCGATCGCGGCCGGCTCCAGCCCGGCACCGCGACGCAGCAGGTCGTAGGCCTCACCGATGAGCTGCATGTCGGCGTACTCGATGCCGTTGTGCACCATCTTGACGAAGTGCCCGGCGCCGTCGGTGCCGATGTGCGTGCAGCACGGGTCACCCTCCACCTGAGCGGAAATCTTCTCCAGGATCGGGCCCAAGGTTCGGTAGGACTCGACCGAGCCGCCGGGCATGATCGACGGCCCGTTCAGGGCGCCCTCCTCGCCACCGGAGATGCCGCACCCCACGAAGTGCAAGGACCTGTCGCGCAGCGCCGACTCCCGCCGGCGGGTGTCGGTGAACAGCGCGTTGCCGCCATCGATGATGATGTCGCCCGGTTCCATCAGGCCCGCCAGTTCGTCGATCACGGCGTCGGTCGGCGCACCGGCCTTGACCATGATGATCGCGGTGCGCGGGCGCCGCAGTGATGCGACGAATTCTGACATCGCGTCCGCGGGCACGAACGCGCCGTCCGAGCCGTGTTGGTCGATGAGGGCCCCGGTCTTCGAGTAGCTGCGGTTGTGCACGGCGGTGACGAACCCGTTGCGCGCCAGGTTGCGGGCCAGGTTCGAGCCCATCACCGCCAGCCCGGTGACGCCGATGTCGGCGGTGCCCGTGGTGTTCATGCTCTCGGTCATCGGTCCGTCCTTCCCGCAGCCGTCAGGGTCCATCGGGAAGTCTTCCCGATCCGTCCAGACCACCAGCACCGGGTCCGTCGCCCCGACATGATCGAACGGCCCGGATCGACGAGACCCCGGCGCCGACTCCGGCCTGGCGACCTAACCCAGCGCCGCCTTGACGGCCGCGGCAATCCGAGCGCCCTCGGCCCGGCCGGCCGCCTTGGCCTGCACCGCCTTGATCACCTGGCCCATCTGGCGCATGGTGGGCGCCTCACCGAGCGTCTGCGTGACCTCGGCGACGGACCGGTCTACCAGCGAGCTCAACTCGTCGTCGGCCAGGGGCGCCGGCAGGTAGCGCCGCAGCACCTCGGCCTCGGCGTTCTCGTTGTCCGCCAGCTCGCCGCGGCCCGCACCCGCATACACCTCGGCGGCCTCATGCCGCTTGCGGACCTCCTTCGTCAGAACGGCCAGCACCTCGGCGTCGGTGAGCTCACGCGCCGCCTCGCCGGCCACCTCTGCGTTGGTGATGGCCGCCAGCGCCATCCGCAGCGTTCCCGTGGTGACGGTGTCCCGCGCTTTCATCGCAGCCGTCAGGTCCAACCGGATGCGACCCTTCAGATCCTGCGGGTGCTCGCTCATGCTCGACTCCTCGTCCGGTCATCGGTGCGCCCCGGTCCCCAACCCCGGGGCCCGTCCCCGGATCACGCTATCGGGTTGCCGATTCGGGCGCAGCGCCGTTCCCGGCGTCCTCCAGGCAGCTCCAGGACACCGGGCTTGACATCCATCAAGCTATTACTATTAGCTTATTAGCTATGAACATCAGCTACACCTCCGACACGCAGTACCTCGACCGCCCCGGCGGCCGCATCGCCTTCGATCTGACCGGTCCGGATAAGGGCCCGCTGGTGATCTGCGTGCCCGGCATGGGCGACGTGCGCAGCACCTTCCGGCACCTGCGCCCGGCATTGGTCGCGGCCGGATATCGAGTGGGCTGTCTGGATCTGCGCGGGCACGGCGACAGCGATGCCACATTCGGGCGCGGCGCCGGCCACTACGACGACACAGCCTCCGCCACCGATATCCTGGCGCTGGCGCACCATCTGCGCACGCCGGCGATACTGATCGGCAACTCGATGGGCGCCGGTGCCGCCGTGATTGCCGCGGCGTTCGAACCGGCCATGGTTCGCGCCCTGGTGCTGATAGGACCCTTCGTCCGCCAACCCCAGACGCCGGCCGCCGTCCGACTCGCCATGCGGGCAGCGATGGCCGGACCATGGTCCACGCGGGTCTGGCTGTCCTACCTGCCGACGCTGTATCCGTCACGACGCGGCGACGACTTCCGCCATCACCGCGAGGAGATCGCCGCCTCGATGCGTCGGCCGGGTCACGCGGCAGCGTTCCGGCAGGCCACGCGCACCGACCATGCACCGGCATGGCAGGCGGCGGGGACGGTGCGCCAGCCCACCCTGGTGGTGATGGGTCAGTTGGATCCAGACTTTCCGGACCCGGCCGGGGAGGCGCGGCTGGTCGCCGACGCCCTGGGCGGCGGTGTGCTGTTGGTGCCCGGCGCCGGACACTACCCCCAGTCGGAGTTCCCGGAGCTGACGGCGCCCGCCATTGTCGAATTCCTCCGGCAGGCGGCGCCCGGTGCCTAGGGCCGGCCTGAGCACGGCCGTGGTGGTGGGAACCGCCGCAGAGCTCGCCGATGAGGCCGGGTGGGACCAGCTGACGCTGGCGGCGGTGGCCGCCCGGCTCAGCGTGCGACAACCCAGCCTGTACAAGCACATCGGGTCGCTGGCGGAGCTGCGGAGGGCGGTCAGCGTACTGGCGGTGACGGAGATCGGCGACCGGCTGGTGGTCGCGGTGGCGGGCCGTTCGGGGGTAGATGCGCTGACGCATCTGGCGATCGCCTACCGCGGGTACGCTCACCGGCATCCCGGGCGCTATGCCGCCAGCGTCATCGCGCCGGCGCCTGGGGACCGCGAACACACTCGGGTCGCCGATGGTGTGCTCCGCACCCTCGCCGCGGTGCTGCGCGGATACGGCTTCCCCGACATCGCAGGGAATGTAGTCCGCGAAGTCGAGCGAGCCGGCGATGACGAGGTCGGCGCGCCTGGCGATGCTCCTGCGGGAGACACCATCGACGGTGGAAAGGGCGATGGCCCGGCGAGTGCTTCTCCGGCGGACACGCTGCACGCGATCCGAGGACTGCGTGCCATGCTGCACGGTTTCGTCGCGCTGGAGGCGGCCGGCGGCTTCGGCATGCCGCTCGATTTGGACGTGAGCTATCGGCGTCTGGTGGCCGGACTCGACGCAGCCCTCACCCGGCAAGGAGCGGGCGCTGGCCCATCCGGCGAGCATGACCGGGCCACCACCGTGGTCGGTCTATGACCACCGCCCGGGCGGTGGTGAACCTGGCCGCGGCGCTTGTCACCGAGCTGGCCGGTGACCGCATCCGCTGCTGGGGCGCGCAGGCCATCAGTCAGCCGGTCGGTCGCTGGGGATGGCTTGCTCGGTTCCGCTGCTGGCCGCTGTAATTTGGGGTTCGTGTTGCGCGCCAAGGGCGTCAATCGCGAGTCACTCCGTGCCACGCGGCGAGCATCGGCGCCAACTCGCCGGACCGATCATCGACCGTCCCGGACAGATGACGCACACAGCCACTCGGCGTGGCTAACGGTGGCCAGCCCGGGGTTGCGTGCGCGGCGAATCGGATGACTGTGTCCCGGTAGCGTGCCCCGAATTCACGTTGTGCGGGTGTGGGGCCCGGCGCCGTGCCGAAGAAGTGCGCGGTGTCGTCGAGATGACCGGTGGCCGGCAGGCCCGGGACGGACAGACACGCCAGCCAGCCCCTGGCACCTTGCTCGTTCGCCCGCAGGGCGGCCCTCGCCTCGGGCAGCACGAAGATCCAATCGGTGAGGATGCGTAGCCGGGCGTCCTCCGGCGTACCTCCCGCGGCCCGGTAGTACCGCACGATGCGCTGCCGGGCGGCTTGGTCGCCGATGCCCCACCGGACGAGATCCCGTTCTAGGTCCTGGTCGGTCTGTGCCGGCCGGAACTGGTCCGCGCCCTGACGCTGCCAGAACGCCGACTCCTGCGCGGTCGCGGTCAGCAGGATCCTGACATCGCGCCGAATCTCGCGTCTCATCGGGTGCGCGGCCAGCACCCCGCCGGGCAGGTGGCTGTCGTCCACGACGGCTAGCCCCTGGATCCGCACCGCATTCCGGTCACCCACATCCGGTTCGGTGATGACGTCCGCGGCGGCCATCCACTCGGCCAGTGGGACCCGAGCGAGCCGCTCGTGGGTGACTCGCTCGGCCGCCGAGATTCCCACTGCAGCCAGGATCCCGTCACCCATTTCCACGGCGGTCCGCTGATCGATGATCTTGTACGGCCCGCCCGACATCGGCACCACGGTGGTGTAGAGACCGTCCGCCGCCGGTGCACCCAGCAGCGCCCCGGCGAGGAAAGCGCCGGCGCTCTGACCGACGACGCAGACCCGCCGCGGATCGCCGCCGAATCCGGCAATGTTGTCACGGATCCAGCGCAGCGCCGCGATCACGTCCCGCAGGCCAAGGTTGCTCATCCCGGATAGGTCCGCGCCGCGGTGGGCGAAGGTACCAAAGCCCACTGCACCCACTCGGTAGTTCACCGAGACCACCACGGCCCCGTGCAAGGCGAGGGTCGTCCCGTCGTAGAACCGTGCCGAGGCGCCTCCGGACTTGAAGCCACCCCCGTACAGCCAGACCAGCACCGGAAGTGGCTCGCCACTCCTCGGACTCCAGACATTCAGGGTCAGGCAATCCTCGTCGAAGCGGTCGACGTCAGGCAGGTAGGGGGGCGGGATCTGCGGTGGGGCAGCCCCGAATCGGGTGGCGTCGATGAGGTGATTCTCGGCAGTCGCTGCGAGGGGTTGCGGTGGCCGCAGGCGGAAACGCCCGACCGGCGGTTGCGCGTACCGGATGCCACGAAAGGCACGCGTGCCCGAGCCACCCGGATCCGGTATCCCTCGGAATGTGCCCGCAGGCGTTCTGGCATCACACGGACCAAGAATCGACCGGCGCCCACTCCGATCCGTCATCGCGCCGGCCCTCGCCGGACCCACCCGGGCAGGGCGGCGGCCGGCGACGGCATGCGGGTCGCTGGCTCTGCATCCCGCGCTTCGGCGACCAGGTTGATCACCGCTCCGGACATCGTTCTCCTCGGCATCGGCGGGCGGTCGCGAGCGGACCTCCCGTAGCGGGGCCGAGCCGTGCCACACCACTCGGTCATGCCGAGAGTACCGTTGCCAGCTGCAGGGCCGCGCCGACTTGGGTCGCGCCACCCGTTGCCGTGCACCGGAACCCGGAAGCCGCGGGCATTGACAGGCCGTCCACTGGCCGATAGCGTCAACTCCGCTCCGTGGAAATCCAATTTCAGG
The DNA here is from genome assembly GCA_937926105.1 of uncultured Actinomycetes bacterium. The sequence continues at coordinate 56,832 of CALANS010000212.1, read as the reverse complement.
GCCCAAAATACCTGGGAGATGGCGTGGCGACCTCGCCGCTGCTCGGACGCACTCAGACGGCGTCCGGTACGCTCAGCCTGCTGGCGCTGATCGCAGCCGGCGGGGTGGAGCCGGCCAGGGCTTCGCCTTACCGGAAGCCAGCGTCGGCCCGCATCGAGCTGGTGCGCTGCCCGGCCACCAGGTCGATCAATGCGGCAGTCGCCGACCCCCGGGCGCCCGACGCGGCGCACGCCAGGTACGTCGTGACCCGGTCGATCGGGCTCGGCAGCGGCCCAACCAGTTGAACGCCGCTGGTGTAGAGCACTTCGGTGGCCTGGGCGAACCCGATGGTGTCATCGCGGGTGTCGGCCCCAAGCGCCCGCATAGCCATCGCACCGTTGGGGTGCACGCTGATCCGGTCGGAGACCGAGTCCGCCACGCCCAACCGATCCAGCACGGCAAAGGCGTGGGAGCCTCCGGTGGACCGTTCGGGATCGCTGCAGTAGATCACCGATGCCGCCAGGATCGCAGCACGCACGGCATCGCAATCCTTGATGCCCGGGATCGGATTCCCACTACGCACGGCGACGCTCGTAGCGACCCGACCGAGGTCGCTGCGGGTGTCCGGATTCAGGTAGCCCTGATCGACCAGCGGGTGAAAGTGCACCTCGCTGGTGATCATCACGTCGCACGGTTCACCCGCAACGATGCGCTCTCGCAGAGCGCCAACCGGGGCGAAGACCGCGCGCAGCACCACCCCTGTAGACTCCTCAAATTGCCGCTGAATCGACTTCACGACGTCTTGCGCCGCTCCGGCACTTAGCAAGTGACATTCGGTCACGCGTCCATCCCTCTCACTATCTTGCTCGAGCCATAGCCTGCCGTCCCCGCGTCAGCCGTCTCGCAGGCCCTTCCAGCTGGACAGTCTGGCTTCGATTCGTGATAGACCGCTCATCATCAGGATCCCCATCACGCCGAAGACGATCACACCGGCCAGCATTTCAGCGGTATGGAAGTAACTCGCGGCCGTCGCAATCAGTCCACCGACACCCGTGAGATCGAGAAACATCTCCGCGATCACGACACCGAGCAGGGCACGACCAGCGGCAATACGCAGGCCCGCGATGACGTAGGGCATCGCAGCAGGAATGATCACATGGCGCACCATCTGCTGCTCGGTCGCGCTGAATGATCGAGCTACCTCGACCAGGTCACGCCGCGCGTTCCGCACGCCGATGGCCGTATTCAGAATGATAGGGATGACCGTCCCGATAAAGACTATAAACAGCCGACCGCTGTAGCCGACCCCAAACCACACAATGACCAGGGGGATGATCACGACTCTCGGAGTTGCGTAGATCGTCTCCAAGTAGGGTTCCAGGATGCTTCCGAAACCGATCTTTCGGCCCGCGAGCACTCCGAGTGGAACGCCGATCAAAACCGACGCCAGGTAGCCGACGACCAGTGTCCCCAGGGTGATCAGCAGCGCCCTTGGCAACTCACCGGACCCCACCATGCTGATGAAGGCGTCGACCACTGCGGTTGGTGGCGCGAACAAGATTGGATTCGAAGCACGGCCTGCAATCTCCCAGGCAACCAGAACAGCCACACCGAGCCCGACGGGCAGGAGGAACGTCGGCGACGCAAGACGCTTGACATAGCCGCCAGTGTGCCGCGATGATACGACGGCATTGGAAGCGGCGTGTTCGCTCATCCGAGGCGTCCTCCTGCCCGATGGTGCCGTGGCACTTACTTGCTTGACTGACCGCAGCCCATGGCCTTGGCCTTCTCCAGGAAGCTCAGATCCACCACGCCGTCTAGTGAGACCTCCTGCTGGATCTCGCCGGCATCCAGCATGGCTGTTTGCAGATTCTTCAGGCCCTCCTGCGTGATCACCTCATCGGGCTCCGTGGGGTACATGCCGTTCTTCGTCGCGGTCTCCCATAGGAACTTCACCCCGGCCGGGTCCACTCCCTTGACGTGGCGCTCGGTGAACTCGACGAATTGGCCCTCACTGGACGCGATCCACCTGTTGGCTTCCAAATTCGCACACGCAATACCCAGGAACAGGTCAGGGTTCTTGTTGATGAAATCCGTCTTGGCGTAGTAGGCGTCACTGGGGAAATCGGTGGTCTCCGCGAAATCCTCCAGAAGGTGAAGGTTCTTGGCCTGCGGCTTGATCTGCTCCCACGTCGAAGTAAAGATCGTCGCAGCATCGACACTGCCTGCCAGCAAGGCTGTCCCACGGTCGGGGCTGCCCCCGATCTGCACGAACTTTCCGTCGGTCACGTTCAACCCAGCTTCCCGGAGGGCGTGCTTCGCCAGCAGCGTGTCGAACCCCGATGGTCCGGACATGGCAATGGTGCGACCCTTAAGGTCGCTGACCTTCTTAATATCGTCCTTGCCAACCAGGACATAGTTCTGCTTGGTCCGCGCCGAGCCCACTGCCTTGATATCCGCGCCCTGAGACTTACCGAGCACGACCTCGTCGGCGCCCTGTGAGGCGAGGTCACTGCGCCCGGCCATCATCGTCTGAATGCCCGACGTGGTCGTGATGATGACCAAATCCACGTCTGCGCCCCACTGTCGCAACTTGTCCATCATGAAGAATGCGCCCATGTTCAGCGTGTCGGGTTCCGAGGTCGTCGCGACCAGTTTCACCCCGGAGAGGTCCACCTTCGGGCCCTCGAATGCCGCGACCAGCGGATCCACATCGGCGGCACCAGGAGCCGCTGATCCCTGCTGGCTGCCGCCGGCCGAAGCCGCCACTGAGCCACCGGGATCCGTGGCGGAACCTTCACTGGCCGACCCGCCACTACTACACGCCACCGCCACCATCAGCAGTGGTGTGGCCAGTGCGACTGCATGCCATGCCTTCACGATCAGACTCCCATCCCAGTTGCAGTGAAACCTGCGCCCACGAGGACGCCGGCGCGGTGCTCATCACGTGGTTCGCCATCCATCGAGCCGCCGCTCAACCATGCCAAGAATCTTGGTCAGCACGATGCTCAGAACGGGCAACGGCAGGATGGCGGCTAGGACGTAATTCGTCTTGAATGCAGATCCGTACTGAACGATCAGTGATCCGATTCCGCCAAGGCGCAGGTACACCTCGGCGACCGCCATTCCCACCACACCACGCCCGATGCTCAGCCGCAGGCCAGCGAGGATGAAGGGCAGCGCGGCGGGCACCACGACGCGGCGCAGTAGGCCACGCTCGGTGGCGACTCCAAAGCTTCGCGCCACCTCCACCAAGTTTCCGGGCGCATCGCGAACACCCGCGTAGGTGTTGATGAAGATCGGGAAGAAGGACGCGATGACCACCACGACCACACGGCCGCCGAGGCCGAACCCGAACCAGACCAGGATCAATGGGACCAGCGCGATCTCCGGTGTCGCGTATAACGCATTCAGATACGGCCCAAAAGTGACATCGAACAGCCGATATCGGCCGAGTACGATCCCAAGGGTGCAGCCCAGCACGATTGCAATGCCGAACCCGATCGCCAGCAGTTTCATACTGGAGGTCAGGGCAGGGACCAGGTCCCCGTGAAAGGTGATGTCGTATAACGCGGTTGCCACCGCCCACGGCGTCGGCAACAGCAGGGGCAGCGAGAACATGCCCGCGATCTGCCATACGGCTAACACCCCGACCAGTACCAGCAGCCTCTTGACTCGAAGACTCAGTCGGGCGCTGTGCCCCATCGACCCGTTGGGTGTACGGCGGGCGGCGGGGCGTCCCAGGCGTGCGGTAGTGGTGCTATCGGCCGTCATGGGGCGGACGACCCGCTCGGCTCGGTGCTCCGGCCCGGCACCGATCCCGCCCCGGACACCCGTACCGTGAGATTTTGCTTGAGCAGGCTCCAGATCCGAGCGCGCGCTTCAATATAGGCGGGATGGGCCCGCACATCGTACTCCCACCGCGGGCGAGGCAGATCTACCGGCACGATCTCTTGCACGACGCTGCCCGGACCGGCCGACAGCACAACGATGCGGTCGGACACGAGGACCGCCTCGTCCAAGTCATGCGTAATGAAGAGCACGGTCTTCTTGCTCTGTGCCCAGATCCGCATCAGTTCCTCTTGCATCACGGTTCTGGTCTGCGCATCAATGGCACCGAACGGTTCGTCCATCAGAAGGATTTCGGGATTGACGGCCAGTGCGCGCGCCAGCCCGACTCGCTGCTGCATCCCACCAGAGAGCTGTTGCGGATGGCGGCCCGCAAAATCCGCTAGCCCGACTGTCTCCAATTGCTCCATCGCTCGAGCGGTTGCCTCGTGATCCGGAATGTGCTGGATCGTCAGCGGAAACTTGACGTTATCCAGCACGGTTTTCCAGGGAAAGAGGCCGAACTGTTGGAATACCACGGCTCGGTCGTCACCGGGTTCGCGGATCTCGCGGCCGCCGATCAACACCTGTCCGCTGTCGGCGGGCGTCAATCCGGCGACCACCCTCAGCAGCGTGGTCTTGCCGCATCCACTAGGACCGATGACCGAGCAGAACTCATTGGCCTGGATATCGAAACTGACACCGCCAAGCGCCCGTGTCGACTGTTGGCGCCCTTTCGACTTCCAGGTGAAGTCCTTGTGGATATCGCGCAACTGAATCTTGGCGACATCGAGCGAGCTATCGATCACCGTCAGCCTCCAGCCCCTGGCTCGCTTGTGATTTCACGAGATCATCGACCGCTTGCAGAATCTGCGGATAAGACCCGCACCGGCACAGGTTGCCGGCGAGGTACTCCCGGACCCGCTCCGTACTGGTCCGCACTTCGGGGTCGGCCATGGCGGCATGCACGGCGACCGTCATCGCGGGGATGCAAAACGAGCACTGGTAGGCCGCCCGCGACACGAACGCCTCCTGGACCGGCGACAGCTGGCCGTCCGGTCCGCCGAGCCCCTCGGCGGTGGTAATCGTGTGCCCATTGGCCAACTCGGTCAGCTTGATGCACGAACTGATCACCTTTCCGTCCAGCAGGACGGTGCAGCTGCCGCACACTCCGATGCCACAGGTCTGACGGACACTGGTACGCCGAAATCGCTCCCGTAGCGTTTCCAGAAGTGTCTCGCCGGGACGCACGGCGACCGTGCGCTCGGTCCCGTCCACGGTCAGCTGGACGGTGCGGAGTTCCTCGGAGCCGTTCATGCGCTTCCCCGCTGCTCTGACTCGCGGGCCGCGTCAAGCGCCGCGAGAACTCGTTCCGGTGAGAGCGGCAGATCGGTGACGCGCGCCCCAGTCGCAGCGAAGATCGCGTTCGCGATGGCCGGTGCAATGGCGGGCGCCGCCATCTCCCCGACACCGTGTAGTTCCGCGAATGCGTCCGACGACTCGATGGCGGTTCCGGTGAGGTCCTCCGGGACATCCATGATGGAAGGAATCAGGTACCCGGACAGGTTCGGATTGCTCACTGCACCGTCGTGATATTGCAGCTCCTCGAACATCGCCGGCCCGAGACCCCATACGGCGCAACCCTGGTTCTGTTTGAGCACGCGGAGCGGGCTGACCGCATGGCCGGCGTAGCAGTTGGCATGCAGGCGGAGCACCCGCACAACGCCGGTCTCGGTGTCCACCTCGACCTCCGCGGCGGCTCCACCCTGGTGCCAATGCACGCTGACCGGCCCGTGCACCTTCATCGGATCCATCTGGGACAACCCGAAGGTGCTGTGAAAGACACCGTGGCCGACGAGCTCTGCCTCATCGGGCACCAGCAGGGACGCCCACGGAGCCCGTCGACCTGGCTTCGCACCCTCCACGACCACACCATCGCGGTGATCGATCCCCTGTGGGTCCACCCCCCAGCGAGCAGCCGCACGCCTCGCCAGCTGATCCAGCAGGTCGATCGCGGCGGACTGCAGGGCTGCGGACATCGATGACGTGGTGCGGCTGGAGCTGGTCGTCGTGTCGAAGGGCGTCACGTCGGTGTCGGGGAAGCCGATCACGAGCCGATCGGGACTGACTCCGAGCGCGTCGGCCGCAATCTGCACCAGCGTGATCGCTGCCCCCTGACCCATTTCCACACTGCTGCAGCGAATCTCTATCTGGCCATCGCGGCGAAGCGCCAGATAGGCCTCCGACCGCGATGGCGTCAGGGTGTTCTTGATGATAACGGCCAGGCCCTTGCCCCGTTTGATGTCCGGCCCGGACGACCCTGGCGGGGTGCGCCACTCGATGGCGTCTGCCAGGTCGTCCAGCAGGTCGTCGTAGTGCAAATCTTTCAGGGCCTCGCCGGTCGGATACAGATCCCCCTTACGCAGGAGGTTTCGCCGACGAAACTCCAGAGGATCGATGCCCAGATCGCGAGCAATTCGGTCCGATTCCGACTCGTACGCGAAGGCGATCTGTGATGTCATCGCTCCGCGAAACGGGCCGGTGGGCACGGTGTTCGTGTAGGTGGCTACCGAGTCGACGCGAACGTTGGGCACAACATAGGGGCCCGGCGCCCTCGACAATCCCTGACCGGCCCCACCAGGACTGGTGACGGCATAGGCTCCGGCGTTGTAGTTGATGCTGATTCGGCGGGCGATGATGGTGCCATCGCGCAGCACTCCGGTAGAAATATCGACCGTGGCGGCGTGCTTTCCGATCGTGTAGAAGACCTCATCGCGGGCCAGCTCGATCCGCACCGGGCACCCGGCAATTCGAGCGGCGCAGGCGACCATGGGCTCGATCCGCATCTGCCCCTTGCTGCCGTATCCGCCACCGACATTCAGCGTGCGAACGCGCACGGCGTCCGCCGGCAACGAGAACATCGCCCGCATGCCGGTGTGCACCGCGTATGGCGATTGGGATGAGGTCCAGATCTCCAACTTCCCGTCTTGCCAGTGCGCGACACCCACGAACGGTTCCATCGGCACGTGGCTGGCGGCCGGAGAGTGGTAGGTGGCCGAGTAGATGCGGTCGGCCCGTCGCATGCCGGAGTCGATGTCTCCGTGCTCGAGCCGCCATTGCCCGCAGCCGTTGTCCGGCCACTCTTCATGGATGACGGGTGCCCCCGGCTGGCGAGCCTGGACCTCGCTGGTCACGTAGGCGAGTTCCTCATATTCGCCGTACACCAGCTCCGCCGCCCGCTCCGCCTGATGCTGGGATTCCGCAATGACGATCGCGATCGGCTCACCTGCATATCGCACCTTCCCGATCGCCAGCACCGGCTGATCCGCGCGCTGCGCGCCGTAGTACTCGTGGATACCCGGGTCCTGCTGAATGTCCGCACCGGTGATCACCGTGATGACGCCGGGCTCGCGCAGCGCTTCGTCGGTCTGAACGCCGATCAGCCGACCGTGCGGCACGGTGGACCTGACGACCTTGCCGAACGCCATGCCGTCGATCCGGTGATCGAGCACGAATTCCAGGGTTCCGGTGACCCGCTGTACCGCATCGCGGACCGCCGGGTCTGTGCCGATGGCCTCAGCCACGCGAACCTCCTGGCGCGGCGGAGTCGCGTGCGGCGAGATCGGCCAGCGCACGGCGAATGAGCACCGGGATCACCCGAGTGCGGTACGCGGCCGAACCGCGGGCGTCATCCAGTGGCCGAATCCGTTCGACATACCCCTCGGCTACCGATTCGATGACGCCGTCCAGTGGCCGGCCAACGGCGCGGTCCAGCAGGTCCGGAAAGCGCTGCAACCTCGATGCCACCGCTCCGACGACCACGTCCAGGCGGATCAGGGCGCCGGCGTCGGTGTCGGCGCACGCGGCGACGCCCACGCAGGAGCGATCCTCCGACGAGCGAGTCCGGAACTTGAGATACGTGCTCTCGCGCCGATACCGGGTCAGCGGGATCTCGATTCGTGTGATCAACTCGTCGGGTTCGAGGACGGTCTCGTAAAAGCCGGTGATGACCTCGGCGACCGGCACCAGGCGTTCGCGAGCCGCGCCCACGATGCGACACTGCGCGCCCAGCGAGGCTAATGCCGCCGGCGGGTCGGAGGCGTAATCCGCCTCGGCGACGTTCCCACCGATCGTGGCAACGTTGCGAATTCGCTGATTGCCGACCACGGCGCACGCCCGGGCGAGGCTGGGTGCCGCGTGGCGAACCATCGTCGAGGAGGCGACCTCGGCCAGGGTGGTAGCCGCCCCGATGAGCAACTGCTCGGCGGTGACTTCGATGCCATGCAGGGCATCGACATCCGCCACGCTGACCAGTGTCTCGGGGGCGATCAGCCCCTGCTGCAGCATCAGCACGACGGCGGTTCCGCCGGAAATGACCTTGACATCGGAGTCGGATCCGGACAGCAGCCGGCAGGCATCCGGCACGCTCGGTGCGACCACGATGGCGGGCCCGCTCATCGTCCTGCGGTCCTCGTCATCGTGGCCAGGCTGCGACCCATCGACATCCTCGAAGCTCCTGAGCTCGGGTGGTGCGGGCGCTGGGCGTGCCCGCTGGATTCAGAGCGTACACTATGCATAGTATATCGTCGATTCCCACTGGCAAGTCTCACGCTCGGAGGTCACAGGATGTCGACGCTGCCCCGCGTGGCCATCCGGACGCTGGGCGGCACGATCGCCATGGCGCGGGTGCGGCCAGATCGGGCTGCGGTTCCGGCCATCGACGCTGCGGAGCTCATTGCGGCCGTCCCCAGCCTGGCCGAAATCGCCCGGGTGGATAGCGCTTCGGTCTGCAACGTTCCGAGCGCGTCCCTGTCGATGTCGGTCCTGTTCGATCTGGTGGACGAGCTGGCTCGCTCGTGCCAGGCGGGCGCCGACGGGGCGGTGATCACCATGGGCACCGACACCCTGGAGGAGGTCGCCGGTGGGCTGGAGTTCCTCTGGCCCCGCTCCGAACCGGTGGTCGTGACCGGCGCAATGCGCACCGCCGACGCCGTCAGCGCCGACGGTCCGGGCAACGTGGCGGCGGCCGTCACCGTGGCGGCCTCGCCGGCGGCGTCCGGGCGCGGCGTGCTGGTGGTCATGAACGACGAGATCCATTCGGCTCGCACGGTCCGCAAAACCCACTCGACCAGCACGGCGGCATTCGCCTCGCCAGGCAGTGGGCCCGTGGGATATGTCCACGAGGGGACGGCGTGCTTTATCGCCGCCCCGCCGCGGCGAAACGTCCTGACGCCCTCCCGCCTGTCCCCTGTTCCGCAGGTGGCCCTGCTCCGGGTGGCGTTGGGGTCCGACACCCGACTGCTGACCAGCGCCGTGCGGGACTACGACGGCATAGTGATCGAGGCCCTGGGCGGGGGTCACGTACCCGACTGGTGGGTGCCGGAACTTCGGGCGGCCGCCTCACAGATCCCCATCGTGATGGCCTCCCGAACCGGTGGCGGAGCGGTGCTGCGGTCGACGTACTCGTTCCCCGGATCCGAAGGCGATCTGATCGATGCCGGCGTTTTGCCGGCCGGCGTCCTCGACGGATTAAGGGCTCGGATCCTGCTAACGTTGTGCCTCATGCTCGGCAGCGAGGTCGGTGCCGTGCTGGATGAATTTTCTAGGCATGCGCGCCCATGGTCACCCGGCTATGGGCAGGGGGAGAGTTGACGATGGACGCCCACTTCGACCTGAGTTCGCAAAAGTCTCCCGGCTCGACCGGCAGCGAATCGCTGGCAGGGATTTCCCTTGGCGACGGCCAGTTTCGAGAGCCCGTCACCGCACAACAATACGCATACAAGGTGATTAGAAGGGCCGTGATGCATGGCGTGCTCGCCCCGGGCACCCGCCTGACCCAGAACGAGATCGCGGCGAAGCTTTCCATGAGCACCACACCCGTTCGCGAGGCGCTACGACGACTTGCCTCCGAGGGCGTGGTCCGCATCGATGCCTATCGGGGCGCCGTGGTGCGGGGGTTGGATGCGGCCGAACTCAGCGAGATCTACGAGCTTCGGATCCTGTTGGAGCCGTTGGCAGTCCGCAAGGCGGTTCCCAAGCTGACAGACGCAGAACTCAATGCGGCCCAAGGGTTTATCGACAACATGAGTGGCGACGTCGACGTTGACGTGTGGGTCGAGGCCAACCGAAATTTCCACAATGTGCTCACGCGCGTCGCCGACTCACCGAACCTCACCCCCATCGTGAAGAGCCTGCGCGACAGCGCCGCACCGTACGTTCGCCTGTCCATCGTGGTCGGCCAACAAGTACCCAAGAAGGCCAACGAGGAGCACCAGCAATTGCTGGATGCGTGCCTCGCACGCGATGCGGACCGCGCGGCCCACATCGAAGAACTCCATCTGCGCAGGACCCTGGCGGTCATCATGTCGAACCCGACCTGGCCGCCCGGCACAGCCGCGCCTCCATCGGAAAGGACACAGTAGTGCAGATCGGAAGGGTTGTTTTCGACGGAGTCGCTGCCTGCGCAGTTCGCCATCGCGGAGCGTGGATTCGACTCACCGAGCCCGATTCTGTCGACTGGGATGTGCTCGATGCGCTGAACCGCCGCCACGAGATCGAAGCACGCTTGGATGGCCTGGACCTTGAATCGGAAATCGCTGCAGGGAAAGCAGTCTCCGAGTCGGAGGCCACTGTGTGCTTGCCGCTGGGCCGGCGCCGGTCGATAGTGGCCGTCGGTCTGAACTATGCCGCGCACGCCAACGAGGTCTCGTTCAAAAGCGTCGACCACCCGCTGCTATTCGCCAAATGGCCCGGAGCTTTGACCGGGCCCTACGATCATGTCGTGCTGAACGCGGAGCTGAGCACGCAGGTCGACTACGAGGTAGAGCTGGCGGTGATCGTCGGCAAGACCGCGGAAAACGTGGCACCCGACGATGCGCTGAATTTTGTCGCCGGATATACCGTCGCAAACGACATCAGTGCCAGGGACATCCAACAGTCCGAGTCCCAATGGACGCGAGCCAAGAGCTTCAACGGGTTCTGTCCCGTCGGGCCGTGGATCACCTCCAGCGACGAGATCGCCGATCCGCAGAACCTCACTATCAGTTCCTACGTCAACGGGGATCGCCGGCAGCACGCTTCGACATCTCACATGCTGCATTCCGTGGCGGAAATTATCGCATTCACCACCCGGGGAGCGACCTTGTATCCGGGGGACATCATCATCACCGGGACACCGGCCGGTGTCGCCCTGGGCACCTCCGCCCTCAAGTGGCTCCAGCCTGGCGACATTGTTCGGTGCGAGATCGAAGGCCTGGGCCACCTGGAGAACACCATGGTGGCAGCCAGCAGGGCGGCGTAACCCGGTGGGCGCCGCGATGGCTCCGCACCATCATCGCGACGCCCGTTACCGTCCGGTGAACAGCTCGTTCATGTCGGCGTACGGAATGCCACCCGCCAGCACTCCAACGTCGCCGGTGGCCAGCAGCTCCGTCACCGACCGGCGCAGCATTCCGAACACCGACGCGCCCAACGACGAGCCGGTGGAGATTCGAGCGACGCCCGCCCCCGCCAACTCGCCCACGGACGGCGACAGCGGCCCGACCAGGATGTTCACCGGCCCCGCGATCGCCTCGGTCAGCCGGGTGATCACCTCCAGATCGGACACCCCGGGCACGAAGATGCCGCTCGCACCCGCGGCCAGGAACGCCTCGGCGCGGCGCAGCGTCTCGGCCAGCCGCCCCTCCGGGTCGCCGACCTGCGCCAGGTACACGTCGGTGCGAGCGTTGATGTACAGCGGAACTCCCGCAGCGTCGGCCGCGGCGCGCGCCTCCCGCACCCGATGCGCGGCGACATCGACCGGCCACAGCGGGTCGCCGCCGGAGTCCTCCAGGTTCACACCGACGGCCCCGGCGTCGATCAGCGCCCGGATGGTGGTGGCCAGAGCCTCGTCGCCGTCGCCGTAGCCGGTTTCGACATCGGCGGTGACGGGCAGGTCGACAGCCGCCGCGATCCGAGCGACCGCGCCGACGGCCTCGTCCCGGCTCATCACATTGCCGTCGGCGCGACCCAGGCTCCAGGCGACGGCGGCGCTGCTGGTGGCGATCGCCGCCGCACCCGCCCGCTCGATGATGCGCGCCGACGCGGCATCCCAGGCGTTGGGCAGCAGCACCGGCCGGCCAGGGACGTGCAGGCCGGTGAAAAGCTCGACGCGGGACCGGGAACTGGCGAGATCGCTCATACCCCTATGAAAGCGCAACCCTCGGACATCCGCCGCGCGGGCCCCGGCGTCAGTCGTGGGCTCAGCGAGAGACCGCCGCCGCGTACACCACCCGGCGGGGCAGGCCGTGCCGGGCCGCCACCTCGTCGACCGCGTCGCGCCGGCTCGATCCCGCGGCGACCAACTCCCCCACCTCGACCGCCAGCGCAGCCGCCTCCGGAGCATCGTCACCGCCCTCGGAGGCCCCGGCCACCACCAGCGTCACCTCGCCCCGCACGTCGCCCGCGCCTGCAGCCAATTCGCCCAGCGGCCCGCGACGGACCTCCTCGTAGGTCTTGGTCAGCTCCCGGCATAGCGCCGCCGGTCGGTCAGCGCCGAACGCCGTCACCATCGCCGCGAGCGTCTCGGCCAGCCGATGGACCGATTCGAAAAACACCATGGTTCGGCGCTCACCGGCCAGCGCGCCCAGCGCCCGGGCTCGCTCCCCCGGCTTGCGCGGCAGGAACCCCTCGAAGCAGAACCGGTCGGTGGGCAGGCCGGACAGCGCCAGTGCCGTCACGACCGCGCTGGGCCCGGGCACGCTCGTGACCGGCAGACCGGCCTCGGCGACCGCGGCGACCAGCCGGTAGCCCGGGTCGGACACCGCCGGCATACCGGCGTCGGTGACCAACACCACGGTCTGCCCGCCGCGGATCTGCTCCAGCAGCGCCGGCACCTTCGACTGCTCCACGGCGTCGTAATAGGAGACCACCCGGCCGCGCGGTGACACCTGCAGGTCGGCGGTCAGCCGGCGTAGCCGGCGGGTGTCCTCGGCGGCGATGATGTCCGCGTCGGCGAGCGCGGCCCGCAAACCGGGCGAAGCATCCGACAGCCGGCCCAGCGGCGTCCCGGCGAGCACCAACCGGCCGGTCTGAGCACCCGATCCCATCGGCTCACCCTACGATCGGACCCATGGCATCCGGCACCGGCGTCGCGGATCGCATCGGCGCACCTGGGCTCGAGCCGGATCTCTCAGCTCCGGAGCCCGACGATCGCACCCCGCAGTGGCTGGGCACGTCGAGTGTGGACGTGCCGGACGATGACGAGCACCGGTTGGCGGACCCGGCCGATTCGGTGGTGCCGATCGGTGACGTACCAGCCGTGCCCACGCCCGTCCGGCGACGCGGACTCGTGCTGCCACCCATGCCCACCGACACCGCACGCGGCTGGATCGTCACCGGCGTTCTCACCCTGATCGGCGGCATCCTACGGTTCTGGCACCTCGGCTGGCGCACCGATGGCGGCACTCCGCTATTCGACGAGAAGTACTACGCCGTCCAAGCCGCCGAAATGATCCGCACTGGCGGCATCGAAGACAATCAAGCCTTCGGCGTCATCGTCCACCCACCCCTGGGCAAACAGCTCATCGCCATCCCCGAAATGCTCTTCGGCTACAACCCCGTCGGCTGGCGCATCGCCTCCGCCATCGCCGGCACCCTGTGCATCCTGCTGGTCATCCGCGCCACCCGCCGCCTGACCCGATCCACCCTGCTCGGCGGCATCGCCGGCGTGCTGCTCATCTGCGACGGCGTCTCCCAGGTCATGGCCCGGACCGCCCTGCTGGACACCTTCGTCGCCGTGTTCATCCTCGCCGCATTCGCCTGTCTGCTTGCCGACCGCGACCAGGTCCGCGCACGCCTGGCCGCCGCCGTCGCCGACGGGTCCATGGACACCTTCCCCGGCGGGGTCCCGTTGGGCGCCCGCTGGTGGCGCTTCGGTTGCGGGCTGATGCTCGGCTGCGCCACCGCCACCAAATGGAACGGCGCCTACTGGATCATCGGCTTCGCCATCCTGTCGGTGATCTGGGACATCTCCGCCCGCAAACAGTACGGACTGCGGCACCCGATCACCGCCATGTTCCGCCGCGACTTCCTACCCTCCATCTGGTCCCTGGCCATCGTGCCGATCCTGACCTACCTGGCCTCCTACTGGGCCTGGTTCACCTCCGAGACCGGCTGGGACCGACACGTCGACTCCGGAGGCATCCTGCCCGGGTTGCGGTCGCTGATCACCATGACCCTGCAGATGCTCAAGACCAGCGCGGACATCCTGACTCCCACCGACCCCCACGACCGGCACCCGTGGGAGTCGAAACCGCTGGCGTGGCCCATGTCGACCCGGCCGGTGTTGTACTACCTGTCCGGCGGGCAGGGCACCACCGGCTGCGGGGCCGGGCACGACGACTGCGTCAAACGCATCCTGCTGGTCGGCACGCCGAGTCTGTGGTTCCTGGCGTTCTTCGTCGCAGGCTGGGCGTTGTGGCGGGCCATCGCCCGCCTCGACTGGCGCTACACCGCCGTACTGGTCGCCTACGGGTTCGGGTTCATCCCCTGGCTGTTCATCTGGGAACGCCAGATGTACTTCTTCTACATGACCCCCCTGGCGCCGTTCCTGGTCATCGGCATCACCCTGGCCCTCGGCGACATCCTCGGCCGCGCCGCCAGCGCTCCCGCACGAGCACCCAACGACGGCCCCGTCACCGCCACCCACCCGCCCTCACGTACGGCCCCCCGGCCGCACCGCACACTGCTACCCCGACACGGCCAGGGTCTCGCCGTTGGCATCGAACGCCGGTACACCTCCATCGCCGTCGTCGCCCTCTACGTCGGCATCGTCGCCGCCAACTTCATCTGGCTCTGGCCCATCCTGATGGGCGACCCCATCACCCCCGCCCGACTCGTCGCCGAAACCTGGATCCCCTCTTGGGGCTAACAACCGGGCTAACAACCGGGCCGAGCACAGGGCTAAACCCGCAGCACCCGCCCGATTCACCCCCACGCGGGGCGGGTATATGGTCGGAAGTAACGATCTTCAAGATCCGCACGGCGTCTGCTGTGCGTCGTCTCGACCGAGGGAGAAATCCATGGCGCAGTACACACTTCCGGATCTGCCGTACGACTACTCGGCCTTGGAGCCGCACATCTCCGGCGAGATCATGCAGCTGCATCACGACAAGCATCACGCCGCCTACGTGGCGGGCGCCAATACCGCATTGGAGCAGATGGCCGAGGCCCGGGAGAAGGAGTCGCACGGCACCGTCAACCTGCTGGAGAAGAACCTGGCCTTCAACCTCGGTGGGCACGTCAACCACTCGATCTTCTGGCCCAACCTGTCGCCGGACGGCGGGGACAAGCCGGACGGCGAGCTGGGCGCCGCCGTGGACGAGTTCTTCGGTTCGTTCGACGGCTTCCGCGGCCAGTTCACCGCGGCGGCCGCCGGCCTGCAGGGCTCCGGCTGGGCCATGCTGGTGTGGGACACCCTCGGCCAGCGGCTGAACCTGATGCAGCTGTTCGACCAGCAGGGCAACCTACCGGCCGCGCAGATCCCGATCGTGCTGCTGGACATGTGGGAGCACGCCTTCTACCTGCAGTACCGCAACGTCAAGGCGGACTACATCAAGGCCTGGTGGAACGTGGTCAACTGGGCCGACGCGACCGCCCGGTTCACCGCCGCCCGCAGCAAGACCTCCGGCCTGATCGTGCCCTGAGGTTCTCTCGCGTAGCACCCGACGCCCCCGGTCGCATCGGCCGGGGGCGTCGACGCATCTACCCCGCGGAGCCAACGGGATCGGCCGCCACCGGACCGGCCGCCCACGATCTAGCGGTGACGGCGCACCGAGCGGCGGCACCACGTCACCGCTGGGACCTCAACCGCCGTCGGACAGCAGCCGCTCTACCCGCTCGACCTTGCCGGTCAGCTCGCCGGCATGGCCTGGGCGGATGTCGGCCTTGAGCACCAGCGAGACCCGCGACCCAAACCGGCCCACCGCCTCGCAGGCCCGCCTGACGACATCCAGGCACTCGTCCCACTCACCCTCGACAGTGGTGAACATGGCATCGGTCCGGTTCGGCAGACCCGAATCCCGCACGACCCGTATGGCCTCGGCGACGGCAGCAGACACCGAGTCGCCACCGTCCGGGCCGCCGGAGGGTGCGACAGAGAAGGCAACCAGCATGGCGTCCACGGTATACGGATCGCATTGTGGACGCTTGACGGTATTGGCGACCGCATTTCGCGGGGCACCTGGTTGGGGATCGGCGGGTCATCAGGTCAGGGAAGTCAGCGCTGCCGTCGAGGGGGTTCGTCGCCACTTGCTCCGATGGGTGGCCGCCTCGTTGACTATCGTCGGATCATGAGCGGTACGGACCATGCCAGTGCCGAGCAGGCGACCGAGTTCGCGGCGGCGTTTCGATCCTTCTTGGAATGGGTGCACGACGACGCGCGCAATGCCCGCAACGAGGTCGCGAACCTGGTCCTGGACTTTCTAGGCCCGGACCGGGCTCGCGAATCGGTCGTCAGCCGGGAATGGTCGCCGTTCGAGCACGTCAACGTTCAAACGGCGCTGAACGCGTGGACAACCCGCGAGGGGCGCAGCGCGGTGGTGCGTGGGGTCGCCCTGCCACCGCACTACGGCGGATTCTCCTTGCAGCAACTGACCAGTGGCGGTGGATTGCCGCCGATCCGGCTGTCAGCCCCGCCGCTGGTGGATCTGCCCAACGGGCCGGGTTCCACGCTGGCCTGTCTGCAGCTGGCGGTTCTGCTCGTCGAGGACGTCGCCGGGCGGTACGTGCTGATGATCTCAGGCCCGCAGGAACACGAACACGGGCTGCGCATCGAGACCGTCGGTCTACCGGTGGCAGCGGCGCAGGCGGTGATCGCCGAACTGGACGAGCTCCGCGCCGCGCTGAACGTGTATCGCGGCCACCTGCTGGACGTAGCAGTGCTATCCACCGGCGGGATCCAATTGCGCTTCGTACCGGTACCGAGCACCGAACGCGACGACGTGATCTTGCCCGAGGCGGTGCTGGGCCGTGTCGAACGGCACGCGCTGGGCGTCGCCGCCCACCGCGACGCGCTGCTGGCAGCCGGGCAGCACCTCAAGCGGGGTCTGCTGCTGTACGGCCCGCCGGGAACGGGCAAGACGCACACGATGCGCTACCTGGTCGGGAACATGCCCAGCTACACCCGTCTGGTGCTGACCGGCCGCTCGCTGCACGCGGTCGGTTCGATCGCCGAGCTGGCCCGTGAACTCGCCCCAGCGGTGATGGTGCTGGAGGACGTCGATCTGGTCGCCGAGGACCGCTCCTTCGGCCCCGGCAGCAGCCCGGTGCTGTTCGACCTGCTCGACGCGATGGACGGTGCCGCCGCCGACGCCGACCTGCTATTCGTCCTGACCACGAACCGGGCTGATCTGCTGGAGCCGGCGTTGGCCGCGCGGCCCGGGCGCATTGACGTGGCCGTCGAGGTCCCGCTGCCCGACCCGGCTGCGCGGCGCCGGCTGTTCGAGCTCTACGCGCGCGGCGTGCCGGTGCAGCTCGGCCCGGAGGACCTGGCGGACGTGGTCGAGCGGACCGACGGAGTGACTGCGTCGTTTCTGAAAGAACTGCTACGCCGTGCGGTGCTCGAATCATTGATTGAGCGTGCGCCGCTGACCGTCGTCACCGCCGAACATGTCACCCGGGCCTTGGACGACCTGCTGGACTCCGCGCAGCAGGTCACGCGGACGCTGCTAGGGGTTGGCGTGGACCCGGCTGACCTGCCCGCCGGCGGACTCGGGCCAAATTCCGCGTCGCGACCCCGCCCCGGCATGGTGCCGCTCTCTCACGGACACCGGGTATACCGGCCGCGCTAGTACGGGGCCGTACCGATCGAACAGTGCGCGGTAACGATTCACGCCGTCCGGGGCCATGATCACAAAATCGCCACCCAAGGATCGCGTTCCGGCACACCGTCACCTGGGCGAAGCCTTGACCGGCCCAGGCATCTGCGTCCACCAGAGCCCGGCGGTGTACCGCGTGAGCAGCTATTCGCTGCCGGTGCCGAGATGGATTGGGACACGGCGGTCGTCTACCTCCAAGCCCGGGCGCGTGCCGCCGTGCTCGTGACGGCGCCCGCGGCCGGGACGACCCGGTAGCTGTCCGGCGATCCCGATGCCACCGTCGCGGTCCGTCCGGCATCCTTGGTGAACTTCTGGTTGGGTTCAACCGGGGCCGGGTCACGTCGGCGTATCACTGGTGTGAGTGTCGCGACGGCGGGACAGGACGCTCGGGATGAGGCTGAGGTGATGAGTCTGCCCGAGAACGACGGTTTCGACGAGTGGGTGGCCCCGCACCTGGCCGTCTTGACCGCGCTCGCCGCGCAACAGGTGCCGTCCGCGGACGTCGAAGACGTCGTCCAGGAGACGCTGGTGCGGGCGTGGCGGCGTCGCGCGACGTTCCGGCCGGAGCGCGGAACGGCTCGTGCTTGGCTGGTGGCCATCCTGTTGGACCGAGCCCGTCGGCACCGGACCCGGTCTCGGCCGGTCGAGCTGATCGGTCTGCGTCCCGACGACGACCCGGCAACCGGCAACTCCCCGGATCTGGCGGCGAGACATATGGACATCGATCGCGCGATCGCAGCGCTTCCCCGGCGGCAGCGTGAGGTGATCTGGCTGCACTACCTGGCGGACCTGTCCATGTCCGACATCGCCACCGTCCTCGGTATCTCCGCCGGGTCGGTCAAGACCCATTTGCACCTCGGGCGCAACGCCCTTCGCATCCGACTGGAGGCGACATGAACGACGACGAGCAGAACGACAAGGAAATGGACGAGCGGCTGCGCGCGTGGGCGTCCGCCGCCCGGCGGGCCGCGCCGAGACCGGATCTCGCCGCGGTTCGGGTGCACGCCTCCCGGACCGCTCGCAGGTCACGGATGCTCGCGACGATCGGCGTCGGAGCGGCCGTCATCATCGCGATCGCCGGCGCGACAACGGCGGTGCAACTGGCTCGCGACAGCGCGATCCCTGCCGCGCAACCGACCGCGTCCTCCCCCGATGCGGTGGCGACGGGCCCTAGCACGTCCGACGGCTCGGGCCCGGGGGCCTCGACAGCAGCGGGCACGACAGGCTCCGGCGCCGCCCCGGCGGCCACCAAGATGCGGCAAGTGGTGTTCCACGGGTTGGCCATCGAGGTACCTGCCGGGTGGCCACTGAACGCTCTGCAGTGCACCTCACCCATCCGCGACACCGTGGTACTTCCTGGCCCCAGAACCACGTGTGCGGGGCCGGTGCACCCACAGGTGACCTCGGCCGAGTTCTTCGAGGGCACAGCGGGCGGCCTGGCCGGCTCACTCACCAGCACCCGCACCGAGCCGGCCACCGTCGACGGGGTCACCGCCACCCGGCTGACCGGCACCGCCGACCACGGGGTACACGTGGTGACGGTGACGGTGCCATCGCTCCAGGCGCAGGTCGTGATCCGCTCGCCCGACGCGGGCCGCGCAGCACGACTGGCCGACAGCTTGACGATCGTGCGCACCGGACCCGACGGATGTTCCTCCCGCGACGACGATCTCGGCGTGCTGCCCGTCGGCGAGCCGGCCGCCAGACCCGGCGCCGACCAGCGCCTCGTCCCCGGCACCCCCACCTCCGTCGTGATCTGCCGCTACCTCGCCGGGCTGATCGAACAGTCCACGGCGCTCGATGCGGCCGACCGCGCGTCGCTGGTATCGCTGCTCAACGGCCTCCCGGAAGGCCTGTCCCGAGCA
The DNA here is from genome assembly GCA_937926105.1 of uncultured Actinomycetes bacterium. The sequence continues at coordinate 37,304 of CALANS010000212.1, read as the reverse complement.
AATCCGCAGCATTTCAGCCCGGAATCGTGCCGGTCCCCCGTCACCGCCATCGGCTCGCTGACCGGACAGCAGGCGGACGACAGCGCCGCGTACCTCATCCGGGCCGAGTACCCCAGCGGCCCCAGCCTGACCGTCGTCGTCCGGCTCGGACTGTGCGGCGACCTGGGCGCCTCCAACGGCACCCGCACCGGACAGCGGACGATGGATCTGACCGAGCGGCTAGCCCGTCTCGCCGGATCCTCGGGGGGCTTTCCCGCGGACGTCCATCCCGCCGACACCGGAACTGTCACCGGTCGCCTCCTTGTCAGCCCGCCAATGAGCGCCGACTACCCGGTGTCCGGGACCGTCATCGTGACCAACACCGAGACCCACCAGCATCGTTCGCTATCCGTTACCGACGACGGGCGATACTCCGTGTCCGTCGCCCCGGGCAGCTACACCATCGAAGGGCACAGCCCGCAATACGGCGACAACACCGGCAATTGCATAACAATGGAAAATGCGGTTCGCGTCACCGCTGGCACCACCACCCACGTCGATGTCGTCTGCTTGGAGAAGTAGCCCCGCCCCGCCAGCAGCACGATCGTCACGTCGTAGCCGGCCGTTTCGCGCTCGTCGACCTCCGTCGAGGACGTCACGACCCACTGAGGCGCTCGCGCCCCGATAGCCGCGCTGTGGCTCCGCAGAGCCGCGCAGATGGCAGGCAGCGGTGGCGTGGCATCGCCTACCGGGGCACGATGAGCAAGGTCGGTCACGTTCGAAGGTTGCGCTGATCATGGGGCCATGTACCTGGGCGGCCTGCTCGCAACCGATCCCACCGAGGATTTCGATGTCGCCACCAGCGGCGGCGTCAACGACTTCGCCGTACGGATCAGCCTGGAAGCCGGAGACCGGACCATGCCGGCGAAGCCCGTCATTGATGGTGACCATGCGCGACCCGTCACTGGCAAGTTCCCCAACACGACGGACGTGGTCATCGGTCCGCTGAGTTACGCCGGTCTGCGCAACTACAAGAATTCACCGGTCCGTGAGAGGAGTCTGGACGGCGGCTACTTCTACAAGTCCGGCGCCCAACTCCCACCGGACGCGTCGGCAACGATCACGATCGGCGACTCCGCCGCCGGCTACGCCGCGATCGTGACCGAGACCGGGCCAGCCTCGGGATCCCGCTCGGTGACCTACCGAAGCTGCGAGCAGCCGGGCTCCACCGGCTCGTGGTGGGTCGGCGGGCTCCGTCCTTTTCGGCCGCAACACCGCTTGCGTGCCCATCACGGTGACAGACCCGGACAACAAGACAACACACAGGACCACGCTGTCCCTGGGAGCCGGCACCTGCGGCGGCTCGTGAACATTGAGCTCGTCAATGTTCACGAGCCCGCAGCACCGGCGCCTGCGCCAGCAACGCAAGAGCGTAGCGGCCCACCACGACAACGCGGTGACACCGATTCGGGGGTCCGCATATGACGATTACATGATCATGGTCAGACCAGCGAGATTCGTCACCGTTAGTCGATCCCTTCCGGAATGCGATGGCACTACAACTGCAGGTGGAGACGCAGTGCGTCGTCGAGGTGCACCATGACGTCCGCAGGGGCCCGGCCCAGGACTGCGCCGATCCGCTCGACGGCGATGGAGCGGACCTGCTCGGCTTGAGCTTTTGAGTCCTGCCGAAGACCGGTCGCCGCCGCAGGCAGCAATGCTTGGAACGGGAAGACTCGATCGATGTTGCTGGTGACCGGAACGACAGTGACCACGCCTCGGCCGAGCCGCGACGCGATCGAGTTCGCCCGGTCGTTGCTGACGATCACTGCCGGTCGTCGCTTGTTGGCCTCGTTACCGCGCGCAGGGTCCAAATCGACGAGCCGGATCTCACCGCGCAGCATTAGTAAGTCCGTCGGCAGCGGCCACGTCCCAAGCTGCGTGGTCGCCTGATTCTTCCCAGCCCTGCCAGGCAGCTTCGTAGTCCTGCTCCAAATCGGGCAGACGCAACATGCGCACGGCATGCTGGAGCGCGGCCGACCTAGAAGGGAGGCCCGCCGTTCGGGCGTACTCGTCGAGGACGGCTACATCCTCATCGGGCAGGCTGACACTCAGTTTCATACTCCGATGCTACCGCAGTACTACTCTGGTGCAACAGCACGGTTGGAGATGCAGCCGCATGTATCGGCGTCCCCAGTAAGCGATCCCCATAACGGAATCGACACCCGGACAGGTGATCGTCGCTTCTACGTTCGATCGACGATCGGCCTGCACCACACTCCAGTTTCGTTTCATGTAACATATGGGCATGGCTCACACCGTCAATCGCCGCGTAGCACAACATCGCGCGCGACTACGCGCGCAGGGGATGCGCCCGCTGCAGATCTGGGTGCCGGACACCAGCGCTCCAGGCTTTGACGATGAATGTCATCGCCAGTCGGTGGCCCTGGCCGCCAGTGAGCACGCCGAGCAGGATCAGGCGTTCGTCGACGCCATCTCGCAGTTCCCCGATGACATGGACGACGAGTGAGGCGCGGAGAGTTGTGGACGGTAGCCGCTCCTGGGGACTACACGAGCAAGCCCCGTCCGGCGTTGGTCCTGCAGTCCGACAGGTTCGACGCTACGACGTCCGTGGCTGTGTGCCCGTTGACGTCAGATCCCACGGAGAGCCTGCTGCGCATTGCCATCGATCCGACAGAAGCGAACGGTCTGACGGTCACTAGCCGAATCATGATCGACAAGATCACGGCGGTACGCCGGGACAGGCTGGGTCAGGCCATCGGAGCACTGACCGACGCGGAGATGCTCTCGGTGAGCCGCTCGATGCTCGTTTTCCTCGGCATCGCGTAGTTGCTTTTTCCGGGACCTGCTGACCCATCAGGAGGAGCCACAAATGTCACCGGTAGCCGAACCTCGACCGGGACGGCTCAGCTCTGCGGCTGCCGGAGGGATGCGGGAATGCCGTTGGCTATGCCTGGTTTCGTTGCCGTACGCAATTGAGTCTTCGTCGCCGCATGACCCTCCCGAACGCTTCACCGGGATACGGGTGTCATACGGCCACCCACCCGACTCGCTCGGCCTCAGTGCCGGTAACGCATCGTCCCGATTGGCGTTCCCGCGGGAACATCGATGCGGACATCCGGACAGTACCGGGTGGGTACGTCAGCCGGCCACGTCCGGGATCGACCCGACCGCCGGTGACGCAGCCTCGGGCCCTGCCGCTGTCTGACCGGATGCCGCCTCCGCCCGGTCGATATCTGGCTCGATGTAGATCACCCGAGCGGCCGGCACCGCCGCTCGCACCCGGCGCTCCACCTCGTCGATGGCCGAGGCCACATCGGCGGCCGCCGCCGATCCCGGTACACCCACCTTGATCCCGACCATCAACTCGTCCGGGCCCAGGTAGAGCGTGCGCATGTGGATGATCCGCTGCACGCCCGGCGCTCCCGTCACCGCCGATCGAATCGCCGCCGTATCGGCCGCCGATGCCCCCTCGCCCACCAGCAGGCTCTTGACCTCGACTCCCAGGATCAGCGCCACCGCCACCAGCAGCACCCCGATCGCCACCGTGCCCACGCCGTCGTAGAGCCCATCGCCGGTGATCACCGTTGCCAGCACACCGAACAGCGCGAGCACCAGTCCGGCCAGCGCCGCCATGTCCTCCAGCAGCACCACCGGCAGCTCCGGGGCCTTGGCGCGCCGGATGAACGCCAGCACCGAGATGCCCTGCCGGAAGGGCGCCGACTCTCGCAGCGCGGTGCGCAGCGAGAACGATTCCAGCCCGATCGCGATCACCAGCACCGCGATGGGCAGCCAGGCCGCGGCGATCGCCTCCGGATGCTGGATCTTGTGGATGCCCTCGTAGACCGAGAACACCCCGCCGACCGAGAACAGCACGATCGCGACCATGAAGGCGTACACGTAGCGCTCCCGGCCGTAGCCGAACGGATGCTCGGCATCCGCCGCCCGCCGCGCCCGCTTGCCACCGACCAGCAGCAGCACCTGGTTGCCGGAATCGGCTACCGAGTGCACCGACTCGGCCAACATCGACGACGAGCCCGACACCAGGAACGCGATGAACTTCGTCACCGCTATTCCCAGGTTCGCACCCAGCGCAGCCAGGATCGCCTTGGTGCCGCCCTCGTGCCCTGAGTGACCCGAACTCGCTGGGCCCCCCGAACTCACTGAACTGCCCGAACTTCCGGAATTCCCTGAACTCTCTGAAGTCACTGCCAACCCCGCCCTGGTCCCGGGCCGGCGACCATCCCCGGCCGAAGCAAAACGTTACCGGCCGCCGAGGCGTTCCCGACAGCGTCGATGGCACGGTCGACTAACCGCGCACGCGCTCCGTAGAGTGCTGGGCAGATCACCGGTTCGGCGCAGCGCCCCGGGCGACCCGGCCGGGCGCGCTGGCACACCGCACCGGTTGGATGTCGTCAAGGAGGACGTCATGCCCACCGCTAGCCTGTCCGACCGGCCGGCCTCGTTTGGCCGATTGTTCGCCGACCGGGTCGCCGCGACGCCGGACCGGCCGGCCTTCCTGTCTCCGGATCCCACCGAACCGGGCGGCTGGCAGACCCTGACCTGGGCGCAGACGGGCGAGCGGGTCACGGAGCTGGCGGCCGGCCTGCTGTCTCTGGGCATCGGCATCGAGGATCGGGTCGCGATCGCCTCGTCCACCCGGCTGGAGTGGGTGCTGGCCGACCTGGCGATCATGTGCGCCGGCGGCGCCACCACCACGATCTACCCCACGACGAAGCAGGACGACGTCGCCTACATCCTGCGCGATTCCGGCTCCCGGGTGATCTTCGCCGAGGACGACGCTCAGCTCGGCAAGCTGGCCGACGCGGATCTGCCGAATGTGCGGGCGATCGTCACCTTCGACGGCGCGGCCGACGGCGAGCGGGTGCTGTCCCTGCAGCAGCTCGCCGAGCGGGGCCGGGCACTGCTGGCCGAACAACCGGCGGCGGTGTCGGACCGGATCGACGAGCTGCTGCCGGAGCACCTGGCGACCCTGATCTACACCTCGGGCACCACCGGCCGGCCCAAGGGGGTGCGCCTGGTACACGACAACTGGACCTACGAGGGCGCCGCCGCGGATGCCGTGCAGATCCTGCGCGAGGACGACCTGCAATACCTGTGGCTGCCGCTGTCGCACGTCTTCGGCAAGGTGCTGCTGGCCATCCAGCTGACGGTCGGGTTCACCACCGCGGTGGACGGCAACCTGGACCGCATCGTGGAGAACCTGGCCAGCGTCAAGCCGACGTTCATGGCCGGAGCACCGCGGATCTTCGAGAAGGTGCGGGCGAAGGTGACGCTCACCGCGCAGGGCGGCGGTGGGGTGAAGGCGAAGATCTTCGACTGGGCATTCAGGGTCGGAGTGCGGGCGTCGCGGCTGCGGCAGGCCGGCGCCACCGTGCCCGCCACGCTGCGGGTGCAGAACGCGGTGGCCGGCAAGCTGGTGTTCGCCAAGATCCAGCATCTGGTCGGTGGCCGGGCCCGGTTCTTCATCTCCGGGTCGGCGAAGCTGTCGGTCGAAGTGGCCGAGTGGTTCGACGCCGCGGGCGTGCCCGTGCTGGAGGGCTACGGACTGACCGAGTCCAGCGCGGCCAGCTGCGTGAACCTGCCCTTCGACTACCGGATCGGCACCGTGGGTCCGCCACTGCCCGGCACCGAGGTCATGATCGCAGCCGACGGCGAGATCCTGATGCGGGGCGCCGGCATTATGCGCGGATATCACAACAGCCCGGAGGCGACCGACGAGGTGCTGTCCGCGGACGGCTGGCTGCACACCGGCGACATCGGCGAGATGGTGGACGGCTACCTCAAGGTCACCGATCGCAAGAAGGATCTGATCAAGACCTCCGGCGGCAAGTACGTGGCGCCACAGAAGATCGAGACGGTGTTCAAGGCGGTGTGCCCGTACTCCTCGCAGATCCTGGTGCACGGCGAGGGCCGCAAATTCTGCTCCGCGCTGATCACGCTGGATCCGGACGCCATCGGCGACTGGGCGAAGGCCAACGGGATGGCGGCTGCGTCGATCGCGGACCTCGCCTTGTCCCCGGCTGTGCAGCAGCTGATACAAGGCTTCGTCGACGAGCTGAATTCCAAGCTGGAACGCTGGGAGACGATCAAGAAGTTCATCATCCTGCCCCGGGACCTGTCGGTGGAGGATGGCGAGCTGACCCCTTCGCTGAAGATGCGCCGACGCGCCGTGGAAGCCCAGTACGCCGTGCAGCTGGACGCGCTGTACGCGGCGTGACGGTTGGCCGCCGATGACCCGGCGACCTAAGCGGTGACGGCGCCGACGGGGCATACCTAGCCGGCATGGGGGCGCGTCACCGGCGGATCTGAGGTCGATCGCGGGCGGGACCATGCCTATCGCCCGATGCCGGGGCCCCCGCCTTAGCACGACCGTAGGGGCATCGGGTCGGACATCTGGGTTCCGGCCCCGCCCCACGGAGGCATCGCATGAACCCGCAGATGATGCAGGCACTCTGGGCCGCGCGCGCCGAGGACGACCGGCGTCGGGCGGTGGAACGGCAGCGTCGGCAGGCGGCCCGGGCAGCACGCCGACGGCGGCGCGATCACGGCTGACGCGCCGTCGTCGGCGGGCGCGGCCGTGATGCGCCGTCAGTCGTAGGTGTAGAAGCCTCGGCCGGACTTGCGACCCAGCAGGCCCGACTCGACCATCCGGCGCAGCAGCGGCGGCGGCGCGAAGGTCGGCTCGGCGTACTCGGCATACAGCGACTCGGCCACCGCCATGGTGGTGTCCAGGCCGACCAGGTCGGTCAACGCCAGCGGCCCCATCGGGTGCGCGCAGCCCAGCACCATGCCGGTATCGACGTCCTCGGCGGTGGCATGCCCGGCCTCGACCATGCGAATCGCCGAGAGCATGTAGGGCACCAGCAGCGCATTGACCACGAAGCCCGCCCGGTCCTTGGCGCGCACCACGGTCTTGCCCAGCGTGCCGGTGGCCAGCTCGGTCACCCGATCGATGGTTGCGGCGGCGGTGAGCTGAGACGGGATGACCTCGACCAGCTTCTGCACGGTCGCCGGATTGAAGAAGTGCATGCCCACCACGAGTTCTGGTCGGGTGGTGGCAGCGCCGAGCCGCGCAATCGGGATCGAGGAGGTGTTGGACGCCAGGATCGCCGACCGGTCGGCCACGGTGCGGTCCAGGTCCGCGAACAGCGCCAGCTTGATCTGCTCGTTCTCGGTCGCGGCTTCGACCACCAATTCCCGGTCGGCCAGCTCCGCGATCCCCGTCACCGCCCGCAGCCTGCCCAGGGCGGCGTCGGCGTCCTGGGCCGATAGCTTGCCCTTGTCCACGCCGCGCCGCACCGACTTCTCGATCCGCGCCCGGGCGGCGTCGGCGAGTTCGTCGCTGGCCTCGGACACGACGACGTCCAGCCCGCTGCGGGCCGCGACCTCGGCGATGCCCGAGCCCATCAGCCCACCGCCGACCACGCCAATCCTGGTGATGCCCACGCGATCCTCCGCTTCTGTTCCGCCACCTCCAGGCAGGATGCCACACCGACGTCCTCGACCTCGGCGCGTGGTCGTGCCCATGGCAGCGCTGGAGGGGCGGCCGCCCCCAGCCGTCGCGGGCCGGTATCCAATTCGGTCAGGTGCAGCAATCGGGGAGGCAGCGATCGGGGAGGCAGGGGTCGGGGAGGCGGATCACGGTGATCGGCGATGGTGCGCACGACCCGCGGCCGACCACCGGTCACCCTCGTCGAATTCTGCCGTCGATGGTCGCATGGCTGTGCGCCGTCATCCTGGCGGGCCCTGCCACCGCGACCGCCGGCTGGCCGATCGATGCCCGCGGTTTCGGGAGTTCCGTACTGTGGGCAGGACGCACCAATCCCGGTGGGAGGTCGGATGGCGGGCGGGACGGCACGGGTCATGGCTCGGCTCGGCATCGGCGCGGTGCTCGCCGGCTCCCTGGTCATCGCGGTGCTGCACGTGGTCGGGCCGGGTGCGGCGATCTCGCCGATCCGCCGGACCATCAGCGAGTACATGCTCACCAGCGCCGCCTGGGCGTTCGACGTCGGCGTGCTGGCCATCGCCTCCGGCTCGGTGGCCGTTCTGCTGGCGACCGCTCGATCCGGTGGCCCGGGCGAGCCACGCGCCAGTTCCACCGGTCTGGTCTTCGGCGGGCTGTGGGTGATCGGCCTGCTGACGCTGACGGCGTTCCCCAAAGCGAATTGGGCGCTGGGACCCAGCATCTCCGGTCAGGTGCACCGGATCGCCAGTCTGGTGGCGTTCGTCGCGTTGCCGCTGGCGGTGCTGACGTTGGCCCGCCGCGGAACGTCGCGGCTCCGGGCGGCATTCGCGAGGGCTCGCTGGGCGGCCGGTCTGGCCGTGGCCGGGCTGGCCTGGTTCGTCCCGATCATCGTGGCGATCGCGACGGGGGCAAGCGGTGGCCGATGGTGGCTGGCGGTGCCGCTGGGGCTGGTGGAACGCGGCATGGCGGTGACGGAGATCGCGGCGCTAGTCGTTCTGGGGGTGTGGGCCATCCGGCGCACCGCACCGGAGAGCGCGGAGCGGACGGGCGCGGATCGGGTGACGGCCCCGGCGCTCGGGGGCGCTACTGGTGCGGTGGAACCCGATCCGGCGCCGGCCCGGCTGCCCGCCGTCGATCCAGCGACTCCCTGACCTCCGCGATCGCCTGCGGCCCCACCCGGCAGCAGCCGCCGATCAATGCCGCACCCGCGGCGCGCCAGCCGTCCACCAATCCGGCGCGGAAGGTGCCGGTCCCGGTCCAGCGGCGGGCGGCAGCGTCCCAACCCTCGCCGCTGTTCGGGTAGACCACACCAGGCTTGCCGGACGCCAGGACCGCCGCCGACACCATCTCGGCGGCATGCTCCGCCTCGCAGCAGTTGACCCCGACCGCGATGATCTCGTCCACCTCGGCGACCATGGCCCACACCCCGACGGCCGGTTCGCCCAGCCGGGTCGTCACCACCCCGTCGCGCATCGCGCAGGTCAACGACAACCACGCCGGAACACCCGTGCCGTCGATCTCGGCGAGCAGCGCCTCCGCCTCCGCGGCGCACGGGATCGTCTCCATGGCCAGCACATCGGCGCCCGCGTCGGCCAGCACCGCCAGCCGGGGCCGGTGCCACTCGCGCAGCTGCGACACGGACAAGCCATAGTCGCCGCGGTATTCCGAGCCATCGGCCAGCACCGCGCCGTACGGACCGATCGAGGCCGCCACCCAGCGATCCTCGTCACCGCCGGATTGCTCTCGCGCCCGCGCGGCCAGCGTCACGCTGCGCCGCATCAATGCTGCCGCACGGTCCGCATCCAGCCCGAGGCCGGCCAGTCCGGTGAACGACGCCTGATAGGACGCAGTGGTGGCGACCCGGGCTCCCGCGGCGAAGAAGTCGGCGTGCGCGGCGACGATCTCATCCGGGTCGTCGGCCAGCAGCCGGGCCGACCACAGCGCCGACGACAGGTCGTGTCCGCGCGCCTCCAGCCGGGTGGCCAGGCCGCCGTCCAGGGTGATCGGTCCGGCGGCGATCGCCTGCGCCAGTGTCGTTGCCATGCCCCGACTCTGCCACGTCAGCGGCGTCGATGTACCGCGTCGGGGCGCCCGACCGGACCCACTACCCGACGGGTTCCACCGGCTGGGCCACGGGTACCGGGCGGCGACCCACCCTGGTGGTCCAGGCCAGCAGCCAAGCGAGCAGCACGGCCGCCACCGCGATGGCCGCGCTGGTGACGATCACCGGCAGCACCCCGTGCGGCCGCGGATCCAGGAACGGGTAGGGATACCAGCCCACCGCCGGTCCGCGAACCTCCGAGTAGATCAGGTACAGCACCGGGTAGATCAGCCACAGCCAGGCACGGTCGAATCGCAGCGGCGTCACCGTGCGGTCGAGCAGGAAATCCGCCAGGACGACCACCGGCATCACGTAGTGCAGCACCGTGTTCACCCAGTCGACCTGGGTCTGCAGCGCGTCCTCCAGCCCGGACAGCAACAGCGAGTAGACGATGCCGGTGATCGTCATGTACAGCGCCGCCGCGCCGCGCAGCAGCGCCATCGACGGCGCGGTCGAGCCCCGCCAGGCCGCGACCGCCGACAGCGCCAACAGCACGGCGGCGATCAGGTTGGACTCGATGGTGAAGAAGCTGAAGAAGTTGGCCGCCGAGAACGTGGCGACATACCGGGTGCTGTAGACGAACTGCGTCACGACCGCGGCCACGATCAGCCCGGCGCCAGCGAGCCGAAGAATCGCACGAATCCGAGCCGACACGGACCCTCCCCCTCACTGTCGCCGACCACCGCACCGACCACCGCATACTGCCGCACCCATCATCGAGGATCGGCGCGTCACTGGGAAGTAGGTGCGGTCACGCCGCGAAGCGGTGCAGCCTGTCACTGTTCCGACACGTAGCGTGTCGCCCTCCCGGTGGCGGCCGGTGCGGGGGACACTGATCGTCACTCACGCGCCCGCGCGGGCACGTGTCCGATCGTAGGGGAGGCGCGATGACCACCGCTGTGAACATGCGGAAATTGGCCGCAGAGGCACTGGGCACAGGCTGCCTGGTGTTCTTCGCCGTGGGCGTGGCGACGCTGTGCTTCGGGTTCGGCATCACCGGCGGCAGCGGCGCGGCGGGGGTGATCGCCACCGCGCTCGCGTTCGGCCTGGTGCTACTGGTGCTCGTCTACGCCATCGGCTCGATCTCGGGCTGCCACATCAACCCCGCGGTGACCATGGGATTCCTGGTGGCGGGCCGGATGTCGATCGTCGAGGCGGTCGGCTACTGGGTGGCGCAGATCGTGGGGGGCATCGTCGGTGCCGCCCTGCTCCGCCTCGTGTTCGCCGGCGCCAGCAAGTACAGCTCTTCGACGGGGCTCGGCACCGACGGTTTCGGCGAGAACTCCATGGTCGGGCTGAATGCCGGCGGCGCGTTCCTGGCCGAGGTGGTGCTGACATTCCTGTTCGTGCTGGTGGTGCTGGTGGCCACCCGCCCGGCGGCGTATGCCTCGGTCGCCGCGCTGGGCATCGGCCTGGCCCTGACCACGGTGCACCTGATTGGCATTCCGCTGACCGGTACCTCGGTGAATCCGGCGCGCAGCATCGGTCCGGCGCTGTTCGTCGGCGGATCGGCGCTGTCCCAGCTGTGGCTGTTCATCGTGGCACCGCTGGTCGGTGGCGCGGTGGCCGCTCTGGTGGCCCGGCTGCTCTACCCCGCCAGGTTGGAAGCTGCGGCGCCGCAGGCCGCCGAGGAGTAGCCGGACCGAGGGCTAGCCGGCGCCATCGCGAGTCGTCTCCGCCGAGCTGAGCAACGGGCGCCGACCTCCGGGGATGTGCTCAGGCTCTGGGCGAAACGCCGTGCAGCGGATACCGTGACCGACACCACGCGCGCGGCGCGGGGCGCCGGTCACGGGCCGGGTGGGCGAGCCACAGCGGAGGCGGCCATGGCGGTACAGCAGCACAAGTTCCTTCTCGACGAGTCCGAGATGCCCACCCGGTGGTACAACATCATCCCGGACCTGCCCGATCCCCCGCCGCCACCGCTGCACCCGGCGACGCGCGAGCCGGTGGGGCCGGACGACCTGGCGCCGCTGTTTCCGGCCGAGCTGATCACCCAGGAGGTCTCCGGCGAGCGGTACATCGACATCCCGGAGGAGGTGCAGGAGGTCTACCGGCTGTGGCGCCCGTCCCCGCTGTTCCGGGCGCTGCGGCTGGAGCGGGCACTCGGCACCCCGGCACGCATCTACTACAAGTACGAGGGCGTCTCACCGGCCGGCTCACACAAGCCGAATACCGCTGTGCCGCAGGCCTTCTACAACGCTCGCGCGGGCGTGCGCAAGCTGACCACGGAGACCGGCGCCGGCCAGTGGGGCACCGCGCCAGCGTTCGCGTGCGCGCTGTTCGGGCTGGAGTGCGAGGTGTGGCAGGTCGGGGCCTCCTACGACTCCAAGCCCGGCCGCAAGACACTGATCGAAACCTTCGGCGGCACCATTCACCGGTCCCCGTCCCGGCTGACTGCCGCCGGGCGGGCATTTCCGGAAGACCACACCGGTTCGCTGGGCATCGCCATCTCCGAGGCCGTGGAGGTCGCCGCGGGATCCGACGACACGAAGTACGCGTTGGGCTCGGTGCTCAACCATGTGCTGCTGCACCAGACCGTGATCGGCGAGGAGGCGCTCGCGCAACTGCGGCTGGCCGGTGAGGACTCAGTGGATCTGATCGTGGGCTGCACCGGCGGCGGCTCCAACTTCGGCGGGCTGAGCTTCCCGTTCATCCGGGAGAAGCTGGCGGGCCGGATGTCCCCGGTGATCCGGGCGGTGGAGCCGGCCTCCTGCCCGTCGCTGACCCGAGGCGAGTATCGCTACGACTTCGGCGACACCGCCGGAATGACGCCGCTGCTGAAGATGCACACCCTGGGGCACGACTTCGTGCCGGACCCGATCCACGCCGGCGGGTTGCGCTACCACGGCATGGCGCCGTTGCTGAGCCACATCTACGAGTTGGGCCTGATGGAGGCCATCGCCATCGACCAGACCGAGTGCTTCGCCGCCGCCGTGCAATTCGCCCGCACCGAAGGCATCGTCCCGGCACCGGAGCCCACCCATGCGCTGGCGGCGGCGATCAGGGAAGCGGTGGCCTGCAAGGCGTCCGGTGAGGAGAAGGTGATCGTGACGGCGCTGTGCGGGCACGGCATGCTGGACTTGGCGGCGTACGACTCCTACCTGCGCGGCGACATGGTCGACTCCGGGTTGTCCGATGAGGCGCTGGCCGCGGCGCTGGCGGACGTCCCGGTGGTCGCCTGACCTTCCCCGCGCCGCATCCGGCACGCGCGCGGGACCGTACCGTGCCATGCCGTCCCCGGCCCGTCGCAAACGAGGGACCGGGGACGGCAGGTCGCGTCAGGGGGCCGAGCGTGGCCCCAATCGGGAGCCGAGGTGCGGGCCGCAGCCGCCGCGACGGTGACGGCCGAAGACGAGCAGCGCCAACCCGATCCAGAACACCGGGATCAGGATGAAGCCGTGGGTCAGCACGATCAGCAACAGCGCCCCCAGAATCACCGGCAGCGCGGCGACCGGGCGTCGGCGGTGTCCACCGGCGCGGCCGTACCACCGGCCGGCCGGCCCGTATCCGGGGGCACGCCCGGACCATCCCGGGGTGCGTTGCCAGCCGGGACCCTCGCCGCCCCACCCGGACTCGTCGCGGGTCCATTCCGAACCGCCGGTGTCCCGGCCGGAACCGCCGCCACCCCAGCTGGCGTCGTCCCTGGCTGCGCCGCGATCGTCCGGAAGATCGGCCAGCAGCGTCGGCAGCTCGTCCAGGTAGGTCGTGGCGTAGGCCTGCCGTACCCGCTCGTCGTACTCCGTCGCGGTCAGCCGACCGGCGGCGAAGTGCCGGGCCAGGTGGTCCACCGTGGCCTGCCGATCGGTGTCGGCCGCTCGCATCCGCGGCTCCGGCCCGCTCATGACCGACCCCGACCATCGCTGTCGGCGCCGCCGGCGCCGCCGCCGTCGTCACCGTCGAGATCGACCGCCGCATCGGCGACGTCGTCACCGGCGGTCGAGTCAGAATCCTCGTCACCGCCGGCCGCGTCCTCCTCATCGACACCGTCATCCGCCGGCTCGTCTCCGAGGATTCGGTACAGATCGGTCCGGGTGCGTGCCAGCACCGATCGGGCCTGCTCGACCTGCCGGGCCGTTCCGGTGCGCATCACATGAAGGAACGCCGCCGCGACGCCGAACACCAGACCGCCCATCTCCTCGGCGTTCTCGTCCCGCTCCGGTGCCATCTCGTCCCACATGTCGGCGAACTCGCGAGTCCGATCGGCGACGTGGTGCCGCCCGTCCGTGGTCAGTCGGTAGACCCGACGGCCGTCCTGTTCCTCGGCGCGGATCAGACCCTCGTCCTCCAACTGCTGCAGGGTCGGGTACACCGACCCTGGGCTGGGACGCCAGCCACCGCCGCTGCGCCGGCCGATCTCCTGGATCATCTGGTAGCCGTGCATGGGCTCCTCCGCGAGCAACGCGAGCAGCGCCGATCGCACATCGCCTCGCCCGGCGCGGGAGCCCCGGCGATGCCGGGGACCCTTCCAGCCGGGACCCCACGGGCCGCCCCAGGGCGGACCCCAGGGCTCGCCGCGCGGGCCACCCCTGCGCGGGCCGCCGTGGCTGTGTTCCTCCGGCCGCGGCGGGCGCGGGGGGCGCGGCGGCCTCGGCGGAGGCGGCCCGAATCCCATCTCGGCCGCCAGGCGCCGCAGGAACTCCGGCACCTCCCGGAAATCTCCGGGGGCTGATCCCCAGCCCTGTCCCCATCCGGTCATCTCGTCCTCCTCTGTCGGAACCCAGTGCGAGTTCGGTACGAGCAGCGTGCCGAGCTCGATGTCTGACCGAGCCCGATAGCTCTCGATAGGTCAACGATATATCGAGAACGATCGCTCAGGTAGGTTCGAGACGAGGATCAGGGTGAACTCCGGGTTTCCCCGGAGCCCATCGGAGTCGCGGGGAGCCAGGCCGAACTCAGCTCGAGGCCAGCAGCTCGTCCAGCTTCTGGTAGCCCTCGATCACGCCGGTGTCCATGCCGCTGGCCAGGATCATGTCGCGGATCTCCAGCGACTCGACCACCGACAGCGCGACGGTCCGGGTACGCCCGCCGCCGAGGTCGGTGAACGTCATGGTCTCCAGACTGACCCCGTCCGGGACGTCGGTGTAGGTGAAGGTCTGCACCAGGCGCTCGAACGGCCGGACCTCGTGGAACGACCCATAGAAGGCGGCGATCTGCTGCCCGTCGCGCACCGCGGCGTAACGCCAGCTACCGCCGGTGCGGGCGTCCCAGTGATCGATCCGGGTGTCGATGCTGCGCGGACCGATCCACCTCGCAAACAGCTCCGGGTCGACCCACGCGCGGAACACCCGCTCCGGCGGGGCGTCGAAATCGCGCACGATGGTGATGGTCGGGACGGACGGGTCGGACTCGATGGTGGTCTGCCGGGTGCTGTTCGTACTGGTCATGATGCCGCTCCTTGCTCGTGGGTGGATGGTGTGTGGGGGTCCGGATGGCCAGCCTCGTCCATCTCGGCGAGTACGGCGTCCAGCCGGCGGTAGCGCTCCTCGGCTTGCCGGCGGTAGCGCTCGATCCAGGCCGTCATCAGGTCGAACACCTCCGCGTCCAGGTGACACGGCCGACGCTGTGCCCGGCGGGTCTGGGTGACCAGGCCGGCGTCGGCGAGCACCCTGAGGTGCTTGGAGACCGCCTGCAGGCTGATCCGGTACGGCGCAGCCAACTCGCCAACGGTGGCGTCGGATACCGCCAGCCGGGCGACGATGTCCCGCCGGGTCGGATCGGCCAGAGCCGCAAAGGCCCGGGACAGGGTGTCCTGCGTCATGTCGCGCTCCATCATCAACCAATTGGTTGAGAACGAGAGTAGCGGCGCGCGGCGATCGTTGTCAACCGCTTGGTTGAATACCCTCTTGCGGCCGGCGGATCGCTAGTCGAACAGCGGCGGCGTTCCCTGCCTCGGATAGGTGACGTGCCCGTCGGGCCGCAGCAGTGGCGGCGGGCCCCACTGCCCGATCCGGTGCCCGACTAGCTGACCCGGTCCGAGGACGTGCTGCACCTGCCAGCCGCGAGCCACCAGCGCCGTGGCGATCAGGCTGCGATGGCACCGCCAGGGGACCGCCTCCGCACACATGATCGCTGTCCGGATCCCCCGGCCCGACAGTCCGGCCCGCGTCACCGGCGCCGTCGGGCACCTCGGAACCGTGCGGTCCGGACGGCCAGCCGAGCCCACCAGGTTCGCCAGTTCTGCCAGGCCCTGCTCGAATTCGTCCCCAAGCGTCCAATCGGCGTAGGCGTGAAAGCCGTCGTTGGTCCAACCCGCATTGATCTCGGGGTCGACGCCACGACGTCGCCGGCGCCCGCCGAGCGCCTGTATCCGCCGGTAATCGATGCCGGCATCAGCCAGCCAGCCGGACATCACCTCGGCCCCGAATTGCGGATTACGTCGTGAGCCGGGAATGCTGCGCACATCCACCACGCTGGCAATCCCACTGTCGCGCAACAACTCCAGGGTCTGCTCGACGGTGCGCGTGGAGTGTCCGAACGTCCACAGCCGGTCGGATGGCATACCCCTCACCCTAGCCACGGGCTCGTTCGGTGCAATGCCGAGCCGGCGCCGGCGCAGCATCGCAGCGACCACGACACGCCGCTCCGACCGGGGCCAAGACCGAGACGTGCCGGAGTCGTCAGCGGCCTGGCATTACTGTGGCTGGCATTTGCTGTGGCCGGCATTACTGTGGTTGGAATGCACCCCGTGATGGGACATCTCGCGCTACCCACTCAGGTTCCCCGGCCGGAGCGCCGACGGTGCTGACCTCACGACCGCGTGTCACCCTCGCCATGTCCGACCGGACCCGCGCCGAGCTGCTGACGCCGCCGCTGCTGACCCGCCTGCACGAGGTGGCGCAGACCGACCCCGCGGTGCTGGTGCAGGACTTCGCCGATCCACGGCACCGGGCGCTGCTCGCAGGCACCGACATCCTGCTGACCGGATGGGGTGTTCCCGCGGTGGACGGCGCGGCGCTGGAGCGAATGCCTCGGCTGGGCGCCATCGTGCACGGGGCCGGATCGGTCAAGGGATTCATCGGCCCGGGGGTGTTCGAGCGCGGCGTGCTGGTCTCCTCGGCGGCCGCAGCCAACGCCGTGCCGGTCGCCGAGTTCACGATCGCCGCGATCATCTTCGCGGCCAAACGGGTCACCCGGTTCGTGCACGCCCTCCGCACCCATCGCGCAGCCGGCGCACTGGATCTCGCGGTGACGGGGGTCGGCGGGCACGGCCTGACCATCGGCGTGGTGGGCGCCTCCCGCATCGGGCGGCGGGTGATCGCGGCGCTGCACGGCCTGCAGATGTCGGTGCTGCTGGCGGATCCGACCGTCGACCGCGCGGACGCAGCAACCCTCGGCGCGGATCTGGTAGATCTCGACGAACTGCTGCACCGCGCGAACATCGTCACCCTGCACGCGCCGAGCGTGCCGGAGACGCGGCACCTGCTGGATGCGCGACGGCTGGGCCTGCTCTCCGACGGCGCCACGGTGATCAACACCGCCCGTGGGGCGCTGATCGACACCGCCGCGCTAACAGCCGAGCTGGTATCCGGCCGGCTCGACGCGGTGTTGGACGTCACCGATCCGGAGCCGCTGCCGCCGGACTCGCCGCTGTTCGATCTGCCAAACGTGCTGCTCACTCCGCACATCGCCGGCGCCCTGGGCAACGAGGTAACCCGGCTGGGCGAGCTGGCGGTGACGGAGATCGAACGGCTGACCGCGGGCCTGCCGCTGGCCCACCCGGTGCACGCCGCGGACCTGGAGCGGATCGCGTGAGCGCGCCCACGCCGGATGCCCGGCTCGCCTTCTCCACCCTGGGCTGCCCGGGCATAGCCATCGCCGACGTCGCCGATAGCGCGGCACGGCACGGCTTTTCCGGCCTGGAACTGCGCGCTGCGGCGGGCGAGCCCGTGCACCTCGGGCTCGAGCCGGCCGAGCGGCGGGACATCGTCACCGCCCTGGCCGCACGGCACATCACCGTGCTCGCGCTCGCCTCCTACCTGCGGGTTGCGGACCCGGCGGCGGACGACGACGCCGTGGTCGCCGCCGGGCTCGCGCATGGCCGGTTGGCCGCGGACCTGGGCGCGACGTACCTTCGGGTCTTCCCCGGGGCGCCCGCCCACCCGGACGCCGACCGCGACGCCCATGATGCGGCCGCCGTCCGGCGGCTGCGCCGGCTGCGCCACGAACTGGACGACCTCGGCGTCGCGGTCGCGCTGGAGACACATGACTCGCACCCGGCAGGCGCCGACGTGGCCCGGATCATCGAGCGCTGCCCGGGAGTACTGGCCATCTGGGACACCCTGCACACCTGGCGGGCCGGCGAGGCACCCGCCCAGACCGCGGCCACGCTGGCCGGCCGGCTGGCGTACGTCCAGCTCAAGGACGTGGCATCCCGGACCAATCTGGCCCCACTACCACCCGGCGATGGAGTGCTGCCGCTGCAGCAGGTGGCGGACTCCCTGCGCGCCAACGGCTATCGTGGCTGGCTGTCGTGGGAGTACGAGCGAGCCTGGTTCCCCGAGGCGCCGGCGCTGCCCGAGTTGGCCGCCGATGTCGCTACCTGGATGCGTACGACCTTCGGGCACTGACCGGGCGGGACGATCATGCCGGCGCCGGGCGGAGCCTCAGCCTGACCCACTGTCGTCCGCCACGTTTGACTCGATCCCGCCCGCTCCCTAGTCTGTTACTAAAGCAGCTCCTTTAGTATCGAGAGGAACACGAGCGTGCCGGTCACCCAGACGTTCGCCGCACTCGCGGACCCGATCCGCAGCGCCATTGTGGACCAACTGACCCGCGGCGACGCCACGGTGAGCGAGCTGTCCTGCCTGTTCCCCATCACGCTGCAAGCGGTCTCGCAACAGATCGGCACGTTGGAGCGAGCCGGACTGGTGACCCGACACCGGGAGGGAAGAACACGGCGCGTGCACCTGGAAACCTCTCCCATCGATCAGGCATTCCGCTGGCTAGAGGCCAGACGGCAACGCCTGGAGCAGCGCTACCAGCGACTGGACGAGGTGCTTGCCGACGTACTCGTCATCGAAGCACCGACCGCCACTCCGAAGAGCAGGGCGCAGTCCGATCGTGAATCTCACCGAAAGGAATCGTCATGACACAGCACGACATCCGCCACCCCGGCGCCACCGAACACACCCGGGTCGGTGAACAAAGCATCATGCATCGGCGCGAATTCAACGCACCCGCCCTCCTGGTGCAGCGTGCGCACACCGACCCTGACCTGTTCACCCGGTGGATGGGCCCGCGCGGCACCACCGTCCGGCTGGACCACTTCGACGCCACCACCGGAGGGGCGTTCCGCTACCTCGTGCAGGCTCCCAGCGGCGATCGTTGGGCCTTTCGCGGCTCCTACCACCTGGTCGACAACGGCATCATCGTGCACACCTGGGAATACGAGGCCGAACCTGGAATCACCCTGGAAACGCTGCGATTCTCCGAACTACCGGGCAGCCGCAGCACGCTCGAGATCACCTCGACCTACACCTCCCGGCAGGCCTGCGACGCCATGCTCGCCAGTGGGATGGATGCCGGCATGGACGAAGACTTCGAACGGCTCGACTCCATCCTCCAGACGGTCCCGGCCAGCAACGACGACTGACCGAGCGGGACGATCATGCCGGTGCTGGGCGGGGCACCTCGGCGAACGGTGAGAGCCGCAGCCAGCCGGGCAGCGCCCGGCGCGCCCAACTCGGTCCCTGCACGATGAGCCCGGTCCGCAGCGCACCAGGCCAGCTGACATCGCCACGCCACCACTGCACCAGCAGGCGAAGCGGCGCGGAGACCGTGACAGTGACCGGCTGGCCCGGGTCCGCGTCGCAGACGTCCGCCCCTCCCGAGGTCGCCACCAGCCACCAACGACCGGCCGCACCAGGCACGTCGGGGAACCGGAACTCCAGCACCGCACCGGACTCCGGCAGCGCCGCCAGGTTGAGATTGCGGTGCATGTCCCACAGCAACAGGTGCGGATCCAGGTCGGTCTCCCCCAGCTCGGGTACCCATCGTGCGCCCCACCGGCCAACCGACTCCACCACCGGCAGCAACTCACGGCCGGCGAGCGTCAGCGCGTACTGGACGCCCCCAGGTCCGGCGACCCTGTCAACCACCCCCGCCCGCGTCAGCCGCCGCAACCGCTTTGACAGCAACGCCGGCGACATCCGGGGCACCCCGCGTTGCAATTCGGAGAATCGCCGCGATCCCATCAGCAGCTCGCGAACCACCAGCAACGTCCACCGCTCGTCGAGCAGTTCCATCGCCTTGGCGACGGGACAGAACTGTCCATAGCCGGCCATCACGATCCTCCGCACTGCGCGTGGGGCAGCCGACCGGCGCCGGCGCGCACCCGGCAGCAGGGCCACTACACATTCTGAACTGTCGCCGGCCGCATCGCCGGGCACATCGTGGACCCCACACTCCACCACGATCGGAGGCACGCCATGTTCACAGCCACACCCACACCAACGGCAGCACCCCAGCGTCCGGGTGCGCCGGGGCCGGACGGCCGCTCCACCGAGCAACCCGAGCCCACGCCGCAACAGCAGGGTGCCAGACTGCTGGGGCAGGTCGCCGGGTATGTGGGTCACCGGACCGTCGCGATGGGGCTGCGCACCGGGCTGGTGCGGGCGCTGGCGACCGCCGAAGACGGGACCACACCGAAGGCGCTGGCCGCTCACCTGGGGCTGGATGCCGGCTACGTGCGGGTATGGTGCCGCGCCGCCGTGGCGACCGGGCTATGCGAGACCGACAGCGCCGCCGCAGATTCCGGCGTGGCAGTGCGTCTGGCCCGGCACGTCGGCGCATTGCTGCTGGATGAGGAGCATCCGGCCTACCTGGGCGGCGTGTTCGAGGTGCTGGAGCAGCCGGAGGTGTTCGACCGGTTCGAGTGCAGCCTGGCCGACGGCAGCCGGATGTGGTGGTCGGACTGTCGGCCCGAGTGGATCGATGGCGTCGCCGGCACCGGCCGGCCGTTCTACACCCGGCTGGTGCCGGGCGGCCTGCAGCGCATTCCCGGCCTGGCAGAGCGTCTGGCGGCCGGTGGGACGGTGCTGGACAGCTCCTGCGGGTCTGGCGCGGGGCTGCTCCGGCTGGCCGCCAGCTATCCGGCGTGCCGGATCGTGGGGGTGGACGGCGACGCGTTCTCCCTGCGGCGGGCCGCCGATCGGTTGCATGCGGCGAGCCTGGCCGACCGGTGCGAACTCATCGAGAGCCCGCTGGAGGAGCTGACGCTCACCGAGCCGGTGACGGTGATCGTCAACAACATCTCGATGCACGAGTGCCGGGACATCGACCGGGCCACGGACCGGCTAGCGGCGGCCCTGGAACCGGGCGGCTACCTGGTGATCTCCGATTTCCCGTTCCCGGACACGGTTTCCGGGCTGCGCACGGCTGCGGGGCAGGTCATGAGCGGCATTCAGTTCTTCGAGGCGCAGATCGACGACCAGCTGCTGCCCCGGGCGGCATATCCGGCGCTGCTGGCGCGGCACGGATTCACCGATATCGACCAGTTCGACCTCGCCCCCGTACATGCCGTCACGCACGGGCGGGTGCCACCCCGGGACTGAACGCGGGCCGGGCGATCCGGCGGCGCCCGCTCGCGACCGGTTCGCCCGATGGCGCCGTGCCCCCGGTCGTCGGCTCCGGCTACTATCCGGGTCCGAGCAGCGGAGGTGGGGCACGTGGGGGCGGCGACCGGGTGGACGGTGCCCGGGTTCGCGCTCGGCACCGGTACCCGGTTTCGGGTCAGCGCCGGCGCCATCGCACGCCAGCACACCAGCTTCACGTGCCCGATGGGCCTGGCGTTGGACGCGCGATTCCGGGCCGGCTCGCTGCGGCCGGACGATCCGTCGGCCCGGCCCCGGTTCGACCGTTCCGCCTCGTTGATCTTCGCCGTGCAGCGCGCCGTCGGGGCCCTCGCGGCCGGCACCGATCCCCGCGACATTGTCGACGGCGAGCGGGATCTGACCCACTCGCAGCGTCGATACTTGCGACACGCCCTGGACGTGCTACCGGACCTGATTCCCGAGGCGTCCCGCGCCGCCGGAGCGCCGTACCGGCCGGCCGAGAGTATCGCGGGACGGGTTCCGCTGGGGACGCTGCACGGCACGGTGACGGTATTTGCCATGCACCTGACCGGCCCCGGGGCGGCGGGGGCGGTGCACGAGGCGGTGCGGATCCGGCTGAGCGGGCTGCGCGAGCCCACCGCCGAGGACGCGGTGTGGGTGGCGGTGGCGGCGGTCGCACTGGCCACCGATGACGCGGTCGGCGAGGACGCCCGCATCCGGGTCAGCGAGTTCAGCGCGCTGGACGGGCAGCTGCGCTGCTCCTTCGACGGCTCCCGGTCCGACGCCATCGATGCATTGCGTCGGCACGGCACCGTGCTGTGGGAGGCGTTGGGCGGCAGCGTGTTCCGCCCCGGCTCGGCCTGCGTGGGTTGCGCGTTCCTGTCGGCTTGCCCCGCGGTCGAGTCCCGGTCGGGGCTGCTCGGGGTGCCGAAGGGGGTCGTCCGGCGTCGGGTCAGCGCCGCGGACCTTGCCTCGTATTCCCGCTGCCCCACGGTGTTTCGGGTCCGCGACGACCATCTGCCCGCCCGATATTCCGATATCGCGGACCTCGACTTCGGTGGGCCGCAGCGCCGAGGGCTGGCCGTGCATGCCTGGCTGGCCTGGGCCCATGCGCGCCAGCCAGCCCGCGCCTGCACTCCGGAGGATCTGCCCTCGCCCGGATCCGCGACCGCTATCGCGGCGGCGGCCGAGGCGGGTCTGGATCCGGACGATTGTGCCCTGGCATACCCGTATCTGGCGCAGCATCCGGCGCACTGCCTGGTCGGACACCCGGAATTGGGCGGCTGGGCCCCGGAACGGCCGGTGGTCAGCTACGACCCGCACGCGGACGCCGTGGTGATATCCACCCCGGATCTGGTGGCCGCGGCAGCGGACAGCGGCGAACCGGTCTGGCGCGAGACGAAGACGGCAGCAACCGTGCCGCCCGATCTGTTCGCGGCCATGCGGCGTTACCCGGACCTCGCGCTGAACCTGGTCCTGCTCGCCGACCGCGCGGACCAGACCGGCCTGCGCGGCGACGCCGAGCTGGAGGTGCTCACCCCCGGCGGTGGCACGGTCCTGGCCGCATCCACCGATCAAACCGACATCGTCGCCCTGGCCCGGGATCTCGTCACGCGGATAGCCGGATCGCTCGTCACCGATACGGTCTTCGATCGCGACCCCGGCCCCGGCTGCCCGACATGCCCGGCGCACGGCTGGTGCGATCCCCCAGAGGATCGGGTGCACTTCGGCGGGGTACCCGTGCCGCCCGGCGGTGACCCCACAGGTGACGAGGCCGCCGACGATGCGCCGTTTTGATCGAACGCGCCGTGTGCCCGGACCGCCCGGGTCCGTCAACGGCCGGGCAGCGGGACGCTGGCCTCGGCGGTGAGCGCCAGGAACGTCAGGGACTCCTGCAGGTACAGCCGAATACGGTCGGCGTCGTGCGAGGCATACCCGATCGAGAGGTCCTGGCCGAGGTGTAGTTCGTGGTCGCCGCCCCTCGTGCTCAGCAGCAGCGCCCCCTGCAGCGCGGGCGCCCAGATGATCTCGCCGTCGCCCAGCAGTCGGGCCAGATGGTCGCGGATCGGGTAGCCGTGGTCGGTGGTCTCCGACACCGCGGTGTACACGTCGGCGGACACCAGCAGGCTGTACGGTCCGCCGACACCTGCCAGTCGCAGCGCCGCCAGGCCCTGCGACACGGCGTCGGGCAGCTGCTGCACATCGGCGGGAACCGGCAGCGGCGCATTCGAACTGCCCGGCGTGATGCCGCCGATCCCGGCGTCGGCGAGGCCGTGGAAGATGGCGCCGTCCTCGGCCAACGCGATCGCGCGAGCGGCATCCTTGACGGGCTGCCAGTCGGAGTCCTTTGCGCCGCGCTCGACGTCGTCCACCGCACGGCGAGTCACGGTGAACGGCACCCGGAACTCGACCAGGAGCTGCGCCTCCCGCTGCTGAACGATCACCCCGCCGCCTGCGGTGGGCAGATCGCGCAGGTGCCCGGTGCCGACCGCAGACAGTCCCGAACCGGCGGGTCCGATCACGTCCACCACCCGGCGACCGGCGAGGTGACGGGTGAAGGTGCGGCGCGCCTCGTCCTCGATCTCCGACCAGGCGGCGTCCGAGATCGGAGCGAGTTCGCGGTGCAGGTTGTTCATGGCGAGCGGTGTCCCTTCCGAGGTCGGCTCACTATTGTCAGCGGTCCTTCAGGCTTCCAATACCCAACGAGCCGGCGACCGATGCTTGCATCGCCGGAGCACCCTCACCCTTGTCACCGGGTTCGGGCGTCACGACGCCAGGATCCTCCAGGAAGTCAGCGGACGGCACGAAGAACAGCCCTCCCGTGACCGCCGTGGAGAAGTCCAGGATGCGGTCGTAGTTCCCCGGCGGGTTGCCCAGGAACATGTGCCGCAGCATCTGCTCGGTCACCTCGGGGGTGGCGGCATACCCGATGAAATAGGTGCCGAACTCGCCGGCCCGCTCCGATCCGAACACCAGGTTGGCACGCAGGATGTCCCGTTCGGTGCCGTCCGGGTCGGTGATGGTGTTCAGCGCGACGTGCGAATTGGTCGGCTTGACGTCGTCGGGCATCTCGATGTTCGACAGCTTGCTGCGGCCGATCACCCGCTCCTGTTCGGCCACCCCGATTCGCTCCCAGGCCGGCAGGTCGTGCAGGTACTTCTGCACGATCACATAGCTGCCGCCCGCGTAGGCGGGATCCTCGTCGCCGATGAAGACCGCGTCCGACGCCGCCTGACCCGTCGGGTTCTCGGTACCGTCCACGAATCCCAGCAGGTCCCGATTGTCGAAGTACCGGAAGGCCTGCACTTCGTCGGCGACGTCCACCGATCCGGTCAGTCGCAGCATGACCTGCCGGGCCAGTTCGAAGCACAGGTCGGGTCGCCGCGACCGGACGTGCAGCAGCAGGTCGCCGGGCGTGGCGGGTGCGCGGTGCCGGTCACCGACGAGTTCACGGAACGGGTGCAGTCCGGCGGGGCGGGGCAGATCGTAGAGCCGATCCCACAACCCGGCCCCGATCCCGATCACGCTGGACAGCAATTCCTCCGGATAGCGGAACCCGACCGACCTGGTCAGCGCCGGCAGGTTGGCAAGCAGGTCCGCCACCACGCCCTCGGCGCCGCGGCGCACCGTCAGCACCAGGAACACGGCAGCCTGCGCGGGCGGGGCCAGCACGTCCTGCGGTTGCCGTCGCCCCACCGGCCCTCCCCTGCGGTTGCCCATCCAGTGCGGCCCGATTCGCCCGTAGCCCGTCACCGATCCTGCCATCCGGCGGTCGGTCCGGCATGTCAGCACCCGGCCGAACCCGGCAGATCACGACCTGGTCGGCTAGCGGGCCCGGGTCCGGCATTCTCAGCTCGTTCACAGTGCTCACCCACCGGGAGCGTCGGGTCGGCGACCACGATGGGCGCATGCACAGCAGCAGCACCGCGACTTCCCACGGCCGGACGTCACGCGGCCGGACATCCAGCGGCGGGATTTCCACAGACGGGACCACCCGCCCCGAGACCCTCACCGGCCCGGGCGGTCGCCCCATTCGCGCGCTGGTCGTGGACGACGAGCAGACGCTGGCCGAACTGGTCTGCATGGCCCTGCGCTATGAGGGGTGGGAGGTCCGCACGGCATTCGACGGCGACGCCGCCATCACCGCCGCCCGGGAGTTCCGCCCGGACATCGTGGTTCTGGACGTGATGTTGCCCGGCATGGATGGGCTGGCCGCGCTGGGCAGGATCCGGGAGGAGATCCCCACCGTGCCGGTGCTGTTTCTCACCGCCCGGGACGGCGTGGAGGACCGGATAGCCGGGTTGACCGCCGGCGGCGACGACTATGTGACCAAGCCATTTTCCATCGAAGAGTTGGTGCTGCGACTGCGGGCGCTGCTGCGGCGCTCCCGCGCCACCGTGGTCGCCGCGCCCTCCGTGATCCAGGTCGGAGACCTCAGCCTGGACGAGGACACCCGGGAGGTGCATCGCGACGGTGAGCTGATCATGTTGACCGCCACCGAGTTCGACCTGCTGCGCTACCTCATGCGCAACCCCCGGCGCGTGCTGTCCAAGACGCAGATCCTGGATCGGGTGTGGCACTACGACTTCGGCGGCAACGCCAACATAGTGGAGCTGTACATCTCCTATCTCCGCAAGAAGATCGATACCGGGCGGGAGCCGATGATCCACACCATGCGCGGGTTCGGCTATGTCCTCAAACCCGTCTGACCGTTCCCACGCGGCGGATCCGGCCGCCGATGCTCGCCCGAGCGAACCCGATACCGCAAGCCGCCCGGGCAACCCGGCTGACACCCCGGCGGCATGGGGGCTCCGGCTGCGACCGATCACCCTGCGCAGCAAGCTGATCGCCGGTTTCGTCGTCGCGATCGTCGCCGTATCGGCGGTGATCGGGGTGGTAACCCAGGTGATGCTGTCCGGGTTCCTCACGGCACAGCTGGATCACCAGGTGCGCAGCACCGCGATCCGACTGGGCGGTCCCCCGCCCGGCCGGGACGAGCAACCCTCCGTGCCACGCTCCGAGTTCTCCCCCGCCGACCAGCTGTGTAGCACGGACGGGACCACCGGCCGTCCCGGCGGTCGGCAACCGGACGACAGCGTGTTCGCCGTGATCACCGGCCACGGGACGTCGGCCACGGTACTGGCCGCAATCCGCGGCGCCTACCCCACCTGCACCCAGCTGTCATCCACCCAGGCCGCCGCGCTGGCGACCATCCCGACCGGAGACGCGATCAGCATCGTCACGCTCGGCGAATTCGGCGACTACCGGGTGATCGCCCAGAAGGTGGGCGACGACACGATCGTCAGCGGCCTGTCCACCGGTTCGGTGGACGCCACCCGGCACCGGCTGCTGGTGATTCTGCTGATCGTGGCCGGATCCACCGTGCTGCTGGGCGGTGTCGCGGTGTTCTGGAGCGTCCGGCGATCGCTGCGACCGCTCGAGCAGGTGGCGGCGACCGCCCGGGAGGTCACCCGGCTGCCGCTACGGCACGGCGAGGTCGACCTGTCGGTCCGGGTGCCGACCGCGCTGACCGATCCGCGTACCGAGGTGGGCCAGGTCGGCGCCGCGCTGGAGGCGATGCTGGCGCATGTTGAGGATGCGCTGGTCTCTCGGCAGCAGTCCGAGACGCGGGTGCGGCGGTTCGTCGCCGATGCCTCGCACGAGCTGCGCACCCCACTGACAGCGATCCGCGGCTACGCCGAGCTGGCCGGTCGCAATCCCGACGACCTGACCACCGTGCGACATGCGTTGGGCCGCGTGCAATCCGAGTCCGCCCGAATGACGACGCTGGTGGACGATCTGCTGCTGCTGGCCAGGCTGGATGCGGGGCGGCCGCTCGGTTCGGAATCGGTCGATCTGAGCCAACTGGCGGTCGATGCGGTATCAGACGCGCGAGTGGCTGGCCCCGGGCATCGGTGGCGACTCGACCTGCCCGCCGACCCGGTGCAGACCACCGGCGATGTCCAGCGCTTGCACCAGGTGCTGACTAACCTGCTGGCCAACGCCCGCTCGCACACGCCGCCCGGCAGCACGGTCGTCACCACCCTGCGAAGCCGGGACGGCGCCGCGGTGTTGACGGTGGCCGATAACGGTGACGGTATCCCGGACGAGCTGCAGCCCGAGATCTTCGGCCGATTCGTCCGCGGGGAACGGTCCCGGTCCCGCGCGGCCGGCTCCACCGGACTCGGTCTGGCCATCGTGGCGGCGGTGGTCACCGCGCACCACGGCGCCGTCCAGGTCGAGAGTCGCCCGGGCCGCACGATCTTCACCGTACGGCTGCCGCAAACCGAGCGGTGACGAGCACGGCCAATGCCATCGGCCACTACGACCAGTAATCATCGGGGCGCAGCCCTGCCCGCCCGTCACCCCTCGATCGGTTCGCCGGCCTCCCGCCACGCTGCTGTGCCGCCGATCAGGTCGCCGACGTCCTCGATGCCATGGCCGGCCAGGAACCGGGCAACCTGCCGGGATCTGCCGCCGGTCGCGCACACCACCAGGATCTCGCGGTCCCGCGGGAGTTCGTCGATCCGGGTCAGGATGTCGGCCTGTGGCAGGTGCCACGCCCCCGGCAGGTGTCCGGCCGCGAATTCGTGACCCTCCCGGACGTCCAGGACCACCGGGTGCCGGCTGCGGATGTGCTCCTTGGCCTGGTCGATGTCCCACCTCGGCGGGTCCGCGTCGCCGATCTCCTGGGCAAACCCCAGTTCGGCGCGGCCCTGATTGGTGTCCATGATCGCGGTCATGTTCAGCGGGCGCGCCGGCGGTTCGGCCGCGTAGGAAAGGAATTGCTCGTGGCTCATCGTCAGCACCGGGTTGTAGCGGCGCTCGAAACCGATGGTGCTGCTCGGCCGGCCACACATACCCTTGCCGCAGCTGCCCTCGAAGTGGGCGGGAAAGACCTCCACCCAGTCCGGCAGTTCCAACAGCCGCTGCACGCTCTCCCACTGCTGGTCGGCGCCCTCCGCGCCGCCGAAGTCCGGGCGCCCGACGTCGCCGACGAACAACGTGTCCCCGGAGAGCACCATCGACGGCTCCGGGCTGCGCGGCGGATTGGTGACCAGCAACGACATGGCCTCGGGCCGATGCCCCGGGGTGTGCACCACGCGCAGCTCGAGCTGGCCGATTCCCAGCACGTCGCCGTGGTGCAGCCCGGTGAATTCGAAGTCCACGTCGGCGCTGGCATGCAGGTACACGGTGGCCCCGGTGGCGCGGGCCAGCGCGCGGTTGCCGGAGACGTGGTCGGCGTGCAGGTGGGTATCGACGGCGGCAATGATCCGGTACCCACGGTCGGCGGCCAGCCTCGAGTACTCGCCGACGTCCAGCTGCGGGTCGACCACCACGGCCTCCCGGCTGCTGCGGGAGGCGATGAAGTACGCGGCGCAGCCACGCTCGTCGTAGAGGAACTGCTTGATGTACATCGGGCCGTCCTCGGTCGGTGGGGACTGATCGGACACTGATGGACAACCTGCGGGCGGTGTGAGTCCACACTAGTGGGATCCGCCTTGCGGCGCGGCGGTAAGGTCCAAGACGCGTCGAGCCCCGGCCCGGCGACGCGCCGAGCGGCGCAGCACCAACGGATCGATGAGCATTCGCGATGGGGAGACATGGTCACCAGGCAATGGCCCAAGCCGTCGGACATTGTTGAATTGATGCACTTTCGCCGGCCGGAGTGGAATCCGACCAGGCGGCGGCTGCGCGACGCGCTGACCATCTCCGATCTGCGGGCCATTGCCCGACGCCGGACCCCGCGAGCCCCGTTCGACTACACCGACGGTGCGGCCGAGGGCGAGCTGAGCCTGCAGCGGGCCCGCCAGGCGTTCCACGATATCGAGTTCCACCCGTCGATCCTGCGCGACGTATCGAAGGTCGACACATCGGTGACGGTGCTCGGCGGGCCGTCGGCGTTGCCATTCGGCATCGCCCCGACCGGCTTCACCAGGCTGATGCAGACCGAGGGCGAGACGGCCGGCGCCGGGGCGGCCGGGGCGGCCGGCATCCCGTTCACGCTGTCCACCCTGGGCACCACGTCGATCGAGGATGTGAAGGCGGCGAACCCGCACGGCCGCAACTGGTTCCAGCTGTATGTGATGCGCAAACGCGAGGTGTCCTACGAGCTGACACGGCGCGCGGCGGCGGCCGGATTCGACACGCTGTTCTTCACCGTGGACACCCCGATCGGGGGTGCACGGTTGCGCGATGTGCGCAGCGGGTTCTCCATCCCACCCCAGCTGACGGTGCGCAATGTGCTGGACACGCTGTGGCGGCCCGCCTGGTGGTTCAACTTCCTGACCACCCCGAAGCTGGAGTTCGCCTCGTTGACCTCCACCGGCGGCACCGTCGCCGACCTGATCGACGGCGTCTTCGACCCGACCATCAACTTCTCCGACCTCACCACGATCCGGGAGCTGTGGCCCGGCAAGATCGCCATCAAAGGCGTGCAGACCGTGGATGACGCGAAGACCCTGGTGGACCTTGGTGTCGACGGCATCGTGCTGTCCAACCACGGTGGCCGGCAACTGGATCGGGCACCGATCCCGTTCCACCTGCTGCCGGAGGTGGTCCGCGAGGTGGGCGCCGACGTCGAGGTGATGATCGACACCGGCATCATGAACGGCGCCGACATCGTCGCCTCGATCGCGATGGGGGCCCGGTTCACCCTGATCGGCCGGGCCTACCTGTACGGGCTGATGGCCGGCGGCCGAGCGGGCGTGGACCGCACCATCGAGATCCTGCGCGGCGAGATCGTGCGCACCATGAAGCTGCTGCAGGTCGCCAGCATCGACGAACTGGAGCCCCGGCACGTCACCCAGCTGGAACGTCTGGTGCCACGGGGTCGGGCGTAGTCCCCAGCCAACCCAGCTTGCGCGAGAGGGCACGCGCGGACCGCCGGACGGCGGTCACCGGCCAGGCCTCGTCACCGTCGCGCCACAGCACCGACCACGGCAACCGGGACCCTGGCTGCAACGGGATCCACCGAACCTGCTGCATCAGCAGGTCGCAGGAGCTGGGCACCACGACGGCGCAGCCGTGCTCGGCCACCAGGTAGGCCGCGGCGCGGATGCTCTGCACGCTG
Organism: uncultured Actinomycetes bacterium; assembly: GCA_937926105.1. The sequence continues at coordinate 7,089 of CALANS010000212.1, read as the reverse complement.
TCGGGATGCCGGGTGGGCCGAAAGCCCGCGGCGGCGCAGATATCGGTGACGAAGTCGTTGATCTCTGGCGCTCGATCCACCTCGGCGAGCACCAGCGGAACGCCCCGCAGGTCCCGGACGGGCACGGCGTCCGCCCTCGCCAACGGATGGTTCTCGGCCAGCAGCACGCCCATCGGGTCGCGGCGGAACACCTCGCTCGCGACCCCGGGCGGGACGTGCGGCGCGTAGCCGACGCCGACGTCCAGTGAGCGGTCCACCAGCATCCGGTACTGCGCCGGCACCGGAGTCTCCAGCCGATGAATCACCAGATTCGGGTGGTTGTACTGCACGTTGCGCAGCACCTGCGGCATCGAGTCCAGGCTGGCATCCAGCACCGAGACGCGCAGCACGCCGGTGTCGGCGCTGGCGCGTTGCGCCGCCATGACCGCCCGCTCCACCGCACGAAGCACCGTCCGCGCCTCCACCAGCAACGCCTCACCGGCGGCGGTCAGCGCGACGTGGTGCGTGGTGCGCTGCACCAGCTCGGTGCCGAGTTCCCGTTCCAGGCGGGTGATCTGCTGGCTCAGCCCGGATTGGACGATGTGCTCACGGGCCGCGGCGCGACCGAAGTGCAGTTCTTCGGCGAGGGTGACGAAATACCGCAGCTGCCGCAGTTCCACGCGCCGTCACCTCCGGGCGGCACCGTTCGGTGTCCGGTCGGCATGGCCGGAGCCGGCACCGCTGGTTCATCCTGCCACCGCGGGCGCCTGGCGACGGCCCGTCACCACCGTTTCGCCCGACCGTCCGCCGCCGCGGTGGTTATCACCATCGGTGAAAAGCCCTCCATGGGTTGCTGCTTTCCGCGGGTTCGGCCCGGGCGGTGGGATCGGTGACGAACCACCCGAGGGGGGCAACCCGACCCGGAGGATGCAGCCACCATGTCGTATCGCATCGCACCAGCCGCTGCCGGAACCTCCCCCGCCCACCCGGCGGGCGAGCGTCGCCGGTCCGCGCTGTTCGCGGCCTCGGCCGACGCCTACGACCGGTTCATGGGGCGATACACCCCCGACCTGGCCCGTGGCCTGGCCGATGTTGCCGAGATCAAGCCCGGCCTGCGGGTTCTCGACATCGGCTGCGGCCCCGGCGGCCTGACCGGGGTACTGGCGGACCGTGTCGGCGCCACGAATGTGGCGGCCATCGATCCGGCACCCCAGTTCGCCGCAGCCTGCCGACGTCGCCATCCCGGCGTCGATGTGCGGGTCGGGGTCGCCGAGTTCCTACCCTGGCCGGACGAATACTTCGACGGCGTGCTGTCCAGCCTGGTGATCGGGTTCGTCGACGACCCCGCGCTGGCGGTGCGAGAGATGCGGCGGGTGACCCGCCCCGGCGGCGTGGTCGCGGCCTGCATGTGGGATCTGGCCGAGGGTGGCATGACGATGCTGCGCACCTTCTGGGGTGCGATGGGCACGGTGATGCCCGGGGCGAATGAGGGCGGCCGGCAGGGCAGGGCGCGGGGCGAGATCGCCGAGTTGCTGCGCGCGGCGGGGCTGGAGGTGGTCTTCGACTCGGAGCTGCGCTCGCATGCGGACTACACCGATTTCGATGACTTCTGGGATCCGTTCACCGGCGGTGTCGGCCCCGCCGGTCAGGCACTCGCGTCGCTGTCGGCGGCCCAGCGTGCCGCGGTGCGGGAGGCGTGCCGCACCCTGCTGCCCAGCGGCTCGTTCACCCTCACGGCACGTGCCTGGTGCGCCGCCGGCCGGGTGCCGTTGGACGCCGGCCCCGGCGATTGACCGTGCCGGCGCCGCCGATCGTGGTCCGCGGTGCCCGGCTGTTCGACGGGCTGGAGTCGTGGGCGGTGACGGATCCCGCCGTGCAGATCCAGGGCTCCAGGATCGTCGCCGTCGGGGCGCGGCAGGCGTGGCCACGCGGTGCGCGGGTCCTGGCCCTGGAGGGGACGACCCTGCTACCCGGCCTGATCGACACCCACGTGCACCTGGCCTTCGACTCCGGCCCCGACCCGGTGGCGTCGCTGGTCGCACGCGACGAGAGGGGGGTACTGGCGGGCATGCGCATGGCGGCCCGCGCGGCGCTGGTTGGCGGGGTCACCACACTGCGCGACCTGGGCGACCGGGCGTACCTGTCGCTGGAACTACGCGGCCGACCCGACCTGCCCACCATCCTGACGGCGGGGCCGCCCATCACCACGCCCGGCGGACACTGCCATTTCCTCGGCGGCGCGGTGGAACCCAACCGACGCGCCGTGCGGGACGCCGTGCAGGAACACGCCGAGCGCGGAGTGGACGTCATCAAGATCATGGCCAGTGGCGGCGCCCTGACACCGGGCAGTCGGCCGGACCTGTCGCAGTTCTCGCCCGAGGTGCTGCTGGCGGCGGTTTCCGAGGCGCACGGGCTCGGGCTGCCCATCACCGCGCATGCCCATGCGGTGGGCGCGATCCGCAGCGCGATCCGGGCGGGGGTCGACGGGATCGAGCACGCGTCGTTCTGGACCCTGAACGGCGTCGACTCCCGGCCCGAGCTGATCGATGCGATTGCGGACGCCGGAATCGTGGTCGGCGCGACCGTCGGCATGCGGGCGGTCCCGGGCCTCGCCCCGCCGCCGGAGGCGCTGCGCCGCATGCCAGCCATGATCGGGATCCTGCGGGAGTTGCATCGGGCCGGGGCGCTGCTGGTTGCCGGCACGGACGCGGGCGTGGGCCCGATCAAGCCGCACGACGTGGTGCGCTATGCCCCGGTGGCGCTGCAGCAGCTGGGCATGTCGCCGGTGCAAGCGCTGCGCGCAGTGACATCACGAGCCGCAGCGGCGGTGGGGCTCGGCGACCGGAAGGGCCGGCTGGCTGTCGGTTTCGACGCCGACATTCTTGCGGTGGACGGTGACCCGCTGACCGATCCCGAAGCCCTGCACCGGATCCGCGCCGTCATCTGCCGGGGCCGGGTCGTCACCGACGGGCTCATGGATCGATGACCGGGCGCAGGTCGCGCAGCGTGGCGAGCACCTGCGCGAGCCGGTCAGCGCCGACGTGGGCACCCCAGTCGGCCAGCGCGCGACCGACCTCGGCGTCCGCGATCCGGACGACCGGCGCCGCCCGGGCCGTCAGGCGCACCAGCCGTGCCCGCCCGTCGGCGGGGTCGGGAATCCGCTCGACGTAGCCGGCCCGCGCGAGTTGTTCGACCAGGAAGCTCGCGGTCTGCTTGGTGACTCGAGCCTGGGCCGCCAGATCGACGAGACGGGTGCCGTCCGGCCCGATCCGCGACGCGAGCCGCACCTGCGCCAGGGTGATGTTGGCGTATCCGGCGGCCGCCACCGCGTCATACGCCCGCCGCTCCAGTTCACGGGAGGCGATGAACAGCAGCACTCCCAGTTCGGTCTCTTGACGAAGGTCGGTCACGATGACATATTAGTCAGAGTATCTGACTACCTGCAGGGTGGTGAGTGATGGATTCCGACACGATCTGGAAGCACATTGACACCCAGCGCGGCGAGCTTGCCGATCTTCTCGCGGAGCTCCCCGAGGAGTCCTGGGATCGTCCCAGCCTGTGCCACGGCTGGACGGTGCGGGACGTCGCGGCCCATCTGACGGCCGCGCAGGCCCGGCTGCGCGACGTGATCGGGCCCGCACTGCGGGCCGGCTTCCGCTACAACGCGACGATCAAACTGGCGGCACTGCGCAGCCCCCTGTCGCATCAGGAGATCATCGCGACACTGCGCGGTTTCGTGGGCTCGCGGCGCACGGCGCCGTTCGTCACCGAACTCGAACCACTGCTGGACATCCTGGTGCACACCCAGGACATTTGCGCACCGCTCGGCATCACCCGAGAGATGCCGCTGGACGCCGCGGTGGCCGCCGCCGACCGCGTCCTGACGCTGCGTGGACCCATGCGACTGTGGAAACCACCGACAGACCGGCGCCTGGTGGCGACCGACGTCGACTGGTCCTATGGCCAGGGGCCGACAGTCGAGGCGCCCATGGCCAGCCTGCTGCTGATGCTGACCGGCCGGACGAGTTGAGATCGCCAGACCCTCCAGGGAGATCGCCACGTCGCGGTGACTCTGCGCCGGCGGTGTTGACCCACACGTGGCAACGAACACCATCAACCCCGGGCCGCGGCTACTGGTGCAACACCCTACGACCGCCCCGCCGATGGCCAAGTTCCAGATCGGAGTAACCAATGTCGCGACTCAGGTGTCACCTATGTCCCGACTCATCACACTGGTGGAGCTGAGGGGAATCGACCCTGACCTCTCCGATGCGTACGGCGGTCGGGCACTTTTCGGACCTGCACCGATCGCGCTGTACTCATGCTGACCTGGTCATATAGATCAGTGCCGATCATACAGATTTGTGTTACTCGTCGGAAAGTGTGGGCAAAATGTGGGCATGGTAATGATCTTGATCCCGAGCCGTCGCGCCCCGCTTCCATGCGGCGCACAGCGAGGGCGCCTGTCGGACGTCGCCAATTGATAGTTACTCATCGTCACCACCCGCCTATGGCCAGCCCCATCCCGACGTGGCATGAACCTCGACCGGCCGGCGGGCCCGATCGCGCCAACCGCGGCGCCCATCGCTGGGCGCCGCCCGCTCCCGCCCAGAATCATTGGACGGCGTGGGTGCCCGATGGTACTTTGGTACCAGAGGCCGAGCCCAGGCTCGAAGGAGCATGCCCTATGGCTACCACCACAACGCCGATCAAGATCGACGCCACCACCGATGATCTCGTGTCGCACGCAGCCCACTTCATGTCCAGGTCGAAGAAGGACATTGTCCAAGCTGCGGTGCGCGAGTACATCAACGCGCACCGCGACGAGATCAACGCTGGCATCAGGGCCACGCTCGGTCAGCTCAACGGCACTGATGCTGCAGCCGTTTCGATGATGACTGGTCTCAGCGCCGAGGAGATTGAGGACCTCGGCGGCTTGGCGAAGTAGCTGGTGCTAACCGCAATTGCACTGTCGGTCCGAGCCGCTACGTTCAGCGCATGGCTTTGGACCCCACCAGCGTCCGCCCCACCAGGCGCTGCCTCGCCGACCTTGATGTCGACCCGCCCGATCTAGGCACGCCGCTGAGCGAGATCGATGATCCGGTCATCTCGAGTGCGCAGTCCGTGCCCGAACAACGAGATGCCGGCGGTGCCGAGCGTGTCGTCTCACTCGCGGACCGCGTGTGGTTCAAGGTTAAGACAGCTGACCGCCGAGCCGTGGTGACAGAACTCCGGGGCCACCAGATCCCTGACTGGGCGACGCGAGGCATGGGCAGATGGTGGGTCAGTGCTGCGGGCCGACGGCAGAGTGACAGCCCGCAACGTGATTTCTACGCGGCGCTGCAGCGTGAGTGCACGACGGGCAAGACCGTTTCGACGGACCATCTTCTCCCTAGGGATTGGGACTGGAAGCGCCTAAGGGCGGAGCGGGCGGTCGCTTGGCGGAGCGACATGAAACGGATGGTTATCCAGTTGATCGTGACGTCCCTCAAGAGCGGGAAGGTCGCAGTGGCGGAGTTCCGAAGGCACCGAATCAAGGCACTGGTCCGGGCGGCAAACGGCCATGAGGCTTATCTTGCGATCATCGCCGAGGGGGTACCCGACGCGAACGTCTTTGCTTTGCTCTTGGACTGTGTTCCGGGAATCGCGGTCGACGACTGGCAACCTGAGCCATCGCCGTTGGCTGAGATGAGCCCTGCACCGGGCGAAGTCATCTGGTCGGCTCTGTTCCCGCCAAACATCGCAAGCGCAATCCTCGACCTGGCCCAGGATTAAGGCCAGGGCGCCGCTACCTCCAACCGGCCGATGCCCCGCTCCGAGAGAAGTGCGGGCAGTTGGTGACCGTGGGGCGGCTGCCAGCTTCGGGCTCCGCGGCGCCAGTCCGCGGCCATGAGAACCTAGCGGCCTTGTACGCGAGTTGCCGGAATCGCAGGTGGCAGCAATCTCGACACCCATCGCAATAGCAATCACACGCCCAGGGCCGGCGCGTCGCAGTGAACCACGACGTCGCACGACCCCGACGGCGCGCGATGTCGGAGGCCACCGCCACAATGTGGGGGATGTCCGCCATCGCCAGAGCGCAGCGCCTGTGCCATACCATCGAGGATGATGCTGCCCTGCGCCTGTTACGCGCAGGGGACAGCGCTGCACGCGGCGCGGCCGTCATGGGCCTGCTGGCCGAACACCTCGGCGGTGACGATCGGCGGCTCACCGCAGACGAGCTCTACGAGCGGCTGGACGCCGACCTGGACCAGCTGCGCGCAGCGGGATTCGAGTTGAAAGGCTCCGCCAAGGGCCGTCGGGCAGGTCGACTCGGCCGTCATCGATATCCCGTTGCATCCACCGACCGAACGCGACGTGCTCACCGACTACACCGGTGCCCTCGAGTGGGTCGAGTCCTGGCGCGCAGCCGACGGCACGCACACCACTGTCGTGTGGGAATCGCGGCGATGGGGGCGCGTGGGCGCACAGACGGTCCCGATCCGCGCGCGCGTTGACGGGGCCAGCGCAATTGCATCCGTCGCCAAGACGACCGCCGTGTGGAACTGCTGGCGTAGCCGTGCCATGGAGTTGGTCAACGCCCTCGGTGACGGCACAGATGACAGCCTGTTAGTCGCGATCATGACGCATGTCCGCATGATCGGCACCCTCGACACAACGGACTTCCGCCGGCTCCGAGACGTATGCCGCTGGCTCAGAACGCTGCGTACATTCCGTGATCTATGGGTAGCCGAGCCGGCGCCCTTTCGCGGCACACTCGACAACCTCACTTCCGTGGAACTGGCGGCGCTCGCCATGTTGCGCGACGAAGGCAACGTCCGCCTCGAGCAGGAGCGCATCGCATGGGGCCATGCCCTCCAACGACTCGCCCTCGTTCTCTAGCGAACCGATGACCTCATCGGGCGAGCTAGGCCGACGGCACGGATGCAGAATAGCCCGGCCCAGCCGGACCGCAGTCGAACATTCAGTGGGCAAAACGTGGGCACGGATGAGATCTTGAACATTTCAAGATCTCCCTACAGGCCGCTGAACTGCGCAAACCCGGTGGAGCTGAGGGTGGAGCTGAGGGGAATCGAACCCCTGACCTCTTCGATGCGAACGAAGCGCGCT
>CALANS010000211.1 GCA_937926105.1 uncultured Actinomycetes bacterium | reverse complement strand
TGCTCAACAAGTACGTCGGCGAGACCGAGCGGCACATCCGGCTGGTGTTCCAGCGTGCCCGCGAGAAGGCGTCCGAAGGCACGCCGGTCATCGTGTTCTTCGACGAGATGGACTCGGTGTTCCGCACCCGCGGGTCGGGGGTGTCCTCCGACGTGGAGACCACCATCGTGCCGCAGCTGCTGTCCGAGATCGACGGGGTGGAGGGCCTGGAGAACGTCATCGTGATCGGCGCCTCCAACCGGGAGGACATGATCGATCCGGCCATCCTGCGGCCCGGCCGGCTGGACGTGAAGATCAAGATCGAGCGGCCCGATGCGGAAGCGGCGCGCGACATCTTCGCCAAGTACCTCACGGCCGACCTGCCGATTGCGGAGGCAGACCTGGCCGAGTTCTCCGGCGACCGGTCGGCGACGGTGGCCGGGATGATCCAGCACACCGTGGAGCGGATGTACGCCGAGAGCGACGAGAACCGGTTCCTGGAGGTCACCTACGCCAACGGGGACAAGGAGGTCCTGTACTTCAAGGACTTCAACTCCGGCGCCATGATCCAGAACATCGTGGACCGGGCGAAGAAGGCGGCCATCAAATCCCGGATCGAGTCCGGGGCGTCGGGTTTGCAGGTGGCGCACCTGCTGGACGCCATCGTCGACGAGTTCGCCGAGAACGAGGACCTTCCCAACACCACCAACCCGGACGACTGGGCGCGCATCTCCGGTAAGAAGGGGGAGCGGATCGTCTACATCCGAACCCTGGTGTCCGGCAAGCAGTCCGAGGGATCCCGGGCGATCGACACGGCCTCCAACACCGGCCAGTACCTGTAGCCGCGCCACGCCGGTCGGCATGGATCAACATGCCCGGCATGCGCCAAGTTCGTCTCGCCAGCCACAGGCGTCACATTGCGCCGATGTTCACGTACGCGGGGTATTTGGGGGGTATTCGCGGCGCCTGGCGCTACTCGGCGTGCAGCTGCAACTCCTCGGCGAACGCATCGGCGATCTCCAGCGCGCTGGGCAATACCGGGTGCCTGATCACCACCATGCCGTCGGAGATCAGCGTCGCGCGCCAATCCCGTCGGTGCGCGCCGATCGGCAGCAGGTCCAGCGTCACCACATGGTCGCCGTATCGCTGCAGCAGTGAGTCCAGGCCGGTGACGGCGGTGATGCGCCCGGACCCCCGTGCGCGCTTGAAGATGCTGGCGGCGTTGAACTTCCGATCCAGCGGCACCGAGATCCGCCCGTGCACCACGGCCTCGGCCCAGCCCGCGAACAGATCGGCGTCCACCACGTAGTTCATCAGGTCGGTGGTGCGGGCCCCCGGTGGTCGGGCGCCGATCTCACCGAACACCACCTCGCCGTCGGCCTTGCGGTACCACTCCATGTGCGTGAACCCGTCGGTGAAGCCGAGCGCGGTCAGCACCGCGGCGCCCATCGCCCGGCCGCCGGCCAGGTAGTCCACGTCGAGGTCGCGCAGCGCCATGGTGATCGGCGAGATCCACTCGTGCTGTCGCGCCGGCAGCGGGCGCGGCCGGTACAGACAGATGTTGTCGAACAGAATACGGCCGCCGGCGCAGATGGTGTCGTAGGTGAACTCCTCGGCCTCCACGAACTCCTCGACGCTGATCTGCGGCACGTGCCGCACCGCCTGCAGTGCCGCGTCGAGCTCCGCGGCATCGTCCACCCGATAGGTATCCGCCGAGCCGGCACCCGCGATGGGCTTGACAATCAGCGGAAAGCCGATGCGTTCGGCCGCCTCCCAGGCGCCCGAGACGGTGCTGGTCGAGGCGTGGTGCGGGGTGCGGATGCCCGCGGCGTCCAGCCGCCGCTTCATCAGCTCCTTGTCGCGGAACGGTTCGGTCTGCGTCACAGTCATGCCGGCCAGCCCGAACCGCTCGCGGATGCCCGCCGCGAGCAGCATGTACGGCTCCCACAGGCACTCGACCTGATCGATGGCGGTGGCCCGCATCAGATCCGCGACGGCCGCCAGCACCTGTCCGGTGTCGGACAGCGACCCCACCCGCTGGTAATGCGTCAACGCCTCCCGCGCGGCCGGCGGCAGGTCCGCGGCCTGCTGGTCGCCCAGCCCGATGATCCGGGCCCCCACCGACGCCAACCCCCGGGTGAAGAACGCCATCTCCGCCGGGTAGCCGGGAGAGATCATCAACACGGTCGTCACGACGCCAGCTCCTTCTCCCGTGGCCCGACCTCGATCGTGATGTCGGATATCAGTCGCTGCAAGGCTTCTCGCACCACGTCGGTGTCCCGGTCGCGGACGGTCACGAACCCGTCGCCCTCGATGCCGAGCGCCTCGCGCACCCGGGCAAGCGGCACCTGCAGCTGCTCCAACGATCCGAGCAGCCGGCCAACCGGCCCGAGCTGGCGGGTCGGGCCCCGCACCGCGCCGGCGGTCTCGTTAGGGTCCAGCGGGGAGTCGATGCGCCAGTGCCCGGCCAGCGCCGCGCGCAGCGGATCCGGTAGCCGGGAGGCCGATTCGGTGGTGATCAGCGCGAGCCGCACGCCGGGCAGGTACGCCGCGGCGGCGACGAAGTCCAGCGTGGCGGGCATCAGGTACGGCGCCACGAATGCGCACACCGTCATACCCGTAGGAACCTACCGGACCGTCTGAAAACCTGCCCCTGGATTCGGGCGCTGCATCGACCGCAGCCGCCTGACCTGGACCGATGCGCGGCGCCGGGCTCGGTCAACAAATCTGGAGGCAAATTTTCAGAGTCGCCAGCGTTCTGAACGGTGTCGGTGGCGCGCCGGGCCGGACCGCCGCCGACGTCCTAGGATCGCCGGATGAACATCGTGTTCGTCGAGCCGGCATTTCCGGCGAACCAGCGGCAGTTCGTGCGGGCCCTCGCCGAGACCGGCGCGTCGGTCATCGGGGTGGGCGAACGGCCGCTCGACCACCTGGACGACGAGCTCAAGGGCTGGATGTCGCACTATCACCAGGTCGGCTCCGTCACCGACGTGCCCGCCATGACGGCCGCCACCCGGTGGATCCAGGAGCGAGTGTGGGTGGATCGGCTGGAGGCCACCATCGAGGCGCACACCATGGCCGCCGCGCAGGTCCGCGAGGCCTGCACGATTCCGGGCACCAGCGTGCACACCGCCTGGCTGTGCCGGGACAAGCCGTCCATGAAGCAGGTGCTGCGGGAGGCGGGCGTCCCGACCGCCGCCTCCACCGCGGTGTCCACGCTGGCGCAGGCGCAGCAGTTCGCCGCGGCGGTCGGCTACCCGCTGATCCTCAAGCCGCGTAGCGGCGCCGGCGCGTCCGGCACCGCCCGGGTGGACTCGGACACCGAACTGGCGGCCGCGCTGAGCTCCTTCGGCACCGCGGACTCGGTGGCCATCGAGGAGTTCGTGGAGGGTCACGAGGGGTTCTACGACACCATCACCGCCGGCGGCGACGTGGCCGTGGATTTCGTCTCGCACTACTTCCCCAACGTGCTCGAGGCGATGCGCACCCGGTGGATCTCGCCGCAGTTCATCGCCACCAACCGGGTCGACTCCGTCGAGGACTACCGGCAGCTGCGCGATGTGGGGGCTACCGTCATCCGGGAACTGGGCATCGGCACGTCGGCGACCCATATGGAGTGGTTCTTCGGGCCGAAGGGCTTGCGCTTTTCCGAGATCGGTTGCCGCCCCCCGGGAGTCGGTGCCTGGGATCTGTACTCGGCCGGCAACGACATCGACCTGTACCGGCAATGGGCGGAGGTCATCATGGGCGGCCACGTCACCGCCTTGCCGTCCCGTCGGGACGCGGCGGGCATTGTCGCGCTGCGGCCGGAGGCCGACGGCACCATCACCGGATACAGCGGGATGGACGCGATCGGCGAGAAGTACCGCGAGTGGGTGATCGACGCGCACCTGCCCGACCCGGGTACCCCGACCCAGCCGATCGCCGCCGGCTACATGGCCAACGCGTACCTGCGGATGCGGCACCCGGACTACGACGTGCTGCACGCCATGCTCGACGACGTCGGCCGCACGGTCACGGTGCACGCCTCGTGAGGATCACCCTGCTGGGGCCGCAGCGCCGGCCCCGGGTCGATGCTGTGGTCCGCGCCCTGGGCCTGGCCGGACCGTTCGGCACCGTCACCGCCGGGTGGCAGGAACGCGAGAGTGACGACGCCGAGCTGGACGCGCTGCTGTCCGGCTCGTCGGTCAACCTCGCGCTGTATCGCCGGTTCGGCGAGGTGATGGCGGCCGACGGCGAGTACGCCAGCGGGGTGCTGCGCCGCCGGGAGGCGCTCGCCGAGCTGTCGGCGCTGTACCTGCTGCGCCTCGACCTGGCCGTGCAGGCGGTGCTGGACGTGCGCCGCTACGACGGCCCGGAGCCGTTCGCGTCCCTGCGCGAGTCCGCGGCGGCCGAGGCGGAGCAGGCGATCCGGGACTTGGACGCCGCGCACCTGACCGCGGTCCAGCAGCTGGATGCCGAGTTCTACGGCGCCTTCCCGCCGCACGAGCGGGAGCCGATCGCCGCGCACCGCCGGGAGATCGCTGCGCAGTTGGCCGGGTGCCGGGCGTTTGCCATGGCCGGCGGGCACGTCGGGGTGCTCGCCGAGGCGCTGCACCTGTTCAACCTGGCGGCGCTGCTGATGCAGGCGGACATCCCGGTGCTGGCGTGGTCTGCCGGGGCCATGGCGCTGACCGGCCGGATCGTGTTGTTTCACGACCGGACCGAGCACGGCCCGGCCTGCGCCGAGGTGTATGGCACCGGGCTGGGGCTGGTGCCGGGGATTGTCGCATTGCCCGCGGCGCACCGTCGGCTGCGGATGGACGATCACGCCGGGATGGGGCTACTGGCCCGGCGGTTCGCGCCGGATAGGTGCCTGGTGTTGGAGGCGGGGGACCGGGTGGACCTCGCGCCCGGCGGCGAGCTGCCCGAGGGCGCCGCCGTGCTCGGTGCCAACGGGGTTGTCGCGCCGTGGGGTGTCGACGCCGACATGCGGGCGGTGGGACGGTGACGATCGCCGCCGAACGGCGCTCCGGGCGCAAGCTCGCCATCACCCGGCTGCGGGAGCGCCGCCCGCTGGACGCCGCCGCCATCGACCGATTCCTGGCACGCCACCAGGTTCCCATCGTCGAGGGTGGCACGTGCACCTTCTGCTACCGGGGCGAGGCCGACGCCGTGCACCTGATCCACCGGGTGGTCGGGCTGCCGGACCGAATGCCGCTGCGCCGCATCCCACGCACCGACCTGTGGTACCTGGTGCTGGAGCTGCCCGATACCTCGCGGGTGGAGTACCAGCTGGAGGTGTCCGCCGGCGGGACGGTGCAGCGCATCAACGACCCGCTGAACCCGCACCGCTCGCACAGCCCGGTGGGGTCCTCGTCGGTGTGCTTCGCCCGCGGCTACGTCACCCCAGACTGGACGATCCCGGACCCCGAATCCCGCCCCGGCGAACTGGTGGAAATGTCCATCCCCAGCCGGGCGCTGCGGCGCGAGTCCCGTTGCCGGGTATACCTTCCCGCTCGGTTCCGCAGCACCACCCGCTACCCCCTGCTGGTGGTGCACGACGGTTCGGACTTTCTGCAGTATGCCGCGGCCAAGACGGTGCTGGACAACCTGATCCACCGGCTGGACGTGGCCGAGACCGTGGTGGCCTTCACCGATCCCGGCGACCGGCTGACCGAGTATGCGAACTCCGCCGCGCACGCCCGGTTCATCACCCACGAGCTGATCCCGCGGCTGGAGCGCGAGCTGCCACTCGTCGGCCAGCCGTCCGGACGGTGCCTGCTCGGATCGAGTTTCGGTGCGGTGGCGTCACTCTCGACCGCGTATCGGTATCCGGCGATGATCGGGTCGCTGGTGCTGATGTCCGGCTCGTTCGTGTTCACCGACATCGGTGACGAGCACGGCGGCGGGCCGGCGTTCGACCCGGTGGTGACGTTCGTCAACGCCTACCGGCGCCGGCCCCGGCGGGTCGCCGACCGGCTGTACATCACCTGCGGGGTGTACGAGCCGCTCATCGTGCAGAACCGGTCGATGGTGCCGGTGTTCGAGTCGGCCGGCATGACGGTGCGCTACATCGAGGCGCGGGACGGGCACAGCTGGGAGGATTGGCGGGACCGGCTGGGTGGTGCGCTGAGCTGGATCTACCCGGGGCCGCAGAAGTTCGTGTACGAGTAGTTCGGGTAGGTGGGCACAGCGGTGACGGGATGAGCGGGTTCACGGACCCATCGGGAGGCCTGGCATGAAGGCGGTCGAGCGGTGGCAGTCGGAGCGGATGCATCGGCCCGTCACCCTAGCCCGGTGGGGCAGTTTCGGCACGCCGGTGCTGGTCTTTCCGACGGCAGGAGGTGACGCCGAGGAGATCGAGCGGATGCACCTGGTAGACGCGTGCGCCCCCCTGATCGACGCCGGCCGGGTGAAGCTGTACTCCTGCGATTCGTTGGCCGGCCGGGTGATGCTCACCGAGGAGGGCTCGCCGGAGTTCCGTGCGGCGTTCCTGTCGGCCTTCCAGCAGGCGGTGCGGCATGAGGTGCTGCCGGCGATCTGGGCCGACTGCGGGGGGTCGATGCCGGTGCTGGCGGCCGGATCGTCGATCGGGGCGTTCAACTCGGTGGCGATGGTGTGCCGGTATCCGGATGCGTTCCGCGGCGCGATCGCGATGAGCGGCACCTACGGGGTGGAGAAGCATTACCCGGTGTGGACCGAGGAGCTGTTCTTCTCCTCGCCGTTGGAGTTCGTGCCGGGCATGGGCGGTGACGCGCTGGACACCCTGCGCACCCGGATGATCGTGCTGGCGTCCGGGTCGGGCGCGTGGGAGGACGTGGGGGAGTCCTGGCGGATGGCGGATGTGCTGGGCGCCAAGGGGGTCCCGAACCGGGTGGACGACTGGGGTCCGGACTGGCCGCACGACTGGCAAACCTGGCGGGCGATGCTGCCGCAGTATTTGGCGGAAATGGTCTGAGGCTCAGGAGGACACTGCCTCCATCTCGGGGCGAGATCGGGCGTCAAGCAGCCATTGGTCGCAGCGATCGAGACGGGCGGCGGGCACCTTCCGACGCAGTTCGTCGCAGCCTGGAGGATGCCCTTCGGCCCTCGGACCCGATGCGGCCTACGCGGTCGGTCTTGGCCTGTCGGGCGACGACGGTCAGTCCGCTTTGCCCGAGTGAGATCGATGGACCTGGTCTGGGACGTGTCTGGTCGGCCGGCAGCTCCAGTCCGCGCAGGTTCCGGCGCCTGTCCGATTTGTCGTTGCACGTGCTGCGACAAACCGGACACTCCCCGTGGTCCCCCTCCGGCCGGTCAGTCGCCTGCCGGTGACGCCTCGAGGATGCGCCGCGCCTGCGGGCCACAGCGTTCGGACCGACAATGACCCGGTGACGAGATCAACTCCAAGCGCACCCGCCGGGTCTGCAGCAGCGTCCGACGCCGAGCGGGCCAGGCTGGCCGACGCCGACGCCGGGACGGCCGAGTGGCGCCAGTGGGGGCCTTACGTCGCCGAGCGCGCCTGGGGCGGCGTCCGGGAGGACTACTCGGCCAGCGGCGACGCCTGGGCCTCGTTCCCGTTCGACCATGCCCGGTCCCGCACCTACCGGTGGAACGAGGACGGGCTGTCCGCCTGGTCGGACGAGCACCAGCACGTGTGCCTGGGCATCGCGCTATGGAACGGGGCGGACCCGTTCCTCAAGGAGCGCTACTTCGGGCTTGCCGGTCCGCAGGGCAATCACGGCGAGGATGCCAAGGACTACTGGTGGTACGTCGACGCCACCCCGACGCACTCCTTCCACCGCACCCGCTATGCCTACCCGCTGCGCGAGTTCCCGTATGAGGACCTGGTGCGCACCAACGCCTCCCGGGGCCGCGATGTGGGGGAGTACGAGCTGATCGACACCGGCGTCTTCGACGGTGACGACTACGCGATGGTCACCTGTGATTGGGCGAAGGCCGGCCCGCGGGACATCCTGCTGTCGATCGACGTGCACAACCGCAGCGACCACCAGGCGACCGTGCACGTGCTGCCCACCCTGTGGTTTCGCAACACCTGGTCGTGGGACTACCCGGCCCCGGCACGCCCCCGGCTGTGGGCCGACGGTTCGATCCTGCGGGGGCATCACGACAGGGTCGGTGAGCTGGCCGTGGTCAGCGTGGCCGATCCGGTCGGAGTGCCCGATGCCACCGTCCCCGTCACCGCTGCTCCGGCACCCGCGGCGGCCCTCTTGTTCTGCGAGAACGAGACCAACGTCGGCGCGCTGTACGGCAGCACCACCTGGGCGGGCCGGCCCGCAACCCGCTATCCCAAGGACGGCATCAACGACCACGTCACCCGCGCGGCCGACACCGTCAACCCGCAGCAGACCGGCACCAAGGCAGCCTTCCACCACGTGCTGAGCATTCCGGCCGGGGAGCACGCCCGCGTCCGGGTCCGGCTGACATGCGACCGGACTCCCGGCGACCTCGCGGACGAGTTCGACGCCGTTCTGGGCACCAGACAACGCGAGTCAGACCTGTTCTGGCACAGCGTGTTCGCCCAGCTGCCGGCCTGCCGTGCGCACGTCGCCCGGCAGGCCATGGCCGGGCTGCTGTCCAGCAAGCAGTACTACCCCTACGACGTGCGCCGATGGCTCTCCGGCGATCCCACCCAACCACCGCCCGCCCCCGAACACGCCAGCATCCGCAACGATGCCTGGTGGCACATGACTGCCCAGGATCTGATCCTGATGCCCGACCCGTGGGAGTACCCGTGGTTCGCCGCGTGGGATCTGGCCTTCCATTGCGTGGCCCTCGCCCTGGTCGATCCGGCGCTCGCGAAGGACCAGTTGCTGCTGCTCCTGCACGTCTGGTACATGCACCCGAACGGCGACATCCCCGCCTACGAGTGGAATTTCGACGACGCGAACCCTCCCGTGCAGGCCTGGGCGGCCCGGCAGATCTTCGACATCGACGGCGGAACCGACACGGTGTTCCTGGAGCGGGCGATGCACAAGTTGCTGCTGAACTTCACCTGGTGGGTCAACCGGAAGGACGCCGAGGGCAACAACCTGTTCGAGGGCGGTTTCCTCGGCCTGGACAACATCGGCGCCTTCGATCGGTCGCAGCCACTACCGGGCGGGGAGGTGCTGGAACAGAGCGACGGCACCGCATGGATGGCGCTGTATTGCCTGGACATGCTGCGCATCGCCGTTTCTCTGTCTCGGGTCGGGCACACCTATGACGACCTGGCGGTGAAGTTCCTGGACCACTTCAGCTACATCGCGGCGTCCGCCTCCGAGATGGGCCTGTGGGACCAGACAGACGGGTTCTTCTATGACCACATGCGCAGCCCCGACGGGCACGCTCAGCCGGTGCGTATCCGTTCGCTGGTCGGCCTGATCCCGATCGCGGCGGTGGCCGGTCTGGATCAACGCATCCGCACGGCCATGCCGGCGTTGACCGACCGGCTGGACTGGCTGCACGAGCACCGGCCCGATTTGACCGAAGCGATGCACGTCGACCAGCCGGCGGGCACCGGGCTGCTGTCGATGGTGGCGCCACAGCGACTGGTGCAGGTGCTGCGGATCGCCCTGGATCCCGTCGAGTTCCTGTCCGACCACGGTCTGCGCAGCCTGTCGGCGGCGCATCGGGACCATCCCGCCGTTGTGCAGGTCGACGGGCAGCGATTCACCGTGGACTACGAGCCGGCCGAGTCCCGCACGCCGCTGTTCGGCGGCAACTCGAACTGGCGTGGCCCCGTGTGGTTCCCGATCAACGCGCTGCTGATCGGCGCGCTGCGCCGGTACGACGCTCACCTCGGCGGGTCGCTGCGGGTCGAGCATCCGGTCGGATCCGGCCGCCAGCACACCCTCTCGGAGGTCGCCGAGGACCTGTCCGACCGGCTGATGTCGCTGTTCCTGCCCGGCCCGGACGGGGTGCGCCCGTGCCAGATCGGACTGCCGTGGCAGGAGGACGTGCTGTTTCACGAGTACTTCCACGGCGACACCGGAGCCGGTTTGGGCGCCAGTCACCAGACCGGCTGGACGGCGATGATCGCGGCGCTCGCGCTGGGCTGGCCGCGCTGACGGCGTCGGGCTGACCCATGGATTCTGAAATTCTGCCCCCAGATTCTCGGGTGAACCGCATTCCCGCAGGTCACGGTGATCGTGGGGCGATCTGGAGGCAGATTCTCAGACGGCGAGCGCCGCGGACATGCCGGCATGTACGCAATTCTTGACGACCGTCACAGAACCGCTATATTCAGTCCCATGAAGGTTGCCTGCATCGGCGCCGGGCCGGCCGGACTGTTCACCGCGATCTGCCTGCGCCGCGCCGATCCGACGATCACCGTCGACGTGTTCGAGCGCAACGCCGCCGACGAGACCTTCGGGTTCGGCGTGGTCTTCTCCCAGGAGACCTTGGACAACATCGAGCAGGCCGACCCCGAATCCTTCGCCCGCATCGCGGCGCAGTTCCGGCACTGGTCGGCCATCGACATGGACGTGCTCGGGTTCCACGAGCGCTCGGACGGGCACAGTTTCGCCGCGCTGTCCCGGCGCGAGCTGCTGCGTATCCTCGGCGAGCGGGCGACCGAGCTCGGTGCGCGGCTGCACTTCCGGACCGACGTGCCCGACCCGCTCGCGCTGGCCGATGACTACGACGTGCTGCTGGCCTCCGACGGGGTCAACAGCGTGACCCGCACCGCGCTCGCCGACGAGTTCCGGCCCAGCCGCGACCAGCGGACCAGCAAGTACGCCTGGTTCGGCACCGAGCGTCCGTTCGCCGAGTTCACCTTCCTGTTCGTGGACACGCCGTACGGCCTGTTCTGGGCACACATCTACCCCTACGACGAGACCACCAGCACCTTCATCGTGGAGACCTCGCCGGAGACCTGGCGCCGTGCCGGGCTGGACAAATTCGCGGCGGTGACGAGGGCTCCGGGGGAGAACGACACCGACAGCATGCGCTTTTGCGAGGAACTGTTCGCCGCGCATCTGGACGGCTACCCGCTGCTGGGCAACAACTCCAAGTGGCTGGAATTCCCGGTGATGCGCAACGAGCGCTGGCATACCGGCAACGTGGTGCTGGCCGGCGACGCGGCGCACACCGCACACTTTTCCATCGGCTCGGGCACCAAACTTGCGCTGGAGGACGGTATCTCGCTGGCACATGCGCTGCTGACCGAGCCGTCCGTGCCGGCCGCCTTCGGCGCCTACGAATCCGAACGCAAGCCCCTGGTGGCCTCGCTGCAACGTGCCGCGCAGACCTCCCTGGAGTGGTTCGAGGGCGTCCAGCGGTACCGGAACCTTGCGCCCGAGCAGTTCTGCCTGCAGCTGCTCACCCGCAGCCAGCGCGTCACCTACGACAACCTCAAGCTGCGCGATGCCGACTACGTGAGCCGGTTCGACACCTGGTTCGCCGACCGGGCCCGTGCCGACGGGTACCGGGTGGCGGACGGCGCGCCCCCGATGTTCTACCCGCTGCGGCTGCGCGAGCTATTGCTGCGCAACCGGATCGTGGTCTCGCCGATGGCGCAGTACTCCGCGCAGGACGGCATGCCGAACGACTGGCATCTGGTACACCTCGGGTCCCGGGCGGTGGGGGGCGCCGGGCTGGTGTTCACCGAGATGACGTGCGTGTCTCCGGAGGGCCGGATCACTCCGGGCTGCCCCGGCATCTGGTCCGACGAGCAGGCGGAGTATTGGCAGCACATTACCGAGTTCGTGCACGGCAACTCGCATGCGGCGATCGGGCTGCAGATCGGGCACGCCGGGCGCAAGGGTTCCACCAAGCTGATGTGGGAGGGCGACACCGACCCGTTGGACTCGGGCAACTGGGAGATCATCGCGCCGTCGGCGCTGGGATACCGGCCGGACAGCCAGGTGCCGCGCGAGATGGCCTCGGCGGACTTCGACAAGGTGCTCGACGATCACGTGCAGGCAGCCCGCCGCGGCGCCGAGGCCGGCTTCGACATCGTGGAGTTGCACTTCGCGCACGGCTATCTCGCCTCCAGCTTCCTGTCGCCGCTGTCCAACCACCGGACCGACTGCTATGGGGGCAGTCTCGAAGGGCGGGCACGGTTCCCGCTGCAGATCGTGGATGCGGTGCGCGCGGTATGGCCCGCCGACCGGCCGATGAGTGTGCGGATTTCGGCCACCGACTGGGTGCCCGGGGGCTTCACCGGCGACGACGCGGTGGCGTTCGCGCGGATGCTCGCCGAGCACGACGTGGATATCGTGGACGTCTCCACGGGGCAGACCTCCATCGACGCCAGGCCCGCCTATGGGCGGCTGTACCAGACGCCGTTCGCGGATCGGATCCGGCAGGAGGTGGGCATCCCGACGATGACGGTGGGGGCGGTGGCCTCGGTGGACGATGCGAACACGATCATCGCCTCCGGGCGCGCGGACCTCGCGGTGCTCGCCAGGCCGCACCTGGTCGACCCGTACTGGACGCTCAACGCCGCGATGGACCAGCAGTTCGAGGGCCACGAGTGGCCGGTGCAGTACCTGTCCGGCAAGCGGGCCCGGCGACGGGAGCAGCAGCCATGACGGAAGCCGAGGAACGGGTGCTCGATCGCGAGCCGGCATTCGCCCTGAGCGCCGGGCAGATCGCGTTGATGGACCGCGCCCGGGAACTCGCCCGGCGGGTGCTGCTCCCGGTGGCGGCGTCGGGTACGCCTGGCCGCGTCAATCGTCCGTTGGTGGCGGCGTTGGGGCAGCACGGGCTGCTCGGGCGACTGTTCCCGGGTGTCGGCACCCTCGGGGACGAGGCCACCGGGACCGGCGCCCGCCAGGTCGCCGCGCTGGATCTGTGCCTGCTCCGCGAGGCTCTCGCCGAGGTATGCCCGGAGGCCGAGACCGCCCTGGCGCTACAGGGTCTGGCCGGATACCCGATCCTGCAGTCCGGCAGCCCCGCGCAGATCGACGCCTACCTGCCGGGCATCGCCACCGGCAACCTGGTCGCCGCGTTTGCGCTCACCGAACCCGATGCCGGCTCCGACGCCGCCGCGTTGAGCCTGAACGCCGAGGCAGATGCCACCGCCGGCACCGGCGAGTCCGGAATCACTCGCTGGCGGCTGACCGGCCAGAAACGCTGGATCTCCAACGCTCCGGACGCCGACGTGTACACCGTGTTCGCCCGCACCACGGTCGGCGCCGGCGCCCGCGGCGTGTCCGCGTTCGTGATCCCCGCCGACCGGCCGGGCCTATCCGGCGAGCCGCTGGAACTGCTGGCCGAGCATCCCATCGGCACCGTCACCTTCGACGGCGTACCGGTGTCGTCCGGCGACCTGCTCGGTGAGCAGGATCGCGGCTTCCGGGTCGCCATGCGCACGCTCGACCTGTTTCGGCCGAGCGTCGGCGCCTTCACCATCGGGATGGCGCAGGCGGCGCTGGATGCGGCCGCCGAACACGCCGTCACCCGCCCGGCGTTCGGCGGCACGCTGGCCGACAAGCAGGCAGTGGCCCACCTGCTGGCCGACGCGACGGCCCGGGTAGCTGCGGCTCGGCTGCTGGTCTACGCCGCGGCATCGGCGGTGGATGCCGGGGCCGGCAACCCCGCCCTGTCCGCGTCCGCCAAGCTGCTGGCCACCGAGACCGCCCAGGCGGCCATCGATATCGCGCTGCAGGTGCACGGCGCGAGCGGCCTGCAGCGGGGCCATCTGACCGAGCACCTGTACCGTGACGTGCGCGCCACCCGGATCTATGAGGGCGCCAGCGAGGTGCAGCGAGACATCATCGCCCGAGAGGTGTTCGCTCGGGCTCGCGATCGCATCGCCGGTGCCGGCGATGTACTCGAGAAGGGCAAGGAGTAGCGGTGACGGGATTTGTCGGATCGACCCCGCCCACCGGGCACTGGCAGCACCTGGACGTCAGCGCCGACGGCGGCGTCGTGACCGTCACGCTCAACCGGCCCGAGAAGCTCAACGCCCTCACGTTCGAGGCGTACGCCGACCTGCGCGACCTGCTGCACGAGCTGGCGGCGCGCGGCGAGCAGCGGGTGGTGCTGTTGCGTGGCGAGGGCGACGCCTTCTGCTCCGGTGGCGACGTGCGGGAGATCATCGGCCAGCTGCTCGCCATGCCGCCGGACCGAAGGCTGGCGTTTACCCGGATGACCGGGGAGGTGGTGCGCGCGCTGCGCGAGTCGCCGCTGCCGGTGGTGGCCGCCATCCGCGGCATAGCCGCCGGCGCCGGTAGCGTGCTCGCCCTGGCCTCCGACTTCCGGATCCTCGGCCGGTCCTCCCGGCTGGCGTTCCTGTTCACCAAGGTCGGGCTGGCCGGTGCCGACATGGGCGCCGCGTACCTGCTGCCCCGGCTGATCGGCGCCGCGAAGGCCACCGAGCTGCTGATGCTGGGCGACACCATCGGCGCCGCGACCGCCGAGAGATACGGCCTGGCCACGGATCTGGTGGACGACGACCAGGTCGACGAGGCCGCCCGGCAGCTGGCGCACCGGCTGGCCACCGGCCCCGCCCTCGCCTACGCGCAGACCAAGTCGCTCATCACCCGCGAGCTGGATATGAGCCTGGCCGCCGCGCTGGAACTGGACGCCACCACCCAGGCGCTGCTGATGTCCAGCGCCGACCACGCCGAGTTCCACGAGGCCTTCACACACAAGCGTGCACCGAACTGGCAGGGCCGCTGATGATGGGCGAGAGACCCGACGGCGCCCGAGGTATCGCCCTGGTCACCGGGGCCGGGCGTGGCATCGGTTCGGCCGTGGCACAGCACCTGTCCCGAGAGGGCTACGCCGTGGCGCTCACGGCACGGTCGGCCGAGCAGCTGGCCGAGGCCGCATCGGGCTGCCCCGGACCGACCCGGACGATCCCCGCCGACCTCACCGCGCCCGACGCCGTGAACGGCATCCTCGACGACGTCGAGAACGCCTGGGGCGGTGTCGATGTGCTGGTCGCCAACGCGGGCATCGGGGCATCTGCCCCGTTGGAACGCATCACCGATGACCAATGGGCCGACGTTCTCGACCTGAATCTGACGGCACCGTTTCGCTGCCTGCGTCGGGTGATTCCCGGCATGAAGCAACGGGCACACGGCCGGATCGTCGTCATCGCCTCGATGGCGGCCAAGGTCGGCGAGCCCTACATCGCCGCCTATACCGCCAGCAAGCACGGCGTGCTCGGCCTGGTGCGGTCCGCGGCCGCCGAACTGGCCCGCACCGGGGTGACGGTCAATGCGGTGTGCCCCGCCTATGTCGACACACCCATGACCGAGTTCACCGTGCGTACCATCGTGCAGACCACCGGGCACTCCGCGGAATGGGCGCGAGAGTTCCTGGAACACAAGCAGCCCATCGGCCGGCTGATCACGGTCGACGAGGTCGCGCAGGCCGTCTGGTATTGCGTCGTCAACGGCGCCGTCACCGGGCAGAGCCTGAATGTGGACGGCGGGGCGGTGCAGTCGTGAGCGAGCCTGCGAGCGGTTCCGGGGGCGACCGGCCCCGCCGTCAGCTGCGGCGCGTCAATCCGGCGGAACTCGCGCCGGCCACCGGGTTCTCGCATGCCGTGCTGGGCACCGGGACCGTGGTGTTCCTGGCCGGTCAGACGGCGCTGGATCACACCGGCACGATCGTGGGCGGCACCATCGTCGAACAGTTCTGCACGGCGCTGTCGAACCTGTTGACCGCGCTGCGCGCCGCCGGTGGGCAGCCATGCGATCTGGCCTCGCTGACCGTGTACCTGACCGACATCCCCGACTATCGCGAGCACGCACGCGAGATCGGCCGGGTGTGGCGGGATCTCGTCGGTGCCGACTATCCCGCCATGGCGGCGATCGGCGTCACCCGGCTGTGGGACGACGAGGCCTTGGTCGAGATCGCCGGGCACGCGGTGATCCCAGGGGGTCAGCCAGCGGGTGGATCGGCCTGACCCGCGACGCCGGTGACGAAGGTCCGGGCAGCGCCACCGAGCGCAACCCGGAGCGAGGCGAACAGCTCGGCCGCTGCGGTACCCGGCCAGTCAGCGGGCAGCAGCTCCGCCGGGAGCCCAGGATCGCGGTAGGGCAGCCGCCGCCAGGCCGTGACGGCGCGCACGTAGTCGGCGAAGGCGTCCCGTCCGTCATCCGGAGAGCCCCTGCCGACCGTGCCATTCCAGTCATCCAGCACCGGCTGATACTGCTGGACGAACGACCGGTACAGCGTCGCCAGCGCCTGGAGATCCCACCATCGGGCGACCGCTCCGGCCGGGTCGCTGGCCGGTGCGGTCGCCGTGAAGAGCTCCACGTAGCGATCCAGCTGATGCAGTCGCAGGACGTCGGCGGTCTCCTCCGCCAGGTGGGTCGGGGCGATCCACACACCGGCGGAGACCGTGCCGAACCCCAGCTTGGCCAGCCGCGTCCGCAGCGAGTGGCGTTGGGCCCGTTGGCTTTCCGGGACGGAGAACACCACCAGCAACCAGCCGTCGGCCACCCGCGCCCGGGGCCGGCCGTAGATCCGCCGATCGCCCTCCTCCAGCAGCGTGCGCCCGGCATCGGTCAGGCCGTACCCGGCGCTGGCACCCACCGCGACGGGTTGCAGGATGCCGCGCGCCTTCAGCCGGGAGATCAGCGACCGGGCGGCCGGACCGTCGACCTGCAGGGCACCGAGCAGCCGCACCAACGACGCGACACTGAGGGCTCCGCCGCGTTCCCGGGCGAACAGGCCATAGATCGTGACCAGCAGCGCCCGGGCGGGTGCTGCGGGCCGTCGCATAGCGGGAGTCACGGGCCGGAGCGTAGCGCGTGCCTGAGGGGTATGTCGCTACCTTGACTATCGTCACAGAAACGGAATACTCAAGGGCATCTGCTTGGAAGGGACCGGCCCATGGAACTCACACCGTCCGCGCACACCGATACGTTCTGCCGCGACAACCTGCCGCCGGCGGACAGCTGGCCGGAGATGCCCATCCTGCTGCCCGAGCTGCACTACCCCGACAGGCTCAACTGCGCGGTCGAACTGCTGGACCGGACGATCGACCAGCACGGCGCGGACCGGCCGTGCCTACTCGGCACCGACGGCACCGCCTGGAGCTACGGGGAGTTGCGCGATCGGGCGGACCGGATCGCGGCGGCGCTGGTCGACGATCTCGGCCTGGTTCCCGGCAACCGGGTGCTGCTGCTCGGCCCGAACAATCCCGACCTGGTCGCGTGCTGGTTCGGCATCCTGCGCGCCGGCGGCGTAGTGGTGGCCTGCATGCCGCTGCTGCGGGCCGGCGAGCTGCGCACCGTGGCCGGCATCGCGCAGATCGGGCTGGCCCTGGTGGACCACCGATTCACCGCCGAGTTCGATGCGGCGGGCATCGACGGGATGCGGGTGGTCAGCTACGGCGGCGGTGCCGAGATCGTCGGCAGCCTGGACGCCCTGGCCGCCGGGCACGAACCGGGGCGGGCTCCGGTGCAGACGGCCGCCGACGACGTGGCCCTGTTGGCGTTCACCTCCGGCACGACCGGAGTTCCCAAGGCCACCATGCACTTCCATCGCGATGTGCTGGCGATCTGCGACACCTTCTCGGCCCACCTGCTGCGCCCGGAACCCGAGGACGTGTTCGTCGGGACGCCGCCGCTGGCGTTCACCTTCGGACTGGGCGGCCTGGTGCTGTTCCCGCTCCGGGTCGGCGCCAGCACGCTGCTGGTGGAGAAGGCCTCTCCGCCGCAGCTGCTGGACCATATCGCCGCGCACCAGGTGACCATCTGCTTCACCTCGCCGACCGCATACCGGGCCATGCTCGCCACCGGCCGGTCCGAGCAGCTGGCCAAGCTGCGCCGCTGCGTATCCGCCGGCGAGCACCTGCCCGCGTCGGTGTGGCAGTCGTTCTACGACAGCACCGGAGTCAAGATCATCGACGGCATCGGCTCCACGGAGATGCTGCATATCTTCGTCTCCGCCGCCGACGACGACATCCGGCCCGGCGCGACCGGCAAGGCGGTGCCCGGGTATCTGGCCACCGTGCTGGACGCCGACGGCAACGAGGCGCAGGTCGACGAGCCGGGGCGGCTCGCGGTCAAGGGCCCGACCGGCTGCCGGTACCTGGCGGACGAGCGCCAGGCGGTCTACGTCCAGCATGGTTGGAACATCACCGGCGACACCTACATCCGCGACGCGGACGGCTATCTGCACTACCAGGCCCGCAGCGACGACATGATCATCTCCTCGGGGTACAACATCGCCGGGCCGGAGGTGGAGGAGGCGCTGCTGGCGCACCCGGATGTCGCCGAGTGCGGCGTGATCGGAACCCCGGACGAGGCGCGCGGCTCGCTGGTGACGGCGTTCGTGGTGCTGGCCGGTGGGGCGACCGGCGATACGGCAAAGGCGAAGGAGTTGCAGGACTTCGTCAAGCAGACCATCGCGCCGTACAAGTACCCGAGGCGGATCGAGTTCGTCACCCAGATGCCCCGCACCGAGTCGGGCAAGCTGCAGCGCTTCCGGCTACGCGACCTGATCGGCTGACGGGGTACCAGCCTCGCGCGCACGGCAGATGTGGCGGGCATCGAACCCGCGTCCATTCGCGTGCAGGTGACCGATGACCGGTCGGCGGAGCCGAATGCTCGCGTTCTGCTTCGCCACACGGAGCAGAACGCGAGCCCGCATCCCGTTGGTCTGGGGCAGGATGAGGGGGTGACGGACACCACGGCGAGCGCTCGGTCGGGGGAGCCCGGGCTGGCGGCATTCAACGCGCTGGACCCGGTGGCCGCCGAGCGGGCGCTGCTGACCTGCTGCTCCAGCGCCGGCTGGGCGCGCCGAATCGCCGGCGGGCGGCCGTACCGGGATCCGGAGCGGCTCTACACGGCGGCGGACGACGCCATCGCGGGACTGGACGGCGAGGGCATGGCCCAGGCACTGGCGGGCCATCCGCGCATCGGCGAACGGGTTCCGCACGGGGCGTCCGCCCGGGAGCAAGCCGGGGTCGCCGGGGCCGACGCCGACGTGCTGGCCGCCATTGCCGACGGCAACGCGCAGTACGAGCAGCGGTTCGGGCACGTGTACCTGGTGTGCGCCACCGGCCGCAGCGCCGGCGAGCTGCTGGGCATGCTGCGGAGCCGGCTGGGCAACGATCCGCGGACCGAGGAGCAGGTGACCCGCACGGAGCTCGCTGCGATCAACCGCATCCGGCTCGCCCGCATGCTCGCGGATTTGGCACGCTGACCCGATGGCCACGCTGAGCACCCACGTGCTGGACACGACGACGGGTCGTCCCGCCACCGGGATCGCCGTGCGCCTGGCCGACCCGTCCGGCACCGTCCTCGACGAGGCGGTGACGGATGCCGACGGGCGAGTGCGCCCGCTGGGCGGCGACCTCGCCCCCGGGGACTACCGGGTGACGTTTGCGACCGGCGACTACTTCGCCGCTGCCGGGAGCGCCGCCTTCCACCCGCGGGTGACGGTGGAGTTCTCCGTCACCGATACTGATCAGCATTACCACGTCCCGCTGCTGCTGTCTCCCTACGGGTACACCACGTATCGCGGCTCGTGATCCTTTGCCGTGCCGCGCGCGTCCGTCGCGCATTCCGTACCCGGATCGGGCAGGCTGAGCAGGGTGGCCGGCGATCAGCGCGGCGGCACGTACGGGACAAGGAGTGACGATGGCAGCGGAGACGGAGACCACCTCGAACGACGACATCGCGCTGGGTCCCACCCAGTACGGCAAGTCCGAGATCCACCTGGTGCACATCACGCGCGACACGCCGCGGCACCAGATCCGCGACCTCACCGTCACCAGCACGCTGCGCGGTCACTTCACCGACAGCTACGTCACCGGCGACCAGACCGGCCAGCTGCCCACCGACAGCCAGAAGAACACCGTCTTCGGCTACGCCCGGCAGCATGGCATCGGCGCGCTGGAGGACTTCGGGCTGCGATTGGCCCGACACTTCGTCACCGATATCGACTCCAACACCGCTGCGCGGGTGCAGATCGCCGAAGATTCCTGGCAGCGCATCGATACCGTGGATTCGCACGGCGCCGGTCATGACCACTCGTTCGTCCGCGGCGGGGCCGGTGTGCGCACCGCGTCGGTGGCCGTCGACGGCTCCGGGGCCGCCGAGCGCGTCGCCGTGGTAGCCGGGATACGCGATCTGGTGCTGCTCAAGTCGACCGCGTCGGAGTACCGGGGCTACCTGAAGGACCCCTACACCACGCTGGCCGAGGCGACCGACCGGATCCTGGCGACCTCGTTGGTCGCCCGGTGGCGCTACGCCGACGACGCCGTCGCGGCCGGGTCGATCGACTGGGACGCCGTTTACCGGCAGGTCTGCTCCAGGATGCTGTCCACGTTCGCGACGCTGCACAGCAAGGCACTGCAACACTCCCTGTGGCACATGGGCCGCGCGGTGCTGGCCGAGCAGCCCAGCATCAGCGCGATCCACCTGTCCGCGCCGAACAAGCATCACTTCCTGGTCGACCTGGAGCCGTTCGGGCTGGACAACCCCGGTGAGGTCTTCTACGCCGCCGACCGGCCGTACGGGATGATCGAGGCCATGGTGCAGCGGGCCGGCAGGACCGAACGGTCGCTGGATTGGCCGGAGCCCGCGCTGTGACCGACGGCTCGCAATCCGCGTGCCCGCCCGAGATCCGCGTGCCCGATTGCGCACGCGGATCGCAAACCGGTACGCGGATCGTCACCGGAGGGCCCGTCGCGCCGCCGCTGGTGATCACCGGTTGCGCGATTGCCACGGTGGACGCCGCCGGCACCGAACATCGGGACGGGCACCTGGTGCTGCGCGACGGCCGGATCGAACGGGTCGGGCCCGGCCCGGCCCCGGCCATCGACGGCGCGACGGTGGTCGAGGCGCGCGGCTGCCTGGCCACGCCGGGCCTGGTGAACACCCACCACCACCTGTACCAGTGGGCCACCCGCGGGCTGGCGCCGGACGGCACGCTGTTCCAGTGGCTGACCACCAGCTACCCGGTCTGGGCCGGGCTCGACGAGGACGTCGTCGGTGCCGCCGCCGAGGCCGGCCTGGCGTGGTTGGCGATGACCGGCTGCACCACGACCACCGACCACCACTACGTGTTCCCCGCCGGATCGGGTGATCTGCTCGGCGCCGAGATCGCCGCGGCCCGACGGGTCGGGCTGCGATTCCACCCCACCCGCGGGTCGATGGACCTGGGCGCCAGCCGGGGTGGCCTGCCGCCGGACAGCGTGGTGGAAGACATCGACACCATCCTGGCAGCCAGCGCCGCCGCCATCGACGAGCACCACGACCCGTCCCCAGACTCCATGCTGCGCATGGGGATCGCGCCCTGCTCACCGTTCTCCGTCACCGCGGACCTGCTGACCGCGGCGGCAGACCTGGCGCGCGACAAGGGGGTTCGGCTACACACCCATCTCGCGGAGACCCTGGACGAGCAGGACTTCTGCGCCGAGAAGTTCGGCTGCCGGCCGGCCGAATACCTGGAGCGGCTGGACTGGCTGGGTCCGGACGTGTGGTTCGCGCACAGCGTGCACCTGTCCGACTCCGACATCGCGCTGCTGGCCGGCAGTGGCTCCGGGGTGGCGCACTGCCCGTCCTCCAACGCGCGGCTCGGCGCCGGCATCGCTCGCACCCGAGCGCTGCGCGACGCCGGGGTCCCGGTCGGGCTAGGCGTGGACGGTGCCGCCTCCAACGAGTCGTGCTCGCTGGTGGAGGAGCTGCGACACGCGCTGCTGATGGCGCGCGCCACCGGCGGGCCTACCGCGATGACCGTGCGAGAGGCATTGGCGCTGGCCACCATCGGCGGTGCGAAGGTGCTGGGCCGGGCGGACGATATCGGCTCGCTGGAGGTCGGCAAGCAGGCCGATGTGGCGCTGTGGCGGCTGGACGGCCCCGGGCACGCCGGGATCGACGATCCGGTCGCCGCGCTGGTGCTCGGCTCCGCGCCGCCGCTGGACCTACTGACCGTGCGGGGGCGCACGGTGGTGCGCGCCGGCCAGGTGGTGACGGTGGACTCGGGGCAGACCACCGCCGCGGGGGTGCGGGCCACCTCCACGCTGCTGCGCCGGGCGGGCCTGTCAGGATGATCGACATCGCGTGTCGCGGAGCGGGAACGGAGGGGTCGTCGCGATGACGGACCTGGTGGTGCTGGCCCAGCGGGCCCTGATCGGCGGATCGTTCCGCCCGGCCGCGGTGCACGTGGCGGGGCGACGGATCACCCTGGTGCACCCGTTCGACGCACCGGTGCCGGACGGGGCGCAGGTGCTGCGGCTGGCCGCCGACGAGGTGCTGTTGCCGGGCCTGGTGGATACCCACGTGCACGTCAACGAGCCCGGCCGCACGCACTGGGAGGGCTACGACACCGCGACCAGGGCGGCCCTGGCCGGCGGGGTGACGACCATCCTGGACATGCCGTTGAACTCCATCCCACCCACCCTGGACGCGGATGCGCTGGGGATCAAGCGCGACGCGGCCGCCGGGCGGGTGCATTGCCACGTCGGATTTCTCGGTGGTGTGGTACCGGGGCGGGGTGGTGACCTGGCCGGCCTGGTGGCCGCCGGGGTCTATGGCGTCAAATGCTTCCTGCTGCCCTCGGGGGTGGACGAGTTCCCGGGCGTGGGCGCTGCCACGCTGGCCGAGGCGATGGCGGAGATCGCCCGGCTGGGCTCGCTGCTGATGGTGCATGCCGAGGATGCCGCGACGATCGCGGACGCCCCTCCCGCGCACGGTCGCCGTTATCGCGACTACCTGGCGTCCCGGCCCCCGGAGGCGGAGGCGGCGGCCGTCGGCGAGGTGGCCAGGGCGGCGGCCAAGACCGGTGCGCGGGCACACATCGTGCACCTGTCCAGCGCGGCCGGTGTGCAGGTGCTGCGGGCCGCGCAGCGCGCGGGGGTACGGATCAGCGCGGAGACCTGCCCGCATTACCTGACCATCGAACCGGACGACATTCCGGATGGCGCAACGCAGTTCAAGTGCTGCCCGCCGATTCGCGGCGGCGCCGACGCCGACGCGCTGTGGCAGGCGTTGGCCGATGGGGTCATCGGCGCCGTGGTGAGCGATCACTCGCCGTGCCCGCCCGCCATGAAGGATCTGGCCACCGGCGACTTCGGCACCGCCTGGGGCGGGATCTCCTCGGTGCAGCTGGGACTGCCGGTGGTGTGGACGGCGGCCCGCCGCCGCGGGGTGCCCCTGACCGACGTGGTGCGCTGGATGTCCGCCGGATCCGCCGACCTGGTCCGGCTGGCCGGCAAGGGGCGGATCCAGGCCGGTGCCGACGCCGACCTGGTGGTGTTCGCCCCCGACGAGGAGCAGCTGATCCGGCCCGGTGAGCTCCGGCAACGGCACTACCTGACGCCCTACAACGGAGCCACCGTCACCGGTGTGGTGCGGCGGGTGCTGCTGGACGGGCGGGTCACCACCGACGAGCCGGCCGGCCGGCTACTGGCCGCGGGGGACCGATGACGTCCGGGCGGACGGTGCTGAGCGAGGCCGTATTCGGCCGACTCGACGACGATCTGGCGTCCGCCGACGCCGCGCTGATAGCTGGCTATCACGGCGCGCAGGACGCCGCGCAGCCGGTGCACACCGTGTACCTGCCGGCGGGCAACTACCGGCCGGGCGTCGCGCTGGCGTGGGGGCGAGAGGCGGTCGCCACGCTGCGCGAGCATGCGCCGGGACCGGCGGATCTGGCCGACGCGGTCGGCCTGCCGGCAGATCGGGTGACGGCGGTGTGGGAGCTGATGCTGCGCACGCTGTCCACCGCCCCGGTCGAGGATCTGCGCATCGACTTCGAGGACGGGTACGGCCATCCCGGCGACGACGCCGAGGACGCGGACGCCGAGCGCGCGGGACGGGACCTGGCGGCGGACTGGCGGGAGGGGACCGCACCCGCCTGGGCCGGGATCCGATTCAAGTCGCTGGAGCCGGCCACCCGGAGGCGCGGCTTGCGCACCCTTGACCTGTTCCTGGGGGCGCTGCTGGAGGCAGCCGATGGGTGGCCGGCGGGCCTGCGCCTGACGCTGCCCAAGGTGACCTCGATCCAGCAGGTGGTCGCCATGGTCACGGTGTGCCAGGAGCTGGAGCGGGCGCACGGCCTGCCAGACGGGACGCTGCGGTTCGAGCTGCAGATCGAGACGCCGCAGGCGATTCTGGCCGCGGACGGCACGGCCACCGTGGCCCGCATGATCCACGCCGCGAGTGGGCGCTGCTCCGGTCTGCACTATGGCACCTACGACTACAGCGCCGCGCTGGGCATCGCGGCCTTCCAGCAGCGGATGGATCACCCGGCCGCGGACCACGCCAAGGCGGTGATGCAGGTCGCCGCGGCCGGCACCGGAGTGCCGCTCTCCGATGGCTCGACGAACATCCTGCCGGTGGGTACGCCCGACCAGGTGCGTGCCGGGTGGGCGCTGCATGCCCGGTTGGTGCGCCGATCTTTGGATCGGGGGCTCTACCAGGGCTGGGATCTGCATCCGGCGCAGTTGGTTTCGCGTTACCTGGCGACCTACGACTTCTACCGGTCCGGGGCGCCGGCCGCCGGCACCAGGGTGGAGGCCTACCTGGCGCGGCGTGCCGGCGGCGTGCTGGACGAGCCGGCCACCGGCGCCGCACTGGCGGACTTCCTGCTGCGCGGGTTGCGCTGCGGAGCGCTGGACCAGACGGAGGTGACGGCGATGTGCGGCGCGACACCCGACGCCCTGCACGCGCTCGCCCGGCGGGAATCCCCCTCGCCGCTCGGCTGATCGTGCGTGGCAGGCTGAGGTCGTGAGGACAGCCCAAGATCCGGATTCGCGCTACCTGTCGCGGGATGGCGATGTGCTGACCGCCGTGGTCGCCACCGCCGATTCGGGCGGCAGCCTGTGCGAGCCGGGGCTGGAGGCTCTGCGCGTCGCGCTGCTGCGCAACCTGGACGAGCCGGATGGACACGCCGGTGCCGCAGATCCCGGTGACCCAGATCCCGCTGACGGGGTTAGCGGTGACGGAGGCGGTCGGGTCAGCGGCGGCCGGGTCGGTGCGGTGCTGCTGGTCAGCGAGAACAAGAATTTCTGCACCGGCGGAAATATCGTGGGCTTCGCCGCTGCCGACGACCCCACCGTCGAGGTACGGCGCCAGGCCGAGGCGCTGCACGGCGTGTTGACGGTGCTGGCGGCGGCGCCGGTGGTGGTGATCGCCGCGGTGAACGGCTGGGCGGCCGGTGCCGGAATGAGCCTGGTCTGTCAGTGCGACCTGGTGGTCGCTGGCGAATCCACCCGGCTGCGTCCCGGCTATCCCTCGCTCGGCTTCTCGCCGGATGGCGGGCTGACCTGGACGCTGCCGCGGTTGGTCGGCGCGGGCCGTGCCCGGGAGATCCTGTACACCGACCGAGTGCTCGACGTGGGCGAGGCTCTCGCGCTTGGCTTGGTGCACCAGGTGGTAGCCGACGACGAGATCCGTGCCACTGCCACCGAACTCGCCAGTCGGATTGCCGCTGGTCCGGTCGGAGCCTACGGTCGTATCAAGCGGCTGCTGGCCGAGGGCGCGGGGCGGGATCTCGCCGCGCAGCTGGCGGCGGAGGCCGATGCGGTGTCCTTCGGCGCCGGCACTCCCGAGGGTCGGGAGGGTGTGGCCGCCTTCCTGGAACGCCGGCCGCCCCGCTTCGCCTGACCGGTGCATGGTCGATTCGCCGCTCGCACGGCCCCGGACGATGATCGGCCCGGCGGAGTTGCGCGCCCGGGCGGGCGGTTGCACAGTGAGCGGGTGAGCACCGCCCTCGCACCCGCCCAGCCGAGCACCATCGGAGCGCTGATCGAAAGGTCTGCCGCCCGATACCCGGACCGGCTCGCGCTGCGCTTCGGTGACCGGGACTGGAGCTACGCGGCACTCGACGCCGCCGCCACCCGCGCCGCGAGGCACCTGCTCGGGCTCGGCCTGCGCCGCGGGGATCGGGTCGCGGCCTACGGCAAGAATTCCGACGCGTTCCTGTTGGCCTGGTTGGGGTGCTGCCGGGCCGGGATGGTGCACGTGCCGGTCAACTTCAATCTCACCGGGGCGGATCTGGCGTACATCCTGAACCAGTCCGGTGCCGCTGTGGTGCTGGCCGATCCGGCGTTGACGCCGCAGCTGCGGGCGGCGCTGGGCGGGCAGGAGCAGGCGGCCGGGCCCGCCACGAGCGCTGCGCTCCGGGTGGTGCCGCTGCGGGACGCCGACGGATCGTTCTTGAATGCCGTGATCGCTGGCTCCGTGATCGCCGGCTCCGGTGCCGCTGGTGGCTCCGGTGCCGTTGGTGGCTCCGGTGCCGTTGGTGGCTCCGGTGCCGTTGGTGACTCCGGTGCCGCTGGTGGCTCCGGCAGCGCCTCCGGCGCCGGCATTTCTGGTGACTCCGTCACCGCTGGCAATTCCGCCGCCGCCGTACCTGCGCTGCCCGACGTCGCCGATACCGACCTGGCCCAGCTGCTCTACACCTCCGGCACCACGTCGCTGCCCAAGGGCGCGATGATGACACACCGCGCTCTGGTGCACGAATACCTGTCCTGCCTGACGGCGCTGGACGCCGCTGCCGACCAGACCATGCTGCACGCGCTACCGCTGTACCACTCCGCGCAGATGCACGTGTTCCTGATGCCCTGGCTGGCGATCGGTGCGCGCAATATCCTGCTGGAGGCACCGGCCGCCGACGCCGTATTCGACGCCATTGAGAACGGTGGCTGCGACTCGTTCTTTGCCGCGCCGACCGTCTGGGTCGCGCTGACCAATCACCCGGGCTTCGCCACCCGGAACCTGGACGGGCTGCGCCGGGCGTACTACGGGGCGTCGATCATGCCCGGCCCGGTGCTGGAACGCCTGCAACAACGGCTGCCCGGCCTGGGTGTGTACAACTGCTTCGGGCAGAGCGAGATCGGGCCGCTGGCCACGGTTCTGCGTCCAGAGGAGCACGCCGATCGTCCCGCGTCGGCGGGCCGGCCGGTGCTGTTCGTGCAGGCGCGCTGCGTCGACGAGAATGGTGACGACGTCCCGGCCGGCACCCCCGGCGAGGTGGTGTACCGCTCGCCGCAGCTGCTGACCGGCTACTGGGGCAACCCGGAAGCCACCGCCGATGCCTTCTCCGGAGGCTGGTTTCATTCCGGGGATCTCGCGGTCCGCGACGGGCAGGGCTACTACACGATCGTCGACCGCATCAAGGATGTGATCAACACCGGCGGCGTGCTGGTTGCCTCCCGCGAGGTGGAGGACGCGCTGTACACGCACCCGGCGGTGGGCGAGGTCGCGGTGATCGGGGTGCCGGACGAGAAGTGGATCGAGGCCATCGTTGCGATCGTGGTGCCGCGTCCCGGCCCGGACGGCGGGTCCGCCGGCTCCGTCACCGTCGAGGAACTTATTGCGCACGCCAAATCCCGGCTGTCCGGCTTCAAGGTGCCCAAGGCCGTGCGACTGGTCGACGAGTTGCCGCGAAACGCCAGCGGCAAGCTGCTCAAGCGGGTGCTGCGGGACGAGTTCCGCGCCGGGTGAGCTCGTGCGCGACGGGCAGCGGTAGGTCCAGCGACGCTCCCGGGCCCAGGGCGTGGCGCAGGAGTTCGGGCATCGGCGCGACGCCGGTGGTGCCCGCCGCGAACGCCGCTGTCAGGCGAGCCCAGTCGCGCCGGCGGCGGAGCAGGAAGTGACCGGCCCGCGGCACCACGAATCGCGCGGTGCTGATCCCCGATGCCCGGGCGCGCTCGGCGAAGGCCAGCGACCAGGCGGCCGGCGCCTCGGATCGGTCCGCGGCGCCATGGATGATCAGCAGCGGTCGGCCGGTCAGCGTGGCAACGTCCTGCTCCGGCGGAAGCCAGGGGGCGATCCCGACCACCCCCGTCACCGCCGGATGCTCGGCCGCCGCGATCGCCGCCCGGCCGCCCAGCGAATTGCCGACCAGTACGACGGGCAGGTTCGGGTGCCGACGAGTGACCTCGGCCAGTGCCCACCGGGTATCCGACAGGGTTGCGGCGTGCTCCGGACCCGCGTCCCAGCCCCGGAACCGATAGCGCAGCAGGTATTCCGCCGCATCGGTCAGGGCGGCGTGCAGCGCCCGGCGGGTGCCGGCCAGCGCCCACCTGGCCACCCGGGACGGCGGCAGCCCGGATCTCAGGGCACCGCCGGGCAACGTCACCACCACCGCCCGCACGGGCACGGACCGGTGCCGCCCCACCAGGAGTGGCGCGGCACGGGGCGCAGGCTCAGGGCGAGACATGCTCCCGCACCTGGCGTTTCAGCCGGGTCAGCATCGCCGACAGGCCGCGCAGCCGCAGCGGGCTGACCACCTCGGCCAGTGGCAACCGGTCGGCGAGATCGGCCGGCACCGCCAGCACCGCGCCAACCGGTAGCCCGTCCAGCCCCTCGTGCAGGATGCCGGCGAACCCACGGGTGGTGGGCGCCTCGGCCGGTGCCGAAAAGAACAGGCGCACCAGGGGTTCCGGGTCAGCCGGCTCCAGCTCGGTGATCAGGAAGATCGGCGACTGGCACTCCGGTACCGGCTCCAGCAGCTCCGGATGGTCGGCGTACCGGGCGGGTAGGTCTGGCAATCCGGTGGCGAACTCCAGCAGTAGCTGCAGCCGCTCACGTGCCGCCAGGTCCGAGAAGTCGTCGATGATCTCCTGCAGACCCGGCGGCATGTGCTGCTCGGAGCCGGAAGCTGGCTGCGACATTGCTGACCCCGACATCAACTGCCGGTGGCTGCCGCGGCCCGGGATGCGCCAGGCACCTCACCCGGTTCGTCGCCGCGCACGATCGGCACCCGCACCGAATTGCCCCACTCGGTCCAGGACCCGTCGTAGTTGCGCACCCGCGGGAGCCCGAGCAGATGGGTGAGCACGAACCAGGTGTGGCTGGAGCGCTCGCCGATCCGGCAATAGGCGATGACGTCGTCGTCGGCGGACAGCCCCGCCTCGCCGAAGTAGATCTGCTCCAGTTCGGCCCGCGGCCGGAAGGTGCCATCGTCGGCGGCGGCCCGGCTCCACGGCACCGAGGCGGCGCTGGGGATGTGACCGCCTCGCAGCACCCCCTCCTGGGGGTACTCCGCCATGTGGGTGCGCTCGCCGGTGTACTCCGGCACCGAGCGCACATCGATCAGCGGGTGCTGACCCAGGGTGGCGAGCACGTCGGACTGGTAGGCGCGGATCGGCGCGTCATCGCGCTGCACGACCGGGTAGTCGGCCGGAGCGCGCTCCGGCACGGTGGTGGTCATCTCGCGTCCTTCGGCGACCCACTTCGCGCGGCCGCCGTCCATCAGGCGCACGTCGGGGTGCCCGAACAGGCTGAACACCCACAGCGCGTAGGCGGCCCACCAGTTGCTCTTGTCGCCGTAGACCACGACGGTGGTGTCGCGGGAGATGCCCTTGGCGGACATCAACCGGGCGAACGCCTCACCGTCCAGGTAGTCGCGAGTGACCGGGTCGTTCAGATCTAGCACCCAGTCGACCTTCACGGCGCCCGGGACGTGTCCGGTTTCGTACAGCAACACATCCTCGTCGCTTTCCACCACGACCACGTCGGGGTCGTTCAGGTGGTCGGCGATCCAGGTCGTGCTGACCAGGCGTTCGGGGTGGGCGTACGCAGCGAACGCGGGTTCGGAATCTTGGGGGACCGACATGGTCACCTCCGTTGAGAGGGGGAACGTGGGTAGTAGTGCGGCAGTGGCGTCGCCGCGGATGGGTGAGCACCCGGCAGGTCGGCCGCTTGATCCATCGTCCCACTGGCCGCGGGCGCGGTGCGGGCGGGTCCGGGAGGCCGGGTGGTGGTGGTCCGGCGCCGGCACGGCGGACACTGGAAGCTCGGACCGTCCTGTGCCGGGCACATGAAGGTCGCGGAGTGCGGGTAGTCGGGTGCAGGTGGCCGATCTCGACGGAGGTGGAACGAGGCATGGAACGCGACAGCGAGGTCGATCCGGAGATCGACATGACGGCGCCGGGCAGCGACACGGATCTGGCGGATGGGTCGGCGTCGCAGGTGTCCTATCAGGACATGTTGGAGCGGCACCTCACCGACGATGTGCTCGATGTGGGTTACTCGCCGCCGGATCGGCAGCCGTCGGTGCCGATCCCTACGCCGGATGAGGAGCGCCGGGGCGAGTCGTTGGATGAGCGGTTGCGCGAGGAGGAGCCGGACTTCGACCTGGCGGCGGCCGACGAGGCGGATGACCAGTGGGACGGCGGCGTCGGCGACCCCGAGGCAGGGCGGCAGCGCTCCGGCCGGCTGACCAGCGCCGACGACAGGGGACCGGAGGATGACGTGTTCGCCGCCGATGCCGGTATTGCCGGCGGCGCAGCGAGCGCGGAGGAGGCCGCCGTGCACTTGCTGGATGAGGGGGCCGACTACCCGTAGACCGGAGCTGCGGAGCGGTGACGGGGCTGACGGGGTCGACCCCGGGCGCCCGCGTCGTTTCGCCGGGTGCGGGCAGGGGGACGATGACGAGGCAGCGGGCGGCGGTCGCTACCCGCGGCCGCACGAGTCGATGGAGGAACGATGGTGGCACTGAAACTGCACGACATACCCGGCCGGCTGGCCGCTGGGGCGTTCATCCTGCATGAGGGGATGGGCAAGTGGAACGCCGACCTGGAGCGGGCCACCCGCCTGCATGACACGGCATCCGGGGCATTCCCCTTCTTCAAGGGAATGAAGCCCAAGCAGTTCAGCACGTTGTTGTCCGCTGGGGAGATCGCGACCGGTGCCCTGTTGCTGGTGCCGGTGGTGCCGACAGCGTTGGCGGGGCTTGCCCTGACCGGGTTCGCCGGGGGGCTGGTGACGATGTACCTGCGCACGCCCGCGCTGCACCAACAGGGCAAGGTCTGGCCGACGCCCCAGGGCACGGCCATCGCGAAGGACAGCTGGCTGCTGGCGCTCGGTGCGGGGATGGTGTTGGACGCGGTCGGGCGGCGATCGGCTCGGCAGCGCCGCGCGATCGCCCGTGCGGCCAAGGAGTTGGTGGCGCGACAGGAGGCGGAGGCTGCGGACTAGCGGTGACGACGGCCCGGTGTGGGGCCGCGCTACGCCGTCGCGACCAGCCCGAGGCCGGCCAGCGCGTCCCGTTCGGGTTCGGCCAGCGCCAGCAGCAGCGCCGTCTGCACGGTGGGCACGGACGGCTGGTGCAGCAGGGGCATGTGTGCCTCCTGCGGGGTCCGGTCGCCCTTGTGGGTGTTGCAGGCCAGGCAGGCGATGACGGTGTTGGTCCAGGTGGAGCGGCCGCCGCGGGACACCGGCAGTAGGTGCTCGACCGTCGATCCTCGGCGTCCGCAGTACGCGCAGGTGTGCCGATCGCGGCGCAGCAGCCCGGCCTTCGACCAGGCGGGCACCTGGTGCCGGTAGGGCACCCGCACGTAGCGCAGCAGTCGCACCACGGTGGGCACCGGGATGGCGATGCCCGAGGACGAGTGCAGGGCGGCACCGTCGCGCTCCGCGACGATCTCGGCCTTCTCCCGCAACAGGTAGGCGATGGCGCGGTGCAAGGCGACCACGGAGAGCAACTCGTAACTGGCGTTGAGTACCACCACGCGCTCGGCGTGCGGTGAGGGGATCCGGGACATGCCCCACCTCCCTGGCGCGCGCCGATAACCGACGGCCGCCAGCGGGTCGACCGCCGGGATCAAGGATAGTGCGCCGCGTGCTCGAACCTGGTGACGCTCGGGAGGGGCCGGTGCGGCGGCGGAGCCACGGCACGGCATGGGGACACCGCCGGCCGCGGGCGTGCTGAACCCGGCGGCCCGAACGACGAGTCCTGGTCAGAACGGTGGCGGATCGGGGTCGGGCCACGCGGCTTCGGCATTGACGGTCGGCTTCGGGTTGGTGCGGGTGCTGGTGCTGGTGCTGGTGCTGTTGGTGCTGTTGGTGCTGGCGGACCCGGGTGGCCGGAAGTAGCCGTCGGCCCAGTCTCCGTCGATGGTCAGCGGCACCAGGGTGGCGGCGGGTGTTGGTGTCGGTGACTGTTGGCACGCGCAGGTGTCGGGGCAGTCGCAGACGGGGGCGTCGCCGAGGTCCGGGCTGGCGGTGTGGGGATCGGTGGTGGGGTGCCAGAGGGGGTCGGGCCGCCAGGTGTAGGTGTAGCCGAGGGGCGTGGTCCAGGTATAAGTGCCGTTGTGTGCGCGGTGCAGGGTGAATCCGCGGCCGGCGTCTTTGCCCAGGTGGTGGTGCGGGCAGGGTGGTGCCAGGTTGTCGGCGGACGTGACGCCGTGAGTGGGTTTACCGGTGTGGGGGTCGGGTCTGGCAGGGATGATGTGGTCGAGGTGTCCGCGTTGGGCGGGGTGGTGGCAGGAGGGCATAGGACATTCCCCGTCTCGGGCTCTGACGAACGCGGCGAGGTGGGGTGGGGGCCGGTAGCGGGTGTGTCCGTAGTCCAGGAGCATGCCGGATGCGGGGTCGCAGAGCATGCGGTACAGGTCGCCGGCGCCGATCAGTGGCAGCGCCTGTTCGGTGGTGATGGGTCCGTGGCCGACCAGTTCGCACGGGGTGCGCTGACCCAGTAGCGCGGTGTAGGGGACCGTGACGTTGATCCGGGGCCGGGCATGGCCCTTGTCGGGCAGTTTCAGTCTCGCCCAGCCTCCGGCGGCCAGGATGTCGGTGCAGACCATGGTCAGGGCGTCGGAGCGGCGTTCGCCGAGCCCGCGGGACTCGCCCGGTCGCTTGATGGCGTCGGCCACCGCGGTGATCGCTCGCCAGATGGCGTCGACATCCTGCGCCGGCGCGTAGACGCCCAGCCGGGCCATGCCGTCCTCGTCCGGGGCGCGCCAGACATGCCGCTCGCGAACCGCGCGCCGATGGCGGTCGGCTGCTCCGTCGGGGTCGGCGGCGATGACGGCCCGGCCGGCCCGGCGCCGTACTGCGGTCGAGGTCATCCTCTCGGCGTCGGGCAGCACTCGTTGTTCGACGGTGTGGGCGATGTCGGGGCTGGTGGTGGCGGTGGCCCGGAGCAGCGCCATGGCTTTGGCGTCGTCGATGCGGCCCTCGGCCAGGGCCTGGCGGGTGTCCGGGAGCCGGTCGCGGAGGGCTTCGGCGGCACCGAGGAGGGCGGCGGCGTCGGCATCGGTGGTGTGCAGCGCCAGTGCGAGTTCGGTGGCCAGGTACTGGTGGATGCCGGGGTAGCAGCCGGACAGGGCGGCGATGTCGGCGTATTGGCGGGCCTGCAGGTGAGAGATGAGCTTGTTCCTGGCGATGATCGAATCGAGTATCACGCGGGGCCACCGCTGCGGCTCCGCGGGCATGGGAGCTAGTCCGGATCCGGAGGCGGCGGTGTGGGTGGTGACCGTCACCTCGCCGTGCGGGCCTGGCAACCGGGTCACGACGGCGGTGACCTCGCCCTGACCGGGTGCGGGGGCGAGATCTTCGGGCCGGTCATCGAGGAGGGCGGCCAGTTCGGGGCCGGGCGGACAGTGGGCAAGCCGGTGCCGCCAGCGGCCCAGCGTAAGCGTGGCTGCTGCGTACCGGGTGGTGCCAGTGGTGGGCGGGCAGATCCGGTCGGCGCTGGGAATGTCGACCTGATCCTGCTGGATGTGCAGCATGCCCAGATGGTTGATCGCTTCGGTCC
The DNA here is from genome assembly GCA_937926105.1 of uncultured Actinomycetes bacterium. The sequence goes on along the minus strand of CALANS010000211.1, from coordinate 219,588 downwards.
GGCGTGCGCGCTCGGTTGGATTGAAGGCCCGGTCGGCTCGTTCCGCGACCGTGACACCCGGACCGGGCAGCAACACCCGCGCGGGCAGCGTCACAGGCGCGTCGCCCAAGACGACGATCCGCTCCCCGAACGCCACACCTCTGTCGTGCATGACCAGACCATAGCTCCACCCTCCGACAACCGTTCTACCTGCGGAAACGGCGTGAAGCAGGTGCGGCGTGCGGCGCTGGCCGAATGCGGCTCAGGTGGCGGGTGACCAGCTGATCACCGAGACACTGCGGTTGAGGTAGCCGGTGATCGCGACCTTGGCAGTGAGCTGGGCGGCGCCCGAGTCACTGCACGTGGCCTGGCCAGGGCACACATAGGCCGTGAGGACTTGGTAGTTCACCGGGACGGCGCTACCGCCGCCCTGCGGAATGCCGCCGGCGAGAGTGAAGCCACCAGCTGTAAACGATCCCGTGGTCGTGACGCTGATGCTCTTGGCAAACAGGCCGTAGGAGAAGCTGGATCGTGCATCGTTATTCAGGCTCAGGTTCAGGGGACGGCTCGGGGTGTAGATCGTGCCACCCAGGTGAACGAGCACGGAAGGTGCGCCGGTACCGGTGAGGAAGGCGCCCCCCGTCGTGTCATTGGTGGTGCGGGTGGAGTACGCGAGAACCGGTGGTCCCTGGGCTGCCAGGCTCGCGCACACCACAATCTTCGGGTATGCGCTGGAACTTCCCACTTCCAGATTGATTGCGCCCGATCCCGCCATGAAGAACTCGACACCCGAAGACGAGGAGGCTGTAGCGTCGATCGGGTCCTTACACGGACTGCGGTTGATCGGGATGTTGCCATCGGCATCAAGCCACTTGCCGGCAAAATAGTCGGTGATCCAGTCGGTCATACTATTCTCACCGGCAGGGAGTGCCCCCGGGGTGCCGCCCAGAATGAACGCATTTGGCACGGTCCAAATGCTGTCGAGGTAGTAGGTGGCCGGATTGAGTACCACCATGAAGGGTGTGGATTTGCCGCCCCCCGCGCAGGTGGCCTGTTTGTTCGTGATCTGCCGCGAGAGATTGCTGGGGATGGTCGCCCACGAATAGCCGGACCTGGGGCCAACAGCGACGACGTACGCCCCCTTGTAGATGCCGCTTGTTGCAAGTGTGCAGGCCGACACATCGGCCGGCGGCCTGGCGGCCGATCCAGGATCCGACAGGTTGTACGACGTGCCACGCACCAGCGTTCCTGGGTCCAAACCACGAATATCGGCGGCATCCCCGAACTGGCAGTTGATCTCGACCTGGTCGCCGGATTTGGTCGGGGGGTTGTTGTTTTCCGCTTGGACGTCGGTGCAGCTGTTGGACGTTCCGTAGTTGTGCCGCGCGATGACCCAACTCTGCGGATGCCAGCCGGGTGGTGCATCCGGCGGAGTACTCGGTCGCTCCCAGTCGCTGACGAGATTCGCCTTGGATTGGGACTGCTGATTGTCGATGTAGGTGTTGGAGAACACGCCGCCGTTCACATGCGCGTCCGTCTTCTTCAGGATGAGCGTAATTCCGTCGCCTGTATCGCGGCCGAGGGATAGCAGCGCGGTGCCGGGACCGGCGTTTTGTTGCGTCAGGAACCCGGACTGGGTCAATTCGGTGTCGACGGAGCAGTCGACAGTGACGGTGCCCCCTGGCGACGTGCCGGTCGCAAGGTAAGGCACCGTCAGCAGGCCAGCCGTGCACCCGAGGTCCGCACCCGGGGGGGCCGACCGAAGCTTCTCGATGGCTGAGTTGATCGCATTGCTGGCCTGATACTGCACCGACGCCTGGCCCCGCAGGGCAACGGTTGTCCGGACACCGGTGTTGGAGAGCAGCAGAATTGACACCGTTACCAGGGCGACGACGGTGATCATGATGAGGGCAATGATCAGTGAGGCACCTGTGTCGTCGGAGCGGATCAGCCGGCCGGCCAGGGTCCGGTGCAGGCGGCGGCCGAGTCGGTGCCGCGTGCGGACGCTCATGGCGTCACCGTGCCGGACGGGTTGGTCTGCATGCGGTTGCCGGTCAGGGTTACCGAATAGCTGCCGGGATCCCCGTCGGTGATATTCACCGTCAACACCAAGGTCACGGTGCGCGGCGGCGGGATCGTCGAGCAGGACGTCGAGCAGGTTGGGTCTGCGGAGGTGACGTCTCGGGCGACGATGATGTCCGACTTCGTCGATCCGGTACAGCGAACCCGGTGGAGGTCGGTCCCTACCAATTGGTAGGCGACGTAGAACCGGGTCGGAGTCGTGACATTGGAGGAGTAGTCGTCACCGCCGAGGACGATCCCGCCCGAAAGCGTCCCGCACACGGTCGCGACCGAACTCTCCTGCCACACCGACTGCTGGTACGGAAACGGCGGCTGCGGGGGTGGCGCCGGGTCGCCCGACGTGTCTCGAAGACCCATCAACGACACGTCGCGCGCGAAATACGACGAGGCGATCTGAACCTGGCTGGACTGGTTGACACGTGCTGCTGTGGTGTCAGAATTCTTGAAGTACGCGAACAGGCTCATCGCCAGCGGCACCGCGATGATGCCCAGGATCACGACGCACACCAGTAGTTCGATGAGTGTGAAGCCGTCATCGCCGCGACGGTCGCGTGATCGGCTCATGAATTGCACCCGGAGTCCAGGGACTGGCCGTCGACTGTCGGCGCGACACACGGCCTGCGCACTACCAACTGCAGCTGTTCGGTGTCGCGGGCGTCCTTGCTGGCCACCTGCAACACCATGGTCGTCAGGTTGCCGGCCACGGTGCAGGACTTGATGGACGCGGTATAGGCGCTGGAGCTGAGCCCATTCGGCATGAGCGTGCTACTGCAGATGTCGCCATAGGTAGCTCCACTAATGTCGATAGCGACCGCGTTCTGGATCGCCGACGCGTACGACCGGATGTACGACCCCGCGGTCGCCTGCTTGCGGTGGATGTCGCTCATCATGATGGAGGTGGCGATGGCCCCCACGATCGTCACCACCGCGATCGACATGATGGTGATCGCAATGATCAACTCGATCAGCGACTCGCCGCGCTCGCTTCGCCCCCAACCAACCGGACGGGCGGGCTGACGCAGCAGCATGGGACGCACTGGCCGAGGGTCACGCATCACGCGCTCCACCCGCGCCGCGCGCGCCCGGAGAAGTCTCGTCAGCCGAACCCATGTCATTGCACGTTCACCTGCGAGTAGATGCCGTACATCGCCGAGATCAGCGCGATAGCCACGAATCCGACGATGGACCCCATCACGATGATCACGATGGGCTCGAACAGGTCCGTCACCTTCTTGATCTTGTAGTCCAGCTCCCGCTCGTAGTACCGCGCTGCCACGTCCAGCTGCGCATCCAGGCTGCCGGTCTCCTCGCCGACCCGGAACATCTGCTGTGCCATCGAGGGGAACAGACCGGTCGCCGCCACCGGTTTCGCCAGCCCTTCGCCCTGCATCATCTGCTCGCGCACCGTTCCCAGCGCCCGGGTGAAGACCAGGTTCTTGATGGAGGCCGTCGCCACCCGCAGCGCCTCCGGCAGGGACACCCCGGCCCCGATCATGGACGACATCAGCCGGCAGAACCGCTCCACCAGCGCGTACTGCACCGCCTCGCCGATGACCGGCAGCCGCAGCGTGAACCGGTTCCATTGGTACTTGCCCCACGAGGTCTGCAGCGCGCCGACGAACCCCAGCACCAGCACCACCAGGCCGGCGACCACCGCCCACCACCAGTCCGCCAGGAAGTCCGTGAACCCCATCAGGATCCGGGTCGGCAACGGAAGCGTGGCATTGAAGCTGGCGAAGAAGTCCCGGAATCGGGGCAGCACGAACACCGCCAGCACCACGACCGTCACCACCGACATGCAGGCCACCGCCGCCGGATAGATGGACGCCGACTTGATCTTCTGCCGGGCAGCCATCTCCCGCTCGAGATACCCGGACAGCTGGTCCAGCACGGTGTCCAGCTGCCCGGTCAGCTCCGCCGAGCGCAGGATTCCCCTATAGTATTCGGGGAACACCTTGGGGTACCGGTCGAAGCAGTCCGACAGCGTTTCCCCGCGCCGAAGCCGATCTTCGGTGTCGAACATCATCTTCTTCATGGAGGACTTCTTGGCGTCCTCGCCGAGGGTGTGAATCGCCGTGAGGATCGGCAGCCCCGCCCGGATGAATGCCGCGAGCTGTCGCGACATGTGCATCACTTCGGCGCGTTTGATCTTGGGCGGGGTGATCTCCCGCTTGAGCAGGCTCGGCTTTTCCGTGACCCGGATCTCGCGGAGTTCCTTTTCGTATAGCGCAATCTCGGCGGCTTCCCGACTGTTCGCCTTCCAGGTGCCGGCGACCGCGTCGCCTTGCGGATCCACCGCGACATAGGCCCAACGAGACATCGTCACCCACCTACCACGTAGATCGACCGGAGCACCTCGGGCACCGTGGTGATTCCCGCCTGCACCAGCGAGGCCGCCTCTTCCTGCAGGGTCCGCATACCTTCGGATCGGGCCAGCTTGCGCAGATCCTCGTGCGACGCACGTTCCAGCACCATCTCCCGGATTCCTTCGGTGACGGGCATCAGCTCGTACACCCCGATCCGATCCAGAAACCCGGTCTGCGAGCAGAAATTGCAGCCGGTGCCGTGCGCGAAATCGCCCCGGGTGGCCGAGTCGCCGAATTGCCGCAGAAACTCCACCTGCTCGGGTGGCGGCGTGAACGACTCCTTGCAGTGCGGGCACACCCGGCGGACCAGGCGCTGTGCCACGACCGCCGTCACCGACGAGGCGATCAGGAATGTCTCGATGCCCATGTCCAGCAACCGGTGCAGCGCCGACACGGCGTCGGTGGCGTGCACCGACGAGAGCACGAAGTGCCCGGTCAGCGCCGATTGCACGGCGATCCGGGCGGTCTCCACGTCCCGAATCTCGCCGACCAGGATGACGTCCGGATCCTGCCGCAGAATCGAGCGCAGGCCGCCGGCGAACGTGACACCGGCGGCCTCGTTGATCTGGATCTGGTTGATCGACTCGAAGGTATACTCAACCGGATCCTCAATGGTCATGACATTCCGGTCGGGAGAATTGATCTCACCCAGCGAGCCGTACAGCGTGGTCGTCTTGCCGGCGCCCGTCGGCCCCGCGCAGATCACCATGCCGTAGGGGGAGTGCAGCAGTTGCGAATACCGGGCGGCGATGTCGGTGGGCATGCCGAGGTCGTGCAGCTTGTACAGCGGCCGGGACTTGTCCAGCAGCCGCATCACCACCTTCTCACCCCAGATGGTGGCGGTGGTGGCAACCCGGATGTCGACGTCGCGACCCTCCACCGACATCGCGATCTGGCCATCCTGTGGGCGGCGCCGCTCCACGATGTTCATGCCGCCCATGATCTTGATGCGGCTGACCACCGCCGGCCCGATGGACACCGGCAGATCCAGCGCGTCGTGCAGCGCACCGTCGACCCGGAACCGCACCCGGATCTTGTCTTCCTGCGGCTCGATGTGGATGTCGGAGGCCCGGTCTCGCAGACCCTGGGTGATGACCCGCTGCACCACCTGCACCACCGGGGCGGCGTCGCTGGCGACCGCGGTCTCCATCTTGGCGGCCTCGCGGCGCACCTCGTCCTGGATCTGGAATTCCTTGACCTGCGACTCGATCCCGGTCAGCGCGCGGTAGCTGCTGCCGATCGCCAGCTCGACCTCCGAGGCGGGTGCCACCTGCACGTCGATCGGCTTGCCGACCGCGGCGCGCACCTCGGCGACATGCTCGGCGGTCGGATCGGCCAGCACGACCCGCACGGTGCCGTCCTCGGCGACCGACAACGGCAGCGCAACCAGGGCGCGGGCGCGAGGCTCGGTGAGCAGCGCGGTGGCGCCGGGCTCGGGCCCGACCAACCGCAGATCGACCAGCGGAACATGCTGCTGGGCAGCAAGTGTCGCCGTCAGCGCATGCTCGGAGACGGCGCCCTGCCCCAACAGGATCTCGCCCAACCGGTGGCCGGGCTGCTCCGCCTGGGCGCGCAGGGCGGCGACCACCTGGGAGGCCGACAGGCGGCCGGCGTCGACCAGGAGTTCGCCCAGCCGCAGACCGCCCGCCCGCACCGACTCGTCGGCGGGATCGTGCCGCGGGGTGGCGAGTACCGGCTCCGGGACCGGCTCCGCCATCCGGTGCCGGCCCAGCTTCACCTTCGGCCTCCGGACCAGCGGGCGCCGAAGCCGGCGTAGGAGGCTCCGGGAGCATTGGCGGTGACGGAATCCGTGGGCGGCACGTCGGATCCGGCGGTGGCGCTCGGACCCGGCCCGACACCGGCACCGACCAGCGCGGGTTCGGCACCGGGGCGGACGACCGGAGTGGAGCCGGGGCCGCCGGGCGCCCCGTACCCGGGTGCAGGCACGGAGCCGGTCGCACGGTTCGCGCCGCCCTGCGGCGCACCGGGGGTGCCGTTCGGGCCGGCCGGCATTGGGCGGGGGCGTTCGAGCTCGTTCGGGTACAGGCTGCGCGAGGCTGCCGCCTCGAAGTCGATCGCGCCGGCCTGCACCAGCGCGTTCAGCGACTGCTCCAGGGTGACCATGCCCTCGCGCTGCCCGGTGACCAGGATGTTGCGCAGCTGGTGGGTCTTGCCCTCCTTGATCAGGTTCCGGGCGGCGGTGTTGGCCAGCAGCACCTCGTAGGCGGCGACCAGACCACCGCCGGTGCGGGGAATCAACCGCTGGTACACGATGCCCGATAGCGCGGCGGCGAGCTGGGTGCGGATCTGCGCCTGCTGGTCGCCGGGGAACACGTCCACGATGCGCGCCAGGGACTGCGCGGTGTCGTTGGTGTGCAGGGTGGCGAAGACCAGGTGGCCGGTCTCGGCGATGGTCAGCGCGAACCGGATGGATTCCAGGTCGCGCATCTCACCGACCAGCAGAACGTCCGGGTCCTCGCGGAGGACGGCGCGCAGCGCCTGGGCGAAACTCGGTGTGTCCGTGCCGACCTCGCGCTGGTTCACCAGCGACCGGCCGTGCCGGTGCACGTATTCGATCGGGTCCTCGATGGTGATGATGTGGCAGGCCCGATCGTGATTGATCTGGTTGATCATGGCGGCCAGGCTGGTGGACTTGCCGGAGCCGGTCGGCCCGGTGAACAGGATCAGCCCCTGGTGCTGCTTGATCAGCTCGAAAAGGATCGGCGGCAGGCCCAGGCCCGCCATGGTGGGAACTTCGCGGGGAATCAGCCGGAGCGCGATGGCCACCGCGCCCTGTTGCCGGAACGCGTTGCCCCGAACCCGACCGAGATCCCGCCAGGAGAAGGAGAAGTCGTGCTCGTGGCCGTCGGCGAAGATCGCCATGCGGTCCTCGTCCAGCAATTCGGTGAGCAGGCTCTCGGTGTCGTGTGGCGTCAGGATCGGGTCGTCGACGATGGGGAACAGCTCGCCATGTACCCGGATCGTGGGCCGGGCGCCTGCGGTGAGTTGCAGATCGGTGCCGCCGGCGTCCCAGAGCAGTTCGAGCATGCGGTCGATGGTGGAGCGGGGGTGATCGGTGACGTAGAGAACGGGGTCGGCGGCGGGTTCGGTATCGGGAACGAGACCGGTTGTGGCGTCGGCTGATTCGGTGATGACGCGGCCTTCGGTGCTGTTGGTGGTACTGGCTGGTGGTGCGTCGTCGGTGTCGTCGTCACGGTGGTTCTCACCGACAGCCGGAGCCGCCGTGGCGGGGGTGGTGCTTGATTCCATGGCGGGCTCCGGGTCATAGGGGCGGTTCGGGTGCGGTGTACCGCCTGCAGCGAATAGACCCTCTGGCAACGGACCGGTGTGAGCAACCGATCCGTTGCCAGAGTGTCCTCTGGGTCAGCTCAGCTCACTGTGATCGTGGTGCACTTGTCGAGCGTGACTCCGGTTCCCCCGCTGGGGGTCAGTGTGTACCCCGAGCCCGTGGTGGCGTAGGCGATCGTGTAGCCGCCACCCTGGACAATCTTGTTCGTGGTGTCGAGCTTGATATTCGTCAGGAGAGACTTGCCGGATGCCGTCAAGGCTGAAAGGTCCGTAGGGTAGGAGCCATTCTGCGCGTAGTACGCCTGTACGGCTGTATTTACAGACGCGGCGTCGGATGCGCATGCGGCGTCTTGGCCCTTATCCTGAATGCCCTGCACCGAGAACACCACCACCGCGGCGAGGATGCCGAGGATGACGATCACGATCAGGAGCTCGATCAGGGTGAAGCCGGCCTCGGCGAGCTTCCGGTCCTGCTGGTGGGCGGCCTCGCGCCGCTCGGTGATGTCGGAGCGGGTCCGACCGAGTTGGTACAGCATGGAGTTCCTCCCGGATGTGGGATAGATGGGGGCTGGGATTCGGCCTCGGTAGCGCCCCGCCACACCTACGGTCGAACTGGCGAGAAGCATGTAACTCTGCGTGGTCACTGTCAAGCGTCGTCAACCAAATTGACCACCCGTTCGGCGTAGATCAGCCATTCAGCCGCTACCGGCTGGGCCGGCTCTACGTAACGACAGTCTCTCCGGCTGCTGAATGGTTGATGGCCTCCACTCCACCGAGTGAATGGACGACCCTGTGGTTGGACGAGGAGGCGACGCGCCGATCGGTCCTGATCGGCGCCGGGGACCCCGCCGCAGTCGTCATTCCGTATGTGGCGCAGGAAATATGATCATGACCGCCGGCGTCGCCGAGGCCGGGTTCGTGGCCCGGTTTGGAGTCGGATCGGACCCGCTCGGAGCGGATTGCCGGTCACAGGTCCCTCGCAGTGCGAGTAACCCGTGAGGCGGATTCTCACCCATCTGGCGTCGCCGGTATGAGTGCTCGGGCGGCGCCGGTGCGGCTCCCATGCTGGTGACGGACCGTGATGCCCGGCCCGCCGTCCGGCCGATCCGACCCGTTCGGGGGATGCCGGGCACCCCGCGCGCCCAACCGGGCCTGCGCGCTCTCCTGGCTGCTGCGCGCCGAGGACGCCGATCGCGTCGCGCAGTGCGGGATGGCCGGCTTCTGCCATGCTGATCGACGCCATCTCCGATTTCCCGTCACCGCTCTGGGAGAGACTCGCCGGTGCTCGCCGCCCTGCTCGTGATCGTCGCCCTGCTGGGGCTGGCGATCGGCTCCTTCCTGAACGTGGTGATCTATCGGGTGCCGGCGGGCCTGTCGACCGTGCGGCCGGCCTCGCACTGCCCGGCGTGCGACGCCCCCATCCGCGCGCGGCACAACATTCCGGTCCTCGGGTGGCTCGTCCTGCGGGGCAGGTGCGCGGATTGCCGCGCGCCGATCAGCGCCCGCTATCCGTTGGTGGAACTGGGCACCGGGATCCTGTTCGCCGCGACCGCCCTGCTCGTCTGGCACCGCTCGCAGCTACCGCTGCTGCCCGCGCTGCTCTACCTGGTCGCGATCGGGATCGCGCTGGCACTGATCGACATCGATGTGCACCGACTGCCCAATGCGATCGTGGTGCCGTCCTACCCCGTCCTGGCCGTGCTGCTGACCGGTGCGTCGGCGTGGTCGGGGGACTGGGGCGCGTTGGCCCGGGCCGGCATCGGCGGCGCCGCGCTGTTCGGCTTCTACCTGGTGATCGTGCTGGTGTACCCGGCGGGCATGGGTTGGGGCGACGTCAAGCTGGCCGGACTGCTCGGCGGTGTGCTGGGCTATGTGGGCTGGTCGGCGCTGTTGGTCGGCGGGTTTGCCGGATTCTTCTTCGGGGCCGTGGTCGCCGTGATTGCGCTGGCTATCGGCCGAGCGGGGCGCAAGACGGCGCTGCCGTTCGGCCCCTTCATGATCCTCGGGACGGCGTTCGGCATCGCCCTGGGTAGTTGGCTGGGCGAGATCTATCTCGGCGCCAGCGGGTTCTGAGTCGGTCGCGACACGCCCGGGCCCGGCCCCGGGACCGGACTAATTCTCCCGGACTCGGTGAATGGTGTTCACGCAGGTGGGACGGGGCGCCATGGGGCGGAAGCGGCGCCCCGGACTCGCCTGGTCGGTTGACGGACCGGACCGGCCCGGCAACCGTGGAGAAGACACAGCCGGTGTGAGAGCACCGGGGCGCCACCGGGCTGGGGACCGTACGGATGGTTCCGAACCCCGGGCGCCCGATACGAAACCGACGAGACGAAGGAGTCCGACTGTGCTCACCCTGACCGACAACGCCACCAGCGCGATCCGCACTCTCACCGCTCAACCGGAGGCCCCGGACGGGGCAGGCTTGCGCATCGCCAACGATCCGGCAGCCGGGGGATTGACCCTGGCCGTCGCCGCCGCCCCGCAGGACGGGGATCAGGTGATCGACTCCTCCGGCGTGCGGGTGTTCGTGGAGGAGCAGGCCGCCACCCTGCTGGACGACAAGGCACTGGACGCCGCGGTGGACGACGGCGGCCGCATGCAGTTTGCGGTGGCTCCGCAGCCCGGGGCCGGCAGCGTCGACGGCGGCATCGGCTGATCCTGTCCGTTTTGTCGTAGCACGTGCTACGACAAAACGGACGGGTCGCACCGGTCGCTAGTGGCGTCGCCCGCACAGGTACGTCGCCTACGCTGGCCGGGTGACCCGCCGCCGTGACCCCGAGCGGTGGCATCGTCGCTGGCGGGCGTTGTGGGGGCTGGGCGGCCTGCGCATTGTGCTGGTCGCGGCCGGTGGCCTGCTGCTCTACGCCGGATATGCCCCGTCCACCCAGTGGTGGGCGCCCATCCTGGGGTTTGCGCTGCTGGGCGGGGCGGTGCACGGCCGATCCTGGAAGGCGGCATCCGGGCTGGGCCTGGTCTTCGGGGCGCTGCTGTTCTTCCCGCTGCTGAGCTGGACCAACGTCTACGTCGGGAACGTCCCGTGGGCGGGTCTGGCCGGAGCGGAGGCCGTACTGACCATGCCGGCGGTCGCCCTGATGGGGCCGGCCTCGCGTCGGCTGCCGGCGTGGCCGGTGTGGGGAGCCGCCGTCTGGGTCGCGGGTGAGACGCTGCGCGCGGTGTTCCCGTTCGGCGGGTTCCCGTGGGGCGGGGTCGCGTTCACCCAGCCCGACGGGCCGCTGCTACCCCTCGCGGCGGTCCTGGGCGAGGCGGGGCTCGCGCTGGCGGTTCCGCTGGCCGGGCTGTCGCTGGCGGAGTTGGCGCGTCGATGCTGGCGGTGGTCGCGGCGGGCCCAGCAGGGCGCACCCGAGGCCCAGCAGGGCACGGCCGAGTTCCGGCAGGGGGCGCCGGAGTCCCGGCAGGACACGCCGGAGTCCCGGCAGGACACGCCGGAGCCCCGGCAGGACACGCCGGAGCCCCGGCAGGGCGTGGCCGAGCCACCGCAGGGCGCGTCCCTCGTCTCGCCGCCCGGCCCCCCGACGGACCCCGTCACCGCCGTATCGCCCGCCCGCCGTATCGCCTCCCTCGTCGTTCCCGCGGTGTTGGTCGCCCTGCCGTTCCTCGGGTCGCTCGCGTCCCGCCCCGCGGTACAGACCGGCGCGGGCGCACCCACCAGCCCCATCGCCCTCGTGCAGGGCAACGTGCCCGAGCCCGGCCTGGAGTTCAACGCCCGCCGCCGCGCGGTGTTGGACATGCACGCCGCCGAGACCGCGAAGCTCGCCGCCGCCGTCCGGGAGGGGACCGTCCAGCAACCGCGCCTGGTGCTCTGGCCGGAGAACTCCTCCGACATCGACCCGTACCGGAATCCGGACGCCGCCGCCGTGATCGACCAGGCGGCCAAGCAGGTCGGCGTGCCCATCCTGGTCGGCGCCGTGGTCGGCGCGACGGAGCCCGACCGGGTCTACAACATGGGCATCGTCTGGGACCCCGTCACCGGCCCGGGCGCCTCCTACACCAAGCGACACCCGGTGCCCTTCGCCGAATACATCCCCTGGCGCAGCTTCTTCCGGATCTTCTCCGACAAGGTCGACCTGGTGCAGGCCGAGTTCCTGCCCGGCGACCGGCCCGGCAACCTGAGTATCGCCGGAGTGCCGGTGGGCGACGTGATCTGCTTCGAGATCGTCGAGGACGACCTGGTGCGGGATGTCGTCTCCGGCGGCGCGCAGGTCCTGGTGGTGCAGACCAACAACGCCACCTTCGGCTATACCGACGAGACCTACCAGCAGCAGGCCATGAGCCGGGTCCGGGCCGTCGAGTACGGCCGGGAGGTGCTGATCGCGGCGACTAGCGGGGTGTCGGCGGTGATCCGGCCGGACGGCTCGGTGGCCTCGTCGGTGCCGCTGTTCACCCCCGGCTTTCTGGTGCCACAGGTTCCGCTGATCACGGCGACCACTCCCGGTACCGTGCTGGGAGCGCCCCTGCTGTGGGTGCTGACGGCCGCCACGCCGGTCGCACTGGCCGGGGCGGTGCTGCTGGGTTGGCATCGGGTCTCGCGTCGCGGCGCGATCGGCGCGCCGCGCCAGGAACGGGAGGGGACCGAGGGTGGCAGAAGCGCCGTCAACCGGTGACGATCCGTACGCCAACTTGCCGTCCACCGGTCGGGTGCTGGTGATCGTCCCGACCTACAACGAGCGGCAGAACCTGCCGCTGATCCTGGATCGGCTGCTGGGCGCGGTGCCCGGGGTCGACGCGCTGGTGGTCGACGACGGATCCCCCGACGGCACCGGCGATGTCGCCGACGCCCGGGCTGAATCCGATCCACGGGTGCACGTGCTGCACCGAACGGCCAAGCAGGGGCTGGGCGCCGCCTACCTCGCCGGTTTTGCCTGGGGCCTGGAGCGCCGATACGACGCCTTGGTCGAGATGGATGCAGACGGCTCGCACGCTCCGGAGCAACTGCCCCGGCTGCTGCACGCGCTGGCGCATGCGGACCTGGTGATCGGATCCCGCTACGTGGCGGGCGGGTCGGTGGTGAACTGGCCGCGCAATCGGGAGGTGCTCTCCCGCGGGGCGAACCTGTATGCCCGGGTGGCGCTGGGCGCCGGGGTGCACGACATGACGGCGGGATATCGGGTCTACCGGGCTGCGGTGCTGCGTGCCGTTCGGCTGGAGGACGTGGCGTCGCAGGGCTACTGCTTCCAGGTGGACCTGACCTGGCGCACGCTGTCGGCGGGGTACCGGGTCGCGGAGGTGCCGATCACGTTCACCGAGCGGGCGATCGGGGTGTCCAAGATGAGCGGCTCGATCATGCGGGAGGCGTTCGTCAAGATCGCGTCGTGGGGCGCGCGGCGGCGGTGGGCGCAGCTGACGGGGCTGCTGCGGCGTCGGTGAGATGGCCTCGCGGGCGACGACACCGGGCCGGGGGCCTGAAAATCTGCCCCCAGATCTGGACGCTCGACTCGGCGATGTGAATCGCTGCAGGTCACAGCCCCGGGCGGTGATCGGGGACCGAATCTAGCGGCAGGTTTTCAGAACGGTCGCGTGTTGGCGCCTCTGCCGTCGGGTGCGCTGCCGTCGGGTGCGCTGCCGTCGGGTGCGCTGCTGTCGGGTGCCCTTGCTGTCGGGTGCCTCTGCTGTCGAGTGCCTCTGCCGTCGGGTGCCCTTGCTGTCGGGTGTCGCCACTGCCGGATGTTGTCCCCCTGTCCGGCTTCCGTCCACATCTCCGCTCCGGCGCCCCCGGTCCGGGCTCGGCGGGACGCACGCTGCTAGTCATGAACCGAGCCATCGCCGAACTGCTGGACGTGAACGCGGGTGTGCTCAGCCGCCGGAGGTACCCCGAGCTGGCCACCCAACTGGATTACCTCTGTCGGCGGGGGATCCTGACGACCCCGCTGCCCGGGGTGCACGTGCACCGCGACTTGGAGGCAGACTGGCGAACCCTGGCCCGCGCGGTGAACGAATGGGACCAGCGGGCGCAGATCACCGGCGCCGCCGCGGCGGCCTTGTCCTTCTGGCCGGAGTTGGTGCCCAGCACCGTGGAGGTCGCGGGGCGGCGGGCGAGCTTCGAGCGGCCGCATCTGTCGTTCAGTCGCCGAGTCGTGCCAGAGGACATGGTGGTGGAGCTGGCGGGCGTCCGACTGACCACTCCGGCGCTCACGGCCATGGACCTGGTGCCGCGCTACGGCGGCGACCCGATCGATCGGGCGCTGCGCAGCCGGATGGCCACTCTGGACGGGATGCGCGAGGCGCTGCGCCGCTCGCCGGGACGGCACGGCAACGTCGACCGTCGGCTGATGCTGCTGGACTCCCGGGACGAGCCATGGTCAGAGGGCGAACGACTGTCGCACCGGCTGCTGCGGGGCGGCGGCATCACCGGCTGGCGCACCAATGTTCCGATCGTGTGCGATGGGCACACCTATTACCAGGACATCGCGTTCGACGATTGCCCGGTGGTGCTGGAGATAGACGGCCGCATCCACCTGCGTCGCGACCTGTTCGAGACCGACCGATTCCGCGGCAACTATTTGCTGCTGGCCGGCAAGCAGGTGCTGCACTACACCTGGCTGATGCTCAACGAGCAGCCGGACTGGTTTGTGGCCACCACGCAACGGGCGATCGACCTGTTCCGATGATGGTGGGATTCTGAAATTCTGCCGCCAGACTTGCGACCCTGGACATCGCCAGCGCCCCTACCTGCGCAAACGCTCCAGGGGTGAAAACGTACCGGGATCCAGGGGCAGATTTTCAGAATCGCCCAGTGCGAAGACCACTGGCGGCGTCGTTACGACGCGGTGCGGCGCGCCTTCAGCTCGGCCAGGCGCTCGTTGAGGATCTCCTCGAGTTCCTCGATGGACCGGCGCTCCAGCAGCATGTCCCAGTGCGTACGCGGCGGCTTGGCCGGCTTGCTGTCCGGTGTCGAGCCATCGACCAGGGTGGACTCCAGTCCGTGCATCCGGCAGTCCCACACCGACGGCACCTCGGCGTCGTCGGCCATCGGCACGGTGAACTCGTGCTCCCGCGGGCACAGGTATGTGGCCGTGCGCCGCGGCGCCAGGTCGTGGTTGCGGTCCGCCTCGTAGCTGGTCGCGCCGAGTCGGCTGCCGCGCAGGACACGGTCTGCCATGGTGGTTCCTCCTGATGTTGGTGCCCGATGCTGCGCTGCCGCCTCGGGCCCGTGCACCCGTCACCGGGTGTCTACCCGCCGCGACCCGCGGCGTCACTACCTCCAACGCCACGATCAGCGCTTTCGTTCCCGATCCGGGTGCGCAGCAGCTGGGTGTGGCCTGTGAGTGACCCGCGGAATGCGGCTAGTGAACGTAACGCGAACACCGTGGCGCTGTCCAATCGACGCGCCCGTCCGGCCGCCGATGATCATCCGACTGGGCGATTGCCCCGGTGATCGGGCGGACCTAGCCTGTGCAGACTTCGCTCGATCGGTCCGCTTTCGGAGGTGTCGGACGTGGGCGTGCTGCAGACGGACGAACGGGCGCCAGATCAGAACATGGTGTCAACACGCGCCGAGTCCGGCCTGACATCGATGGATCACCTATCGGCCGACCGTCTCGTGCCGGTGCCGGGCCTGCTGGTGGTCGGTGGGGCGCCGGCTGGACTACCCATGCGGTGGCGGCCCGGGGGAACCGACGATGGCGACGGACTCCGTTGGCGAGATGCGCTGCGGCGCAGCGCAAGCGGTGAGCCAGCGGCGGTCTCGACGTCGCCCGATGCGACCGGCCCGGCGCGATACCTGAGACGAAGTGTCTCGGGCAACCACGAGACGGCCGCGCCTGCAGCAGACCGCGACGCCACGCTGACGCCGGCCATCGCCGCGCTGCGGCGTTCGTCCGCGCGCTCGGATCCCACACCGGCCGGGACGGGCGTGATCAGGCGCGCCCTGGGCGACGACTTCGGCTGGGCCCAGGCCGGTGCGATCCAGCGATCGGGCGCCGGGGCAGAGGGTGTCATCTTCGTGACCTCCCCCGGCAACCAGATCGTCGTGAAATTCCTCAAGCGCGCGGCGGGCGCCGATCGGGCGGATAAGACGCTCCGCGAGACCGGCATCGCCGTCCCGGACTCGCGGATCGTGAAGAACGCGGACACGGATCCGCTCGGCGCACAGATCCGGGCGACGATCCAGGCGCATCTGAACACCTTGACGCAGGTGCAGCAGCAACAGGTGACGAACCAGCTGAACAGCTACGCGTACATCCAGCTCCAGGAGATGACGAACGGCATTCCCCTCGACAGGCTCAATGCCCAGCAGATCCAGACATTCCTGCAGGACGCCGACCTGCTCCAGGAGGTCGGGAAGATCGCCGCCATCGACTCATTCCTCGGCAATACCGACCGGCTGAGCAGGTCGACGGTCAATACCGGCAACTACCTGCTCACCGCCGGGGTTGGCGGCTCGACCTTGGTCGCCATCGACAACGAGATGAAGGCGCAGACCGCCTCCAAGAAGACGGTGCGCGAGGGTGAGGTTCGGTTCATCATGAGCCAGGACGGGGTCAACACCATTGCGGACGCCTTCCTGACGCGGCTCACCGGCGGCGGGATGAAGTACATGTTCAGCGACGAGGACCAGAAGAACGTCCGCAAGTTCGTCGGGCGCGGCGTCCGCGAGGGTGCTCATGCGCTCGCGGACCTGCTGAAGACCCAGCCTGGCTTCATCGACACCGCCAAACAGACCGAGAAGACCCAGCTTCCCGGGCCGGACGGGACCGGTGAGAAGCATCGCGAGATCGTCCGCGCCACCCTCAAGGCGAGGGCAAAGGCCATGGAGGAGGAGTACCTCAAGGGCGGTTGGGCGCGCCTGCAGCCCGCGTTGGATCAATGAGCAGCACCGAGAAGGATGCTCGGCTGGGCTATCTGCAGCATGTGATCGACGGTCTGGAGGTGGCGAGCCCGGATCGGCTGCACGGCACCGTCCGGCTCGCACCGCTCGCCGGTCTGTCGTTCCCGATGCTGCAGATCCTCGCCGACATGAACGACACCGCCATCGACGCCGGGCCGGTGGCGGACCTGGCTGCCCTACAGCGGCTGCGCACCCTCACCACGCGCCGCGTGGTGGCGGAGCAGCAGGACATGCGGTCGGCGCCGGCCGGCGCGATCCGATCGCCGGATGCGGATGAGCGCCGTGTCCGGGGAGAGCTGATGACCGTCGAGGTGCTGCTGCTCGGTGCGCCGGAGCGCCTGCTCGGGTTGGCGGTGGAGAGGTTGCGTGCCGTGGCGTCGAAGGATCTCACGGCCGGCCAACGCCACCTGCGGGACGCGGTGGTGGCGGATCTGGACCGGGGTGATGTCGACGCGGCGCTGCTGCCCCTGCGCTCGCTGCTGGTCGACTGCGGCGTTCGCCCGCTTCCGGTGGCCGGCTGACCGAGCCCCGCTGACCGAGCCCCGCTAGCCGACCCCCGCTGACCGACCCCCGGCGGATCCGTGATTCCCGTCAGGGCGGGCCCAGCACCCGCTCCAGGTAGGCGTTGCTGAACAGTCCGTGCGGGTCGACCTCGGCGCGCAGGGCGGCGACCTGGTCGAACAGTGGGTACCGGGCGCGCAGCCGGTCGGCGTCCAGCGAATGCAGCTTGCCCCAATGCGGGCGGCCACCGCAGGCCAGCAGGATCTGCTCGACGCCCAGGAAGTAGCGGGCGAACGGATCGGCGACGAAGCGGTGCACGGCGATGTACGCGGTGGGCCGGCGGTACGCGGTGGACAGCGGAACGTCGTCGGCGGCCGCCACCCGGATCTCCATCGGGAAGGAGATCCGCCAGCCCCGGTCGGCGATCAGCGCCCGGATGCGCCGGATCGCGCGGGGCAGCTCCACCAGGTCGATGCCGTACTCCATTTCCCGGAACCGCACCCGGCGCGGCGTGGTGAACACCGCCGCCGACCGGTCGGTGTAGCGACGCGCCGACACCGCCGAGGCCGCAAGCCGATTGATGGCCGGCACCAGCGGGGGCGCCGCCGACCCGACCGCGCAAGCCATCGCGAACATCCCGTTGGCGGTGACCTCGTCGTCCAGCAGCGCGCGCCAGCGGGGCAGCGGATCGGCCACGCTGGTCACCGCAAGCCGGCGGTTCTGCTTGACCAGCGCGGTGTCGGTGTGCGGGAACAGGTAGAACTCCAGGTGGTCGACGGCCGCCGCCCGCTCTGCGAACGAGTCCAGCAGGTCGTCCAGCGGCTCGGGGTGTTCGTCGGCGGCCAGCAGGAACTCCGGTACGCACCGGATGCGCACCCTGGTCAGGATGCCGAACGCGCCCAGCCCGAGCCGCGCCGCGGCGAACAGCTCCGGCCGGTGGGCCGCATCGAGATCCAGCACGCTGCCGTCGGCGAGCACCATCCGCAGCCCCGTCACCTGCCCGGCCAGCCCGGTGAATGCGGCGCCGGTGCCGTGCGTCCCGGTCGAGATCGCGCCGGCGATGGTCTGCCGGTCGATGTCGCCGAGGTTCTCCATGGCCAGCCGGTGCGGCGCCAGCAGAGCTGGGATGTCGGCCAGTCGGGTGCCGGCCCCCAGGGTGGCCTCGCCGGTGACGGGATCGACGGCGTGCAGCCCGGCCAGCCGGTCCAGTCGCACCAGCACGGAATCGGTGACGGCGATCGGGGTGAACGAGTGCCCGGAGCCCACCGGCCGGATCCGGCGGCCCTCGCGAGCACCGGCGGTGACGAGGTCGACGACGGCCTGCTCGTCCGCCGGCACGGCGATGTGTTCGGGGCGCGCCACGGCACAGTGGCCCCAGTTGCGCCAGATCGCCGCCATCAGAACGCCTTTCCCTCGCCGCGGTAGGTCGCAAGCGGCTCGACGATGCGCCCGCCGTCCACCAGGTGCAGCTCGCCCAGGTGCTCGCACACCTCCCCGGACTTGGCGTGCCGAAACCACACCTGATCGCCGATCCGCAGCGCCCGCGCCGCGCTGCCCCGCAGCGGTGTCTGCACCTCGCCGGCGGCCTCGGTGCCGAGATAGCGCAGGCCGGGTGGATACGCCACCGTCGGCAGCCGATCCGAGCCGGGTGGGCCGGAGGCGATCCACCCGCCGCCCGCGACGGTGACGAGGCCGCGCGCGGGGCGCCGGACGACGGGGAGCACGAAGTATGCGGCGGGGGCGGGCCGGAATGCGGTGTAGTGGTCGAACAGCGCGGGCCCGAGCAGCCCGGAGCCGGCGGCCACCTCGGTGACGGATCCGTCGGCGACCGTCGATTCGACCGAGCCGGTGCCCCCGCCGTTGACGAACTCCAGGTCGGCCAGCTTCCGCACTGCCGCGACGACCGCGGCGCGCCGCTCGGCGAGTTCGGCGGCCGACCGGTGCTGCATGGCGCGGACCGCGACGGCGCGGGGGTGGCGGCCGGCGTTGCCGACCCCGGCGATCTGACCCTCGTAGGCCATCAGCCCGACCAGCGAGAAGCCGGGCCGGCCCGCGATATGCCGCGCGAGCGCGGTGGCCTGCCCCGGGGTGCGAATGGGGGAGCGGCGAGCGCCCAGGGTGACGGCACGACCGGCCGGCCGGTAGGCGGCGTCCAGCTCCAGGCAGACCCGGATCCGCGCCCGGCCCGGCCAGGGCGCGGCGGCGTCGATCAGGTCCAGCTGGGCGGGGTCGTCGACCATCAGGGTGATCTGTGACGCGAGCTCGTCGTCGGCGCCCAGCTGGCCGATCGCCGCGCGGTCGACCGTCGGGTATCCGACGACCAGGTCTCGGAAGCCGGTGCGGCGCAGCCAGATCGCCTCTGGCAGTGCGTAGCACAGCACGCCCGCGAAGCCCGGCTCGGCCAGCACCCGGGACAGCACCGTTCGCATCCGGACCGACTTGCTGGCGACCCGGATGGGAGTGCCCGCGGCGCGCCGGCGCAGGTCGTCGATGTTGTGCCGCAGCGCCCGGGCGTCCAGCACGCCGAACGGTGTGGCGAGCCCGGCGACGGCGGCGCGTAGCTCGGGGCCGGGGCCGGACGGGGACCGGTCAGCGGTGCGCATGGCGGGGCTCCCTGCTGGTCGGTGCCCAGCGCCGCGAGCCGCCCGCCGTCCCGCCGGGCGGGGAGACGGCCCGCTTGCCGACGGCGGCCAGGTCGGCGGCGAAGGCCGCCAGCGTGGCCCGCGCCGCGTCGCCATCGCGGTCCACGGCGTAGTGCAGGGTCAGCCCGTCGAGCACCGTCACCACCTGCCGGGCCAGCACATCCAGCGGACGCTGCCACACCAGGTGGCGCACCTCGGCAATGCGCCGCAACACCTGGCGCGCCCCATCCAGATACCGGTCGTACTGCTGCTCGGCGATGTCCCGATTTCCCGGATCCCGCAGCGCCGCGGTGGTGATCTCGTACAGCACCTGGTGCGCACCCAGGTCGGCCTCGACCAGTGACCAGTACGCCAGCAAAGCGCGCTCGATGCTGCGCGCGAGGGTGCCGGTCCGGTCGATCACGGCACCTGCGGCGCTGATCTCGCCCGCCAGCAGCCCGGCGGCGACCTCGCGAAGCAACTCCTCACGGCTGGCGAAGCAGTAGTGGAAGGCGCCCTGGGGCATGCCCGCCTCGGCGCAGATGGCGCGCGTGGTAGCCGCCGCGAGCCCCTGGGTGGACAGCACTCGCCAGGCCGCGGCGAGCAGTTGCTCGCGCCGCCGGGCCAGGGGCAGGTGTGCCACGTCGTCACCCCTTTCGATGTCGCACTGCCAGACATGGTCGCACGACCTGGTCGCAGGACCAAGAGTTCGCGCGAGGTCCTTGACCGGCGCCCGCCGGGCGGGAATAGTGCCCGGATATGGCGCGCCCCGACGTTCCCGTCACCGCTACGGTCGTTCGTCGTGGGCGGGCGGCCGCCAGTGCGGCCTTCTTCGCCCAGGGCTTCGGCTTCGCCGTCGTGCTCACCCACCTGGGATCGTTCAAGGACCGCTGGGGCATCGACGATCTCGCCGTCACTGAGATCATGTTCGTGGTGGCGCTGCTGGCGGCGGTCGGATCCGTGCTGGCGGCCCGGCTGGCCGGTCGACGGGGGAGCGGTGCGGCGCTGCGACTCGGGCTGGTCGGGCTGGCCATCGGGTTGCTGATCGCCGCCCTGGCACCGGTGTTCGCGGTGTTCTGCGTGGGGATCGGGCTGTACGGCGTGGCACTGGGCTGCGTGGACGCGACCACCAACATGCAGGCGGTCGCGTGTGAAGCGCTGCAGGGGCGCTCCATCCTGACCTCGTTCCACGGGGCGTGGAGCGCCGGCGGCATTCTCGGGGCGCTGGAAACGTCCGGCACCGGGTCGTGGGGCTGGGCGGTGGCGGCCTCCGTGGCGCCGGTGGCGGCGGTGCCGTTGGCGGTCGCGACCGCCCCGTTCCTGCCCACCCGTACCGGCGGGCCACTCGAAGCCGGCGCCGACCCCGGTGCCGGCTTCAAGGCCTCGGTGAGAGTCGTTCCGTGGCGGGCGCTGTCGGTACTGGGCGTGGCGATCGTGCTGTTCTACGTGGCGGACTCGGCGACGTCCTCCTGGTCCACCATTTACCTGTCGGATGTGCTGCTGGCCGGGGCCGGGGTGGCGCCGCTCGGATATGCCGCCTACCAGGCCACCAGCCTGGCGTCCCGATTGGCCGGCGATCACCTGGTGCGCCGGTTCGGCCCGGTGATGGTGGTCCGGGCGGCAGCCGGGATCGGTGCCGTGGGGCTGCTGGCGGTCGTGGTGTCGTCGTCGGCGTGGCTGGCGGTAGCCGGGTTCGCGGTCCTCGGCATCGGTATCGCGGTGGTGGCACCGCTGACGTTCGCCGCGGCCGGGCGACTGGCGGCGGTCGATGCCCAGGGAAACCTGGTCACCGACGAGCGCGTCCGACGGGTGGCGGCGGACGCGATCGTCGCGCGTATCAACCAATTCAACTATCTCGGGTTCGTGCTGGGCGGGGTGCTGACCGGGCTGGTCGCCTCCGGATCGACCATGCGGGAGGGGTTCGTCGTGCCGCTGGTGGGCATCTGTCTGATCCTGCCGCTGGCGCGGGTGTTTGCCCCGCGCCGCGGTGGCCGAGACCCCATGGCACCGCCCGCCTCCGGGGTGTCCGCGTGATGCCCGGCCTGCCACCGGGCTTCGTGTTCGGGGTGGCCACGTCGGCTGCCCAGACCGAGGGCGCCGCCGAGGTCGGCGGGCGCGGCCCGTCGGTGTGGGACGCGTTCGCCCGGGTGCCGGGCGCGATCGCCGACGGATCGGACCCGTCGCTGGCCGTCGACCACTTTCACCGATGGCGCGAGGATGTGGCGCTGCTGGCCGATCTCGGCGTGGACGCCTACCGATTCTCGCTATCGTGGTCGCGACTGCTGCCGGGTGGGCGGGGGCCGGCGAACCCCAGCGGCATCGACTTCTACTCCCGGCTGATCGACGCGCTGGTGGAACGCGGGATCGCACCGTGGGTAACACTGTTCCACTGGGACATGCCGGTGGAGATCATGCAGGGCGGCGGCTGGCTGGACCGGTCGGGTGTCGACGCCTTCACCGAGTTCGTATCGGTCGCGGCGGCCGCCTTCGGCGACCGGGTGGCGGCCTGGATGACGCTGAACGAACCGGTCGTCCACACCGGATTCGGCTACGCACTGGGCATCGATGCGCCCGGGCTGACCTTGCTGGGCGGGGCGTTCCAGGCGGCGCACCACCAATTGCTGGCGCACGCCCGGGCGGTGCAGGTGCTGCGCGCGACGCCCGGGTTGGTTGGTGATGTGGGCATCGTCAACAACCACACTGTGGTGCGGCCCGCCTCGGATCGGGACGAGGATCTGCTCGCGGCCGGCATGTACGACCTCTATCACAACGGCCAGTACGCGCAACCGGTGCTGGCCGGCGGTTACCCGGAGGCATTGGCGATGCTGCCCGGAGCGGCATGGGAGTGCATTCACGACGGTGACGAGGCCGAGATTGCAACGCCGCTGGACTTCTACGGCGTGAACTACTACCAACCCACGACCGTGGCGGCCGCGCCCGATAACCCGAACCTGCCCTTCACCTTCGTGGATCCCACGGACGGCCCGGTGACGGCGTCCGGGTGGCCTGTCGATCCCGCCGCGTTGACCGATCTGCTGGAGCGACTGCGCGGCGACTATCCGGAGATGCCGCCGATATATATCACCGAAAATGGTTGCGCCTACGACGATGTGATAGGCGACGGCGGCGCGATGGCGGACGATACGGAGCGGATCGACTACCTGGATACGCACCTGGCGGCGGTGGCCGCCGCGGTGGCGGCCGGAGTCGACGTGCGCGGCTACTTCCATTGGTCGTTGATGGACAACTGGGAGTGGGCCGAGGGCTTCACCCAGCGTTTCGGCCTGGTGCGCATCGATCCGGCGACCCTGGATCGCACCCCACGGGCATCCTTTGCGCACTACCGCACACTGATCGCGGAGCATCGCAGGGGACGGTAGCGGTAGCGGTACGGACTTGCAGTGCGCGCGTTGGATCGGAACTCGCGGCCGGGTGGTTCCGGGATCGGGGCTGGAGTTGCCGAGTGCCGGGCTGCGGGCGTCGGGTGCTCAGGCATGGCGACTACCGTGGCGCGGATGGGTGAGGACAGTTGGGCTGCGCTGGCCGACCGGTTCGCCGACGACGCGTATGCCTCGGTGAAGGGGTATGTGCGCACCTCCGTGATGCACCACCAGCTGCTGGAGCACCTGCCGGCCGCTCCGGCATCGGTGTTGGACGTGGGCGGCGGCGCCGGGCATCAGTCGTTTCCGCTGGCGGAGCTGGGTTACGACGTGACCCTGCTGGACTCGTCGCCGGCCATGCTGGACAAGGCACGGCAGCGACTCAAGGTGCTGTCCGAGGAGGCGCGCGGCCGGGTCACCCTGCTGGAGGCCAATGGTGAGCGGTCGGCGGACGCGGTCGGCGGGCGCCGATTCGCGGCAGTGCTGTGCCACGGCGTGCTGGGATACCTGGACGACCCCGCGCCCATGGTCGATCAGCTGTGCCGGTGTACGGCGGCCGGGGGCATCGTGTCCATCATGACGGGCAACGCCCGGACCATGGCGATTCGCCCGGCGCTGGAGCGCCGCTGGGAGGACGCCCTCGCGGCGTTCGACGCCCACACCGAGGTCGGCGTGCTGGGCACGCGGGCGCGGGCCGACACCGTGGAGGGGATCGGATCGCTGCTCCGGGATCGCGGTGTGCACCCGGTTCGCTGGTACGGGGTATGGCTATTCGTCGACTGGCTCGAGTTCGGTGGTGCCGCACTGGATCCCACCGATGTGACACAGCTTGCTGCAACGGCGGCGGTGAAACTCGAGGCGAGCCGGCGCGACCCGTACCGGCAGCTGAGCCGGGTATTCCATCTGGTGGGGCGCAAGGGCTCGACCGCCGGTCGCCGTTCGCGGCCGGACAGTGACACGGAACGGATCTGATGGCATGCCGTCGCGCCAGGAAACACACACGCTGTCCGTGCGGCTCCCCGCCGGCCAGACCGAGATCGACTATGTCGATGTACGCGGTGCTCGGCCCGGACCGCATCTGACGGTGATCGCCGGCATTCATGGCACCGAGTACACCTCGATCGCGGCGGCCCGGGAATTCGCCCGTTCCGTGGATGGCGAACGGCTGTCCGGCCGGGTGACCGTGGTGCCGGTGGTCAACGTGACGGCGTTCTGGGCACGCGCTCCGTTCGTGGTACCGGAGGACGGTCGCAACCTCAATCGCAGCTTTCCGGGGGATGCGGACGGCAGCGCGGCGGAGATCCTCGCGGACGCGGTAAACCGACACTTCATCCGGGGTTCGGATGCCCTGTTGGACCTGCACGCGGGTGACCTGCCCGAAGCGCTGGAGCCGTTCGCCCTCTACGACGAGTCGCCGGTGCAGGACGGCGCCCGCGAGCTCGCCCTGGCATACGGGCTCGGCCACGTGGTCCGGCAGAGCCGGTCGGCGCGGACCGTCGGTGGCAGTACCTCGGCGACGGCGGCGGATCTCGGGATCCCGTCGATCACGGCGGAGGCCGGACAGTGCGGAATCCTGGACCGGCCCAGCGTGCACCGGCACCTGCGCGGGTTGCGCAACGTCTGCCGGTCGCTCGGGCTGGTGGACGAACCCGTCGAGGCGTTCCCGGCGCCTGCGGAACACGACGGCTGGCTGTGGCTGCGTAGTGATCGCGCCGGCTGGTGGCAGCCCGCCGTGGCGGTGGGTGCGCCGGTGACGGCGGGCCAGGTGTTGGGCACGGTCGGGGACCTGGTCGGGGATCAGGTTGGGGATCGAACGGACACGGTGACGGCGCCGGCCGACGGCGTCCCGCTGTTCATCACCAGCAGCCCGGCGGTGCAGCAGGATGGACTGTTGCTCGGGCTGGCGTTGCCGGCGGGGCCGCGCCCCTGATATCCGGGCCGCTAGTCCTGCGCGACCAACGGCAGGGTGTCACCCGCCGCGCCCGGGCCGAGGTCACCGGACCGATGATGGGTTCGGCACAGCACCTGGTATCGGACGTCGGGGCCGGCGCCGGTGTCGGCGACCACCACCTGCTCGCCCTCCCTGGCCACCACGCCGTCCACCACCCGGGCATTGAACCGGCCCGGACGCCCGCACCAGCACAGCACCTCCACCTGCAGCGGCACGATCTCGTCGGCCAGCTCGAAGAGCCGCATCGAGCCCGGAAACATCCGGCCGCGGAAGTCGGTGGCGATGCCGAACGCGTACACGTCGACCTGCACGTCGTCGGCCAGCTGGGCCAGCTGCTCGATCTGGGCCGGGGTGAAGAACTGCGCCTCATCGACGATCAGGTAGTCCACCCGCCGCCCGGCCGCCCAGGACTGCCGCACCAGTTCGGTGATGTCCAGGTCGTCGTCCGCCTGCACCGCGGCACGGGTCAGACCCATCCGCGAGGTGATCTGGCCGCGCCGAGACCGATCCAGCCGGGTCAGCAGGATGCCGCGCCGGCCCTGGCGGGCGTGGTTGTGATCCACCTGCAGTGCCAGGGTGGACTTGCCGCAGTCCATCGGGCCGTAGAAGTACTTGACCACTCCGGCGGGCGCCATGCCGCGACGCGACCCGGCCGCCGGCACCGACGACAGTGCGGAGGCTCGTTCGCCGTCGGCCACGCCGCCGAGGGCGAGCACATCGAACGGGGAACTGTCCGCGGGCGGGTCGGGCACGATCACGTCCGGACTGTACGTGCTGGCCGGCACCGCACACGACGGGGCCGTGTCCGGTCCGCGGCGTCAGTGCCAGTCGCCGCGGCGCCGCAGCACATCACGCAGCAGATCCGGGCGGTCGGTCATGATCCCGTCCACTCCCAGGTCCAGCAGCCTGCCCATCTCGCCCGGATCGTCGATGGTCCACACGTGCACCTCGAGGCCGGCACGGTGCGCAGCGCGGACGAAACGGGGAGTGGTGACGGGGATGCGACCGAACCGCACCGGGACCTGTGCGGCCACCGCGCCCGTCGAACGCAGGGGCAGTCCGGTGACGGCGCCGCGCGCCAGCCGGGCCACCTCGCGGGGGCCGAGCGAGGTGGCAACATCGGGGCCGGCGGCCCCCCGGATGGTGCGCAGCCGCCGGTCGGAGAACGCGCCGATGCACACCCGGGTCAGGGCCCGCATGTCGTGTAGCAGATCCAACAGCGGCCCCACCGCCGCATCCGCCTTCGGATCGATGTTGAAGCAGGCATCAGGGCACGCGTCGAGCACCTCAGCCATCGTCGGGATGGGCTCGCGACCGCCGATCCGGACCCGGCGCAGTGCGTCGAAGGTGGCCGCCGCGATCGGGCCGTGCCCGTCGGTCACGCGGTCCAGCACCGTGTCGTGAAAGGCGACCAGCACCCCATCGGCGGTCAGGTGCACGTCGGTTTCCAGGTACCGGAAACCCTCCTGCACGGCGCGCCGGAACGCCGCGAGGGAGTTCTCGCAGCCGGCCAGGTCGCCGGTGTGCCAGCCGCGGTGCGCGAACGCCCGCGGGCCCGGCCCGTCCAGGAAACTCACCCCGCGAGTGTCTCAGACCTGCGCCCCGCTCCGGCAGCTGCCGGGCCGGGGCGCGTGTCGGTGACGAGGCTCGAACCCGGCACGCCGTAGCCTCGTGCGCATCATGAGCCGCACCGCCACCAGCACCCTGTCCGCTCGCCGCCCGGGGGGCGCCACCGGGCCCGCCGCACCGACCGCCGTGACGGCCGCGTCGGGGGACCTGCCGCGCCGCCGCCGGGGCCCGCAGCGCTGCTCCTGGTGCGGGAGACAGTTACCCGACCAGCTCGGCGTCGGCCGGCGCCGGCTGTATTGCGGGCAGTCGTGCCGGCAGCGGGCCTACGAGAACCGCACCGCCCTGCAGCGCAGTGACCTGCCCGATGACGCGGTGGTGCTGTCCGTCGACGAGCGCGACGATCTGGCCGACCGGTTGTTCCAGATGCGCTGCGCCGCGGAGGATGTCGCGACGGCGTTGGGTGAATCGGCGCCACGGGCGGATCTCGTCGAACTGGTCGAGGTGCTGCTGGAGGCGGCCCGAGCCGCCGAGCGCATTCGCTGAGCGTGCCCGGACAGGAACCCCGTGGCACGGCCG
Organism: uncultured Actinomycetes bacterium; assembly: GCA_937926105.1. Next base: position 192,409 of record CALANS010000211.1, on the reverse strand, counting down.
ATCAGGCGCAGTACCGGACGGCGGCGCGCTCCAGCGTGTCGGTGACGGTGGCCAGGGAGTCCAGGGTCACCCACTCGACGGCGGCATGCGCTCCGCCGCCGGCCACACCGAACATCACCGTGTCGATGCCCGCATCGTGCAGCAGCGCGCAGTCGGTCCAGAACGGCTCGCCGCGACGCACGATCTCCGTCCCGGCGACCTCGCTGAAGCTGGCCGCCAGGGTGGCTCCCACGGCCGAGTCGGGGTCGGCCTGGAACGGGGCGCGATGCGTGGTGATCTGCACGTCGGCGGCGACGTCCGGGTCCTGCCGGGAGATATCGGCGACGATCCCCTCGAGCTCGCGCCGGAATGTCTGCTCGTCCTCGCCGGGAATCGTGCGTCGCTCCAGTGTCACGGTGCAGTCCGCAGGGTAGCTGGACACCTCCACGCCGCCGGCGATCGTGCCGGCGTGCACGTTGCCCGTGGCCAGCAGGGGATGGGGTGTGGAGGCCGCGAGCCGGCCGGCCAGGGAGTCGATCTCGGCCAGCAGCCGGCCCGTCTTTGCGATCGCATCCAGCCCGAGGTCCGGCCGGGAGCCGTGCGCAGCGCGGCCCCGGACGGTGACGGTGGCCCAGACGAACCCGCGGTGGGCGGTGACGAGGTCCATCCCGGTGGGCTCGACGACGATGGCGGCATCGGTGGTGACGGCGCCGAGCACCTCGGCGGTACCGTCGCTGGCGTACTCCTCGTCGGCGACCAGCGCCAGCACGATGTCGCCGGCATGCCTCCGCCGATGTGCCCGGTCGGCCGCGAGCATCATCGCGGCCAGGCCCGATTTCATGTCGTAGGCGCCGCGGCCGTACAGCGAACCGTCCCGCACCACCGAGGTCAGCCCGTCGCCGTCGTAGCTGGCCAGCGAGACGGTGTCCAGGTGCCCGTTGAGCATCAGCGAGCGTCCGCCGCCGGTTCCCGGTGCGACGGCGAGGATCGACGGCCGGCCGGCGGTGGATTCCAGCCTGCGGCAGTCGAATCCGCGGCCGGCGAGCCAGGCGGTGACGGCGTCGGCGATCCGCGCCTCGCCGGCACCGCCCGGCACCAGGTCGGGGTTCACCGAGTCGATGCCGATCAGGGTGCGCAGCAACGCGACGGCTTCCGGGGCGATGCCGTCGGATGCCGGTCGCGCACCGGCCCGGTCGGGGGAGCCGTTCATGGCTGCTGCAGGGGGTTGGCGGCGCGGCCCTCCGTCGAGACGAGCAGCACGGTGGCATCGGGACCGATCGCCAGCCGGCCGGCCGGGTCGCTGCGCAGGGCCCGCACCCCGGCGAGCGTCGCGGCGCCGCACGGTCCGGCATCCACGCCGTGCTCGGCCAACTCGTGGACGGCGGCCACGGCGAGGGCGTCGGTGACGGCGATGGCGGCGTCCAGCCCCGACCGCAGCACCGGCCACGCGTCGGCGGACGGGGTGCCGCAGTTCAACCCCGTCATCACCGTCGGCGATGTCGGCACGCTGGTCGGCTCGCCGGAACGCAGCGAGGCCAGGATGGCCGGCGCCGCCGCGGGCTCCACCGCCAGCAGCACCGGGGACGCGCTGCCGGAGCGATAGTGCCGCACCGCGGCCTGCGCCAGCGATCCGACGCCTACCGGAATGACCACCAGATCCGGTGCGTCGATGCCGCTCTCGGCCAGTTGTGTGTCCGCCTCGGCGAACAGCGTGCCGTACCCGTCGACGATCCAGCCCGGCACCTGCTGGTAGCCGGGCCACGAGGTGTCCTGGACCAGCATGGCGTTCGGCTGCTGCCCGACGGCCGCCGCGGCGCGCGCCACCGCCTCGTCGTAGCCGCCGGTGACCTCGACGAGCTCGGCGCCCTCGCCGGCGATCGCCTCCTTGGCCGCGTGGGTGATGCCCGCCGGGAACCAGATCTGCGCCGGCAAGCCCAGCAGCCGGGCGGTGCGTGCCACCGCACGACCGTGGTTGCCGTCGGTCGCCGTCACGACCGTCACCGAGCCCGGATGGCCCGGCGGCGCCAGTTCGCGGCGCAACTCATCCAGCGGTAGGGCCCGATCGGGCACGCCGAGCCGTGCCGACAGGGCGCGGGCGATGGCATAACCGGCCCCAAGGATCTTGAACGCGGGCAGTCCGAATCGGCCGTTCTCGACCTTGACCAGCAGCCGGGCCACGCCCAGACTGGTGGCCAGTGGCGGAATTTCGACCAGATCAGTGGGCCGGTAGCCGGGCATGCTGCGATGGAACTCGATCACCGCGGGCGGCGGCTCGCAGCGCCAGCCGCGGGCAGTCGGATTCCAGTACGGCGTGCCGGGTTTGGCATCGGTCATGCGGCCTCCACTGGTATGACGGGTCCGACGCTACCGGTACGGCGGATCAACTCGTCCGGGCCGCGGACGCGTCGGGCGCCTACCGCACGATCGGCAGGCCCCGCTCGTCCAACGGCCAGCCGGGGTTGTGCGCGATCTCCCACAGGTGACCGTCCGGATCGGCGAAGTACCCGGAATACCCACCCCAGTCGGCCGTCACGGGTGGCTTGACGATCCGCGCACCGGCCGCCGAGGCCGCCGCGAACGCCGCATCCACCGCCTCGCGGGACTCCACGTTGATGGCCAGCGCCACGCCGCGGAATCCCGCCGACACCGCCTCGGCGGCGGCACCGTCCAACTCGGCGTCGGCGGCGAGATCGGCCACGCCGAACAGGCTTAGCGCCGCGCCCGCGGTCGGGAAGAACGTCACCACCCCAGCCTCCGATGCGGCGGCGCGCGGCCAGCCCAGCGCGGCGTAGAAGTCGGTGGCACGCTGCAGGTCTGCCACGCCGAGGGTGGCCAGGCTGATGCGCGCGGGCACGGGTCCGGTCATGGTGCTCCTGTCGTCGAAGGGCCCCCCGCGGTCACCGCCGTCACCGCCCCGGGCTGTTTTCCAGATACGCCAGCACGGCCAGCACCCGGCGGTTGTCGTCCTCGTGGGGTTCCAGCCCGAGCTTGCTGAAGATCGAGTTGGTGTGCTTGCCGACGGCCTTTTCGGTGACGAACATGGCGGCGGCGATCGCGGCGTTGGACCGGCCCTCCGCCATGTGCTCGAGCACCTCGCGCTCCCGCGGAGTCAGCGACGCGACGGGGGACGATTCGCGGTGCCGGGTCAGCAGTTGGCTGATGACCTCGGGATCCATGGCCGTGCCCCCGGCGGCAACCCGCTTGATGGCGTCCACGAACTGGGCGACGTCGGACACCCGATCCTTGAGCAGGTAGCCAACCCCGCCCGTGCCCTGGCCGAGCAGTTCGCGGGCGTAGAGCTGCTCCACGTATTGGCTGAGCACCAGCACCGGCAGCCCGGGGATCTGCTCCCGCGCGGACAGCGCCGCTCGCAGCCCCTCGTCGGTGAACGTCGGCGGCAGCCGGACGTCGACCACTGCCACGTCGGGCCGGTGGGTGGTGAGCGCCCGCAGCAGGGACGGGCCGTTGTCGACGGCCTCGACCACCTCGAAGTCGTAGGCGGCCAGCAGCCGGATCAGTCCGTCGCGTAGCAGCGCCAGGTCCTCGGCCAGCACCACTCGCACGTGCCTGCTCCCTCGCCGTCGATCGCGTTCCCGTCGCGAGAACTGTAGCGAGCGGCCTGGGGACGACGCGCGGTCGCGTCGCCGGGCCGGGCGATCGCACGGTCGGTTACCGGGTCGGCGCCCGGGAGACTCCGCCGGCTGTCCGAGTCACTGCGGCGGCCGTCCGAGCCACCCCGGCGGTGCCGACGGCCGCGAGTGCGCAGGGCACGGTCACGGTGACGATGGTCGGCCCGCCGGGTGGGCTGGCCACGGTGATGGTCCCGTCGAAGGCGGCCAGCCGCCGTTCCAGCCCGGCCAAACCGCCCTCCGGGGTCAGACGGGCGCCGCCGACGCCGTCGTCGCCGACGAGCGCGGTGAGCTGCGCGCCGTCGTGCCGCAACCACACCCAGGTGTGCTGCGCGGCCGAGTATTTCGCCGAGTTGGTGAGCGCCTCGGCCACGGCGAAGTACACCGCCGACTCCACCGGTGCCGGCGGCCGCCCGGGCAGGTCGACGTCCACATCCACGTCGCGCGGGTGGGCCAGGGCAAGCGCCTCGATGCCACCCGCCAGACCCCGGTCGGCCAGCACCGGCGGGTGGATGCCCCGCACCAGCGAGCGCAGCTCGGCGAGTGCGGTGCGGGACGACGCCCGCGCGTCCGCGATCAGCTCGGCCGCCGCGCGCGGGTCCCGCGATACGAGTTCTTCGGCCAGTCCGAGGTTCATGCCGAGCGCCACCAGCTGGGCCTGGGCGCCGTCGTGCAGGTCCCGCTCGATGCGGCGCAGCTCGGCGGCGGAGTGGTCCACCGTCTCGGAGCGGGACTCCTCCAGCTGGCCGATGCGCTGCTGCAGTGCCTGCTCGCCGGACGGGCCGATGATGGATCGGGTGGTGCCGGCCCAGATGCGCAGCAGCAGCGGCGAGAGCCAGTACCCGACGGGGAAGATGAGGAACGCGATCAGCGCCGACAGGGACATCGCGAACCCGAGCGAGACGGCGAAGAAGACGTAGGCGACATCCCGCCAGCGGGCGGGATCGGCCAGAACGACCCGCAGCCTTGCGAACAGATTCCCTCGGGTGGGCCGATACGCGGAACGGATGTGCTCGCCCAGCACGCACCCGGCGATCGAGCGATAGGCCCCGGAGACCAGGTGCAGCACGCCCATGGTGACCAGCCAGCCCACCAGCCCGACCCACACCACGGCGGAGGCCACCGAGGCGATCAACAACCCGAACCCCACCCAGGCGGGGACCACGAGCAGCACCAGGAGCCAGGAAGAGAGGAACAGCTTCGGCCGGCCGGCGGGGCGGCGACTGCTGGAGGCGGATCCGGCCGGAACGGCAGCCTGCGGCATGACGTCATCCACCCACGGCATCGGGGTCGTCGCGGCGGCAGGCTGGGGTGCACTCACCGCTCCATTGTGGCTGCTCGGGCCGCGCCCACACAGTAGGTCTAGCCCCCGGATCCGGCCGGGTGCCAAGGCAGCGGTCGAGTCTGAAAACTTGCCCCCGGATGGCGCCGCGATCTCCCCGCCCGGTGCATTGCTGCAGGTCAGGTGCTTGTGCCCGGATCGGCCCGCGAATCTAGGGGCAGATTTTCAGAGTCTCTCGGTCGGCGGCGCAGCGTCAGCACCGTGACCTCGCTCGGTGCGAACACCCGGAACGGCGGGCCCCAGAAGCCGCTGCCCCGCGTGGTGTACAGCCAGGTGCGCTCGTCGGGCAGGGTCAGGCCGTGCAGGGTCTTCTGGTCGGCCCGCACGAGCAGGTGGAATGGCCAGATCTGGCCGCCGTGGGTGTGACCTGATAGCTGCAGGTCCACTCCCGCGGCGACCGCGGCGGGCACCGTTTTCGGCTGGTGGGACAGCAGCACGACCGGAGCGTTGTCGGGAATGCCGGCCAGCGCCGCGGCCAGGTCGGCACCGTGCCCTTGGATGCCGGATCGGCTCGCCGTGGCGTCGTCGACCCCCGCCAACACCAACGCGTCGCCGCCGCGCCGGACGACGGTGTGTCGGTTGTGCAGCACGGTCCATCCGGAAGCCGCCAGGTGCTCGACCCAGCCGGGTGCGTCGGAAAAGTACTCGTGATTGCCGGTCACGTAGACCCTGGCCAGGGCGGCTCTCATGTCCGCCAGCGGAGCCGCTTGATCGCGTCGCCGGCGCACCGTCCCGTCGGCGATGTCCCCGGCATGTGCCAGCACATCGGCGTCCAGGGTGTTCACCAGGTCGGCCAGCCGCCGCGACCAGCCGGTCCGGTCGATCGGTCCGTAATGGGTGTCGGCGATCAGCACCAGCCGCAGCCCGTCCAGCCGGGGACCCAATCGTGCGAGGGGCACGTCGAGCCGCCGCACCCGCGGGGTGCGCATCGCCTCCACGAGGCCCCAGCAACACAGCCCCGTCACCCCTACCAGCACGACGACGGCGACGACGCGTGCTGCGGTGACGGCATCCGCGCCGGCCGCCACCGCGATGCCGAGCGCCGCCGCCCCGGGCACTGCCCAGGCGAACAGCTGCCAGACGATGCCCAACCAGGTGTCGCCCGCCACCGCCGCGGCGTCCCGCTGGGCCGGTCCGTGGCCGAGCACCATCGCCAGCGGGAAGCCCAACACCGCCAGCACCGTCACCGCCGTGACCACCGTCGTCGTCGCGGTCGGCCAGCCCGGGGCCCACACCAGCAGCCACCACGGCAGCCCATGCAGCAACGCGAGCACGGCGACCAGCGCGACGGCGAACCCCAAGCGACGCAACACAGCCGGCGCTAGAACAGCCCCGGCCCGCTGACCGGCTCGGGCGAGGCGAACAGCGCGCTGACCGACTCGCCGTCGTGGATCCGGCGCATCGCCTCGGCCAACGCGGGAGCCACCGACAGCACGGTGAGCGTCTCGGTGCGCTCGGCCTGCGGAATCGGCACCGTGTTGGTGCACACGATCTCCGTCACCTCCGGCTGCGACCCGATGCGTTCCAGCGCCCCGTCGGCGAACAGTCCGTGCGTGCAGGCGACCCGGATGCGCCGGACGCCCTGGTGTCGTAGCACCCGGATGAGTTCGAGAGTGGTGCTGCCCTTGGCGATTTCGTCGTCCAGCACGATCACGTCCCGGCCGGCCACGTCGCCGATGATGGAGGTGATGGTGACCGTGTCGCCGGCCACCCGCTCTTTGGCGCCGGCCGCCACCGGGACGCCCAGCATCTTGGCGAACGCCGCCGCCTGCTTGGCGTTGCCCAGGTCGGGGGAGACCACCGTGGTGTTGGACAGGTCGTTCGAGTCCGACTGCGCCGCGAAGTGCGCGGCCAGCTCCCGCAGCGCGTGCAGGTGATCCACTGGCACCGAAAAGAAGCCGTGCACCTGCGGGGAGTGCATCGTCATGGCCAGCACCCGGCTCGCCCCGGCGGTGACCATCAGGTCGGCCATCAGCCGGCCACCGATGGAGATCCGCGGAGCGTCCTTCTTGTCGCTGCGCGCGTAGGCGTAGTGGGGGAGCACCACGGTGGTCCGGGCGGCGGAGGCACCACGGGCGGCGTCCAGCATCAGCAGCAACTCGACCAGGTGCTCCTGCACCGGCTTGACCAGCGGCTGGATGAGGAACACGTCCCGCTCCCGGCAATTGGCCTGCAGCTGCACCTCGAGGCAGTCGTTGGCGAAGCGTTGCAGGTGCACCGGGAGCAGCGGCACCCCGAGTTCGGAGCACACCTCGGCGGCCAGCTCGGGATGGGCACTACCGGAGAAGACGGCGATGTCGCGCACGGGGCAAGCCTGCCACGTCCCGGCGACCCGCGCCCGCGGCGGGGGCCTGGAGCATTCAGCCGGTGGGCGCCTGGACGTAGGCGGACCCGCCATCGGTGACGGCGATCGTGTTGCGGTCCACCGTCGGGGCGTCCGGGCCCTGGGTCCAGATGCCGTAGAACTGGCCGGTGATGGTGTTCCGTGACACGACGGTGTGCAGGGTGGACTGGCCGAGGTCGGCGTGCGCAAGCCAGGAGCTGACGACCACGCCGACGGTGTTGTCGACCTCGCTGCCGGGCTGGGCGTAGCCGAGGTTGTTTCCGGACACCGTGTTGCGGGTGACCATCACGTTCTCGGTGTGCGAGTCCGGGGCGGCCGCGTGCACGATGACCCCGGCCTCCAGCGAGTCGGTCACGGTGTTCCGGCTGATGGTGATGTCGGCGACCGTGCTGCCGACACCGTTGCTCTGCGCGACGATGCCACCAACATCGGCACCGCCCAGATTGAACTGCGTGCCGGTGATGGTGTTGCGGGTGATCGACACGTCGCTGACCCGGTTGTCGGTGTTGAACGCTGACACCACAATGGCGCAGCCGTTGAAGTTGGCCCACAGGGTGTTGCGGGAGACCTCGACGTTCGAGACCGCGACCGGCCCGTTGAGCGGGATGCCCTGGCCGACCACGTGTCCCGGGTCGAATGGACCGGTGTCCATGATGCCGATTCCGCCGCGGCCGTTGTGATAAACGGTGTTGCGGGTAACGACCGCGTCCGACACCCCGAACAGGCTGATGCCGAACGCCTGGGGCAGGTCGCCGAGTTCGTAGCTGTCGTGGGAGGCGGGCATCTGGGTGTGCATGCCATTGTCGTGCACGGTCGAGCGCTGGACGGTGAGGTGTGAGGTGTTCTCCGCCAGGATTCCGGCGCCGTTCGCACCCGTCACCGTCACGCGGTCGATCGTGACGTCGACGGCGCCGTCTGCCACGTAGATGCCCACGTCGCAGCCCGTGGCGTCGATGTTCTGCCGGCTGATGGTTTCCCCGGCGGCGGCCACCACCTTGGCGGTGAACCCGGAGGTGCCCGCCGTCAAGCAGCCTTCATCCGGAGCGGCCGCGGCCACCCCGACGCTCGCCGTCATCATGCCTGCGGCGAGTACCACGCCACCGGCCATAAGACCCCATTGCCTGAATACCGCTCTGCTCATTCTCATCGCCTTCGATGGGCCGCGGGCCCCCACGTCAGGGACCCTGTCGTCACCATTTGAGGGCACTCTCCTGGCGTGCCGAGGTCAAGGCACCAAGCGGGCGACCCGGGACCCCCACTCGGCAGCGGGCGATGACGAATCGACGCGACCACACGGGACCCAGGTCGATGGTGTGATCATCCGGCGGCAGCCAGGTGCTCGCGGGCGAGGTTCGCGGGCATGGCCTCGTAACTGTGCGGTTCCCGGCTGAATATCCCGGTGCCGCGCGAGATGGAGCGCAAATCGATGGCGTAGCGCAGGATCTCGCTGGTGGGAATCTCGGCGTGCACGACGGTTCGGCCCTCGCCGGCGGGCTCGGTGCCGCCGACTCGGGCCCGCCGGGACTGCAGGTCACCCAGCACCGGCCCGACGAATTCGTCGTCGACGGTGACGTCGATCCGGTCGATCGGTTCCAGCAGGGTGACGGTCTTGTCGGAGGCGGCATCCTTGAGCGCCAGCGCCCCCGCCGTTTGGAAGGCCATATCCGAGGAGTCCACCGAGTGCGCCTTTCCGTCGTGCAGCGTCACCCGCACGTCGACCATGGGGTGGCCGGCCAACACCCCCTTCTCCAGCTGGGCACGTACCCCCTTCTCGACGCTCGGGATGAACTGGCGCGGCACGGCGCCACCGACCACCTTGTCCACGAACTCGAATCCGCCGCCCCGGGGCAGCGGCTCCACGGTGATGTCGCAGACGGCGTACTGGCCGTGCCCACCGGACTGCTTGACGTGCCGGCCGTGCCCGTTCGCGGTGGTGGTGAACGTTTCTCGCAGCGCCACCTTGACAGACTCGGTGTCCACGGTGACGCCGAACCGGTCGGCCAGCCGGGCGATCAGCATCTCCACGTGCGCCTGGCCCATGGTCCACAACACTTCCTGGTGTGTTTGCCCGTTGTGCTCCAGGCGCAGGGTCGGGTCCTCGGCGACCAGTCGGGCCAGCGCGCCTCCGAGCTTGTCCTCGTCGGACTTGGAGTGCGCCACGATGGCGACCGGCAGCAGTGCGTCCGGCAGCTGCCAGGGTTCCAGCAGCAGCGGAGTCTCCTTGCCCGACAAAGTATCTCCGGTCTCGGCCTGGACCAGCTTGGCGATGACACAGACGTCCCCGGCGATCGCCTCGGGGCGTGGTCGCAGGGCGTCGCCCAGCGGCGAGGACATCGGACCGATCCGCTCGTCGTCGTCGTGGTCGGGGTGGCCGGCCATCTCCTGACCGGAGAAGTCGCCCCAGTGACCGGAGATGTGCACCGGTTCCTCCGGGCGCAGCGTGCCGGAAAACACCCGCACCACCGAGAGCCGGCCGACGTACGGGTCGGAGGCGGTACGCACCACCTCGGCGACCAACGGACCGGCGGGGTCGCAGGTCAGCGGCGGCTGCAGCACCCCGGCGGGCGAGTACACCGCGGGCAGCGGGTGCAACGTCGGGGGCGGAAAGCCGGCGGAGAGCAGGTGCAGCAGTTCGACCGTGCCGACCTTGGTGTCGGTCGAGACCGGTACCAGGGGGAAGAAGCTCGCGTGCGAGACGGCGGTGAGCAGGTCGGCTATCAACACGTCCAGTTCGATCTGCTCGCCGCCCAGGTAGCGCTCCAGCAGCGAGTCGTCCTCGGACTCGGTGATGATCGTCTCCAGCAGCGCGGCGCGGCCAACCTCCAGATCGTCCCGCTCGCCCGCCTGCGCGTCCCGGACCACGCGGGCGCCGCTGGCGTAGTCGTAGACATTCTCCGACAGCAGGCCGATGGTGGCGGTGATGGTGCCGTCGACGCCGGTGATCGGTAGATACATCGGGGCCACTCCGGATCCGAAGGTCTCCCGGCAGGCGGCCATGGTCTCGGCGACCGCGGAGCGGGCGGCGTCCAGCCGGGTCAGCGCGATGGCACGCGGCATGCCGACGGCGGCGCACTCCTGCCAGAGCATGGTGGTCGCGGTATCCAACCCGTCGGCGGCGGAGATGACGAACAACGCGGCGTCGGCGGCGCGCAGCCCCGCCCGCAGTTCGCCGACGAAGTCGGGGTAGCCGGGTGTGTCGATCAGATTGATGGTGATGGGGTCGGGGCCGGGGACGGTGTGGTCGGCGCCGGGATCGGTGCCGGAGCCGACGGCGATTGCGGCGATGGACAGTTGGGTGGATCGCTCGATGCCCGGCGGGCGGGGGCGGTAGTCCGGGGTGGTGGCGGCGATCAGGTAGTCGAACAGGGCGCTCTTGCCGGCTCCGCTGCGCCCGATGAGGACCACGTTGCGCAGCCTGTCCGGCGAGGCGGCGATCGGAGCGGGGGCGGCGGAGGCAGCTTTCGGGCTCATGATTCAACCTTCACCCGTGGCGGCCCGGATCACAAGGGGGCGGCGACCGCCGGTGGCCCGAAGGCGACGGCATGCACCCGTGCGGCCACCGCGGGCCAGGCCGGGTCGCCCGGATCCGCGGGGAAGCCCAGCCGCGGGCCGATCTGCCGGAACGCCGCCGGGTGCGCGCGCTGGTATTCCTTGAGCACGCGCAGGGTTTCGCCGGCGTCCAGGAACCGCTGGTGTGGCGCCACCCAGTGGTTTCGGCCGGTGCGAACCTCGATCGCCGGAGCGGCTCGCAGATTCCGGTACCACTGGGGGATTCCGCCCCAGGCCGCGATGACCGTGACCTCGTGGGTCGCGGGGTCGAACCGGACCGCCTCGACCACCACCTCACGCCGTTGGCCGCTGGTCCGGCCGCGGTGCGCCAGGTACACCAGCCGGTGGCCGAGAATCCAGCCCAGGTGGGCACGGTAGAGCCAGATCGGCAGCCGAAGCGCCCAACGCAGCAGCCCGGTGGGACGCTTGCTGGTGACCGGCGCCTTTCCGCCGGACGGCTTCGCGGTGGCCGCACCGACGGCGCGAGCCTCGGCCAGGATCGCGCTCGGCTTCCCGGTCAGCCGGCGGGTGACGATCTGGTTGATGCCGGGCAGCCGCGCACCGGCCAGCATCACCCGACGCACCGCGAGGGCGGACCGGGAGGCGGGCACGAACCACCGGGCGGTGCGGCGGCCGGAACGCTGCCGATCCTCGATCATCGGGCGCAGGGTGTTCTGATAGTCATGCAACGCGGCCTGCAGATCACCCGAACCGGCGGCGCTCGCGATGCGCTCGGCCAGCACCTGGCCCCCGGCGATGGCCATGGAGGCGCCCTGGCCGGCGAGCAAGGACACCGCGTAGCAGGCATCACCGACCAGCGCCACCCGACCGTTGATCCAATGCGGCATCCGGACCTGTGCCACCTGGTCGTAGTAGACCGCCGATGCGGGCGGGCAGGCCAGGAGCAGTTGCGGCGTCACCCAGCCGAGCCCGGCGTAGGTCTGGCGGATCGCGGCGCGGGCGTCGCCGGGCATCGTCGGATCGGGGGTGCGGTGCACCGCGAAGACGGCCACCCGATCATCCCGCAGTCCGTAGCAGCCCAGCATGCGGTTCACACTGTCGGTCAGGGCGAACTCCGCGGACAGTTGCCGGCTCAACTCCGGATCGGCAAACGTGTACGCGGCGGTGTGGTATCCGAGGTAGTGCAGGAAGTCTCGCTCCGGCCCGAAGATCAGCTCGCGCACCGTGGAGTGGATACCATCCGCGCCGATCAGCAGGTCGGCGCGCAGGATGTCGCCGTCGGCTGTGGTGACGGTGACACCGTCACCGCTCCGGTCGATGCCCTGCAGCCTGCTGCCGTACCGGATCTGCACCGTCGGCGGAAGTGCCTCGCGCAGCACGGATTCCAGGTCGGGTCGCATGATGCTCACCAGGCCATCGCCGAGCGCGGCGCCCACCGAGTCGTAGGAGATCCGCGCCCGCTCCCGGCCCCGGGCGTCGCGGTAGCGTGCCGACGTGACCTGGTAGCCACGCTCTCGCAGCATGGGCAGCAAGCCGCCCGCGCGCAACACCTCGAGGCCCGGCCCGAATAAGTCGATCATGTAGCCCTGATCGCGCGGCGCGGCCGCCCGTTCGAGCACCGTCACCCGTACATCCAGCGCGCTCAGCCGCAGTGCCGTTGCCAGGCCAGCGATTCCGGCTCCACAGACGATGACGTTCATTCCTGGTTCTCCTCGTGTTGGAGCGCTCGGCCAAGCACCCGGCTGACGGTGGCCGCCGGCAGCGCCAGCCCGAGCGCGCGGTGCAGCACCACGCCGTCGAGCGCGGCGGCCAGCACCCCGGCGGTGCCTGCAGGGTCGGGCACCTGCCGGTCGCGCAGCACCGCGGCCAGCTCATCCCGGAAGTCGGCTACCACCGCCATGAGGCCCTCGCGGAGCGTGTCGTCCCGGCCGGCGGCCAGGTACGTCTCGACCATCAGGAGGGAGAACGGATCCCGGCCGCTGTAACTGTCCAGCGCCGAGAACAGCTGGTTCAGCACCTGACGAGCGGTGCGGGCATCGTGCAACTGGGCTCCCATACCGCCGATGACGGCCCGGATCGCATCCAGCGCGGCGCGGGACAGCAGCGCCTGCACGGAACCGAAGTGATAGTGCACCAAACCCGGTGTGACGCCGGCCTGTTCGGCGATCATCCGGGTGCTGACTGCCCCCCAGCCATGCCGGGGGATGAGCTCAGCGGCGGCCTGCAGCAGTCGTGCGCGTACGTCGGCGCTGCGCGAGTCCGGGCCGGGAGTGCTGCGGGTGTGTCCGGGCATGGCAGCTCCTTGGATGTCGTGGCCGTGTCTCGGCCGAGCGTCGTGGCTGGTTGGCTTGGTCATTCGACTGAGGTGAATGCCTAGGGCAGCCAGCTTGGACAAACAGCTTGGGCAGGCAGCTTGGACAATCAGCTTGGGCGAATGACCAATGTCAGAGTAGCGCCGATTCGGCGGTCAGGCAACCGCGGCCCGCCGGATGATCCGGTGTCGGATCAGAGCGCGTCGCGCGTCCGGGCCGCCGGGCCGTCCTGACGTGCTGGGCTGTCCTGACTGGTCAGTGCTGCCATGACGGCCCGCTGTGCGCGCCCGAGGTGCTCGCGCATCACGGCTTCTGCCCGATCGGCGTCGCCCTTGGAGACTGCGGTGACGATTGAGGCGTGCGCCCTGCAGGTGCGGGAACTCTCGCCCTGGACGACCGCGGAGGAGCGCGCCTGGACCGCCTCGATCTGCCGGACGGTGCGCTCCACCAGCTCGGCGATCACCGGATTGCCGGCGAGCGCCGTGATCTCACGGTGGAAGTCCGCGTCCATCGGCGGCTCATGCGCCGGACGGCCGTGGGCAAGCGCCTGCTGCTGCCGGCGGACGATCTCCCGGACGGTCCCCAGGGCCGCCTTGGCTGGGCGCTGCTCGGCGGCCTTGCGGACCGCATAGCACTCCAAGACGGTGCGGGTCTCGTACAACTGGGCGACCTCGTTCGAGGAGATGGAGACGACCTCGGCGCCGCGCCGCGGGTACACCTTGACCAGACCGTCGTGCTCGAGCTTGCGGATGGCCTCCCGGACCGGCGTGGTCGAGCAGCCGAAGTGCGCGGCGAGTGGGATCTCGCGCAATCGGAAACCGGCTGGCAGCGCCCCGCTGGCGATCGCGGTGCCGAGCGAGCTGTGGATCCCGTCCACCAGCGACGTAGCGGCGGCGGGGATCGCTGGGCCCAACACGGAGAGGTCGCTCATCTGGGTATTGTGCACAGCGCGCGTCCCGTCGGCCGGCGGTGGTCGGTCCGCACGGCGTCGGTCAGGAGGGCGGGCGTCGGGCGTGGCGTGGTCATCGAGCCGCGTGGTGGAACTCGACCACGAACTCGGCCAAGCGCTCCGCGACGGCGGCCAGCACGCGTTCCCCGATCGCCGGATCGGCCCGGCGGGCGTCGTCGGTTCGACCGTCGCTGAGTTCCCAGACACCGCCGCGCCGGACCGCCGCACCGGGGATGGCGATCTCCGCCAGCGGCTGCAGCTTCTGCTCAGCCTCCGGCAGCCGGTCGGTTCGGACCAGGTCCGGCCGCAGCGCCATCAGACACGAGGTCTCGAAGCCGCCCGCGTGCCCTGGTACCGGTCCTACGTCCAGGTTCAGCCCGCGCAGGGCGTCCGCCGCGCACGTCCAATAGGAGGTCCCGCCCGCCAGCACATCGAGCCCGAGCCCGAACACCAGCCGATCACCAACCTCGCGGACCGGCCCGTCGTTGCCGCCGTGCCCGTTGAGGAACAGGATCCGGCGGAATCCGTCCAGCGCCAGGCTGCGACCGATTCCGGTCAGCACGTCGAGATACACCGGCAGGTCGATGCTGATGGTGCCGCCGAAGGGCAGGTGATGGTGCGCGAAGCCGAACGGCAGCGCCGGGGTGACCACCACGGGGACTCGCTCAGACGCAATTTGCGCCGAGCGGTCCGCCAGGTGACACACGACGGCGGTGTCGACACATACCGGAAGGTGCGGGCCGTGCTGCTCGGTCGACCCCAGTGGAACGATGGCGGTCGCATCCGGTGCAAGGCGGCGGAGGTCGTCGCGTGTCAGTTCGTCGAAGCGAATCATCGATGGGCCAATCCGGAGTCGATATTGACGGTGGCGCCGAATGTCTCGCTCACGTCACCCTGGACCAACGCCTGCATTTCCGTGGAGCTGACACCGCGGCGCTGACGTCTGAGAGGGACCATACACCCCGCGCCGCCCGGCCGGTCGCCTATCGATCTGACATCACGCGTTATGCAGAATGTCCAATCGGAATCCATTGACAAGGCCCTGTAGACGTCCCTACAGTCTTGTCAGCCAGCAGATCCTAGATTCCATCAGGTGGCACACGTCCATCGCGGCCGGAACCGGGCGCCGCGGTGGCTCGGTCTCCCATCGGATGACGAAACGAGGGCCAGGATAGTGATTGCGCGCGCGCCCGAGACGACGAGCAGCGCCGTGCCGGTCGCGGAGACCCAGCCGTCGGCCGGTACTGGCCGGTCGTCGGACCGCCCTCTGCTGTCCATTCGGGACCTGGTCGTCGAATTCTCGACGCCCGGCGGCGTCGTCCGGGTCGTCGACGAGGTCAGCTACGACGTCTTCGCCGGCGAGACCCTCGGCGTGGTGGGAGAAAGTGGCAGTGGCAAGACGGTGACCGTGCTGGCGGCCATGGGGCTGCTGCCGCGCCGCCGGCTGCACGCGGTGCGCGGCCAGGTGATCTACGACGGCGATGACCTGCTGTCCATGCCGGCCGAGCAGCTCCGGGCGGTGCGGGGCAGCGACATTGCCATGGTCTTCCAGGATCCAATCTCCGCGCTGAACCCGGTTCAGCGCATCGGCGACCAGATCGCCGAGGCGGTCGAGCTGCACGAGCGGGTGGGCAGCAGGGCGGCCCGTAGCCGGGCGGTTGAGTTGCTCGGCCTGGTCGGTGTCCCGCAACCGGCACTGCGCGCGGACCAGTTCCCGCACCAGTTCTCCGGGGGGATGTGCCAGCGCGCGATGATCGCCATGGCCATCGCGAACCGGCCCAAGGTCCTGATCGCGGACGAACCGACGACTGCCGTGGACGTGAGCGTGCAGGCTCAGCTGCTCGAGGTGCTGCGGGTGGCCCAGCGCGAGACCGGAGCCGCCATCGTGCTGATCTCGCACGACCTGGGCGTCATCGCCGAGACGGCCGACCGGCTGTGCGTGATGTACGCCGGTCGGGTGGTGGAAAGCGGCACGGTGCCCGAGGTGTTCGCCCGCCCGCGCCACCCGTACACGATCGGCCTGCTGTCCTGCATCCCCCGACTGGACCGGGAGGTGTCCAGCCTGGAACCCATTCCGGGTCAACCCCCGGATCCGGCCAGGCTGCCGGCGGGGTGCGCGTTCCACCCGAGGTGCGCCCTGGCGGCGGGGCGGCCTGCGTGTGTCGAACGACGACCAGGTCCGGCCGAATGGTCGCAAGGCGGGCGGCGCAGTGCTTGCCACTTCGCGGATGAGCTGCCGCAGTTGGTGGATCCTGATGCGGGCGAGCGGCACGGCGCCGCCTTGACGGTTCCAGCCGGCGATCTCGCGCCCGCCGATCCGCATGCTGGCGACGGTTCGGCGATGCTGTCGGTGCGTGGGCTCGTCAAGCAGTTTCCCATTCGCAAGGGTGTGCTGTCCGCCACCCGCGGATGGGTGCACGCCGTCGACGACGTCTCGTTCTCGATCCCGGCCGGCCAGACGCTCGGCCTGGTGGGGGAGTCCGGATGTGGCAAGTCGACCACGGCGCGGCTGCTGATCCGGTTGGACGATCCGACCGCAGGCACCGTCATGGTCGGTGGCACGGATGTCGCGGCTGCCGGGCGGTCCGCGCTCCGCCGGGTCCGGCAACGGGTCCAGATGGTCTTCCAAGATCCGTACGGGTCGCTCAATCCGACGCTGACCGTGGGGGACAACGTGGCAGAGCCGCTGCGGGTGGCGGGCGGCGTCACTCGCGCGCGTCGCGCCGCCCGGGCGGACGAGCTGCTGGGTCGAGTCGGCCTGAACGCCGGTCATGCCGCGCGATACCCGCATGAGCTGTCCGGTGGACAGCGCCAACGCGTGGCGATCGCCCGGGCGCTCGCGCTGCGCCCGGACCTGCTGCTGCTCGACGAGCCGGTGTCCGCCTTGGACGTATCGGTGCAGGCGCAGGTGCTCAACCTGCTCAACGAGCTGAAGGCGGAGTTCGGCCTGGCGTACCTGCTGGTGAGCCACGACCTGTCGGTGGTCAGGTACATGAGCGACCGGGTCGCAGTGATGTATCTGGGAAAGATCGTGGAGATCGGGCCTGCTGCCGAGGTATTCGGCGCCCCGGCGCATCCGTACACCCGCGCGCTGCTGGCGTCGGTTCCGCAGCCGCGTCCGCGGGAGCCGGGGCAGGACTATCGCGCGCCGCTGCGCGGTGAGGTGCCCAGTCCGGCCGACCCGCCCTCGGGCTGCCGGTTCCGCACCAGGTGCCCGCTGGCGGCCGAGATCTGCGCCACGCAGGAGCCGGCCCTGATGGTCCGTCCGGCGGACGGAGTGGAGCACGGACGAACCGCCATGGTCGCCTGTCACTTCGCGGGCGCGCCGGTGCTGGGCCGATGAGTACGCCGAGCACCGAACCGGCAACCGTGGCGGCCGAAAGGGTCCGCAGGGACGGGGGAGTAGTCGCCCGGGCGCGCCGGTTTGCCGGGGATCGGGTCGCGCTGGGCAGCCTGGTGATCCTGCTGGTGCTGCTGGTCGCGTCCGGCCTGCTCGAGTGGTTACGGCCGCAGTCCGCCACCCAGACCAGCGCAGACCTGCTGCGCGCTCCCAGCTTCGATCATCTGCTCGGCACCGACGAGCTGGGACGCGACCTCGGACTCCGGCTGCTCGTGGGGGCGCGGTCCTCGCTGGAGGTCGCCTTCGGCTCCGCCCTGTTCGGCTTGCTCATCGGGGTGGCGGTCGGGCTGGTCGGTGGCTACTTCGGCCGCTGGATCGACGCGGTGTTCATGCGGATGATGGACCTGCTGCTGGCGGTGCCGATGCTGCTGGTCGCGTTGGTGGTGGTGGTGATGCTCGGGCCGAGCAGCATCAACGTGGTGGTGGCGATCGGGGTGGCCAGCGTGCCGCTGTTCGCCAGGCTGGCCCGCGCCAGCGTGCTGGAGGTCAGGGAGCGGGACTACGTCGCCGCCGCCAAGGCGATGGGAGCCGGCAGCCCGGACGTGATGGTCAAGACCATCCTGCCGAACATCGTCGGTCCGATCATCGTGCAGTTCGTGGTGACATCGGCGAGCGCGGTGGTGGTCGCCGCGAGCCTCAGCTTCCTGGGTCTCGGGGTGCCTCCGCCCGCACCGACCTGGGGCGCGATGCTGCACCAGGCACAATCGTTCCTGTTCGACAACCCTTGGTACGGCGTCTTTCCCGGTATTGCGTTGGCCATCACCGTGCTGCTGCTGGATCGGATCGGTAAGGGTCTGGAGCGCGCGTTCGGCACCAGGGGAGCGCTGGACGCGATGGCGGGGAGCAGCTGATGCGCGCCTACCTGCTGCGACGCCTCGTGCAGTTCGTCCCGGTGCTGGCACTGGCGACCGTAGTGATCTGGGCGATGATCTACGCGCTGCCCGGCAATCCTGCGCTGGTGGTCGGGGGAACCGACGCGACCCCGGAACAGCTCGCCGCGATCACTGCCAGAATGGGCCTGGACCGGCCACTGCCCGCCCAGTTCGCCACCTGGCTCGGTCATGCCGTTCGCGGTGACATGGGTTCGTCGTTCATCTCCGGACGCTCCGTCACCTCCCTGATCGCCGATCGATTGCCCGCGACGGTCCAGCTTGCGGTGCTCGCGATGGTGGTGGTGATCCTGGTCGGGGTGCCGCTGGGCATGGCCGCCGCGCTGGCCCCGCGGAGCTGGCTGGGCAGACTGGTCAACGTGGTGCTGGCCTTCGGCCTGGCGGTGCCCACGTTCTGGCTCGGCATCCTGCTCATCCTGGCGCTCAGCATCCAATTCAATCTGCTGCCAGCCGCGTCGGTGTTCGTGCCGATCTGGCAGGACCCGTTCGCAGCGCTGCAGAACACGGTGCTGCCGGCCCTCGCCCTCGGCATTCCGCCGGCGACCATCACGGCCCGCTTCGTGGCGGCGTCGATGTCGGACGTGATGGAGCGGGATTTCGTCCGCACTGCCAGGGCCAAGGGCGCCAGCGAGCGAGTGGTGGTGGTGCGGCATGCCCTGCGCAACGCGCTGCTTCCGGCGGTGACCATGACCGGCGTCCAGCTCGGGCACCTGCTGGGCGGAGCCATCGTTGTCGAGGTGGTCTTCACCTATCCCGGGCTGGGGCGACTGCTGTACTCCGCCCTCAGCTCGCGCGACTACGCGCTGATCCAGGGCATCGTGCTGCTGGCGGTGCTGATCTTCTTGGTGCTGAACATGGCCATCGACATTCTGTATGCCTATCTCGATCCCCGCATCCGCATGGGCTAGCGCTACGCCCGTCACGGCCGCGCCACGTTACCGACGGCCGCATCCACCGCACACAAAGGAGAACATCATGAGCAATCACGTTGGACCCGAGGGGAATGAGACGTCGGGTGCAGTGCTGGGTAGGAGCATCGGCCGGCGGACGCTGATCAGGGCGCTGGCGCTCGGCGGTGGGTCACTGGCGTTGGGCGCCAGCCTGATCGGCTGCTCCAGCGATGCCGCGGGCGCCCCGAGCGGCAGTTCCTCCCCGGGCGGGACGGGTGGCGCCAGCACCCCACCGGCGGGCACCGGAGGGACGAGTGGCGGCGCCAGCGCTCCCGCCGGCGGCACGCCGACGATGGGGGGCAAGCTGACCATCGGCATCGCGTCCAGCCTGGCCGATTTCGACCCCTACAACCATCTCGCGGTGAACTTCCCGATGATGGCGACGTTGTACTCGTACCTGATCACCTACGACGACGACTACCAGCCCCACCCCGACCTGGCCACGAAGTGGACCATCGCCGACGACCACCTGTCCGCGACCATCACCTTGCGCGACACCGTGTTCCACGACGGTTCCCCCGTCACCGGCCAGGACGTGGTCGCGGGGATCACCAGGGCGCTCGACCCGAAGCTGGGTCTGAGCGAGGCGGCCACCGCGTCCATCATCAAGACCGCGACCGCCCCCGACGAGCACACGGTCAAGCTGGAGTTCACCGGACCGACCGCCGAGTCGCGCATTCTGGACTTCATGTACTGGTTCCCGGTGGTTCAGGCGTCCAAGAACACCCCGGAGCAGCTCAAGCAGACCGGAGCCGGATCCGGGCCGTTCATGCTGGACTCCTACTCGCCGGGAGACAGCCTGGTACTGAAGAAGAACCCGCACTACTACGACAGCCCCAAGCCGTATCTGGACGAGTTGCAATTTCGCTTCTTCGACACCAAGGACGCCTTGGTTTCCGCACTGCGCGGCGGCAGCGTGGACGGCGCGCTCGCCGTGGATGCCCGGTATAACAACCAGCTCAAGGATCAGTACACGGTCGTGCAGGGGGCGCCCGGCGCGCTGATCACGCTATTCCGACTCAACCCGTTGCAGGCGCCGTTTGACAACAAGCTGGTGCGGCAGGCGGTCGCCCGGTCGATCGATCGCGAGCGGTTGATCAAGGAGGTGCAGGGTGGGCTCGGACAGCCGGTCTACACCAGCTTCCCGCCGAACTCGGCCGGGTTCGATGCCGCGCTGTTGCAGAAGTACGGATTCGACCTGGACGCGGCGAAGGCACTGCTGGAGCAGTCGGGCGGTGGCAAGAGCGCGAAGGTGATCGTCGACTCCGCCGACCAGGCGACGACCAGCGCGCTGCTGATCATCAAGGAGGATCTCGCGAAGATCGGCTTCGAGCTGACCCTGGACCCGATGGACGCCACCACTGTCAACGCCAAGTACCTGGAGGGCTCGGAGCAGTGCGTGATCAGGGCGTCGTCCAACGCCTACAGCAGCCCGACCGGAATCACCCAGGACTCGGGCTTCCGGCTGGCCAACAACGCGCTGTGGAAGGACCAGATCCCCCAGGACTACCAGGACGCCATCGCGGCGCTGACCGCGGCGGCCACTCCCGAGGCGGTGCAGGCAGCCACCGCCCAGCTGAACACCGTGTTGACCGACGAGTCGTGGGCGATCGGCATGTACACCCAGGTCAACCTCAGCGCGATGGACAGCAAGATCAAGGGCTTTACGCGCTCGCCGGCCGACCACCCGGTCTTCACCGAGGTGTACGTGGCCTGACCGGGCCGACTGAGGAAGGGTCGCACGATGGCCAGACAGCGTGAACCGTCCTTCGGATCTCCTGATCTCCGCATGCCCGAGCAGTTGCGCGGGCCGCTGCGAGAGCATCTCGACCACCTGCGCCGGCAGTACCAGCAGCGCGGCTGGGCCGGTCGGGTGGGCTTCGGGCAGCGGCCCGCCCTGGTGGTGATCGACATGGCCGGCTACTGGACCCGGCCGGACACCGCGCTCGGCTCGGATGTCCAGTCGGTGCTGGATGGGTGCCTGATCGTGTTGGCGGCGGCCAGGGCAGCGGGAGTTCCGGTGTACTTCACCACCTATGCCGTTGATCCCGCGCATCCGCCGAGCCCGCACGACCGGAAGCTGGTCCGGCGCGACGAGCCGGGCGACGAGCAGCTGTTCGAGCTGGACCCCCGACTGGCGCGTCGGGCCGACGAGAAGATCATCCGCAAGCGCTATGCATCGGCGTTCAAGGGCACCAACTTCCACGAGATGCTCACCGCGCAGGGCATCGACACGGTGATCGTCACCGGAATCAGCACCAGCCACTGTGTGTACGCGACCTGCCGGGATGCCACCGACAGCTTCCGGGTGATCGTGCCGCGGGAGGCGGTCGGTGAGCGCTGCGAACTGTTCCACGAGGTGAACCTGCTGGACATCGATATCGACCTTGGTGACGTGTTGCCGGTAGGCGAGGTGGTCGCCGCGTTGGGCAGCTTGGGCAGGTGATGTGAGGCGGCGGTAACGAGATCCGCCGGCACGGTGACTCCGGAGCGGTCCGCAGAGGGTCGGGTGCCGGTCATGGCAGAGTGAACGTCATGACGACAGCAGATGCCCACCGATCGGTCACCATCACCCGGACGGCACCCGGGCGGTTCCGCGCCGTCAACGCGCGGGGCGGCGCGCTCGAGTTCGGCAGCGGTGACGACGCCGACTTCACGCCGGTCGAGTTGCTGCTGACGGCGATCGGCGGATGCAGCGGAATCGACGTCGACCTGATCACCGGCCGGCGTGCCCAGCCAGACGCCTTCTCGATGACGGTCCAGGCCGATAAGGTCCGCGACGAGAACGGCAGCCATCTCGCGAACGTCGAGCTGACCTTCGCGGTGACGTTCCCGGCAGGGGAAGGCGGTGACGCCGCGCGAGCGGTGCTGCCCGATGCCGTGCAACGATCACACGACCGGCTGTGCACGGTGTCCCGGACGGTGGAGCTTGCGACGCCGGTGTCGGTGTCGATCAAGGAGTGATCCGGCGAGCCAGACGGTCATGCCGGCGCCCGGGTCCGTCCCGGACAATACGTCACAGTGACGTTTTGTCCGGTGTGAGGCGGATGCCGCCGCCCGGGGTGGGTGCCCGGAGGATCGCCCGAGCGAGGTCCGTCGGCGCAAGCCCCGGTGCGCCCGCCGGCCTTCGTCCGTCACCGGCTGCGCTGCCTCCGTGGGCGCGACAGGTCGATGTTCGGGTGCGCGCGCGGAGGCGCGGCCGTCCTTGGCTTACCGTCCCGGGCCCGGTGAGGCAGAGTCGTCGGCGCCGACTCAAGTGCCGATTCGGGTGTCGATTCGGGATGGGGCAGATTGGGGTGCCATCGCGGCTCGCCGTGCCCTGCTGACGATCCGATAATGTACATCGTCTGGTTTGTCCTTTGTGGCGGCGTCGAGCCACTGGATGATGCGGTGTATCTCGTTCCAGAGGGATGCCGGGTTGACGCGGCGGGCGGCTTCCAGCTCGGTCAGGTGGTGGACGGTGACGGCTGCTGCTAGCCATAGGGCGGCGGCGGCGCCGGCTTCCTCTCGGGCGGCCTGGATGCTGGTCAGGGTGTGGTCTGGGGCCGGCGCGGGTGGTGGTGTCATCCGTTTGTGGTAGCGGAATTGCAGGGCCTCGACGGCGGCGCGTCTGGTGTCCCACGGCCGTTTGAACGGTGGGGAGGTGTCTTCGGCGGGCAGGTCCGCGTACCAGTCGTTGCGGTGGCTGGCGCCGTTCGGTCGTTTCGAGTGGACGTGCGCAATGGTGCCGATGGATTGCCCGTCCTGAGTGACCGCGAATGCTCGTAGGGCTGTCGGGTGGTTGCTGGGCGGCTCGATGGGTCGCAGTTCTGCTGGCATGGCTTCTCCGGCGTGCTGGGGGGCCCGGTCCCGCTGGGTGGTCGCCAGTCCGAGGGCCGGGCCGAAAGCGGAGCGGGCCCGCCCCTCGGACTGGCGGGCGCCGTCGGAGCGGGTCCGTAGCTTCGGGGTGTGACGGTTGATGCGGTTGCTGGTCCCGGTCCGGCTCCTGCCGGCTCGGGCGTCTGCGCGTCGTGTGGGGGGAGTAGTTGGTGGGTCTCGGAGCCGGTTCCGTGCGTGGTGGCGGGCGGCCCGGCCGGGTTGAACGCGGTGGTTCGGGGTTGGCGCTGCGCCGGCTGCGGCCTCGAGTGGTCTGTGATTGAGGTGGTTGGCGATGGTGACCAGACGAGTGAGCGATGACTATCCGCTGTATTGGCGCGGCCGGTGGAACCGGTTGCAGTGCGAGCGGTGCTACTTCGCCGGCCTGCGTCTCTGGCAGACACGCAAGGTGTGCTCGGAGTGTGCGCGACGAATGGCGCTCGGCCGTCCGGCTTTGGGCCTGTCGCCGTTGCCCGGTCGTGGCTAGCCCGTTGCGCCCGATGGCCGGCTGGTAGCGCGGCGTCGGCGGAGCTTGCGCGCTAGGCGCAGCTCGTGGGCCTGGTCGCGTTCCTCGCCGGTGCCGAACCGCTGTTGGGCGAGCAGGCTCGGGATGCCCAGCGCGCCGGCGATCTCCGTCCAGCTGTCGCCGGCGGCTCTCGCCTCCCGAACAGCCTGCCGGAGTGCGGCCGCCGCGATGTTGGCGTGCTTGTGAGCTCGGCGTAGTGCGTCGTTCACGATGCCTCCTTGGTTGGGTCCCGCGAGGGGGGCGGATGCCCTCCTCGGCGGGGCACCCGTACCTCCGGCCGCGGGGCCCGCGGTCAAGGCCCGCAGGGTCAGCGCTGCGGGTGGATCCGGGATGCTCACGGCCGCCCGGCCGGGGTCGGTGGCCGGATTCACCCGGAGGGCTCGGCCCGGAGCGGCCTTGACGGTGGGTCGGCCGGTGGTACGGGACGGCGAGGTGAGTGCGTCGGCGAGTAGCTACGGATGCCCGGCGGGCGTCCCGCTGCGGCACCGCCGGGCTTGTAACACGGGGGTGCAAACACCAGCAGACGGCTGGGACCTGCGGAAACGCGAAACGGGGTCCAGGGTCTCGTCGGCTGCTCGGGGTAGTCTCAGGCTATGACGTCCGAATTGGTGGAGCCGGTCGATTTCCGGTCGAAGAAGATGCCCACGCGTGATGGGTACGGCATGGCGAGTTCGTTGGCTGGCGCGGCCCGTATCGAGTCGCTCTGGGATGGCATCGAGACTGGGGCTCGGCGTGCCGCTCTCCAGGTCGTGATGGATCGGGTCGGCTTCTGGCTGGTGTGGAAACTTGAAGGCGGCTTCGACGGTTTGCGCAGGCTGGGCTACTCGGACGCCACCATCTACCGCAAGATCAAGGGCTTCCGCGAGAGCTTCGGCGCCCACCCGGATGACTACAGCTTCCCGGGTGTGAGTGTGGATGTTGGCGAGTACGCCCGCGCTATTCGGTCCGATGACGTCCGAGTGCCGCTGGTTATCAAGAACGCGGTCAACGGTCCGGCGAGGTTGCGCGGACACACCGGCTGATTGTCGCAGAATGTGAGAGTTGCCTGGTAGCTTTGCCGTGTGGACCTACTCGCGGCTTCTGCTAGTAGCAGTGGTGCGCGATCGCGCGAGTTGCCGGCGGGGGCCGGCGGGGGTTTCCCCTATCTAACAGAAGGGGAAACTTGGCCAAATTGGCCACGGCCCGTGGGCCTGCCGGGGGTGGGGATCGACCGCCTGTCGATGTCGTTCCCGGTTGCTGAGCACGCGCCGCCGGGTGCCTGGGATAGCCACACGTACCGGTATGAGAGCGGCCAGCACGCGTACTCGAAGCGGGTGCCGGTCTCCGACGGTGATGGCCCGGCGGTAATGGTCGGCGTGACGACGATCAACGGAAGGCCGTGGGGGAAGGCCGAGTGCAACCCTGCGAGGTTTGCGGACCCGTACGGGTGCGAGCTGCTCGACCCGCGGATGCTGCCGGCGGCGGTCACGGTGATGTGGCTGGCGGTCGGCGAGCTGGTGCGGCCGGCTGAGTCGTTGGAGCAGGCGCGGGTAACTCGGTTAGACGTGGCTCGCGATTTCCGGGCGGTCACGTCGCCGGCGCTTTACGTCGAGGGTCTGGGGCCTCTGCGTCGGCCGTGGGCTCGGCGCTCGTTCACCTATAACGATCCGGGCCGGGGTGACGCGCAAACGCTGTTCGTCGGTTCCGGTGCTGGGGGCGTGCGCTTGTACGACCAGCACCAGGCCTACGCCGACAAGGGAGCGCCCGAGGGTTCGTTGCGGTGGGAGGCCGAGGTCCGGAAAGGTTGGTTGCAGCGCGCAGGTATTCGTCACGTGACGGATTTGGACCCAGTGGCCGTGGACAGGCTCGCGCTGGATCGTTGGAAGTGGTCAGCTATGGGCACTGAGGTGACGGGCCCGGTTAACGCCGTTCAGGTTGTACAGCGGGCCATGGTTGAGGGTCGTGTGACCCGAGCTGTGGGAGCGAAATTGTTGGGCGAGCTGATGTTGGAGTCGTTTGGGTTCGGCCGTCAGGCCGGGCGGAGCGAACGCCGTCACCGCGATGTGATGGACGAGCTCGGTGTTACCGCGCCGGCCTTGTGGAACAACGACCTTTCGCGGCAAGCGGTGGGGCGCTTGGACTTTGAGGAGGGCACCGAGGTTCTGTCGATGGTGGGTGCTCGGTCTCCGTCGTCATCTGGTGAGTTGTCGGCGCTTCCGCGTTAGCCGATAATGTACATCGTCTGGTTTGTCCTTTGTGGCGGCGTCGAGCCACTGGATGATGCGGTGTATCTCGTTCCAGAGGGATGCCGGGTTGACGCGGCGGGCGGCTTCCAGCTCGGTCAGGTGGTGGACGGTGACGGCTGCTGCTAGCCATAGGGCGGCGGCGGCGCCGGCTTCCTCTCGGGCGGCCTGGATGCTGGTCAGGGTGTGGTCTGGGGCCGGCGCGGGTGGTGGTGTCATCCGTTTGTGGTAGCGGAATTGCAGGGCCTCGACGGCGGCGCGTCTGGTGTCCCACGGCCGTTTGAACGGTGGGGAGGTGTCTTCGGCGGGCAGGTCCGCGTACCAGTCGTTGCGGTGGCTGGCGCCGTTCGGTCGTTTCGAGTGGACGTGCGCAATGGTGCCGATGGATTGCCCGTCCTGAGTGACCGCGAATGCTCGTAGGGCTGTCGGGTGGTTGCTGGGCGGCTCGATGGGTCGCAGTTCTGCTGGCATGGCTTCTCCGGCGTGCTGGGGGGCCCGGTCCCGCTGGGTGGTCGCCAGTCCGAGGGCCGGGCCGAAAGCGGAGCGGGCCCGCCCCTCGGACTGGCGGGCGCCGTCGGAGCGGGTCCGTAGCTTCGGGGTGTGACGGTTGATGCGGTTGCTGGTCCCGGTCCGGCTCCTGCCGGCTCGGGCGTCTGCGCGTCGTGTGGGGGGAGTAGTTGGTGGGTCTCGGAGCCGGTTCCGTGCGTGGTGGCGGGCGGCCCGGCCGGGTTGAACGCGGTGGTTCGGGGTTGGCGCTGCGCCGGCTGCGGCCTCGAGTGGTCTGTGATTGAGGTGGTTGGCGATGGTGACCAGACGAGTGAGCGATGACTATCCGCTGTATTGGCGCGGCCGGTGGAACCGGTTGCAGTGCGAGCGGTGCTACTTCGCCGGCCTGCGTCTCTGGCAGACACGCAAGGTGTGCTCGGAGTGTGCGCGACGAATGGCGCTCGGCCGTCCGGCTTTGGGCCTGTCGCCGTTGCCCGGTCGTGGCTAGCCCGTTGCGCCCGATGGCCGGCTGGTAGCGCGGCGTCGGCGGAGCTTGCGCGCTAGGCGCAGCTCGTGGGCCTGGTCGCGTTCCTCGCCGGTGCCGAACCGCTGTTGGGCGAGCAGGCTCGGGATGCCCAGCGCGCCGGCGATCTCCGTCCAGCTGTCGCCGGCGGCTCTCGCCTCCCGAACAGCCTGCCGGAGTGCGGCCGCCGCGATGTTGGCGTGCTTGTGAGCTCGGCGTAGTGCGTCGTTCACGATGCCTCCTTGGTTGGGTCCCGCGAGGGGGGCGGATGCCCTCCTCGGCGGGGCACCCGTACCTCCGGCCGCGGGGCCCGCGGTCAAGGCCCGCAGGGTCAGCGCTGCGGGTGGATCCGGGATGCTCACGGCCGCCCGGCCGGGGTCGGTGGCCGGATTCACCCGGAGGGCTCGGCCCGGAGCGGCCTTGACGGTGGGTCGGCCGGTGGTACGGGACGGCGAGGTGAGTGCGTCGGCGAGTAGCTACGGATGCCCGGCGGGCGTCCCGCTGCGGCACCGCCGGGCTTGTAACACGGGGGTGCAAACACCAGCAGACGGCTGGGACCTGCGGAAACGCGAAACGGGGTCCAGGGTCTCGTCGGCTGCTCGGGGTAGTCTCAGGCTATGACGTCCGAATTGGTGGAGCCGGTCGATTTCCGGTCGAAGAAGATGCCCACGCGTGATGGGTACGGCATGGCGAGTTCGTTGGCTGGCGCGGCCCGTATCGAGTCGCTCTGGGATGGCATCGAGACTGGGGCTCGGCGTGCCGCTCTCCAGGTCGTGATGGATCGGGTCGGCTTCTGGCTGGTGTGGAAACTTGAAGGCGGCTTCGACGGTTTGCGCAGGCTGGGCTACTCGGACGCCACCATCTACCGCAAGATCAAGGGCTTCCGCGAGAGCTTCGGCGCCCACCCGGATGACTACAGCTTCCCGGGTGTGAGTGTGGATGTTGGCGAGTACGCCCGCGCTATTCGGTCCGATGACGTCCGAGTGCCGCTGGTTATCAAGAACGCGGTCAACGGTCCGGCGAGGTTGCGCGGACACACCGGCTGATTGTCGCAGAATGTGAGAGTTGCCTGGTAGCTTTGCCGTGTGGACCTACTCGCGGCTTCTGCTAGTAGCAGTGGTGCGCGATCGCGCGAGTTGCCGGCGGGGGCCGGCGGGGGTTTCCCCTATCTAACAGAAGGGGAAACTTGGCCAAATTGGCCACGGCCCGTGGGCCTGCCGGGGGTGGGGATCGACCGCCTGTCGATGTCGTTCCCGGTTGCTGAGCACGCGCCGCCGGGTGCCTGGGATAGCCACACGTACCGGTATGAGAGCGGCCAGCACGCGTACTCGAAGCGGGTGCCGGTCTCCGACGGTGATGGCCCGGCGGTAATGGTCGGCGTGACGACGATCAACGGAAGGCCGTGGGGGAAGGCCGAGTGCAACCCTGCGAGGTTTGCGGACCCGTACGGGTGCGAGCTGCTCGACCCGCGGATGCTGCCGGCGGCGGTCACGGTGATGTGGCTGGCGGTCGGCGAGCTGGTGCGGCCGGCTGAGTCGTTGGAGCAGGCGCGGGTAACTCGGTTAGACGTGGCTCGCGATTTCCGGGCGGTCACGTCGCCGGCGCTTTACGTCGAGGGTCTGGGGCCTCTGCGTCGGCCGTGGGCTCGGCGCTCGTTCACCTATAACGATCCGGGCCGGGGTGACGCGCAAACGCTGTTCGTCGGTTCCGGTGCTGGGGGCGTGCGCTTGTACGACCAGCACCAGGCCTACGCCGACAAGGGAGCGCCCGAGGGTTCGTTGCGGTGGGAGGCCGAGGTCCGGAAAGGTTGGTTGCAGCGCGCAGGTATTCGTCACGTGACGGATTTGGACCCAGTGGCCGTGGACAGGCTCGCGCTGGATCGTTGGAAGTGGTCAGCTATGGGCACTGAGGTGACGGGCCCGGTTAACGCCGTTCAGGTTGTACAGCGGGCCATGGTTGAGGGTCGTGTGACCCGAGCTGTGGGAGCGAAATTGTTGGGCGAGCTGATGTTGGAGTCGTTTGGGTTCGGCCGTCAGGCCGGGCGGAGCGAACGCCGTCACCGCGATGTGATGGACGAGCTCGGTGTTACCGCGCCGGCCTTGTGGAACAACGACCTTTCGCGGCAAGCGGTGGGGCGCTTGGACTTTGAGGAGGGCACCGAGGTTCTGTCGATGGTGGGTGCTCGGTCTCCGTCGTCATCTGGTGAGTTGTCGGCGCTTCCGCGTTAGCCGATAATGTACATTATGTCATTCCATGCGCAGCGATCATGCCTACCCCGGCACGTCCGTGAAGCACCTCCTCCCCAGCTCGTGGCCGAGTCGTCCGCTCGGGTGCGGACCCGGCGTGCTCCGGGAGTCTCCGGCCGCCCAGCACCGATGAGTGCTTGACAGTCTGCTTGTTTTTTGCAAGTGTCAGTCCGACCGCACCCCAACCCGAAATGGAGACTCATCATGGGCCCCATGTTCGTCAACCTGCCGGTGACCGATCTGGACCGCGCCAAGGCGTTTTACACAGCTGTCGGCTTTCGGATCAACCCGGTCTTCACCGATCACAATGCCGCGTGCGTCGTGGTCGATGAGGGCCACAACTACTTCATGATCTTGGTCCGCGAGTTCTTCCAGACGTTCACCACACTCCCGATCGGAGACCCGACCTCGTCCGTGTCGTGCGCGACCGCCATCTTCCTGGACAGTCGAGAGGCAGTGGACGCGACCATGTCCGACGGCCTTGCGGCCGGCGGCTCGGAGGCCCAGCCGCCGACGGATCTCGGCTTCATGTACCAGAGGCAACTGACCGATCCGGACGGCAACATCCTGGAGTTCGGCTACATGGACCCCGTTGCCGCCGAGCAAGGGCCGGAGGCGTTCATGGCCCAGCAGGCCTGAGGGCAGTCGGCAGTCGGTGGGCGCGCGTGAGTACGGGCAGTACTGCGGTGTCACGCGCGCCCTGGAGCTGGTGGGCGAGCGCTGGGCACTGCTGATCGTCCGAGACCTGCTCGTCGGGCCGCGGCGCTACGGGGAACTCGCGGCGGGTCTCCCCCGCATCCCCAGCAACGTTCTGGCGGCGCGACTTAAGGAATTGCAGGCCGCCGGCATCATCCGCCGCGTACCACGTTCGCGCATCATCGTCTACGAATTGACTCCATACGGCCACGAACTCGAACCCATCGTGCTGGCCCTCGGCGCCTGGGGTTTCAAGGCAATGGGCGCACCGCGAGAGGACCAGGTCATCACCGCGGACTCGATGACCATGGCGCTGCGCACGGCGTTCCAACCGCTCGTAGCGGCAACATTGCCTACCACCGCCTACGCGGCTCGCTTGGGGCCCGCCGACCTGTTCATTCGAGTGGACCATGCCGTGCTGGACGTGGGGCGCGGCGACGGGCCGGCCGACCTGACGTTCGCTGCGGGGCCGAGGATTCGCGACCTCATTTCCGGGCACCTCGACGCTGATCGCGCGATCGCGACGGGCGTTGTCGAAGTCCTGGGCGGTCGGGTCGAGCTCCTGGACCGATTCGCGAATACGTTCCACCTGGCAGCCTGATCCGGCCTGGGAGTGGGGCCGACCGGTAGGCCGGCGGAGCTCCCGTCCGGTCGCTCCCCGAAAGGACGCCATTCAGCACACCCGGGCCGTGGCTCGGCTCACGCGCTGGGTAACGCGGCAGCCAGCTTCCGGTGCAGCCCATCCACCTGATCGGCGGTCAGCGGTCCTGGCAGGAGGATGTGTTCGATCGCCTTCTTGACCCAGAGCACTCGGACCTGCCGCGTCACGAAGTCTCCGCCGATGAGCGGCCAGTCTGCCTCGATGAAGACCAGCATGCCCGCCAGCGGGACGTCGTGACCGATGATGGCCTGGACCAGGCCCAACTGCTTGTGCATGCCTTCGACGAGCGGGTTGCACCGGCGGCCGCCGACCATGAGGGTTTCGGTTCGGGGTCGGAGTAGACCACCCTCGACGCGCAACGTCGGCCGTCCCTGGTACCGCTTGGCGTCCGGCACATACACGCCCGATCCACTGATCGCGATATGGTCGATATTGGCGCGGCTCTTCGGTATTCGCCGATCGTGCAGGACGCGAACACCATCGGCCGCCAGGTCGTTCAGGCGGCTGCCCAGTACCTCCTCTCCCCTCGCCCCGGTGCGCCACGCCGTGGTGCTTTGTGGGTCGTCCGACAGCGCCAGGATCAGCCCTCCCAGCTTGGGGTGACGGGCACGGATTCGCTGTTCTCGCTGGGCTGCGCGGCGTTCGAACTCACGCCGAGCAGAAGCGCCGGCGGTGCCGATCTCGACCGGGGTGGGCGGTGCCGATGAAGGTCCACTCGGGTGCGGCTCCCCGGCAGTGCGCGACTCCGTGGACACCGTCTGGCCGGCCCGCAGCACCCCTTCGCCGCACGGCAGGCAGATCACGTTGCGCGCCGACTTGTCGTAGATCGCCGCATCGCCCTGACCGATGCAGGTCCCGCATTCGCGACACACGCCCGCGTAGCGCAGCCGCATTCGCTTCCATGGCGCCGGTGTTGTCACGAACCCTCCACGAAGGATGGCAAAACGGACTGCCAGTGTTGCTCATGGTGTCCCAGATGTCACGCGATGCGCGGGTCGTTCGTGCTCGAACTGGTCGAAATCGCGACGGGCCCGAGTCACGTGTGGCAGACGCCCCGGAAGCTGTCCGCTGCTGTCAGACCGAAGCGCCGGCGAAGATGACTGCGCACGGCGGGTTCGACCGAGACAACCGGCCATCCGTCGTGACC
Source organism: uncultured Actinomycetes bacterium (assembly GCA_937926105.1). The sequence continues at coordinate 160,742 of CALANS010000211.1, read as the reverse complement.
AGCGGACACTGTCGTGCCTCTGCCAAGGCAACGTAGAGCCCGTCCAAAATGCGGATGCTGTCCCGCAAGGTAAATGCTCGCATCAGGTGGTCCCGGTTCACCGGAACGACTTCTTGGACCAGCGCGGCGGCGTCCTCGAGTGCTCGCCCGGCTTCGGCGGCATCCAACTCCCCCGCTCGCAGCAGGTGGATCACCGCGGAACTCACCTCGGCCAGCTGATGTCCCGGCGCGACGATGTCCTCCCGGTCGATGTGCGCCAGCACCGCCTCCTTGGCGCCACGATCGGCGACGACGTCGACCAACGCCGAGGCATCGAGGACGATCACGCTTCGAACTCCTCGTCGACCGCCGTCATGATCGCCTCGGTCGTCAGCGCAGACGTGCGGATCGGCCGCTTGCGTGCTGCAGCGACCCAGGCCGCGTTTCGATCATTGCTCAGGGCGGCGACGAAGGCGCGCTGCGCGACCTGCGACATGGGCAGCGCCCGGCGCTTGATCTCATCGTAGAGGGCGTCCGGGATGTAAATGCTCACCTTAGGCATACCCCCAGTGTACCCCCAGCACCCGCCGATACCGACAGCCACGGCCGATCCCTTGCCGCCTTGTACATTCGACCCGGAACGGACCACATCCACGACCAGCGCGCGACCAGGAATGAGGCGCCATGAGCCCGGCCACCCGCAGCCGCCGTACCGCCGCAATACCGACCACGGTGGCCGGCCGGTCCGCCCCGAGCATCGCCGACAGCCACGACTGGATCCGGGTTCAGGGCGCCCGGGAGAACAATCTCAAGGACATCACCCTGGAGATCCCCAAGCGCCGCCTGACCGCGTTCACCGGAGTGTCCGGCTCGGGCAAGAGCTCGCTGGTGTTCGCTACCATCGCCGCCGAGTCTCAACGCATGATCAACGAGACCTACTCGGCATTCGTGCAGGGCTTCATGCCGACCCTGTCCCGCCCGGACGTCGACGTGCTCGAAGGGCTTACCACCGCAATCATCGTCGATCAGGAGCGCATCGGCGCCAACCCGCGGTCCACCGTCGGCACCGTCACCGACACCGGAGCGATGCTGCGCATCCTGTTCAGCCGCCTCGGCGTGCCGCATATCGGGTCGGCGCAAGCGTTCTCGTTCAACGTCGCCTCCATCAGCGGCGCCGGCGCGGTGACGATGGAACGGGGCGGGCGCACCGTCAAGGAGCGCCGTGAGTTCTCCATCACCGGCGGGATGTGCGCCCGCTGCGAGGGTCTCGGGTCGGTGACGGACTTCGACGTGACCGCCCTGTACGACGAGTCGAAGTCGCTGCGCGAGGGTGCGCTGACCATCCCCGGCTATTCGATGGACGGCTGGTATGGTCGCGTCTTCATGGGCTCCGGCTTCCTCGACCCCGACAAGCCGATCCGCCGCTACACCAAGCGCGAGCTGAACGACCTGCTCTACAAGGCGCCCACCCGCATCAAGGTGGAGGGCATCAACGTCACCTACGAGGGCCTGGTCCCCCGCATCCAGAAGTCCATGCTGTCCAAGGACCGCGAGGCCATGCAGCCGCACATTCGCGCGTTCGTGGACCGGGCAATCACGTTCACCACTTGTCCCGATTGCGGTGGCACCAGGCTATCCGAACTGGCCCGCTCCTCGAAGATCAAGGGCCTGAGCATCGCGGACGCCTGCGCCCTGCAGATCTCGGACCTGGCCGAGTGGTTGCGCGAGATCGCCGAACCGAGCGTCGCTCCGCTGCTGGAGTCGCTGCAGTTCACCCTGGACTCCTTCGTCGAGATCGGCCTGGGATACCTGTCATTGGAGCGCCCGTCCGGGACGCTGTCCGGTGGCGAGGCTCAGCGGGTGAAGATGATCCGGCATCTCGGATCGTCCCTCACCGACGTCACCTACGTGTTCGACGAACCCACCATCGGTCTGCATCCGCACGACATCGCGCGGATGAACGCGCTGCTGCTCCGATTGCGGGACAAGGGAAACACCGTGCTGGTGGTTGAGCACAAGCCCGAGGTTATCGGGATTGCTGACCACGTGGTCGATCTCGGTCCCAGGGCCGGCAGCGCCGGTGGCGAGGTGATGTTCACCGGCACGGTGGACGGGCTGCGCGCCAGCGACACCGTCACCGGACGGCATCTGGACGACCGTGCCCGTCTGAAGGACTCGGTGCGCACCGGCTCCGGGGCTATCGAGGTACGGGGAGCGTCCACGCACAACCTGCAGGACGTCGATGTGGATATCCCCCTCGGCGTCCTCGCGGTGGTGACCGGGGTTGCCGGATCGGGCAAGAGCTCCCTGATCGGCGGCTCGGTCTCCGGCCGCGACGGGGTGGTGACGATTGACCAGGGGATGATCAAGGGCTCCCGGCGCAGCAACCCGGCGACCTACACCGGCCTGCTGGACCCGATCCGCAAGGCATTCGCCAAGGCCAACGGGGTGAAACCCGCCCTGTTCAGCGCGAACTCGGAGGGCGCCTGCCCCGCGTGCAACGGCGCGGGGGTAATCTACACCGACCTGGCGATGATGGCCGGCGTGGCGTCGACCTGCGAGGAATGCGAGGGCCGGCGCTTCCAGGCCTCGGTGCTGGAGTACACCCTGGGCGGGCGGAACATCGCGGACGTCCTAGCCATGCCGGTCACCGAGGCGAAGCAGTTCGTCGCCGGTGGGGAGGTGAAAATCCCTGCCGCGCACACGATCCTGACCCATCTCGACGATGTCGGACTCGGCTACCTGACGCTGGGACAGCCGCTGACCACGCTGTCCGGCGGGGAGCGGCAGCGGCTCAAGCTGGCCACCCACATGACGGAGAAGGCCGGAACCTACATCCTGGATGAGCCGACCACCGGGCTGCACCTGGCCGACGTCGAACAACTTCTGGGGCTGCTGGATCGACTGGTCGACTCCGGCAGGTCGGTGATCGTCATCGAACACCACCAAGCCGTGATGGCGCACGCCGACTGGATCATCGACCTGGGGCCCGGTGCCGGCCACGATGGCGGGCGAATCGTGTTCGAGGGCACGCCGGCCGACCTGGTCGCCGACCGCTCCACGCTGACCAGCCAGCACCTGGCGGCCTACGTCGGAGCCTGACGCCGCACCGGACCCGACGGCCGCGTCCCGGACTCCCGCGGGGAGGATGTCACCCATGGGCGAGCCCCCGACGGAGTCCTGGCAGTGGGACCCCACGCTGTACCAGGGCAGCGCCGGCCACTACGTTCGCGGCCGGGTGCCCTACCCGACCGGCCTGATCGATCTGTTGGTCGGTGAACTCGGACTGGACGGGCGCGGCCGGCTGCTCGATATCGGCTGCGGGCCCGGAACACTGACCCTGCCGCTGGCGGGCCACGTGGAACACGTCGTCGGTGCGGACGCCGATGCCGGCATGTTGGCCGAAGCCCGGCGCCGCGCCACCGCCGTCGGCATCCGAAATGCCACCTGGCTGAACCGGCAGGCGGAGGACCTGTCACCCGATCTCGGACCGTTTGGCGCCGTGACCATGGCGCAGTCCTTCCACTGGATGGATCGACGTCGCGTCGCCGCCCTGCTGCACCAGCTGGTGCAGCCAGGCGGCGCGCTCGGCTACGTTCACGCGACCACTCATGAAGGCATGGACGGCACGCTGCCGCTGGCCAATCCCCGCCCGCCGCGACGGGAGATGGACGCGCTGATCGCCGCATACCTGGGGCCCCGGCGCCGCGCGGGTCGCGGTCACCGCCCATTGGACCGGATCAGCGAGGAAGATCGGCACCGGACCGAGGCCGCGATGTTCACCGCGGCGGGATGGTCCGGACCGACAGCTCACGTCGTTCCCGGCTGGACCGTCGATCGCACCGCCGACGAGGTGGTGGCCAGTGTGTTCTCGCTCTCCTATGCGACGCCGCATCTCTTCGGCGATCGCCTGGCCGACTTCGAGCGGGAGCTGCGGGCGATGCTCCGACGGGCCAGCCCGGACGGCCTGTTCAGCGAACGGATGCGGGAGATCGCCGTCCAGGTGTGGCGCCGGTAACCAGCTGCCGATGCGATGGCGGCGCACCGGAGGTGAACGAACCGATCGGACTACGGGATCCCGCGGTCGATCAGGCCGCCCAGCGCCGCCCGGCCGGACTCGTCACCGGAGATGGTCACGCTGCCGCCGCGGGTCCACGCCCAGAGCGCCAGGTCCTGCGCCGGCCCGGTGACCGTCACCGTCGGCGTTGCGCTGGGATCGGCGCGGGTGCCGTGCGGCTCGTCGAAGGCCTTGCCGGACTGCGGCCCCGTGCCCGCCCAGTGGCCGACGTCGACCAGCCACTGCTGCCCGGTGTCGGAGGCGACCAGCTCTACTGTGGCGAGCGATTCCCGCACCGCCCACTCCGGCATCCAGCCCCACATCACGTCGACGCAATGATCGACGGCGCCGGCCGCCACCGCGGGCGAGATGGACGAGAGGCCCACGCCGGCGGTCAGTTCCGCGTCCACCCGGTGCATGGTCGCCTCGTAGGTCTGCATGCGCCGGGTGAACCCGACGGTCTGGTCGGCCTCCCACCACGTCCAGCGGGGATCGGCGTCGTCCAGCGAGGAGAGCTGCTCGAGCAGATCGGCGGTGGCCCGTGCTCGCACCGGCAGCATGCCGGCCACCGTCTCGGGTCGCTCGGGCTTGCTCTGCTCGGCGGCCTCCGCCTGGTCGTCGGTGCGTAGGTCGTCGCCCAGGATCTTCGCCCAGAAGGCGTGTACCTCGGTCAGGTGCCACAGCAGGTCAGCGGCGTTCCAATCGGGGCAGGTGGGGCAGCGGGCCTCCGGTGGTGCGTCGGCCAGGACGTCGGCGAAGCGCTGGGCCTCCGCCCGGATGACGGCGATGCGGTCGATGGTCTCGGTGTTCGTCATGCGGCCCACCGTAGAGGCAATCCAGGACAGACCACTTCCTGGTTACGATGAATCTCATGGCGCCGGCCGAGATCAGCCCCACGGCCCGGGCGCTGCTTGCGCTGGAGACGCTGCAGCAGCGGCCCGGTGTCACCGCCGATGAACTGGCCGTCCGGCTCGGCGTCACCGACCGTGCCGCGCGGCGGTACGTCGCGATCCTGCGCGAGGCGGGCATCGAAGTGCAGTCCACCCCCGGCCGGTACGGCGGCTACCGGATCGGTCGGGGACTTCGGCTGCCGCCCATGGTGTTCACCGCCGCCGAGGCCTTAGGGCTGGTGATGGCGGTGCTGGACGGTCAGCACGCCGCCGACGATCCGACCGAACCGGTGGGTGCGGCGCTGGGCAAATTGATCCGCGCGCTGCCCGACGGGGTGGCTGTCCCGGCCCGCACCCTGCGCGAGCACGCGCTGGCCGCGCCGCGTCGCGACACCGGGCGCCCCGATCCCGACGTCACCAGCGCACTCGTCGGCGCGGTGGCCGCCCGTCGCCGCGCCCGCGTGGGCTACCGCAGCGCCTCCGGACACGCGGCAGACCTGGAGGTCGACCCCTGGGCTGTCGTGGTGCGCTACGGCCGCTGGTATCTGCTGTGCTTCGCGCACGGGCCGGGTGAGGTGCGGACGCTGCGCATCGACCGGGTCACCTCGGTCGAGGTGCTTGCCGGCTCGTTCCGGCCGCCGGCGGACCTGGATCCGGCGGCGTCCCTGGAGGAGCATCTGGGCAGCGGCTGGGCGCTGCGCACCGAGGTCATTTTCGACGCGCCGCTGGCGGAGGTGCAGCCGTGGGTGTCGGCCACCATGGGCCGGTTGACGCCGTCCGACGACGGTGCCCGGTGCGTGCTGCTCGGCAGCACCCGCAATCCGGCGATGTACGCCGGCGAGCGGCTGGCCGCGGTGCCGTTCGAGTTTCATGTGGTGGGCGGGGACGAGCTACGGCAGGCGGTGACGGAGGTGGCCGAGCGGCTGGCACGGGCCGCACAGACCGACCACGATCCGGTAACACGGCCTCCGGCGACGACCCCGCGTCCCAGGGGGAGGTAGCCGACGTGGTGCGCGAGGTCTGGTTGTGTGCGCCCGTCGCCGAGCCGTGACTCAGCCCCCGGAGATCGACCCCACCACCAGGAATGGCTCGGTGCCCGCCGCGACCGGCCCCGGCACCGGCGTGTCCACCGGGTCGTGGGACAGGTCCTGCTCGCAGGCGAAGAACCGCACGAACGGGCGTCGCGGTCCGCCGCCGTGATCCCGGATGGCGCCGCGGAGCACCGGGAACCGATCCTCGATCGCGTCCAGCACGGCACCGATCGTCACCTGCTGGGCTGCGCCGGCGGCCGGGACATCCACCCGCACCTCGCCGGCCACCCTGGCCAGGCTGCGCAGGTGGCCGGGCAGGATCACCCGAATCTCCGTCACCGATGGCACCTTTCGTCACCGCCGTCAGGCGAGGGTCTGGACCTCGACCGACAGCACCGCCGGCAGGTCTCGCACGATCGGTGACCAGTTGTCCCCGGCGTCCGCGGAGGCGTACACCTGCCCGCCGGTGGTACCGAAGTAGATGCCGCAGTCGTCCAGCGAGTCCACCGCCATTGCGTCGCGCAGCACGTTGACATAGCAATCCCGTTGCGGCAGGCCGGTGGTCAGCGCCTCCCACTCCCCGCCCCCGGTTCGGCTGCGGTAGACCCGCAGCTTGCCGTCCATCGGAACGTGGAACTCGTCGCTGGTGATCGGCACGACGTATACCGTGTCCGGCTCGTGCGCGTGCACGTCGATGACGAAGCCGAAGTCGGTGGGCAGGTCGCCGCTGATCTCGTACCAATTGTCGCCGGCGTCGTCGCTGCGCATCACGTCCCAGTGCTTTTGCATGTACAGCGTGGACGGTTTGGCGGGGTGCAGCGCCAGCCGGTGCACGCAGTGTCCGATCTCCGCGTCCTGGTCCGGCAGGTGGCCGGAGTTGAGTCCATTGTTGATCGGCTTCCAACTCTGCGCGCCATCGTCGGTCCGAAACGCCCCTGCTGCGGAGATTGCCACGAACATCCGGTCCGGATCGGCCGGGTCGAGCTTGATGGTGTGCAGGCACATCCCGCCGGCGCCGGGCGCCCACTGCGACCCCTTGTAGGCGCGCAGGGCGGGCAGTTCCTGCCAGCTGGCGCCGGCGTCCGACGAGCGGAACAGGGCCGCGTCCTCCACCCCGGCCCAGACGACATCGGGGTCGGTCGCCGACGGCTCCAGGTGCCACACCCGGGAGAACTTCCACGGACGGGGCGTGCCGTCGTACCACTGGTGGTCGCCCGGGTCGCCGTCGTAGCCGAATTCGTTGCCTACCGGCTGCCAGCTCGCGCCGCCGTCGTCGGACCGCTGGATCTGCTGTCCGAACCAGCCGTTCGACTGGGAGGCCCACAGCCGGCTCGGGTCCACGGCCGATCCCGAGACGTGATACATCTCCCAGCCCGGGAAGAACGGCCCGTCGACCTTCCAGTCCAGCCGGGCGCCGTCGGCGGTCAGTACGAATGCACCCTTGCGGGTGCCCACCAGTACTCGCACTCCACTCATGGTGTTCTCCCTCGGAGTAGGCCACCGGCAACGGAATCGGCCGGGCTCTGCCGCACGTTTCGGACCAGCCAACCGGAATATTCACGGGCTGTCCATAGGGTGCCCGGAATACACCGCGATCGAACATTCGTCGGTCGACGCGGACCGGAATGACGGCGCATCGCAGCGGTGTGGCCGCGAACTCGCGCCGACGCCTTCGGCGAGGCCCGCGCCGGCGACGGTTGCTATCGTGACGAACCGTGACCGACAGTGGTCCAGACCCGCACACCACGCATCCGCCCGACCGGCCGGTGTTCCTGGCGCATTCCGTGACCAGGCCGGTGGCCGTGACCGCGGGTGTGCGGATTCTCGTCACGATCGCCGTCGTGGCCGTGCTGGCGATGGTGGTGACGGTGGTCGGCGGCGTCGGGCTGCCGCCGCTCGCCGCCCCCGCCGGCAGCACCGCATCGTCGTCCGCCGGGGCCCCAAGCGACCCGCAGACGCGGACCGCGGCCGCCACCGGTCAGCCGTCCGACCGGTCCACTCCACTCCGGGACGCGCCCGGACGAACGGATCCCCGCACCCCGTCAAGCACCAGCGCGCCCGACACGTCGCGCGGACTCGTGCCGGATGGTGCGCCGATCGGATTCGTGCCCGCCGCCCTCACGGTCACGCCCACAACCACTCCCGGCCCCGCCGACGCGCCGACGACGGGATCGCCCACCACCCGCACGACCGGCTCCGCCGCGGGCCCGAGCACCGCCACGCCGACCACCGCCGGGGTGACCACGTCGACCGCGGTGAGTGCGCCCTCCCCCACGACCTCGACGCCGCCGGACGGCTCCGTCCCCGGCAGCACCGCGTCCGGTACCTCCGCCCCGGGCAGCACCGCGCCGACGACCGCGTCCTCCGCCGCAGCCAGCACCACGCCCAGCACGACGTCGACGAGCGCGCCCACGGCCCGGCAGACCACGCCCACCCAGGCGGCCGACCCGACCACGAAGACGCGTCCCTCCCGGCACACCACTCCCGCGCCCCCCGTCCCCACCGGTCGTCCCGACTCTGGCGGCTGATGTGGCCCCGGTGTCCCGACATGGCCGGCCGGCCACCGTTCGCTCGCACTGGATCCTGCTGGTTCTGTGCCTACTGCTGCTCGGCCTGCTGCTCGCGGTGTACTCGCTGACCGACGGCAAACCAGGCGAAGTGGTCGCGGCCGGCCCGGCAACTCCGGACGCCACACCCTCCGCGCTGCCGCATGCCGGACCGGTGGTCGATGCCGGCGACCGACTCGCCAGCACCGCCCGCCCCGGGCCGCACACCATCGCCCTGACCTTCGACGTCCGAACGATCACCGGAACCGACGCCGTGCTGAATGTGCTGCGCCGCCTGCACGCCCCGGGCACGTTCTTCGTGGCCGGCGCGGATGCGGCGCAGCATCCGGCCATGCTGCGCCACATCGTGGCAGCAGACGGCGAGATCGGCCTGGCTGGCTTCACCCACCGGGATCTGGGCACCATGCCGGGTTGGCAGGAGCGGCTTGAGCTGGACCAGGCGCAGTACGTGCTCGCCGCCGCCACCGGTCGAACGAGCAACCTGCTGCGGCTGCCATACGCGTCGACCACCGCTCGGATCGATCCGGCCGACGTCACGGCGATGCGCCGCGCGGGCAACTACCGGGTGGTCTTCGCCGATGTCGATGCCCGGGACGCGACGCCCGCGCGGGCCGGCGTCATCGCGGCCGCCATCACGACGCCGGCAGGAACCGGCACGATCGTCCAACTGCGCGCCGACCCGGCGGCGGCGCAGGCCCTGACCACGATCATCCCGACGCTCCGCGACGCCGGCTACACCCTCACCACCGTCACCGATGCGATCGGCGTGCCGGACGCGCTACAACCGGCCGACTTCGGCGACCGAGCGCGCGGGTGGATCACCGTCGGTGCCGTGCAGGCCAGCCACCTGCTGGTGCCGGCGCTGACCTGGTTGACCATCGCCATGACGGTGCTATGTCTGTTGCGCGTCGTGCTGGTGGTGCCGTTCGCCGGGCGGCACCACCGCCACCGGCACCCGGTGGACGAGGACTACACGCCATCGGTCAGCGTGGTGATCCCGGCCTACAACGAGGCGATCGGCATTGCCGCATCCGTGCGGTCGGTGGTGGCCTGCGACTATCCCGACCTGGAGATCGTGGTGGTGGACGACGGCTCCACCGACGGCACCGGTGAGGTGGTGCGCTCGATGAGCCTGCCGGGCGTGCGCGTGATTCGGCAACCGAATCGGGGCAAGCCGGCCGCCCTCAATGCCGGGATCGCCGCCGCCCGCGGCGAGATCCTGGTGCTGGTTGACGGGGACACCGTGTTCGCTCCGGACACCATCCGGCGCCTGGTGCGCGGGATGGCTGACCCGCAGGTCGGGGCGGTCGCCGGGAACACCAAGGTCGGCAACCGGCGCGGCCTGATCGGCAAGTGGCAGCACGTGGAGTACGTGCTCGGCTTCAATCTGGACCGCCGGATGTTCGACGTGCTGCAGTGCATGCCGACGGTTCCCGGTGCGATCGGTGCGTTCCGCCGCTCCGCGCTATCGGCCGTGGGCGGCGTTCCGGCGGACACGCTGGCCGAGGACACCGACCTGACGATGGCGGTGTGCCGCGCCGGATACCTGGTCCGGTACGACCCGGACGCGATCGCCTGGACCGAGGCGCCCGCCACCCTGGGTGAGCTGTGGCGCCAGCGGTATCGCTGGTGTTTCGGGACGCTGCAGGCGATGTGGAAGCATCGTCGGGCGGTGCTGCAGCGCGGACAGGCGGGCAAGCTCGGCCGCCGAGGACTGCCCTACCTGCTGTTGTTCCAGGTGGTGCTGCCACTGTTCGCACCGCTGATGGACCTGCTGCTCGTCTACCAGCTGGTGGTGCGCTCCTCCCCCGTCGTGATCGTCGCCTGGGTGTCGTTCCTGGCGCTGCAGCTGCTGTGCACGCTGTTCGCGTTCCGGCTGGATCGCGAGCCGACGCGGCCGGTCTGGGTGGTGCTGACCCAACAGGTGGTGTACCGGCAGCTGATGTATCTGGTGGTGGTGCAGTCGATGATCAGCGCGCTCGGGGGTATGCGGCTGCGCTGGCACAAGCTGCGGCGCACCGGCGATCTGGACGCCGCCCCGGCTCCCGCCCCGTATCGGACCTGACGGGGCCTGACGGGCCTGCGCCGGGGTCTGCGGCAACCACCCGGGCGGCACGGTGGCCGCGGGTACAGTGCGTCCGTGCAGCTGCAGAACCGGATCATCGCCGAGTTGGGGGTGCGCCCGGACATCGACCCGGCCGCCGAAATCGATCGTCGGGTGCGGTTTCTGGCCGACTACCTGGCCGCCACGCCGGCGCGCGGCTACGCCCTGGGCATCAGCGGCGGCCAGGACAGCACGCTGGCCGGCCGCCTCACCCAGCTGGCCGTCCAGCGTCGTCGGGCGGCCGGTGCCACGGACGCGGTATTCGTGGCCGTGCGCCTGCCCTACGGCGAGCAGACCGATGAGGACGACGCGCAGCAGGCCTTGGAGTTCATCCGCGCGGACCGGGTGGTGACGGTGAACATCAAGGCGGGCACCGATGCGCTTTGCGTCGACACCGCAGCGGCGTTGGCCCAGCGGGCGGATTCCGCCGGCGGTGTCGAGCCGCTGCGAGACTTTGTGCGCGGCAACGTGAAGGCGCGAGCGCGGATGGTGGCGCAGTTCGCCATCGCCGGGCAGCTCGGCCTGCTGGTGGTGGGGACCGACCATGCTGCCGAGGCCGTGACCGGCTTCTTCACCAAATTCGGTGACGGCGCCGCCGACGTCACCCCGCTGTCCGGATTGACCAAGCGCCAGGGCGCCGCACTGCTGCGGCACCTGGGGGCGCCGGAGGGCACCTGGCGCAAGGTGCCGACCGCGGACCTGGAGGACGACCGGCCCGCGCTGCCCGACGAGGAGGCGCTCGGGGTGCGCTACGCCGACATCGACGACTACCTGCAGGGCCTGCCCGTCGACGCCGAGGCGGCCGCGCGCATCGAGCGCTGGTACACGGCCACCCGGCACAAGCGGGCGCTGCCGGTGACACCCGCCGACGACTGGTGGCGCGGGTGAGCCTGTCCCCTGTCCTGCGGCAAGTGGAACGACTGGTCGCGCTGGGTGTGCACGAGCGGGCGGGACTGTCGGCGCAGGAGCTTCGAGGCGCCGCCGCCGCGCTGTCGACAGGCGGTGACGAGCGGTCCGTGCTGGCGCTCGATCCGGCCCTGGCGCCCGCCTCCGTGCTGGCCCCGCTGATGAGCCGGGCCGCGCGACCGGGATTCATCGTGGTCGACATGACCGACGTGGACGAGTTCGCGCCCCTTGATACCGTCGCCGTCCCGGAGTCGCCCGTGTACCTGGTGCGGAGCCCGGACCGCGGCGACGAGATGGCGAACTGGAGCCCCCACGAGGCGCTGCCCGCGATCCTCGCCGCGGGCCGTACCCCGTTGCTGCTCACCGAGGGCATCACCTGGGTGCTGCAGCAGCCCGAGATCCTCCAGCCCGGAACCTGCTTCATGACGATTGGCTCCCGGCTGCGCCGACCGGGCGGGCGACTCGACGCCCGCACCCCGGCGCTCTGGATCTCCGGCGGCACCGGACGGGACGGCGTCGCGCGCCGCGGTGCGCCGAAGGTGGGCTGGTGCTGGGCGGGAAACCGGCACACCTGGCTGGGTTTCGCGTCCGGCGCGGGGCGGGTCGGCGCGCCCGCACCGGCTGATCGCGCATGAGACCGTCCGGTGCCCGTCACGGGCTCGGGGCAGCAACCGGCGACGACGGTCCGGCGCCGGGCCGGGTCGCGAAGCTGGACCCCGCCGCGGTTGTCGCCCGGCTCCGCGCGGCGGGATGCGTGTTTGCCGAGCGGGAGGCCGACCTGCTGCTGGCAGCGGGTCGCTCCGGGACGGCACTGGAGCACCTGGTGGCACAGCGGGTCGCGGGGCGGCCGCTGGAATACGTGCTCGGCTGGGCGGAGTTCGCCGGGCTGCGGATCCCCGTCACCGACGGCGTTTTCGTCCCCCGGCGGCGCAGCGAACTGCTCGCGCGGCTGGCCGGCGACGCGGCGCGGGACGGCGCCGCGGCCGGGCGGGCGCCGGTGGTCGCCGACCTGTGCTGCGGGGCGGGCGCCCTAGGTGCCGCCGTCGCGAATGCCGTACCCGGCGTCGAGTTGCACTCGGCCGACATCGACCCGGCTGCCATCGACTGCGCCCGCCGCGCCACCGCCCCGTTCGCGGGACGGGTCTATGTCGGCGACCTGTACGCCGCGCTGCCCGACCGGCTGCGGGGTCATCTCGACGTGCTGGTGGTCAACGCGCCCTACGTGCCCACCGGCGAGATCGCGTTCATGCCTACCGAGGCGCGCGATTTCGAGCGCCCGGCGGCGCTGGACGGCGGGCCCGACGGCCTGGTGATCCTCGGCCGGGTGGTGGCCGGAGCCGCCGAGTGGCTCGCGCCGTCCGGCACCGTGCTGATCGAGTGCGCCGCGCACCAGTCCGGTGCGCTGGCCGACCTGGTCACCGCGGCGGGCCTGTTGGCGGGTGTTCACCGCGACGACGACCGCGACGCCACCGTGGTCATCGGTCGGCGACCCTGGACGCGGTGACCGGGTGGCGGCACCGGCTGGTCCGCGCGGCATCACCCACGTTGCCACCCGTACTTCCGCCGGCCGGAGACACCCGGTGCGGCCCCATCGCGCCGTGACTGCGCCGACCCGGTGATTCAATGGTTTTCGCACGGGAGAGCGCGTTCGAGGCAGGCGGGTGGGACATGCGTGACGGGGGATCGAACCGCGCTGCCCTGACGGCAGGTGACGGCGGACCCTATCCCGTCGGGGTGCGCACCACCCTGGACGAGCAGACCTTCCGCGACGCCTCGCCTGTCGTGCAACTCTGGGTGCTGATCATCGGGCTGGCGGCGCTCGCGGCTCCGATCGTCGTGTCGGTGTTCGACGGGTTCGGACTCACCGGGTCCGACCTCGTCACCGCTGGGGTGCTGGTCCTGGCCAGCGCGGCGAACATCGAACTGGGCCGGCTGCTCGATCGGGCCGCCCGGGAGCAGCAGCGCCCGCACAAGGGATTGTCCGCCTGGGCAATGGCCACCGTGGTGCTGCTGCCGGCCTGGTACCTGCTGCCGGTGATCACTCTGACCTATGCACACGCCTGGTGGCGGGATCGACATCTGCCGCGCTGGAAGTGGCTCGGATCGGCCAGCTACATGGTGCTCGCGGCCCTGGTGGCGCGGGCCGTCCAGCATGCCCCGGCGAGCGGCATCGGGCTGGACGTCGGCCCGAGCGTCGTCGGGATGGCGCTGGTGGTGGCCAGCTGCCTGGCCTTCATGACGGTGGAATCCGGGCTGCTGATCACCTTCGTGATGCTCAACCGGACCCATGCGGAGCTGTGGCTGCGGCGCACGCTGACAGACCCGCTGTTTTTCGCCACCGAGTTCGGTGTGCTGAGTCTGGGGGCGCTGACCGGGCTGGTCGCCGACATCGCCGGCTGGTACGTCCTGCTGGTTGCGCCACTGTTCCTGTTGATGCAGCAGGCCGTGCTGCATCGGCCGTTGCAGGAGCGGGCCGACATCGACGCCAAGACCGGTGCCCTGCACTATCGGGTGTGGCTCCGTGCTGCGACGGCGGAGGTGGCGCGGCTCACCGCCGAGCGCCGCCCCTGGGCGATCCTGTTCACCGACATCGACCACTTCCACCGGTTCAACCAGGCGCACGGGCATCTGGGCGGCGACCGGGCGCTGGCCGCCGCCGCCGACGCCACTCGGGATGCCCTGCCGCCCGGCACGATGATCGGTCGATTCGGCGGCGAGGAGTTCTGCGCGTTGCTGCCCGGTGCCGTGGACGCGACCGCACTGGCCGCCGCCGAACGGGTGCGGCTGCGGGTCAGCGGGATGCGGCCGCCGGCGATCCCGGAGCAGATCACCGTGAGCATCGGGGTGGCGGGCGTGCCCGCCGGCGATCCGCGGACCAGCGTGCCGACCGCCGTCGCCCGAGCCGACGAGGCGCTGTACGTGGCCAAGCGGTCCGGGCGGGACTGCTGCCGACTGTGGACCGGCGACCCCGCAGAGCCCGATGGGACCCGGCCCGCCTGACCGCGGCCATGCTGTCGGCGTCAGGGCATCGCCGGCGTCAGGCCGTCGGGTGCGGCTGCGCCGCCAGCGCCCGCGCCCACCGGGGCAGGGAATCCCGCAACGCCCGGCCCGCGATCAATGCCACCGCCCACGCCATCAGACCGGTGATCTGCAGGCGCACCTCGATGCCGGTGCCCGGGCCGCGCGGCAGCAACAGATGATCTTCGGTGACGACGAAACCCGGACCACGGCTGCTCCAGCGGAACGACCGCCCGGGCACTACGTCATCGATGGTCCACACCGCCGGTCGCAGCCCCGGCTGCACCACGCGTGCCGTGGTGCCGACCCGCAGCGGGCCGTCCGGCTGCAGCACCGTGACGGTCGGGCACCACCGCGGCCAGGCGGGCAGGTCCGCCAGCATGTCCCACAGCGCACTCGACGCCGTCCCGGATGCCTCGCTGGCGTGAATCCGCACGCAACGCCCCCTTCCGAACACCGCAGTACGGTGCCGACTCGACCCGCCGAGCGGCGGGTCACCGAGCGCCGATCAGGCCGCGGCTTCTAGGCTCGCAGTATGCAGCAGTACCTGGACCTGATGGACCGCATCCTGCGCGAGGGGCATCGCAAGTCCGACCGCACCGGCACCGGGACCCTGTCGATCTTCGGCCACCAGATGCGTTTCGATCTGGCCGACGGCTTCCCGGTGGTGACCACCAAGAAGGTGCACATGCGCTCGGTGATCGTCGAGTTGCTGTGGTTTCTGCGGGGCTCGACCAACGTGCGCTGGCTGCAGGAACGCGGCGTGTCCATCTGGGACGAGTGGGCCGACGCCGAGGGCGAACTCGGCCCGGTCTACGGCCACCAGTGGCGCTCCTGGCCGACGCCGGACGGCCGGCACATCGACCAGATCGCCAGGGTCGTCGAGTCCATCCGGAGCAATCCGGACTCCCGCCGGCACATCGTGTCCGCCTGGAACGTGGCGGAGGTGGACGACATGGCGCTGCCGCCGTGCCACACCCTGTTCCAGTTCTACGTCGCCGACGGAGCGCTGTCCTGCCAGCTGTATCAGCGCAGCGCCGACGTGTTTCTCGGGGTGCCGTTCAACATCGCCTCCTATGCGCTGCTCACCATGATGGTGGCCCGGGTGACGGGCCTTCGGCCCGGCGAGTTCGTGCACACCCTGGGCGACGCGCACCTGTACGCGAACCACCTGGAGCAGGCCCGGCTGCAGTTGACCCGCGCGCCCCGGCCGCTCCCGCGGATGCGCATCGCCGATGGCATCACGCAGCTCGACGCGTTCGAGTACGAGGACTTCGAACTTCTGGGCTACGACCCGCATCCGGCGATCAGGGCGCCGATCGCGGTATGACGGACGCCCAGGAGTGTGGGCGGCCGACCGTGGTCGGTGGCCGCCACTGTCAGGATGCGTGCCCGGCGGCGGTGATGACGGCATGCCGCTGATCGTGGTGGCGTCGGTGGCGGCCAACGGTGTGATCGGCCGGGACGGGGATCTGGCCTGGCGGAACTCCGATGATCTGCGTCGGCTCAAGGCCATGACGATGGGCCACACCCTGGTGATGGGCCGGCGCAACTACGAGTCCATCGGTCGCCCGCTACCCGGTCGGCGCACCGTCGTGCTCACCCGCCAGGCCGGCTGGTCGGCCGAGGGCGTGACGGTGGTGCACGACGCGGGGCCGGCCCTGGACGCCGCGTTGCGCGCGATCGCTGCAGACACCGGTGACGACACGGTTTTCGTCTTCGGCGGTGCCGAGATCTATGCGCAGTTGCTGGATCGGGCCGACGCGCTCGAACTCACCGAGATCGACGGTGAGGTGGACGGCGACGTGTACTTCCCGGCGGTGGATCCGACGGTGTGGCGCGAGGTGTCCCGCGAGCGACGGGACGGCTTCGCCTGGGTGCGGTACGTCCGGGCGAGCTAGGCGGGCGGGGCCCAGCGCGGATCGCGGCCGAGCAGGCGCAGCACCTCGTCGAACGGCGCCGAATCGGCGGGGACATCCAGCCCGCGTGCGAACGCGCGGCCCGCTCCCCGGGTCTGGTCGGTGTCGGGAATGGCCCGCGCGATTCGCAGGCACGGCTCGGTCAGCGCGTCGGGAACCTGCAGCGGGGCGCCGATGCCGACGGCCAGGTCCCAGGCGTGCACCACCAGGTCGATCAGGCGGGCGCCGAGCGCTCGCTCGGCCGGCAGCGGGGTATTCGGCAGGATCTCCGGCATCCAGATGACGCGCCCGCCCGGATCGCCGTAGCCGTCGAGGGCGGCGCGCTGCTCGGCCAGGGCGGCCAGCGACGGCCCGGGCACGTCGTTACCCACGGGTTTCGGTGCCCACGGGGCGAGTTCGCTCGCACCGCCCGCCAGCGCGACCGTGAAGGCCGTGTCCTGGCCGAGTTCGTGGGCTAGCAGTTCGCGCACTCGCCAGGTGCCACACGGAGTCGGTCGCCCGAGATCCGCCGGTCCGACGGCGACGAGCACCGATCGGAAGAGATCGAGCGCGCCCAGCTGATTCTCGACTGCCGGATGCATGGGGCCGTCCGCGCCCCGTCAGGCGATGGACGGTGCAGACGGCGTGGGGCGGTAGGGCAGCACGATGCGGATGCTGCTGGCAGCCTGCCCGCGGCCCGCGCCCGGCTTGGTGGAGTTGGCGGTGACGGAGGCCTTGGCGGGAGCCGGAATGCTGCGCAGCGCGGTACTCGCTGTGTCCAGCACGTCGGACAGTTCCAGGTCCAGCGCATCGCAGATGGACGCCAGCAACTCGCTGGACGCCTCCTTGCGGCCTCGCTCGACCTCCGAGAGGTATCCGAGCGACACGTTCGCGGCGGTAGAGACATCGCGCAGCGTGCGGCTCTGCCGAGTTCGCGCGTCACGCAGAGTCTCACCCAGTGCGTCCCGCAACAGCATGTCGCCCCTCCTCCCGGAACAGTCTTACCAGGGTGCTGACCACGCTACCCTCTCGCTCCGTGCGCGAGGGCTCGATGCCGTTCCGCTATGGGCGAAACGACCGCGGCCCGGCAGATGTTCCCGACCCCGGCGACGGGGCGTCCCGCGGCGCGGCGGACAGCTCCCGGACGAGCTCCAGGGCCGTCCGTACCGCGCGCGCCCTGACCTGCCAGCGGTCGGTGGGTGCGTGCTGGCCGGGCAGGGCGCGGACCCGGGACAGTTGGTCGGTCGCGGCAGCCACGAATACCGTGCCGGGCGCGACCCCGTCCTGCGCCTCCGGGCCGGCCACTCCGGTCAGGCCCACTCCGATGGTCGCCCCGCACCGGGCCCGCGCTCCCCCGGCCAGCTGCACCGCAACATCCGCGTCCACCGGCCCCACCCGGGCCAGCAGGTCGGGGTCCACCCCGACCAGTGAGTGCTTGAGATCGGTGGCGTAGCACACGATGCCGCCTCGCAGCACCGCCGATGAGCCGGGGATCTCGGTCAGCGCCGCGGTGAACAGCCCCGCGGTGAGGGATTCGGCCGCGGCGATCGTCTTCCCCGCGGCGGCCAGGGTCGCGACCAGGTCCGCCACCCGGCTCCGGTCCAGCCCGAGCAGTGCGCACAAGTCGCTCACGCGGGTCCGGTCTTCTGCGTCCCGCGGGAGCGGCCCACCAGCGATCCGGCGCGCACCAGATAGTCCAGGCCGGTAGCGACGGTCAGCAGGATCGCCACGCCCATCAGGATTCCGCGCACCCAGTCGATCACCGGCACCGGCACACCCAGCGAATACAGCGGCAGCACGTACAGCCCGATGGCCACGATCTGCACCAGCGTCTTGGCCTTCCCCCCGGGGCTGGCGGCGATCACCCCGTAACGCAACACTGCGAGCCGCAGCAACGTGATGCCGATCTCCCGGAGCATGATCACCGCGGTGATCCACCACGGCAGGTCGTCCAGCAGCGCCAGGCCGATCAGCGCCGAGCCGATCAGCGCCTTGTCCGCGATCGGGTCGGCGATCTTGCCGAAGTCGGTGACCTGGCCCCGTTTGCGAGCGATGTGCCCGTCGTATCGGTCGGTGATGGCAGCCACCGCGAAGATGCCGCCGGCCACCCAGCGCGCCGCCGTGTTGTGTCCGCCAGCCGCAAACAGCGCCAGCAGAAACACCGGCACCAGGATCAACCGCAGCACCGTGAGCAGGTTCGGCAGGTTCACCAGCGACACCCGTTGCTGCTCGGTCATCGGTGCCCGCCGCTCGTCCCGCCGGCGCTCATCGGTGCCCGCCGCTCGTCCCGCCGGCGCTCATCGGTGCCTACCGCTCTTCGCGCAAGCGCTCATCGGTGCCTACCGCTCTTCGCGCAAGCGCTCATCGGTGCCTACCGCTCTTCGCGCAAGCGCTCATCGCCGCAACACCTCGAGCGCCCGCGCCACCAGGTCGATTCCGTCGGTGCCGACCACCTCGGCCCGCACCAGGTCGCCCGGCGCCACCCCGTCGGCGTCGACGAGGGTCGTGGCACCGTCCACCTCCGGTGCCTGGTGCTCGGCGCGCCCCCCGATGCCGTCGGTGGTGTCGTCCACCAGCACCGTCACCGCCTGTCCGATGCGATCCTCGGCCCGCTGTGCGGTCAACTCGTCGACCAGCGTGGCGATCCGCTCGACCCGCTCGGCGATCTCGTCCTCATCGATCTTGTCCGTGAGGTCGGCTGCGGTGGTGCCGTCCTCGTCGGAGTAGCCGAACACCCCCACCGCGTCCAACCGTGCGCCGATCAGGAAAGCCTCCAGCTCGGCCAGGTCGTCCGCCGTCTCGCCGGGGAAACCGACGATGACGTTGGTCCGGATCCCGGCCTCCGGTGCCAGGCTGCGGATCTGGTCGACCAGCGCCAGGAACGACGCTCTGGATCCGAACCGGCGCATCCGGCGCAGCACCGGCGCGGAGGCGTGCTGGAAGGACATGTCGAAGTAGTCGGCCACCCCGGGGGTCTGCGCGATCGCCCGGATCAGCGCGTTCCGGGTCTCGGCCGGCTGCAGGTAGGAGAGCCTGACCCGGTCGATGCCCGGCACCGCCGCCAGCTCGCCCAACAGCCGCTCCAGGTGGTCGCGGCCCGGAAGGTCCTTGCCGTAGGAGGTGGTGTTCTCGCTGACCAGCACGATCTCCCGCACGCCCTGCCCGGCGAGCCAGCCGGCCTCGGTGACGATGTCGGGTGCGGGTCGGGACACGAACGCGCCCCGGAACGACGGGATGGCGCAGAACGTGCAGCGCCGGTCGCAGCCGGAGGCGATCTTCAGCGGGGCGACCGGGCCGGAGCGCAGCAGCCGGCGCATCAGCACTGGCCCGGCCGCGATGCCGCCGGACGCGGCGCGCCTCGACGGATCCGTCACCGCCGTCGTCGCGGCCGCACCCGCCCGCACCGTCACCGCCGTGTGGCCGGGCACCGTCACGTGCGCCGCGGCACCCGGCCGGTCTACCGGGGTGATCGGCAGCAGGGTCCGTCGGTCCACCGGGGTGTGCGACGGTGGGCGGTGGCCGGAGAGCACCTCGCCCAGCAACGCGGGTAGATCGGGGTAGGCGTCGAAGCCCAGCACCGCGTCTGCCTCTGGCAGCGCCTGGGCCAGTTCGGACCCGTACCGCTGGGCCAGGCAACCGACGGCGACGACCTTGGCCCCGGTATCGGCGGCCGCCAGCAGGGTGTCGATGGAGTCCTTCTTCGCGCTGGCAACGAACGCGCAGGTGTTCACCACCACGATGTCCGCGCGCGGTGCCGGGCGCCCGTCCGGGTCCGCCTGGTCGACCAGCTGGTAGCCCCCGGCGGCCAACCGCCCGGCGATCTCCGAGGAATCCACCTCGTTGCGTGCGCAGCCCAGGCTGATCAAAGACACTCGCGGCTGGTGGGGCACCCGCCCAGCGTAGTCGGGGCCGGCGGGCACACCGGCCGGTCGGGCCGCCGGCACCATCACTAGGCTCTGGGTTCGTGACGACCCCGGTCCATGCGCAGCACTCGAACCTTCATGTGCGTCGTGCGCGGGTCGCGGACGTGCGCCGGATCAAGGAGCTGGTGGACTGCTACGCCGGGCCGATTCTGCTGGAGAAGTCGCTGGTCAACCTGTTCGAGGACGTCACCGAGTTCTGGGTGTGCGAGGTCGACGGGGTGGTGCAGGGCTGCGGCGCGTTGCATGTGCTGTGGGAGGACCTGGGCGAGATTCGCACCGTGGCGACCAATCCGGAGCTGCGCGGGCGAGGTATCGGCGGGGCCATCTGCCGGGAGATCATGGCGCAGGCGCGCTGGATCGGGGTGTCCCGGCTGTTCGTGCTGACCTTCGAGGTGGGCTTCTTCGCCGGTCTCGGGTTCGAGCCGATCTCGGAGCTGGACCTGTCGGCGGAGGGCTTCGCGCAGCTCCGCAGCTCCTACGACGCAGGCGTCGCCGAGTTCCTGGACCTGCCGTACGTCAAACCCAACACCCTGGGCAACACCCGGATGCTCACCAATTTGTGACCGGGAGAGGTGACGGCGCTCGCGCGGCGCAGGACCGGGGCGGGCTCCTCCTAGCTGACCTTGATCAGCAGCCCGACGCCGATGACGGCGATCAGCCAGATCAGCGCCACGAAGAGGGTAATCCGGTCCAGGTTCTTCTCCACCACACTGGAACCCGACAGCGACGACTGCATGCCACCGCCGAACAGCGAGGACAGTCCCCCACCCTTGCCCTTGTGCAGCAGGATCAGCGCCATCAGCGCCAGGCTGGTCAGCACCAGCAGGATGTCCAGAAACAGTTTCATGTCTGCCTAGGGTGTCGTCGGTGGGTCCGCCGGGCAGTCTACCGGGTGCCCGGCGCTCCCCGCGGCTTGTGTGCTTTCCGCGGCTTGTGAGTCCCAGGTGGCGCCAGAGCGCCACGGCGGACTCACAAGCCGGAAAAGCCCACGGCGTTGGCGGCCAGCGTCGCGAACTCGGTGCCGTCGAGGGATGCCCCGCCGACCAGGGCGCCGTCCACGTCCGGCTGGGCCGTGATCTCGGCGACGTTGGCCGCCTTGACCGATCCGCCGTACAAAATCCGCACGCCGGCTGCCACCTCCGGCGGGTAGAGCTCGGCCAGGGTGCCACGCAACGCGGCGCACACCTCCTGGGCATCGGCCGGAGTCGCCACCCGGCCGGTGCCGATCGCCCACACCGGCTCATAGGCGAGCACCAGGTCGGCGGCCTGCTCCGGGGTGATTCCCTGCAGCGCGGCCCGCAGCTGCTCGGTGGTGTGTGCGCAGTGTCGCCGCTCCTCGCGGATTTCCAGCCCCTCGCCCACGCACAGGATCGGGCGCAGCCCGTGCCGGAGCGCGGCGGCGACCTTGCTGGCCACCACCTCGTCGGTCTCGTCGTGGTACTGGCGCCGCTCCGAGTGACCCACCACCACGTAGGTGCAGCCCAGTTTGGCCAGCATCGACCCGGAGATCTCGCCGGTGTAGGCGCCCGAGTCGTGTTGCGACAGGTCCTGCGCGCCGTAGACCAGGCCCAGCTTGTCGCCGTCCACCAGGGTTTGCACCGACCGCAGGTCGGTGAACGGG
The DNA here is from genome assembly GCA_937926105.1 of uncultured Actinomycetes bacterium. The sequence goes on along the minus strand of CALANS010000211.1, from coordinate 138,748 downwards.
GGCAGCACCGCCACCTCGAGCCGGGACAGGTACTTCTCCGGCAGCGTGAAGGCGATCTTCTGCACCAGGGCGATGGCCTCCAGGTGGTTGAGATTCATCTTCCAATTGCCGGCGATGAGCAGGGTGCGGCCCTGGCTCGCGGCGCCCTTGCGTGCCATGTCAGCTCTCCAGGACCGCGATGCCGGGCAGCTCGGCACCACCGGGTGCACCGGGCGCGCGCGCTGCGCTTTCTAGGTACTCCAACGAGGCGCCGCCGCCGGTCGAGATGTGGCTGAATCCGGACTCGTCGATGCCGAGCCGGCGCACCGCGGCGGCCGAGTCGCCGCCGCCGACCACGGAGAACGAGCTGGAGGCGGCGATGGCCTCGGCCACCGCGCGGGTTCCGGCGGCGAACGGCGCCATCTCGAACACGCCGGCCGGGCCGTTCCAGAACACCGTCCGGGCGCCACCAATGACCTCGGCGAACTTCTCCCGGGTGGCGGGGCCGATATCCAGGCCCTGCCAGCCGTCGTCGATGGCGTCGACCGGCACCACCCGGGTGCGGGCGTCCGCGGAGAACGAGTCCGCGATCACCACGTCGTCGGGCAGCACGATGCGACCCGGGTGGGAGGCCAGCAGCTCCCGACAGGTGTCCACCTGGTCGGCCTGCAGCAGCGAATCCCCCACTCCGTAACCCTGCGCGGCCAGGAAGGTGTACGCCATCCCGCCGCCGATCAGCAGGGTATCCGCCTGGGCCAGCAGCGCGGTGATCACGCCGAGCTTGTCGGACACCTTGGCGCCACCGAGCACGACCACATACGGCCGCTCCGGATCGCCGGTGAGCCTGCGCAGCACGGCGGTCTCGGCGGTGACGAGGTATCCGGCGTAGTGCGGCAGCAGCACGGCGATGTCGTAGACCGAGGCCTGCTTGCGATGCACCACCCCGAAGCCGTCGGAAACAAACGCCGCGCTGGACTGCGACTCGGGGCCCACCAGGTCCACCAGCTCGGCGGCCAGGGCCGCCCGCTCGGCATCGTCCTTGCTGGTCTCCCGCGGGTCGAACCGGACGTTCTCCAGCAACGCGACCTGCCCGTCGGACAGGCCCGCCACGGTGGACCGGGCGGACGGACCGACCAGGTCGGTCGCGAACGGCACCGGGGCGCCGAGCACCTCGGACAGCCGGGCGGCCACCGGGGCCAGCGACAGCGCGGGATCCGGTGCGCCCTTCGGCCGGCCCAGGTGCGCCGTCACCACCACGCGGGCGCCCGCCTGGGCCAGCGCCGTGAGCGTGGGCACGCTGGCACGGATCCGGCCGTCATCGGTGATCACCGGGGCCGGGGTGGTCGTGCTGCCGGACGCATCCAGGGGCACGTTCAGGTCGGCGCGGACCACCACGGTCCGGCCGGCCACGCCGGTCGCGAGTAGGTCGTCGAGGGTCTGCACGTCGGTGGGGTTCCTCTCCGGGCGCCGGCGGCCTACAGGCTCGACGCGACCAGGTTGGTGAAGTCGGCGAGCCTGTTGGAGTAGCCCCACTCGTTGTCGTACCAGCCGACGATCTTCACCAGGTTGTCACCCAGCACCATGGTCAGCGGTGAGTCGAACGTGCAGGACGCCGGCGAGCCGACGATGTCGCTGGAGACGATCGGGTCCGCCGAGTAGGTCAGGTAGGGCGCCAGCGATCCGGACTCGGAGGCGGCGCGGAACGCGTCGTTGACGTCGTCGACGGTGACGCTGCGGCCGAGCTCGGCGGTCAAATCGGTGACGGAGCCGTCGGGCACCGGCACCCGCATTGCCATGCCGTGCAGTTTGCCCGCGAGCTCCGGCAGCACCAGCGCGGTGGCCTTGGCGGCGCCGGTGGTGGTGGGGATGATGTTGACCGCGGCCGCCCGGGCCCGGCGCAGGTCCTTGTGCGGGAAGTCCAGGGTGTTCTGGTCGTTGGTGTAGGCGTGCACCGTGGTCATCAGGCCCTTGACGATGCCGAAGCTGTCGTGCAGGACCTTGGCCATCGGCGCGACGCAGTTGGTGGTGCAGGAGGCGCAGGACAGGATGGTCTGGCTGCCGTCGTAGGCCGCATCGTTCACGCCCATCACGACGGTCAGGTCCTCGCCCTTGGCCGGGGCGGAGATGATGACCTTCTTGGCGCCGCCGGAAAGGTGCCCGCGAGCCCCGTCGGCGTTGGTGAAGTGGCCGGTCGATTCGATGACCAGGTCGACGCCGTGCTCGCTCCAGGGCAGCGCACCCGGGTCCCGCTCGGACAGCACGGTGATGTCCTTGCCGTCCACCGAGATCACGCCGTCTCCGGCCGTCACCTGGTGCGGCAGCCGGCCCAGCACGCTGTCGTACTTGAGCAGGTGGGCCAGGGTCGCGGTATCCGTCAGGTCGTTGACGGCGACGATCTCCAGGTCGTGGCCGGACGAGTTGACCGCCCGCCAGAAGTTGCGGCCGATCCGGCCGAATCCGTTCACACCGACGCGCACAGTCACGGCTGCGACGCCTCCTCGCTGGGTTGTAGTGGCCGCCGCAGCCGAACGGTCGTGCGGCGGTGGGCCATCCGTTATCGATAGTAGAGGGCGCTGTATCGATCAAGGATCGCCGGGGCGATCACGCGTCCAGCATGTCAGGCGTCACCGCTGACTCGGTATCCGGGATGCCATCCTCCCGGGCCCGGCGGTCCGCCATGGTCAGCAGCCGGCGGATCCGGCCGGCGATCGCGTCCTTGGTCATCGGTGGGTCAGCGAGCTGGCCCAACTCCTCCAGCGACGCCTGGCCATGCTCGATGCGCAGCCGCCCGGCCGTGGCCAGGTGTTCCGGGGCCTGGTCGCCCAGGATGTCCAGCGCCCGGGACACCCGGGCCGACGCCGCCACCGCCGCCCGTGCCGAGCGGCGCAGGTTGGCATCGTCGAAGTTCGCCAGCCGGTTGGCGGTGGCCCGCACCTCGCGGCGCATCCGGCGTTCCTCCCAGGTCAGCACCGAGCGGTGCGCGCCGATCCGGGTCAGCAGCGCCGCGATCGCGTCGCCGTCCCGCACCACCACCCGATCGGCCCCGCGCACCTCGCGGGCCTTGGCCTGCACGCCGATCCGGCGCGCGGCACCGACCAGCGCCAGCGCCGCCTCCGGTCCGGGGCAGGTGACTTCCATGGACGCCGACCGGCCCGGTTCGGTGAGCGAACCGTGCGCCAGGAAGGCGCCACGCCAGGCTGCCTCGGCGTCGGCGACCGATCCCGCCACGATCTGCGGCGGCAGACCGCGCACCGGCCGGCCGCGCTGGTCCAGCAGGCCGGTCTGCCGGGCCAACGCGTCACCGCCGGCGACCACCCGCACGATGTACCGCGTGGTCTTGCGCAGCCCCCCCGGCGCCAGCACCTGCAACCCCGCCACTTGCCCGTAGAGCTCGCCGATCTCGCGGCGCACCCGGCGAGCCACGGCCGCGGTATCCAGCTCCGCCTCGACCACCACCCGGCCGGCCACGATGTGCAGGCCGCCGGCGAACCGCAGAATGGTCGACACCTCGGCCTTGCGGGCGGATGCCTTCGGCACCGAGATCCGGCACAGTTCGTCCTTGACGTCGGCGGTCATCGCCATCGATCTGCCCCACTCCTGCCCTCCGCCGACCCGCCGGCGACTGCCCGACGGTCCGACCCTGTTCCCCCGTCACCCGGCCGAACCAGCCGGGCCAATACCGTGCCCAACGCCGCGGAAAGCGCCTGCGGGTCGTGCCGCGGGCGCTCGCCGTCGCCGATGTCGTCCATCTGCACCGTCGCCCCGAGCCGTCCGGCGGCGGTCGAGAGCCGGCCGGGCAACGGCACGGCGTGCCGGTCCGCCAGCACCGTGTCGATGCGCAGCCCGGGCGCGTGCGCTGAGAGTACGTCCAAGTGCTGCTCCGGCGAGAATCCTTCCGTCTCCCCGGGTTGCGGCGCGAGATTGAGCACCACGAGCCGGTGCGCAGTGGACCGGGCGATCGCCGTCGCGAGCTCGGGAACCAGCAGGTGCGGCAGCACGCTGGTGAACCACGAACCGGGCCCCAGGGTGATCAGGTCGGCCTCCTCGATCGCCGCGACCGCCTGGGGGCAGGCCGCCGGGCCGGGTGGGCTCAGCCGCACGGCCCGGACGTCGCCGGGGGTGGCCGCGACCGCCACCTGGCCGCGGATCTGCCTGACTGCGGTCGGGTCCTCATCCAGACCCGTGACGTCGGCGATGATGTCCAGCGGCTGGCACGCCATCGGTAGCACCCGACCCCGGGCGCCGAGCAGCCGACCGGCGGCATCCAGTGCGGCCACCGGGTCGCCCAGCACCTGGGCCAGCCCCACCAGCACGATGTTGCCCACCGGGTGGCCGGTGAGCGCGCCCTCGCCGGTGAAGCGGTGCTGGAAGGTGCGCCCCAGCAGATCTCCGTCACCGCCGTCGGCGGCCAGCGCGGCCAGCGCCATGCGCAGGTCACCGGGCGGCAGGATCCCCGGCACGTCACGGCGCAACCGGCCCGAGGATCCGCCGTCGTCGGCGACGGTGACCACCGCGGTGATGTCCACATCTAGCCGACGCAACGCGGAGAGCATCACGTGCAGTCCGTGCCCGCCACCCAGGGTGACCACCGAGGGGCGCCGTCCGCCGGCGCCGGAAGCCGCTGCCTTCATTCGAGGGTCACTCGCGGCCCAGGTCCCGATGGGCCACCTGTACGGCCAGCCCGCGCTCGGCGAGCCGGCGCCCCAACTCCTCGGCGACGGCGACGCTGCGGTGCTTGCCGCCGGTGCATCCGACGGCGACCGTGAGGTACCGCTTGCCCTCCCGCCGGTACCCGGCGCCCGCGAGGTCGAGCAACTCCAGGTAGCCCTCGATGAACTCCCGCGCGCCCGGCTGGGACAGCACGTACTCGGCCACCGCGCGGTCGGTGCCGTCCAGCGGCCGCAGGTCCGGCACCCAAAACGGGTTCGGAAGAAACCGCATATCCACCACCAGATCCGCGTCCAGCGGCAACCCGTACTTGTAGCCGAAGGACAGGATCGTCATGGTGGCCGCCGCGCGGGCCTGCGGGAAGGCCTCTGCCAGCCGGGCCCGCAGCTCGTGCACGGACAGCTCGCTGGTGTCGATCACCAAGTCGGCCTCGTCGCGCAGCGGGCCGAGCAGCTCGCGCTCGGCGGCCAGGCCGTCGGACAGCCGGCCCTCGCCCTGCAGTGGATGCGCTCGCCGGTTCGCCTCGTAGCGTCGGATCAGGGCGGCGTCCGTGGCGTCCAGGAACAGCACCCGCGGGCGGTAGCCGCGCGCGTCCAGGCCCTTGATCACTCCCGCCAGATCGGCGGTGAACACCCGGGATCGGACATCGAGCACGACCGCGATTCGATTGACGGCCCCGCCGGAGCGCGCCCCGAGATCGACCATGGTCCCGATGAGCTCCGCGGGAAGGTTGTCCACCACGAACCAGCCGAGGTCCTCCAGGTACTTCGCGGCGGTGGATCGGCCGGCGCCGGACAGGCCCGAGACCACTGCGACTTCGATCCCATTGGGTGTCTCGGCGGGCCCGGCGGCGGGGTCGGGGATCGAATCGGGACTCACCGGCATGATCCTGCCAGCAGACCGGCCGCTCGCGCTACCCGCCGGCGGATAATCGGTGCGCCGCACGGATTGTCGCCTCGGTGTCGGCGCCAGCCGGGGCCGGTCGCTCAGCGAGGCCGGCGGGCGAGCGTCGCAACGATGGCGGATGCCGTGGCCGGGCCGACACCGGGGACCTCGGCGATCTGCTCGGCGCTGGCCGCGCGCAGCTTGGTCACCGAGCCGAAGTGCTTGAGCAGTGCGGTACGCCGCACCTTGCCCAGCCCCGGGACGTCGTCCAGTGCCGAGGTCACCATGGACTTGGACCGCTTCGACCGGTGGTAGGTGATCGCGAACCGGTGCGCCTCGTCCCGCAGCCGCTGCAACAGGTAGAGCGCCTCGCTGGTGCGCGGAAAGATCACCGGGTCATCCTGGCCGGGCATCCACACCTCCTCCAGTCGCTTGGCCAGGCCACAGACGGTGATGTCGGCGATGCCCAGATCGGTCAGCACGGCGGCGGCGGCGTTGACCTGGGGCGCTCCGCCGTCCACCACCAGCAGTTGCGGTGGGTACGCAAACCGGCGCGGCCGCCCGGTCAGCGGGTCGATGCCCGGGCGAGGCCCGGCGGCGGGATCCTCGCCGGCCCGGGGTACCGTCCCCGCGGCACCGCCACCGCCCAGCGGGTGGTCGGCCTCTGGGTGGCCGGTGTCTGGTTGGTCGGTGTGCGGGTGGTCGGCGTCCGGAGGCGACGAAGCCGTGGGGATTTCGGCCCCGTCGCCCTCGCCGAGCGGGCCCGCAGGATGCCCCTGGTGGGAGAACCGGCGCCGCACCACCTCGGCGATGGAGGCGACGTCGTCGCCGGGGTGTTCGCGAATGGCGAAGCGGCGGTAGTCGCTGCGTTTGGCCAGCGCGTCCTCGAAGACGACCAGCGACGCCACCACGTTGGTGCCCTGCACGTGAGAGATGTCGATGCACTCGATGCGCAGCGGCGCGGCATCCATGCCCAGGGTGGCCGCCAGTTCGCTGAGCGAGGCGGACCGCGCGGTCAGGTCGGAGGCCCGCTTGAGCCGGTGCTGGGCCAGCGCCTCGGCGGCATTGCGGGTGACCGTCTCGGCCAGGGCGCGCTTGTCCCCGCGCTTGGGGACCCGCAGGGACACGGTGGATCCGCGCAGGCCGGTCAACCAGTCGGCCACGTCGTCGGACTGGGCGGGCAGCGCGGGCACCAGGATTTCCCTGGGCACGGCGGTGGCCCCGTCGTCGGCCGCGCGGCCCCCGTAGAACTGCAGCAGGAACGTGCCGACCAGGGCGGCCGCGCGACGCTGGTCCGCGGAATCGGATGAGTCGGTGGAATGCGGTGCCGCGCCCGACCCCGGGGCCTCGGTGGAATCCGGTGTTTCGGCGGAATGCTGGGTTTCGGTACGGTGCGAGGTTTCAACAGAATCGCTGGGGCCGGGCTGATCCTCGGCGCCCGCCTGATCCTCGGCGGCATCACTGGCGCTGTCGGCGGCCGTGTCCGCATCGATGTCCACGATCCAGCCGCGCTGGCCGCGCACCCGGCCGCCCCGCACGTGGAACACCTGCACCGCGGCCTGCAGGTCGTCGCCGGAGATGCCGATCACGTCCGCGTCGGTGCCGCCGCCCAACACCACCGCCTGCTTCTCCACCGCTCGGCGCACCGCCGACAGATCGTCCCGCAACCGGGCGGCCCGTTCGAAGTCCAGGTCGCCGGCGGCCGCCGCCATCTCTCGTTCCAGCCGGCGGATCAGCGGGTCCGCCCTGCCGGACATGAAATCGCAGAATCCTTCCACGATCTCTCGGTGCTCGGCCTCGCTGACCCGCCCCACGCAGGGCGCGGAGCATTTGCCGATGTAGCCCAGCAGGCAGGGCCGGCCGATCTGCGCGCTGCGCTTGAACACGCCGGCCGAGCAGGTGCGCGCCGGGAACACGCGCAACAGCAGATCCAGCATCTCGCGGATCGCCCAGGCGTGTGCGTACGGGCCGAAATACCGTACGCCCTTGCGGTGCGGGCCCCGCATCACCTGCAGCCGGGGGAACTGCTCCCCCACCGTCACCGCCAGCTCGGGATAGGACTTGTCGTCCTTATATCGGACGTTGAACCGCGGGTCGAACTCCTTGATCCAGTTGTACTCCAGCTGCAGCGCCTCGACCTCGGTCGACACGACCGTCCACTCCACCGACCCGGCGGTGGTGACCATCTGGGCGGTGCGCGGGTGCAGCCCGGCCACGTCGGCGAAGTAGGAGTTCAACCGTTGCCGCAGGCTTTTAGCCTTGCCGACGTAGATCACCCGGCCGTCCGGATCGCGGAATTTGTAGACCCCGGGCGATTCCGGGATGGTGCCCGGGGCGGGTCGGTAGGTGGTCGGGTCGGACACGTCGTCGAGGGTAGTTCAGGGCGGTGACGGTGCCCGGGCCATGCACTCGTCCCACCGACCGCTCTGCGGGACGCATTACCCTCGGAAGGCCCGCGGCTGATGCCCCGGGGCGGCACCGACGGGAGCATCGATGGAGATCTGGCCAGGCAACGCCTACCCCCTGGGAGCCACCTACGACGGGTCGGGCACCAACTTCTCGCTGTTCAGCGAGGTCGCAGAGTCCGTCGAGCTGTGCCTGTTCGACGAGGCGGGCGCCGAAACCCGGATCAGGCTGCCCGAACAGGACGGGTACGTCTGGCACTGCTACCTGCCGTCCATCCAACCCGGCCAGCGCTACGGGTACCGGGTGCACGGCCCGTACGACCCCGCCCGAGGGTTGCGCTGCAACCCGGCGAAGCTGCTGCTGGACCCGTACGCCAAGGCCGTGGACGGCGACATCGACTGGGACCCGTCACTGTTCGGCTACCCCCTGGGCGACGCCGACGCGGCCAACGATCCCACCCGGCGGGATGAGGCCGACTCGGCTGCGCACATGGCCAAGGCAGTGGTCATCAACCCCTACTTCGACTGGTCCGACGAGTCCCGGCCGCGCACCATGTACCACGACACCGTCATCTACGAGGCGCACGTGAAGGGGATGACGGCGGCGCACCCGGATCTGCCCGAGGATGTTCGCGGCAGCTACGCCGGCCTGGCCCACCCGGCGATCATCGAGCACCTGTCCCGGATCGGCGTCACCGCCCTGGAACTGATGCCGGTGCACCAGTTTGTGCAGGACTCGCACCTGCGCGACCGTGGCCTGTCCAACTACTGGGGCTACAACACCATCGGCTTCTTCGCCCCGCACCACGCGTACTCGGCGGCCGGCACGCTCGGCGGGCAGGTGCAGGAGTTCAAGACGATGGTCAAGGCGCTGCACGCCGCGGGCATCGAGGTCATCCTGGACGTGGTCTACAACCACACCGCCGAGGGCAATGAGCTCGGCCCGACGCTGTCGTTCAAAGGCATCGACAACCCCGCCTACTACCGGCTGGTGGACGACGACCCGCGCTATTACATGGACTACACCGGCACCGGCAACTCGCTCAATGCTCGCTCCCCGCACGCCCTGCAGCTGATCATGGACTCGCTGCGGTACTGGATCACCGAGATGCATGTCGACGGGTTCCGCTTCGACCTGGCGGCCACGTTGGCCCGGGAGTTCTACGACGTGGACCGGCTGTCCAGCTTCTTCGAGCTGGTGCAGCAGGATCCGGTGGTCAGCCAGGTCAAGCTGATCGCCGAGCCGTGGGACATCGGACCCGGCGGCTACCAGGTGGGAAACTTCCCGCCACGCTGGACCGAGTGGAACGGGAAGTACCGGGACACCGTGCGGGACTTCTGGCGCGGCGAGCCGGCGACCCTGGGCGAGTTCGCCGCCCGGCTGACCGGTTCCGCCGACCTGTACGAGGAATCCGGCCGGCGACCGGTCGCCTCGATCAATTTCGTCACCGCCCACGACGGCTTCACCCTGGCCGACCTGGTCTCCTACAACGACAAGCACAACGAGGCCAACGGGGAGGACGGCCGAGACGGCGCATCGGACAACCGATCGTGGAACTGCGGCGTGGAAGGCCCGACCGACGACGAGGCCGTGCTGGTGCTGCGGGCCCGGCAGCAACGCAACTTCCTGACCACCCTGCTGCTGAGCCAGGGCGTGCCCATGATCGCGCACGGGGACGAGCTCGGGCGCACCCAGCAGGGCAACAACAATGCCTACTGCCAGGACTCTCCGCTCACCTGGATCGACTGGGAGCACGCCGATACCGCGCTGCTGGAGTTCACCGCCGCCGTGGCCCGGCTGCGTCGGCAGCATCCCACGTTCCGGCGCCGGCGGTTCTTCGACGGCCGCCCGGTCGCGCGCGGCGAGGGGGAGCCGCTGCCGGACATTGTCTGGATGACCCCGTCTGGCGAGGTGATGACGCAGCAGGACTGGGACGCCGGGTTCGGCCGGTCGGTGGCGGTGTACCTGAACGGCAACGGCATCCGGGGCACCGACGAGCGCGGCCGGCCGGTGGTGGACGACTCGTTCCTGCTGCTGATCAACGCGCACGATGCGGACCTGGAGTTCGCGCTGCCGCCGGACGAGTTCGGCCCGGCCTGGCAGGTGGTGATCGACACCTCCGGCATCCGCGGTGACGGCGCTGCGCTGCCCGCGGGCGGATCGGTGACGGTGACCGCCCGCGGCACCGTGGTACTCATGGGCACCGACGGCACCCCGCCGGACGCCCCGGCGGTGGCCCCCGCTGCGGCGGTTCCGGAGGTCAGTGGACCGGTGACGGCCGGCATCCCGGTGGTGGGTGGCTTCGGGGCCGGACGGTAGGGGCGGTGACGGGGTCGGCGACGCCACGGTCCACCTACCGGCTGCAGATCAACGCGGCGTTCACCCTGCACGATGCCGCCCGGATGGTGGGGTACCTGCGCCGGATCGGGGCGGACTGGGTGTACTGCTCTCCCCTGCTGCAGGCCGAGCCGGGCTCCGATCACGGCTACGACGTGGTGGACCACTCCCGCACCGACGAGCCCCGCGGCGGCCGGGCAGGCCTGGCGTCGCTGGCGGAGGCCGCGCACGGCGCTGGGCTCGGGGTGCTGGTCGACATCGTGCCCAACCACGTTGGCGTCGCCACGCCGGAGGTGTCGGTGTGGTGGTGGGACGTGCTGGCGCGCGGCCGTGAGTCGGTGCACGCGGCGGCGTTCGACATCGACTGGGCGGCCAGCGGCGGCCGGGTCCGGATCCCGGTCCTCGGAGACCGGCCCGGCGAACTGGACGCCCTGCAGGTTCGGGACGGGCGGCTGCACTACTACGAGCACGCCTTCCCGCTCGCCGAGGGCACGCTGGGCGGCGCGCCGCGCGAGGTGCACGACCGCCAGCATTACGAGCTGATCGGATTCCGGCGGGCCGACACCGACCTGAACTACCGGCGGTTCTTCGCGGTCAGCACGCTGGCCGGGATCCGGGTCGAGCGCCCCGAGGTGCTGCACGCCTCGCACACCGAGATCGTCCACTGGATGGCGGCCGGCTGGGTGGACGGGTTGCGGGTTGATCATCCCGACGGGCTGGCCGATCCCGGTGGCTACCTGCGGGACGTGGCTTCGATGGCCGAGGGCCGGTACACCGTGGTGGAGAAGATCCTGGAACCCGGCGAGGAGCTGCCCGCCGACTGGGCGTGCGCCGGCACCACCGGCTACGACACGCTGGCGCTGATCGATCGGTTGCTGGTGGACCCCGCTGGGCAGCCGGCGCTCGATGGCCTCGACGCGTCGCTGCGGGGATCGGCGTGCTCGTGGCCGGATCTGGTGCACACCACCAAGCGTGCGGTCGCCGACGGCATCCTCGGCTCCGAGGTGCGCCGCCTCGCTCGGGTATTCCTGGCCGGCTGCACCCCCGAACCGGGCGCTCCCCGGCCGGCCGACGACCCGAGCATGCGACCGGAGGACGAGGTCGTCGCGGACGCCATCGCGGAGCTGCTCGCGTGGTTTCCGGTCTATCGAACCTATGCGGGCTCCGGTGCCGCCGTACGCAGCCGCGCAGCGGCACTCGCCCGACGCCACCGGCCGGACCTGGCGGCCGCACTGGATGCGGTCCGGGCAGCCGCCGGGGTGCCCGGCAGCGAGTTCGCGACGCGCCTGGTACAGACGTCCGGCTCCGTGATGGCCAAGGGCGTCGAGGACTGCGCCTTCTACCGCTATCCACGCCTGACCTCGCTGACCGAGGTCGGCGGCGACCCCTCCGTCTTCGCGGTGTCCTCCGAGGAGTTCCATGCCGCGCAGCTGCGCCGGATGGCGACCTGGCCCGACGGCATGACGACGCTGTCCACCCACGACACCAAGCGCGGCGAGGACGTGCGCGCCCGGATCGATGTGCTGTCTGAGGTACCCGGCGACTGGGCGTCGGCCGTGACGCGGTGGTTGGACCGGCCCTTGTACTTGCCCGGCGAGACCGGGCAAGTGGCTACCGCGGCGTCGGGCTTCCCGGACCGGGTGCTCGGCAACCTGCTGCTGCAGACCGCGGTCGGCTGCTGGCCCATCGAACGGGACCGGCTGCACGGATACGCCGAGAAGGCCGCCCGCGAGGCGGGCAATTCCACCGGCTGGACGGACCCCGACGCGGCATTCGAGGCACGCCTGCACGCCCTGGTGGATGCCTGCTACGACGACCCCGTCACCGCCCGGGAGTTCGCTGCCTTCGCCGACCGGATCCGGCCCTTCGGGTGGTCCAACTCGTTGTCCGCCAAGCTCATCCAGCTCACCCTGCCCGGCGTGCCGGACGTGTACCGGGGCACCGAGCTGTGGCAGAACTCGCTGGTCGACCCGGACAACCGCCGACCCTTCGACCCGCTGGTCGCCCGGGGTGCCGCCGAACTGCTGGACCGGCTGGACGGCGGCTGGCTGCCGCCCGTCGACGGGTCCGGCGCGGCGAAGCTGCTGGTCACCTCCCGCGCGCTGCGCGCTCGCCGAGATCGGCCGGCGCTGTTCACCACATACCGGCCGGTGGCGGCGTCCGGTACGGCGGCCGACCACCTGGTGGCCTTCGATCGGGGCGGGGCCATCACGCTGGCGACCCGGCTGCCGGTCGGGCTGGCCGCCGGCGGTGGCTGGGCAGACACCGTGGTCCAGTTGCCCGGCGCCGGGTGGACGGACCTCCTGACCGGGCGCTCGATCCCGGAGCTGGGCGCCGCGCGGGGCTCCGTCAGCGCCCCGTCCGGGGCGACGGGCTCCATCGGAGTCCGGGTGGCCGGCGTCCTGGACCGCTACCCGGTCGCCCTGCTGACCCGCTCGTCCTGAGCGCATGGCCCCGCGTGGATCATCTTGCCTGGCATGCATGATCGTGGCGCCTTTGGGACTGGTGAGCCTGATGGGGCGAACTTCAGGCATACGGGGCACTGTGATCCATGCGGAATGGGTAGGTGATGACGGTGACTGGGGTACGGGAGTTCCGGGTGTGGGCGCCGACGTCATCGGCGGTGACGGTGGTCCTGCGGTCCGCGGGGTCCGGGGGTGACGGGGCATCGGAGACTGCTCGGCCGGGGGGTGTCGAGGGTCCGGAGAGGGCCTGGCCGGGCGGTGACGAAGGCCCGGAGTGGGCCTGGCCGGGGGGTGACGAGCATCCGATGGACCGCCGCGACGGCGGGTGGTGGGCCACCACTGTCGAAGCACCCGGGGAACTCGACTATGGGTTCCGCCTGGACGGCGGCCCGGTCCGGCCCGACCCCCGGTCCCGCCGGCAACCCGACGGGGTACACCGCCCGTCCCGGACGTTTGACCCGACCGCGCACCAGTGGAACGACGACGCCTGGACCGGACGGCAACTCGCCGGGTCGGTGATCTACGAACTGCATATCGGCACCTTCACCCCGGACGGCACCCTGGACTCGGCCATCGCCCGGCTCGACCACCTGGTGGACCTGGGCGTGGACCTCGTCGAACTGCTGCCGGTCAATGCCTTCAACGGCACCCGCGGCTGGGGCTACGACGGGGTGCTCTGGTACGCCGTGCACGAGCCCTACGGCGGACCGGCGGCCTACCAGCGGTTCGTGGATGCCTGTCACTCGCGCGGGCTGGGCGTCCTGCAGGACGTGGTGTACAACCATCTCGGACCATCCGGGAACTACCTCCCGGAGTTCGGCCCGTACCTGCGCAAGGACCGGGCGAATACCTGGGGTGCCAGCGTGAACCTGGACGGCCCGGACTCGGACGAGGTGCGCCGCTACATCGTTGACAACGCCCTGATGTGGCTGCGGGACAATCACGTCGACGGGCTGCGGTTGGACGCGGTGCACGCCCTCGCCGACACCCGCGCGGTGCACCTGCTGGAAGATCTGGCCGCCGAGGTGAGCGCGCTGTCGGCGCACCTTCGACGACCGTTGAGCCTGATCGCCGAATCGGATCTGAACGATCCCCGGCTCTACGCGCCTCGAGCGGCCGGCGGTTACGGCCTGACGGCCGCCTGGAACGACGATGTCCACCACGTGCTGCACGTCGCGCTGACCGGCGAAACAGCTGGCTACTATGCCGATTTCGGATCGATGTCGGCGATCGCGAAGGTGCTGACACAGGGCTACTTCCACGACGGGACCTTCTCCAGCTTCCGCGGCCGGGTGCATGGCCGGCCCATCGACACCCGCACCACCGAGACCTGGCGGCTGGTGGCCTTCGGCCAGGATCACGACCAGATCGGCAACCGGGCCGCCGGCGACCGGCTCACCGCGCAGCTGACCCCGGAGCAGTTGGCGATCCTCGCGGTACTGCTGCTCACCGGGCCCTTCACTCCGATGCTCTTCATGGGTGAGGAATGGGCAGCGTCCACGCCCTGGCAGTTCTTCACCTCGCACCCGGAGCCGGATCTCGGCGCGACGACGGCCGCGGCCCGGCTAGAGGAATTCGCCCGGCACGGCTGGGATCCGTCGGTGGTGCCCGATCCGCAGGACGTGCAGACCTTCGTCAGGTCCCGGCTGGACTGGGCCGAACTGGACTCCGGGATCCACGCGGACATGATGGCGCTGTACCGGAAGCTGGTGGCGCTGCGCCGCTCCCGACCGGAGCTGACGGATCCCCGGTTCGACCGGACGTCCGCCGTCTGCGACGACGCCCAGCGGTGGATCGTGGTCGATCGCGGCGGGATCGTCACCGCCGTGAATGTGTCCGACGAATCCCGCACCGCTCCGCTCCCCCGGCCCGGAGCCGATCGGGCCGGCTCGGGGTCGGTCGTGATCCTGGTGGCCACGCGGACCGGTGTGCAGGTCGGCGGTGACGGCGCCTCGGTGACGTTGCCCCCGTGGAGCGCCGCGGTCCTGGACCGGTCGGGCTCAGCCCGAGTGTGACGTGTCCGCCAGGCACGCAGGATCCAGAACCGGCAGCCGTAGCTGTCGTCAACGAGCCGAGAGCCGTGGCATCGGTCAGACGTCGTCGACCGCACCCGGATTCAGCAGTGTTGCCAGGAATCCAGCGGTCACCCCCACCAGCGTGTCGGCGAGAACCAGCCCGGATGCCGGTGCCACCAGGACCTCGGACGGCACCACCAGGGTGACGATGCCGGCCGACCGCGCCGACGTCGATCCGGCAGGCGAATCCTCGATGGCGACGGCCGATCCCGCCGGAATGTCGAGCTCCCGCAGCGCCCGCAGGTACGGCTCCGGGTGAGGTTTGGTGTGTTGCACGTCGTCGCCGCACACGATGACGTCGAACCGGTCCCGGCCGATCGTCTCCAGTGCCCGGGAGACCAGGTTGCGATGTGTCGAGGTCACCAGGGCGGTCCGAAGACCCGCCGCGCCGACGGCGTCCAGCAGTTCCCGCGCCCCGGGTCGCCAGTCCATCTCGCCGGCGAACTGCTCCGCCGCCGCCGACACCAGCAACCTCTTGGCCACCTCGAGCTCGGCCTGCACCCCGATGTCGTCCAGCAGCATCTGCACCGAGCTGACCAGGTCGGTGCCCACCATGGCAGAGCGAGTCGTGGCGGACAGCTCCCCGCCCAGCTCCCGCGCTACCTCGTCCAGCGCAATCGTCCACAACTTCTCGGAGTCGATGAGGGTGCCATCCATGTCGAACAGCACCGCGCGCAGGGTGGGCGGCGCCGATTCACCAGACCCGGTGTCACTGCCGGAGTACACACACATCATCTCCTCGTGTCGCGGGAACGCCGTTCGGCGATCCCGCAGCGTCGCCCGCGGTCGGACAGCGCGGGTCGTCGATCAGCAGGGCGTCACGCCAACCTCGCAGGGAATTGATCAGCGCGATGTCCTGCGCGCCGCGCACGTCGTCGATCGAGAGGACCCGCTCGGTGAGCCGCCCGGCGCCGATCAGCCGGGCCCGCTGCACTCCGGGCAGCAGCCCGGACGACAGCGGTGGCGTGCTCCACCGCCCATCCAGCCGCACTGCCACGTTCGCGATGGTCGACTCGGTGACCTCCCGGCGCTCGTTCCACAAGATCACATCGTCGCAGTCGGGTCGGGCCAGACGATGGCGGTCGTACAGCTGCCGGTCGCCGTGCTTGTGGAACAGCAACACGTCCCGGGAGTCGATCGGTGCTGCCGCCAGACCGAGCAGCACCGGACCGCGCGCCGACGGGAGGTTGCTCACCTGGACATGGACGTCCCCGCATCGGTGCAGGAGCACGCGCACCCGCGCCGGATCGAGGCGTCCCATGACCGCAGATCGCACCGCGGCGGAGATCTCGCTCGGGTCGAATCGGAACCCGAAATAGGTGGCAGAGCCGGCGATTCGGTCCAGATGCGCGTTCAGATTGACCAGTCGATCGGGTGGCTCGAAGCGCAGCGTCTCGATCAGCTGTGTGGGCCGTGGCCGCGCGGACAGGACGGTGGTCTTGGCACGCAGCTCGGCCCACTCCGCATCCGCGTCCGAGGCGTGGGTGATCCCGCCGCCGGCCCCATACTCGGCATAGCCGGACTGCCGTGCCTGGGTGACCGTGCGAATCGCAACGTTGAACCGTGCCGCCGGTCGTTGCGGATGCGGCGCGAGGTACCCCACCGCGCCGCAATAGACCCCGCGCGGGCGACCCTCGATGCGAGCGATGGCGGCCATGGCGGTGGCCTTGGGAGCGCCGGTGACGGAACCGCACGGAAACAGCGCGCCGAACAGTTCGGCGAGATCCGTCCCGGGGCGGGCGTCGGCCGCGACGGTGGAGGTCAGCTGCCAGACGGTCGGGAACCGGTGCACGTCGAACAGCGATGTCACCGTCACCGATCCGGTGCGGGCGATCCGGGACAGGTCGTGACGGATCAGGTCCACGATCATCACGTTCTCGGCCCGGTCCTTGGCCGAGTCGCGCAACGCCCGCGCCACCGCTTCGTCCTCGGCGGTCCAGCGGCCGCGCGTCGCGGTGCCCTTCATCGGCTGGGTGACCACCCGATCCGCGTCTCGGGTGAAGAACAGTTCCGGTGAGGCGGAGGCGATGGCGTACCGATCGGTGACGATCAAACCGTGGTAGGCCCCGCCCTGCGCGTTGGCGAGAGCCAGGTACAGGCCATCGATGTCGTCAGCCTGGCCGGTCAGGCGAGCGGTCAGGTTGACCTGGTAGTAGTCGCCGGCGGCGATTCCGGCACGGATCGTGTGCACCGCCGCCGCGTGCCAGCGGCTGTTGCGGTCCAGGGTCCATCTCGGGTGCCCGGCACCCGGCGGCGTGGACGCCGGCGCGGGGAGATCCGAGCGGCGGGTGAAGGCGCCGAACCAGGCGAGCGGCAGGTCGGCCAGCGGGTGACCGTCGGGCCAGTCGGCCGTGGCCAGCGACGGGTCCAGGCCGGCGGCGGCTTCGTAGGTGACGAACCCGGCGACCCAATGGCCGCGGCGGGCCGCGTCCTCCGCGGCCCGCAACGCCGGTACCACCTCGTCCGGTGTGCGGGCCACCAGCTCCGTGTGCAACCCGGTCAATTCGAAGCTGGCGCCGCCGGGGGTCCGATCATCGAATCGGGCACGCGCACCCGTCACCGTGCCCGATGGATCGGTCGGCTCACCGCGCCCGGCGCCCGACGCTGCGTGGCGGCGACGCCCGCCCGCCCCGGCCTCGCTCACCGTGCCGCGAAGTAGGTCGCCTCGGGGTGGTGCGCCACCAGCGCCGCGGTGGACTGCTCCGGATGCCACTGGAACTCCTCGGAGAGCTTCACCCCGATCGCCGCTGGGTCCAGCAGCGGCACCAGCTTGGTCTGCTCGGCCACGTCCGGGCAGGCGGGGTAGCCGAAGGAGTACCGCGCGCCGCGATAGTCCAGCTCGAAGAACCGGCGCACGACGGCGGAATCCTGCGCCGCCGCGGACGATCCGTCGTCGAAGACCAACTCGGACCGGACACGCCGATGCCAGTACTCGGCCAGCGCCTCAGTCAGCTGCACCGACAGGCCGTGCACCTCCAGGTAGTCGCGGTAGGCGTTGGCGGCGAACAGTTCCGCGGTGAACTCGGAAATCTTGGACCCCATCGTCACCAATTGGAAGGCCACCACGTCCACCCTGCCGGACGCAGCTACCGTCCCGTCCGCGGCGCTGGCCCGCGGCCGAAAATAGTCGGCCAGGCACAGATGCCTGTCCCGGCGTTGGCGCGGGAAGGTGAACCGGCACACCTCGGCTGCAGCCGGGTCCGGCTCGGCGAGCACTACCAGCGAGTCGCCCTCGGACACGCACGGGAAGTATCCGTAGCTGACTGCGGGCGCCGGGATCTGCTCGGTGGCCAGCCGGTCCAGCCAGGCCCGCAGCCGTGGAATGCCCTCGGTCTCAACGAGTTCCTCATAGGACGGTCCGGCGCCCCCGCGTGCCCCCCGCAGCCCCCACTGCCCGAGGAACAGTGCCCGTTCGTCCAGCAGGGCCGCGACGTCGTGCAGCGGGATTCCCTTGATCACCCGGGATCCCCAGAACGGCGGTGTCGGGATTGGATTGTCGACCGCCACGTCCGACCGCGCCGGGACGTCGGTGTCCACCTCGCTGGTCCGGCGCGTCTGGGCAATTCGCTCCGACCGCTCGTGCCGGGCGCGGCGCTCTGCCGCCCTGGCGAGATCTGCCTCGTCGGACGCGTCCGCGCCCGGTGCCCCCCTCTTACGGGCCATCACGCGGTCCATCAACCGCAGGCCCTCGAACGCGTCCCGTGCATACCGCACGTCACCGTCGAACAGGTCGGCCAGGTCGTTCTCCACGTATGCCCGAGTCAGCGCCGCCCCGCCGAGCAACACCGGGTAGCGGCCGGCCAGACCACGGGCATTCATCTCCGCCAGGTTGTCGCGCATCACCACGGTGGACTTGACCAACAGCCCGGACATCCCGATGGCGTCTGCACCGGACTCGTCGGCGGCGGACAGGATCGCGGCGATCGGCTGCTTGATGCCCAGATTCCGCACGGTGTAACCGTTGTTGGACAGGATGATGTCCACCAGGTTCTTGCCGATGTCGTGTACATCCCCCTTGACGGTCGCCAGCACGATCGAACCCTTGCCGCCCGCGTCGGAACGTTCCATGTACGGCTCGAGGTGCGCCACGGCAGCCTTCATCACCTCCGCCGAGGTCAACACGAACGGCAACTGCATGGCACCGGAACCGAATAGCTCCCCCACCGTCTTCATGCCCGCCAGCAGGGTGTCGTTGATGATCTCCAGCGCCGGGCGAGTCTGCAACGCGCAGTCCAGGTCGGCCTCCAGGCCGTTCCGCTCCCCGTCCACGATGCGTCGTTGCAGCCGGTCGTCCAGCGGCAACGACGCCAGCTCCGCCGCTCGCGACGCCCGGCCCGCCGCGGCCGTGGCGCCCTCGAATTGCGTGAGGATTTCGGTCAACGGGTCGTAGCCGTCCCGCCGCCGGTCGTAGACCAGATCCAGCGCTGCCGTCCGCTGCCGCTCCGGGATGCGCGACATCGGCAGGATCTTCGACGGATGCACGATGGCCGAATCCAGCCCGGCCTCCACGCATTCGGCCAGGAACACCGAATTGAGCACCTGCCGGGCGGCGGGGTTGAGCCCGAAGGAAATGTTGGACACCCCGAGCGTGGTGTGCACGTCGGGATGCCGCCGCGTGATCTCCCGGATGGCCTCGATGGTCTCCAGGCCGTCCCGGCGGGTTTCTTCCTGGCCGGTGGCGACCGGGAACGTCAGGCAATCGATGACGATGTCCTGCTCGGCCAGGCCCCAGGTGCCGGTCAGCTCGGCGATCAGGCGCTCGGCGATGGCGACCTTGTGCTCGCGGGTGCGAGCCTGCCCCTGCTCGTCGATGGTCAACGCGACGACCGCCGCGCCGTGCTCGCGCACCATCGGCATCACCCGGCCGAACCGGGAGTCGGGGCCGTCACCGTCCTCGAAGTTGACCGAATTGATGATGCACCGGCCGCCGAGCCGTTCCAGCCCGGCCCGGATCACCGGCGGCTCGGTGGAGTCCAGCATGATCGGCAGTGTGGACGCGGTAGCCAGCCGGCCGGCCAACTCGGCCATGTCCAGCGCCCCGTCCCGGCCGACGTAGTCCACGCACACATCCAGCAGGTGCGCCCCGTCCCGGGTCTGCGCCCGGGCGATCTCGATGCAGTCATCCCACCGGCCGGCCAGCATGGCCTCCCGAAATGCCTTGGAGCCGTTGGAGTTGGTGCGTTCGCCGATCATCAGGAACGACGCGTCCTGTTCGAACGGCACCGCCTGGTAGAGCGACGACACGCCCGGTTCGGGTCGGGGCCGGCGCCGGGCGGGGGGCAGCTCCTGCACGGCCTTGACGACCTGCGCCAGGTGCTCGGGGGTGGTGCCGCAGCAGCCGCCGACCAACCGGGTGCCGAATTCGGTGACGAACCCGGCCAGCGCCCGGGCCAGGTCTTCGGGGCTCAGCGGGTACACGGCCCCGTTCGGGCCGAGCCGGGGCAGGCCGGCGTTCGGCATCACCGACACGTTGGTGGTGGCGTGCCGGGACAAGAAGCGCAGATGCTCGGACATCTCGGTCGGCCCGGTCGCGCAGTTGAGCCCGATGGAGTCCACGCCCAGCGGTGCCAGCGCGGCGAGCGCGGCACCGATCTCGCTGCCCAGCAGCATGGTGCCGGTGGTCTCGACGGTGACGTGCACCAGCAGCGGCACCCGCTCGCCATGTGAGGCCATCGCCCGATGGGCGCCGACGATCGCCGCCTTGGCCTGCAGCAGGTCCTGGCAGGTCTCCACCAGCACGGCATCGATGCCGCCGTCCAGCATGCCCGTGACCTGCTCGGCGTAGGCGTCGCGCAGCGCGGCGAAGGTGGTGTGCCCCAGGGTGGGCAGCTTCGTGCCCGGCCCTACCGAGCCGATCACGAAGCGGGGGGCGTCGGGCGAGGAGAACTCGTCGGCCGCCTCCCGGGCGAGCCGGGCACCGGCCCGCGCCAGTTCGGCGATCCGGTCGGCGATGCCGTACTCGGCGAGGTTGGCCAGGTTGGCGCCGAAGGTGTTGGTCTCGATCGCCTCGACGCCGACCTGCAGATACGCCCGGTGCACCCCGGCGACGATGTCGGGTCGGGTCACGTTGAGGATCTCGTTACACCCCTCCAGGCCGGCAAAGTCGTCCATCGTCGGCTCGGCGGCCTGCAACATGGTGCCCATCGCCCCGTCTGCAACGACGACGTGGTCGGCCATGGCGGCCAGGAGTTCGGGCATCGGTGCTGCAACTGTCACCATCCCAGGGTAGTGCGGTCGTCGTCGTAGGCTGACAGGGTGACCGAGTGCGCAGCGCTGCGTGATCCGGTGATGATCGCAGCATTCGAGGGGTGGAACGACGCGGGCGATGCGGCCAGCGCCGCGGTGGAGCACCTGGCCCTGACCTGGGACGCGGTGCCGTTCGCCGAGCTGGACCCGGAGGGGTTCTACGACTTCCAGGTCACCCGGCCGACGGTGACGTTGCGGGACGGCGTGACCCGCGCGATCGAGTGGCCGACCACCCGGATCACCGCCTGCCGCCTGCCGGATGCCGCCAGTGACGTGCTGTTGGTGCACGGTATTGAGCCGAACTTCCGCTGGCGGGCGTTCTGCTCGGAACTGGTGCAGATCGCACTGGACTCCGATGTGCGGATGGTGGTGACGCTGGGCGCGCTGCTGGCCGACGTGGCCCACACCTCCCCGATCCAGGTGACCGGCTCGGCGCAGGACGAGCAGACCGCCGAGCGCCTGGGCGTGCCCACCTCCAGCTACGAGGGTCCCACCGGGATCACCGGCGTGCTGCAGGACGCCTTGGTGCAGGCGGGTGTCCCGGCGGCGTCGCTGTGGGCGGCCGTGCCGCACTATGTCGCGGAGCCCCCGTCGCCGCGCGCCACGCTGGCGCTACTGCACCGGCTGGAGGAGGTGCTCGACCTGGAGGTGCCGCTGGGCGCACTCCCCCAGCAGGCCGACGAGTGGGTGGCCGAGGTCAGCCGGCTGGCCGCCAAGGACACCGAGGTCAGCGCGTACGTCAAGGCACTGCAGGAACGGGACGACGACGTGGAGCCGATCCAACCAATGTCCGGCGACTCGATCGCCGAGGAATTCGAGCGTTACCTCCGCCGGCGGGGCCCGGGGCGTGGCGGCGCACGCTGATCCGACAGGTGCGGCGACCATCGAGTCGAATGCCCCCGGACGCGCCGCAGCGCGTCGTCAGGCATTCGACTCCGGTGTGGGTGGGCCGGTCGGGTCAGCGCAGGGCAAGACCCAGCAGGGCGTCCGCGGTGACGGCGACCTCCTCGCCCGCCAGCGAGGAATCGGCCGCCCAGGCGTCCAGCGCGCGCAGCGCCCGGGGGCTGTCCAGATCGTCGGCGAGCGCCTCCCGGATCTCCGTCATCGCCTTGTCTGCCGGCTCGCCGGGGCGCCCGGCCGCCGCCCGCCACGTTGCCAGCCTGGCCGCCGCCCGCTCCAGTGAGGCGTCCGACCACGGCCGGTCCGCCCGGTAGTGCCCGTCCAGCAGCGCCGCCCGGATCGCCATCGGATCCGCGCCGCCCGCGATCAGCCGGGACACGAACGCCAAATTGCCCAGCGACTTGGACATCTTCTCGCCATCCAGCATCATCATTCCGGCGTGCACGTAGTGCCCGGCGAACGGATGCTCACCGGTGAGCGCCTCGGCGTGCGCCGCCGAGCACTCGTGGTGCGGGAAGATCAGGTCGGATCCGCCGCCCTGCAGGTCGATCCGCGCGCCCAGCCGGTTGGTGGCGATTACCGCACACTCGATGTGCCAGCCCGGTCGGCCGCGGCCCATCGGCGAGTCCCAGGCCGGTTCGCTCGGACGCTCCATCCGCCACAGCAGCGGGTCCAACCGATGGCGCTTGCCGGGACGGTCCGGGTCGCCGCCCCGCTCCGCAGACAGCGCCAGCATGGTCGCCTCGTCGTATCCGGACTCGTAGCCGAACCGGTCGGTGACGGTGACGTCGAAATAGACGTCCGGGTACTCGGGGTCGTCCACCCGATAGGCGGCGCCGGCCTCCAGCAGCCGGGCGACCGCGGCCGAGACCTCGTCCATTGCCTGCACCGCGCCGACGTACTGCCGTGGCGGAATCACCCGCAGCGCGGTCATGTCGGCGCGGAACAGGTCGGTCTCCCGCACGGCTAGCTCGCGCCAGTCGATCTGGTCGCGCGCGGCGCGCTCCAGCAGCGGGTCGTCGATGTCCGTGACGTTCTGCACGTAGTGCACCTCGCTCCCGGAGGCGCGCCAGTACCGGTTGACCAGGTCGAACGCCAGGTAGGTCGCGGCGTGCCCGAGATGGGTCGCATCGTAGGGGGTGATGCCGCAGACATACATGGTCGCCGTCGGCCCGGGCGTGGCGGCTCGGGCCGATCCGGATGCCGTGTCGTACAGCCGGAGGGCCGGCAATGATCCGGTCAGCTGGGGGATCTCGGGACTCGGCCACGCCTGCACGTCGATCACCCTAGCGGCGTCGTCCGGGGCGGCGGCGACGGGGAGGTCGCGCCGGTCGAGTCTGAAAATCTGCCTCCAGATTGCGGGCTTGTCCGGGACCGACGCCCTCACCTGCGACGATGCCGGGGCCCGGCGACAGCTCGCCCATCTTGGGGGCAGGTTTTCAGACTCCCCTGCTGCCAGACTCCCTGCTGCCACGCCACCCGCGCTCACACCGGTGGCACCGTGTGCCGGTTGGCCTGCAGCAACGCCGCCTGCCAGCGCAGCAGGTCCGTGCCGCGCACGGCGCCCGGCGGCGACGACACCGGGAACATCAGATTCGCCCTGTCCCGGTGGTGCGGCAGGTTCAGTGCGTGCCCCAACTCGTGCGCGAGCACCGTCTCGTCGTAGGCGCGGGGCTGGCCCGGATCGAACAGGCTGGCCTGGCAGACGACCCAGTCGGCCGTCATGCCCAGCGAGCACCCGGTGGTACGGCCGGCGATGCTGCGCACGACCACCACGGTGACCGGGTCACCGGAGACCGACAGCGCCGGCCGCCGCGCAAGATGGGCGCGGTAGGGCGCGGTGCGGCCCAGGATCTCGTCCAACAGCAGGCCACGGTTGGCGTGCGGGTCCAGCGCGGCGGTGGGCGCCGGTTCGGTGACGGTGTCGATCCCCGCCACCCGCACCCGGATCCCGGCGCCCGCGGTGAACACCCGGTCGGCCAGCGCCAGCGCCGGCTGCAGTCGGTCGGCGGTGGTCAGCGGTCGGCCCCGCTCGTCGGCCAGGATCAGCACCCGCACCGGCACCGTGCACGGTCCCGAGTCCCGGCCGGTCGCGGTGTCGGCGGCGACCTCCGTGGCGCGCGCGATGCCGGCGGCGGCATCCAGCGCCAGGCCCCGCGCGGTGGCGCCGAACACCCGGGCGAGCCCCGCCGCCGCGGTGCGCCCCCTGCCCAGAACGTCGCGGACTTCAGACACGGTTGTAACCGATCCGGCCGGCACAACCGTGTCCGAGATCCGCGAACATGCCCGGACCGGCGACGCTCACGGTGCCGGATCGTTCGCTCCGCCTCGCTCCCCGGCACCCTGCCGCTCCGCACGCTCCGCGGCGACGGGCACCGCCCACTCGGTCGTCGCTCACAGTGCCGGATCGTTCGCTCCGCCTCGCTCCCCGGCACCCTGCCGCTCCGCACGCTCCGCGGCGACGGGCACCGCCCACTCGGTCGTCGCTCACAGTGGGGGCCAGGGAATCGGGGTGCGGTCCGTCGGCGGCGCCGGAAACCGTGGATCGGCGCGCAGGGCCGCGATCCGCGAGACCAATGCCGCCACCTCCGGCTCGCTGATCAGCGCCGCGAGCTGCCGCCCCCACGGGCCCGACACCGCCACCGCCAATCGATCCAGCCCGTCGCGCACCCGCCGTGGCAGCGGCCGTCCCGACCACCCCCACAGGATGGTGCGCAGCTTGTCCTGCACGTGCAGGGTGAGCCCGTGGTCCACGCCGCGCACCCGGCCGTCGGCCGTGGCCAGCAGGTGCGAGGCCTTGCGGTCGGCGTTGTTGACCACCAGATCGAACCCGGCCAGCACCGCCAACTCGGGGGTGTCCGCGTGGGCCACCACCACCGGGCGACCGTCGATGTCCTCGGCCGACAGCACCGGCAGCCAGCCGGCGGGCACCCCGCCCGCCGGCAGCAGGTCCGCGGCGCGGCCGGAGTCGGCGTCCCCGATCCACTGCTGCACCATGCCGGGCCCGAACGGGCCGTCGCGCAGCACGGTCACCGGCACACACCGCCAGTCCGCCTGCTCCGAGATCAGGTACGACGCCACTTCGCGCCCCGCCAGGGTGCCGTCCGGAAAGTCCCACAGCGGGCGCTCCCCGCGCACCGGCTTGTACACGCACTCGACGGATCGACCGTCCAGGGCGACGCTGCCCACCAGGCTTACGTTGGATGAATCGGTCAAACGGCCGGTCACGGTCAGCTCGCCGTCTCGAAGGAGCTGCGCCAGGCCCTCGGCCGGTACGGTGCCGGCTGTCTCCACCGTGCTGCCAGTGCTCCCGGCCCGATCAGCCGACGGCACCGCGGTGGTACCCATTGAGCCGCGGGCAGATGTGGCCATCCGGATCGAGAGGATTGCCACACAGCGGGCATGGCGGCCGACCGGCGGCGACCACCTGCTGCGCCTGGTGCGCGAAGTCCCGCGCCTCGGCCAGGGACAGGAACACCCGCAGCGCGTCGGGGCCGTCCTCCCGGTCCTCCAGCACGATGTCCTCGCCGACTTCCTCGTCGGTCAGCGCCAGCAGTTCCACGATCACCTGGGCGCCCTCACCGTCCCACGCGAGGCCCATGGTGCCCACCCGGAACTCCGCATCGACGGGAGTGACCAGCGTCCGAGTCGGGTCCTGCGCGGCCCCCGTCGCCGACGGCTGGGCACCGAATCGCCGGCCGACCTCGGTGATCAGCGAGCCGAGCCGGTCGGCCAGGATCGCGACCTGCTGCTTCTCACAGGACACCGACAGCACCCGGCGACGGTCGACGACCTGCAGGTAGAACTCGCGCTCGCCCGGCTGACCGATGGTTCCGGCGAGGAACTTCTCGGGCGAGCGGAAGATGTGGACCTGTCGTGCCATGGCACCGTCGAGCTTAGGACACGTCGCGCGGGGCGTGTGGCGCCTCGCCCGGTGCCGGCGTCCCTGGTTCGCCACCAACGGTGGCTTCGCTGGCACGGTCGGAGCCGGCCGAGCCCGACCCGTGTTCACCCTCGCCCGCCGGAGCGCCCACCCCGTCCAGCGTCCCGGTGTCGTTGAATCGCTCCACGAAGGTGCGCAGCGGTGTGTAGCGCACCACGGACAGCGAGGCGGGCGAGACCACCAGGCGCTGGAAGGAGTCCAGGTGCAGCCCGAGTGCGTCGGCCAGGATGGCCTTGATCACATCACCGTGCGAGCACAGCACGGCGGCGCCGTCGTCGCCGGAGCGCTCGGCGTGCTCCCGGGCCGCCGCGACGGCCCGCACCGCCACCGCGGCCAGCGCCTCGCCGCCCGGAAACACCGCCGCGGCCGGGTGCAGTTGGACGGTGCGCCACAGCGGTTCGTCGGCCAGCTCGGCCAGCCGGCGGCCGGTCCATGTGCCGTAGTCGACCTCGGCGATCCGCTCGTCGACCTGCAGCGGGAGTCCGCGCGCGTCGGCGAGCGGCTGGGCGGTGTGGCGGCAGCGCACCATCGGTGACGAGACCACCCGGGCGATGCGCGCGCCGGACAGCCGGGCCACCACGTCGGCGGCCTGCGATCGACCCGCGTCGTCCAGGTCGACACCGTGCGTGCGTCCGGCCAGCACCCCGGCGTTGTTGGCCGTCGAGCGTCCGTGCCGCAACAGGATCAGCGTGCCGATGCTCACCCCAGCACTCCCGTTGCGCGCGCTATCCGCATGACGGACCCCAGCGCCCGCTGCTGCTCTGGCAGTGGCAGCGACACCGGGTTGAGATTGGCCGTCGTGATCCCCGCGTCCAGCAGTCGACGCAGCCCGGCCGCGACCTGCTGCTCGTTACCCAGCAGACAGGTTCGTTCCAGGAATTCCTGGGGAACGGCGGCCGCCGCCCCCGCGTAGTCGCGGGCCAGAAAGCGCTCCTGAACCAGGTCCGCTGCCGCCCGATATCCCATGGACGCGGCGATCCGGTGGTAGAAGTTGGCTTTGCGCGCACCCATCCCGCCGATGTAGAGCGCGGCGTACGGCCGCACTCGTGCAGCGGCGGTGATGGCGTCGTCGGCCAGCGACACCGGGACCTGGACGGCGATGTCGATCGCGCCGGCATCCCGGCCGGCGTCCGCGGCCGCGTCCCGGATCGCGGCCACCTGGGCGGCCCCGTGCTCGCCGTCGAAGAAGATGCCCAGCCAGCCGTCCGCGACGCGTCCGGTCAGCTCCAGGTTCTTCGGTCCGACGGCGGCCAGATAGATCGGAATGCGCGCCCGCTCGGTCTGCAACCCGAGCACCAGCGACTTGCCGAGCCCGTCGGGCAGCGGCAGGGTGAAGTGCCGTCCGCCCGCGGTGACCCGCCGCCGCGCCAGTGCGTCCCGGACGATCTGCACGTACTCGCTGGTTCGGCCCAGCGGGTCGGCGAACCGCACACCGTGCCAGCCTTCGGAAACCTGCGGCCCGGACACGCCCAGCCCGAGCCGGAACCTGCCGCGGGACAAAGCATCCAGTGATGCTGCCGTCATCGCCGCCAGGGCCGGGGTGCGGCCGGGGATCTGCAGCACGCCCGAGCCGATGCCGATGTGTCTGGTCCGGGCCGCGATGGTGGCCAGCACGCTGACGGCGTCCGCACCGTAGGCCTCCGGTGCCCAGACGACGTCGTACCCCAACCCGTCCGCGGCTACTGCCAGTTCCACCTGGTCGCGCAATTCGGCGGCGCTGGCGGCCACCGGCAGGCCCACTCCCAGACGCATCCGCTGCCTCCCTCGCCCGCGTCGCAGTGATCCATCACCGGAAAATGGCGTGCTGACCAGCCACGCTCGCCCGCGTGGCGGTCACGCTACGCCGACCCCCAGTCGGTCGCGCTCGGGGACGATCCTGTCAGACCGTCAGCGCACCGGCTGCCCACCCGCCGCCGGTCCCTCCGCGAGTCCCCGCCCGCGGTACTCCGATCCCGGCAGGTCGCGCCCTGGTTCCGGCGGTGCGGCACGTAGGTTGACGCACATGGAACAACGCCGGGTGGGTCGCAGCGGCCTAGAGGTCTCGCGTCTCGGTCTGGGAACGATGACGTGGGGGCGGGACACCGATGCCGACGACGCCGCGGCCCAGCTGGAGGCGTTCGTCGCCGCGGGGGGCACCCTGATCGACACCGCAAACATCTACGGCGACGGGGACGCCGAGTCGATCATCGGCACGCTGGTGCCGGACGTGGTGCCGCGCGAGTCGGTGCAGCTGGCCACCACCACCGTCGGCGTCGGCGGTGGCCGTGGTCGGCTGCTGGCGGCGTTGGACGGTTCGCTGCGACGCCTGGACACCGACCACGTGGATCTGTGGCTGGTGCATGGGTTCGACACGGCGGTGCCATACGAGGAGACCTGTTCGGCGATGCAGACCGCGGTCGACTCCGGTCGGGCCGTTTACGTCGGGGTGTCCGGCCACGCCGGCTGGCAGTTGGCCACCCAGGCGGCGCACCTGCGCGGTGCGGGATGCCCGCCGGTTGCGGTGGAGTCCGAGTATTCGCTGGTGGAGCGGACCGCGGAAGAGTCCCTGCTGTCGGCCTCGGCGGTACACGGCATGGGGCTACTGGCCTGGGCACCACTGGGTCGCGGGGTGCTGACCGGCAAGTACCGACACGGCACCCCGGCCGACTCCCGGGGCGCGTCCCCGCATTTCAGTCGGTACGTCGGACGGCACCGCGGCGAGCAGGCCGGCCGGGTGGTGGAGGCGGTCGCCACCGCCGCGGACGGGCTGGGCACCTCGCCGTTGGCGGTGGCCTGCGCCTGGGTCCGGGATCGTCCCGGCGTGGCCAGCGCGGTGGTCGGCGCCCGGGATGCCGCGCAGCTGCTGGGGTCGCTGGCGGCGGAGGATCTCGTGCTGCCGGCCGAGATCCGGCGCGCACTGGACGATGTGAGCGACCCGGCGGGGCCCGATAGCGTTCCGGTGTGAGTGCTGCGGGTCCCTCGGTCTTTCTGGAGTTCTGCTCTGCCGGTCTATGGACCGGAGTGGGATCGGTGCTCGCCGAGCAGATGGCCGCGGCGGGCATCACCGGCCCGGAGCGGGTCAGCATTACCGCGCTGGCGGCGCTGCCGAAGGTCACCGACAAACGCGCCAACCGGCTCTATAACGCGTGGATCGGCGCCGGCCAGGCCTACCGGCTTGCCGAACTCCTGGTGCCGCAGCAGATCCCGGCCCGCTGGGTGGTGCGGCTGACCGACGCCCTCGGGGACGCGGCCGCCGACATCCTGCGCGACGACCCGTGGCGGCTGCTGGCGCTGCCCGACGCCACGGTGGCCCAGGCCGATCGGCTGGCCCGGGCCCTGGACCCGGCGGTGCGCCCGGACGATCCGCGTCGCGCCCGTGCCCTGGCAGACCATGTGCTGGCCCGATTCGGCCGGGACGGCCACACCGCCGCGCCGCTCGACCTGGTCGCGGATGCGCTGCGCCCCTTCGGCATCGACACGCCGGCCGCCGTGTCGGCCGCGATCGCGGCGGCCACCGATGCCGGGCTGATCGCGCCGGTGCCGGATCCGACCTCCGCCGGCGAGCGCTGGGTCGCCCGGGCCGTCCTGGCCACCGCCGAGGACGCCGTCGCCGAGCACCTGCTGCGGTTGCAGCGCACGGCGACGTCGCTGGTCGGCGAACGCGCCGCGCGGAAGGCATCGGAGGGCCTGGACGCCGTGCAGACCGAGGCGGTGGTGGCCGCCGCCGCACACGGCGTCTCGCTGCTGACCGGAGGGCCGGGCACCGGCAAGTCCCGCACCGTGGCGGCGGTGGTGACGATGTGCCGGCGGGCACACAAGACCATCGCGCTGGCGGCACCCACCGGGCGCGCCGCCAAGCGGCTGTCCGAACTGGTGGCCGCCGGTGGTCAGCCGGGCACCGGCGACACCGCCACTACCCTCCACCGGCTGCTGGGGGCGCGCCGCGGACCGGGTGAGTCGGGCAGCCTGTTCGAGCACGACGCCGACGATCCGATCGAGGCCGACATGGTCGTTGTGGACGAGGCCTCCATGCTGGACGTCGAACTCGCCGCCGCGCTGCTGGCCGCGCTGCCGGACCGCACCCACCTGCTGATCGTCGGCGACCCGGCCCAGCTGCCATCGATCGGGCCGGGCCGGGTGCTCGGTGATGTGCTGGAATCCGACGCCTTCCCGGTGACCGAGCTGTCCACGCTGTACCGGCAAACAGAAGGCGGCGCGATCGCCCGGCTGGCGACCGCAGCCCGCGGCGGCGAGCTGATCCCTGCCGCCCCGGGCGACCGGGAGGTGGTCATCGTGCCCACCGCCGGGTCGTCGCAGGCCGCGCATCGGGTGGTGCAGCTGGTCACCGATTCGATCCCCCGGGTGTTCGGGGTGTCCGGTGAGCAGATCCAGGTCGTCACGCCCGTCCATGGCGGCCCGGCCGGCACTCAAGCCCTGAACCGGGCGCTCAAGGCGGTGCTGAACCCGGGGCCGCATGCCAGCACCAGGACCGTGCGCGGGTTCGACGTGGGCGACCGGGTGGTGGCCACCGCCAACTACCTGGACGCCGAGCCCACCGGCTACGCCAACGGCGAGGTGGGCACGGTGATCGACACCGGCGAGAAGTCCCTGCGGGTGGCCTTCACCGGCGGGGAGTCGGAGATCTCCGGCAAGGCCCTGGGCGACCTGTTGCACGGCTGGGCGGTGACGGTGCACCGGGCACAGGGCTCGGAGTGGGAGGCGGTGGTCGTGGTGCTGCCGCCGGAGGCCGGGCGCATGCTGTCCCGCCCGCTGGTGTACACCGCACTCACCCGGGCGCGCGTCCACCTGTCGGTGGTGCACGCCGCGGGTCCGATGCTGGCCCGCGCCGTCCGCCAGATCGGCGCCCGGCCGCGCCGGACCCGACTCGCCCCGCTGCTGCGCCGCGGGAGTGCACTTCCGGGCCTCGATGGGGCAGACTGACCGGACATCGTCACCGCTGGGCCGTCGACCGGGTGACGACGCCGAGTCCTGACACACGGGAGGTGGTCGCCATCGCTCACGCGACTGGCGCGAGCACCGGCGGCGATGCCGGTGACGATCCGACAGACGAGTACGAGTACCGCCCGTTGCGCATCGACTCGTCGACGTCGCGGGCGGCGGCGGCGGTGATGCTGTCGGTACGGGCGGAGTTCACCGGCTGGGAGCTGGCCCGGGTGCGGCGCTTCCCCGACGGGGCACGTCAGGTCACGTTGCGGCGCAAGAGGTCCGCTGGTCCGGTGCCCGCCCTGAGCCTGTAGCGCTCAGCAGCTGCGCAGCAGCCGGTCCAACACCCGGGTCCCGAAGGTCAGCGCGTCCACCGGCACCCGCTCGTCCACGCCGTGGAACAGTGCGGAGAAGTCCAGATCGGCCGGCAGCCGCAGCGGCGAGAAACCGTAGCCGGCGATACCCAGCTGGGAGAACGCCTTGTTATCGGTGCCGCCGGAGAGCATGTAGGGAATCGGGTGCGCGTCGGGGTCCTCCGCGACCACGGCCGCCTTCATCGCCTCCACCAGATCCCCCTCGAACGGATACTCCAGCGGTGGGGCGAACTGCCAGTCGATCTCGACGCCGTCGCCCACGATCTCGGCGACCTGCTCCTTGAACGTGGCCTCGCTGCCGGGCAGTACCCGGCAGTCGACCGTCGCCTGGGCCGTGGACGGGATCACGTTGGCCTTGTAGCCGGCCTTGAGCATGGTGGGGTTGGCCGTATTGCGCAGCGTCGCCAGGAGCAGCCGGGAGATCGGACCCAGCTTGCCGATGGCGCCCTCCAGGTCGTCCTCCGGGAACTCCATCCCGGTCAGCTCGGTGACCGACGCCAGGAACGCGTCGACGGTCGCGGTGCGTTGCAACGGGAATTCGTGAGTGCCCAGCCGGGTCACGGCCTGGGCAACCCGGGTGACGGCGTTGTCGTCGTTCGTCATCGAGCCGTGACCTGCGCGTCCGGTGGCCCGCAGGGTGGCCCAGGCGATGCCCTTCTCGGCGGCGGCGATCAGGTAGGCGCGGCGGGCGCCGTCCAGGGTGACGGAGAATCCGCCCACCTCGCTGATCGCCTCGGTGGCGCCGGTGAACCATTCGGGATGGTGCGCGACCAGCCATAGGGCCCCGTACTCGCCGCCGGCCTCCTCGTCGGACATGAAACAGAAGATCAGGTCCCGCGGCGGGACGTAGCCGCTGCGCTTGTACTCGCGAGCCACGGCCAACGTCATGGCGACCATGTCCTTCATGTCCACCGCGCCCCGGCCCCAGACGTAGCCATCCTGTACGGCGCCGGAGAACGGGTCTACCTGCCACTCGGCCGGGTCGGCGGGCACCACGTCGACGTGCCCGTGCACCAGCAGCGCGCCCCGATCCGGGTCGGCGCCTGGCAGCCGGCATACCACGTTGCCCCGGCCGGGCACCGATTCGACGTAGGCCGTGGTGTATCCGACCTCTTCGAGCTTGGCCTGGATGTACCGGGCGGCGCGTGCTTCCCCGTCACCGATGGTTGCCGGATCGCCGGTATTGACCGAGGGGATGCGGATCAGCTCACTGCACAGTTGCACGACCTCCGACTCGGCGGAGGTGGGCTCTGGGGTGCTTGTCATGGGCACTTTCCTACCATCGACCCGGCCGTGGAGTCTGCACCAGGGCCGGTATCCGGACAAGGCCCGCGCATCGGGCCGGCGCCCGCCGCCCTTGGCGGGTCGACGGTGCGCGGGACGTGCGTGCACGGCATAGTGATCGCTTGTGGCTCTAGCACTGCCCTGGGAAGGCGCCATCGGCGTCGGCGCGGTCGCGGGCGCCCTCGGGGCGGGCCTGGCTCTGGCGGCGCGGCCCCGGGCCAAGGCGGTTGGCGCCTTCCTGCGGGAAGCGGCGATGCTGCTGGTGCTGTACGGCCTGTGGCAGCTGGCCGGTCGGGTGGCGCTGACCGGCAACTCCGGAGCGCTGGACCGAGCCGCATGGATCCAAGATTTCGACCGACACCTGCCGCTGCCCTCCGAGGCGGGCATGCAGCACCTGGTCCTGGGTTACCCGGTCGTGGTGCAGGCGGCCAACCTGTACTACGCGGGGGTGCACTTTCCAGCGACCATCGCCTTTCTGATCTGGTTGTTCGTGCGGCACCGGGGCGAGTACCGACCGGTGCGCTGGGTGCTGGTGGTCACCACGCTGGTCTGCCTGCTGATCCAGTTCATGCCGGTGGCGCCGCCCCGGATGATGCCCGGGATGGTGGATACCGGCCTGCTGTACGGACAGTCGGTGTACGGCGCCGGGTTGGCGGCCGATGAGCTGTCGGCGATGCCGTCGGTGCACATGGCGTGGGCGCTGCTGGTGGGCTGCTACGTCTGGCGCATCGCCCGGGGCCGATGGCGATACCTCGGGCCGGTGCACGCCGTGCTCACGGCGATCGTGGTGGTGGTGACGGGCAACCACTGGTGGCTGGACTGCCTGGCGGCGGCCGTCGTGCTGATCGGCAGCGCCTGGTTGGTGACGGGGGCCCGGATCGGTTGGCGGCGCTGGCATGGGCGACCCGCACCGCTGGTGGCTGCGCCGACGCAGGAGCCCGGGGTGGACCGAGCGGGCGGAGCGGTGCGGGAACTGCCCGACGAGGTCGGCGGCTGACCGGGCCTGGCCGCTGGCCCGTCGCCGCAACCCGGCCTCAATCGGCTGGTCGAGCCAGCGTCCGAGCAGCCCCCGCACGCGGTCGATGTCGAGCACCGGCGTCAGCGGGTGCTGCTCGGCGTAGCGACGCGCCACAGTCGACTTCCCGGTTCCGGGCGCACCGTTGAGCAGGACGAGTCGCGGCACCCGATCACGCTACCGGTCAGCCCAGACAGCGACCTGGTGGCGGCCATCCGGGAGTGCCCTGCTGCACGTCCGGCGACATAGTGTCCTCGTCATGGACTGGACTGTCGACGATCACATGAATGGCAAACCCGAGGAATCGGTCGCGCTGTACCGCCGGTTCGTGGACCTGCTGACCTCCATGGGGCCGGTTCGGTACGCGCCATCGAAAACGACGATCACCTTCAAGGGCTCGCGCCGTGGCTTCGCCGGCGCCCGACCGGACCAGCGAGGACTCGTCGGATATCTCGATCTGCAGCGCGTCGTCGAAGACCGACGCATCACCCACGTATCGCCCTACACGGCCAGGCTCTACGTGCACCACTTCCGCATCACCGCGCCCGGTGAGATGGACGGAGTGTTCCTCGGATGGCTCCGCGAGGCGCGCGAGGTAGGAGACGGGGCCCACCTTGGCGGGCCGCGGTGAATACATACCGGATCGTGCCGGGGATTAGCCGTTGCTGTACCGCACGACCCAGGCGGCTTCGGTCGCATCTGTTCCGGGTGGGGCCGTATTGCTGACGTCGACGCCGATGAACAACTGGTCGAGATCGGGGCGGTCGGCTGGCAGGCGCGTGTAATCGCGCTTGGTTCGCTGATCACATCGCAGTCGGGTATGGGGTTGGCGTTTCACGTGTGGAACCTCCCGTCGCCGACGCGATGCTCTGCTGCCTCCAGCGTATTCGCCCGGGGTCGTGGGTGCAGCACGGACTCTGATACCGATCGCTGATCGGAGTGCGGACGTCTCCATCGTGAGTTCCGTTCGCCGAGCCATCCGGACACGGGGTGCCTCTATCGCGGCGGAGCACGGAGGTTCCGAAGAAGCGACGGGGAACGATGGAAGCGCTCCTTGCGTGCCGCCCAGCCGCGTGATTAAATACTGAACTATATGGTTCAGTATCGGCAGGGCAGCCTTGATGCCGCGTTCGTGGCGCTGGCCGACTCGACGCGACGAGGCGTGCTCGAGCGGCTCGGCCGTTCGGAAGCCTCAATCACGGATCTTGCCGACGGGTTCCACATGACGCTCACCGGCATGCGCAAGCACGTGCGCGTGCTGGAGTGCGCGGGACTGGTCACCACCGAGAAGGTCGGGCGGGTCCGGAACTGCCGGATCGGCACGCGCCGCCTCGAGGAAGTGGCGGCATGGATCCAGCGGTACCAGGAACTGTGGGATGCGCGCTTTGGCGCATTGGACGACATCGTCGAAGACCTCAAACGTCAGGAGCAGATCGATGAACGCACGCAGCACTAGCGATCCCGCGGCCAAGCGGAATCGCGTGATCGTGGAACGCAGGTCGGATCGCGAACTCGTGGTCACGCGCACCTTCAACGGGCCCGCGGGCCTGGTGTTCGACGCGTGGACGAAGCCCGAGCTGTTTCGCAAGTGGTGGGTTCCGCAGTCGATGGGCATGACACTGCACTCCCTGGAGATGGATGCGCGCACCGGCGGCAGCTACCGCCTCGACTTCGGTGACGGCATGGTGTTCTTCGGCACATATCTCGAAGTGACGCCGCCCTCGCGCATCGTGTGGACGAACGATGAAGGGGGCCAGAACAGCTCCGTCACCACGGTCACGTTCGAGGACAGGGACGGCACCACCCTGCTCACCATGGTCGAGGTCTATCCCTCGAAGGAAGCCCTCGACGCGGCCGGCACCGGCGCCGCCGATGCGACGCACGAGACCTTCGGTCAGCTCGACGATCTGCTGGCACAGCTGAACGCGTAGAAATCGCCGGTCGCCGGCCAGCGATCAGGACCGCCGGTCTCGCGCGACCCGCCCATTCGCGACAGCTCGGAACGCGCCACCGTCACCGTTCTTGCTGGCGGTTAACCCGGTGGACTTTGTGATCGGCGGTTTCTAGGCTCGTCGGGTGGATCCGACGCGGCTGCCGGTCTTCTGGGTGTGTGGTGCAGCGGGTGCAGGGAAGTCGGTGACGGCTTGGGCACTGTTCCAATCACTGGCCGGCCAGGGAGTGTCGGCCGCGTACGTTGATATCGATCAACTCGGCATGGTTTATCCGGCCATCGATGCCGATCCTCGGCGTGATCAGTTGAAGGCCCGTGCGCTGGCGTCGCTGGTCCCGGGGTATGCCGCGGCGGGCGCGCAGGTTCTGGTGGTGTCGGGCGTCATCGATACCGCGGCCCGGCCAGATCTGGAATCCACCGGGACGGTCGGATTGACGCTGTGCCTGATCTCGCCCGGCGCGACCGCGCTGAGGGCGCGCATCACGGCGCGTGGCTGGGGCGACGAGACCGCCGCCGAGGTAGTGGCCGAGGACGCGACACTGCGGCGTGCACCGTTTGTAGATGCGGTCGTTGAGACGTCGGGGCTCACTGTCCCCCAAGTAACCTCACGCCTGCGCGAGTACGTGACCGTCGCGAGCACCGCGTCCCCCCGACAGGGTCGAGGCCCGTCCGCTGCGACGCTCCCGGTGGTGATGGTCACCGGCCCGCGGCTGACGGGTTCGTCCACGCTCGGATTCGGGTTGGCGCAGAACAGGTGGCGCGCAGGACAGCGGACCGGATTCGTCGATATCGACCAACTGTGCTTCATCGACGGCCCGGTCGCCGCCGACGGGTCGAGGTCTGTACTGGCGATCAGGCAGTTTGTGGCACTGCACGAATACCTGGCGGCGCAGCAGGTGGGTCTATTGATCGCCAGTGCCCATCTGGGCGGCAGCGATGAACAAATACTGCCGGAGCACCTCCCCGCGGCGCCGGTGAGGGTTCTGCGGCTGCGTGCGGACGCCGCCACCCTGCGCGCGCACGGGCGCGAGCGGTTGCTGGGTCGGCCACCCCTCCTTGCCGGTGATGACCTGGCAGGTGCGAACCCGAAGCTGCTGGAGGAGGTGGTGGCCCGGGCGCTCGCCGACCAGGCGCATCTGGATGCTCTGGGCGATAGGGACCGGGCCATCGACGTCACGAGACACGCCGCATCGGATGCCATCGCGGAGATCGAACGCCACATCGCAGCGATCTTGTGAAGAGGCGGGGTCCGTTCACTACTTGTGATCGAAGAGTCGAGCTGACCAGCACTAATAAGCGTGTCCGAGGGGGGACTTGAACCCCCACGCCCTTGCGGGCACTAGCACCTCAAGCTAGCGCGTCTGCCATTCCGCCACCCGGACAGTGGTGCCGACCATCACGGCCGTGCGCTGCCACTTTACGCGACGAAGCGGCGCGGTCCCAACCCGCGCACACCCCGTCCGACGTCACCGGCCCACCACGCTCCGGGAGCGGGTGGCCCCTCGCTGGCTACCCGGGGCACCGCGCGGCGCGTCCAGGCCGTTGCTGATCGACGCGGATCACGGTCGGATTGTCCTGGTGGCTGGAGGAGGCCTTCCGCAGCCACTGAACCGCGGCTGGACCCATACAGACCGACAGGGAGCTGCCATAGTGACGCGCGGATCCCGGCCAGCCGCGGGTCGACCGGTGGAACACCCGGTCCAGCCTCAGCCGCAGAACACCCAGCTCCAGGACTGGTTGTAGTAGGGGTGCCCGCCGTTCCACACGGTGCCGCGCCAGCTGATGCACCGACCATTGGTACCCATCGCATACACGCCGCCGGCGTAGTGGGAGTAGTTCCCGTCATCGCGGAAGTGCGCCGCGATCTGTGCCGTCGTGTCATTGCCACTGCTGGCTATGTAAAGGTCTGCCCGGATATGGCGGGGGCCACCGATATCGGTGAAGACCTGCACGCAGTTCGTGCCATTGTTGGCGGAGCTGTAGTAGACCTTGATGTGCCCGACCTGTTGCCCTCCGCCCTGACTCAGCGTGCCGATCTTCTCCGTGGCGAGCAGGCTCCCAGTGCAGTGGCTGTTCACGCCACCACTGATGATGGGCTGCCCGCCCACTGGCGTCGACGCGGACGCCGGCACGGCGACGACCCCCAACAACATCGTCACCAATACCGTGAGTACCGCAGTGGTCCGTGCGCGCATGTCGCTCCCCCTTCGCGTCTACCGCCGTAGATGCTCGACGGCAGGGTACCGTGTCAGCGGCTTTCCGCAACGCCACGCGCGGAAGTCGACGATCGAGGGCGGATGACCTCGTCCAGCCACGCGATCGCCCATGGACGGTTGATCGCCTCGGGATCGGCGGGTTCGTCGCAGCGGACCGTCACCGTCGTCGACTCTCCCGGTAGCAACGTGAAGAATCCGCGGTCGGCGGTGGCATCGGGGTGCATGCGGTCCGGCTGCACCAGGAAGTCCCGGAGCAGAGTGGTAGCGGTGACGGTGATGTCCAGCCCGCTGTCGGTCGTCGATACCTCGATGTCCGGTGGTGCACCCGTGAACGCGCCGTCCGTGGGCTCGCCGGCGTACCAAAGCGCACGCCGGCCCTGGACGTCCGCCACCAGCACCTCGACGGAGGGATCCTCGAATGCGAGGACCGATGCGGGTAACGGGATTCGTGCCACCGACCGCGGATCGGCATGCACCGCAACGCTCGTCACCGCCATTTCCGCGCCGTCGTCGCGCACCCGGCGCACCACGGCCTTGCCGACCCATCCGTCGGCCGAATCATTGAGCAGGCACAGTGCCGGCGCGTCGCCGCTCGGCTGGATCGTCAGCGCACGCTCCGCGTACACCTCCCGCAGCGCATGATAAAGCGGCTTGCAGCGCCCGGCACTGTCGATCGCCGACCAGGACAGCGCCGGCCAGATGTCGTTGAGTTGCCACAGGATCGTGCCGGCGGTGTGCGGCCAGTGCGACCGCCAATGCAGCACGGCGGTTTCGATGGCCCGAACCTGATTCAGCTGGGTCAGGTAGTGCCAGGCGTGCACATCGGCGGGTTCTGGAAAGTGTGCCTGCAGTCCCCGCCGCAGCTTGTCCATGCCGCCGATCGCCTTCTGCCGGTGCCGCATGCCGGGAGAGTCGACATCCAGCGCGTCGTCGCTGACGGCGTCGCGCAGGGTGGCCCACGCGGGCGGCGCCTGCCAGCCGAACTCGGCGACGAATCGCGGTGCGCTGTCCCGGTAATGCACATAGTCCTGCCGGTTCCAGACGTCCCAGGAGTGGAACGTCTGGTGCGCCGGATCGTTCGGCGGGCGAGACGGGTCGCCGGACCACGGACTGCCTGGGGTGTACGGCCGGGACGGGTCGAGTTCGGCGACAATGCGAGGCAGATCCTCGAAGTAGTAGCGCCGTCCCCACGGCAGATCGCCGCCGGGCTGATCCGCCCAGCCCTCGGCCTCGCGCAGCCAGAGGTTCTCGTTGTTGCCGTTCCACACCACCAGGCTCGGATGCGAAGCCAGCCGCGTCACATTCTCGGCCGCCTCCGCCAGGATCTCGCCGCGCAGCGGCTCGTCCTCCGGGTACGCCGCGCAGGCAAACGGGAAGTCCTGCCACACCAGCAGTCCCAGTCCGTCGCACAGGTCGTAGAAGTCGTCGGACTCGTACAGTCCACCACCCCACACCCGGATCAAATTGACCCCGGCATCGACCGCCTGCCGCAACAGACTCTCGTACCGCTGGCGAGTCATCCGACCCGGCAGCACATCGCCGGGAATCCAGTTCACCGCCTTGACCAACACCGGGGATCCGTTGACGTGAAACAGGAACGGGGTGCCGGCATCGTCGGCGGTCCGGTCCAGCTCAACGTGCCGGAAGCCGATCCAGCGCTCGGCAAGGTCCAGCAGCGCGCCGTCCCGGCCGAGCAACCGAACCTCCAGCCGGTAGCGCTCCGGCGGGCCGTAACCCGTCGGCTGCCACAGTCGGGCCTCGGGCACCACGATCCGGACCTCGGTGCTCGACGCGCCGGGGCCGAGCCCCCTTCGTGCCATCGGAATCCCGTCCAGCGCCACCTCGGCGACCAAGGCCGCATCGAGGCCCGACGTGGCGCGCTCGACGTCCAGGTGCACGACCAGGATGCCGCTCCCACCGGTGACGTCGGCCAGCGGGCGCAGTCGCGCGATCCGGGCGCGGGTCCATGTCTCCAGTCGCGCCGGGCGCCAGATGCCGGCGCCGACCACCGTCGGGCCCCAGTCCCACCCGAAGCTGCAGGCCATCTTCCGGATGAAGTTGAACGGTTCGGGGTACGCGTTGGGCCGCGGGCCCAGCCGGGCGCGTAGCGCCTCCGCCTCCGTGTACGCCGACGACAGGTGCACCCCGAAGGTGCTGGCGCCGGCGCGTACCGCGTCGGTCACGTCGTACCGATAGCTGCGGTGCATGTTGCGGGATCGGCCGATCTCGACGCCGCCCAGTTCGATGCGCGCGACCGTGTCCAGCCCGTCGAAGACCAGGTCGACGCGCTCGCCCGGTTCCACAGCGGGCACCGCGCACTCGTACACCCAGTCGGTGTGACTAACCCAGGCGACATCGAGTTCGTGGGCTTCGCGCAGCGGGTCTGGAATGAGCCCGGCGTCCATCAGATCGCCGTGCACGGCGCCGGGCACCGTCGCTGGAATGCTGGCGTGTCGCAACGACTCCGCTTGAGGCGTCATGGGAGTCGGGCCGTCGGGGTCGGGCCGCACCGTCCAGCCGCGCAGCGGGGTGCATCGCAGCGGCGATACCGGGGGCGTCACTGATCGTTGCCCGCGTTGCGCCGGCGCATCATCTCGTACAGCATCACCGACGCGGCGGTCGCCAGGTTCAGCGATTCGGCGGTGCCCACCATCGGGATGGACACCTGATGCTCACACCGTTCGGCAACGTGGTCGGGCAGCCCGTCCCCCTCGCTGCCCAACAACAGGACGCCCTCGGGTGGCAGTTCGGTGCGCCACAGCGTGTTCCTCGCGTGGCCGGTGACAGCGACGACGGGGCGCGCGTGCCGTCCGGCCCAGGCGAACAGGGCCTCGGTGTCGCCGGTATGTGCGGTCGGCACGGCGAACACCGATCCCATGCTCGCCTTCACCGCGGTTGGGGACAACGGGTCGGCGCTGTGCCCCACGAGGATGAGCCCGGCGGCGCCCGCGGCGTCGGCGGCCCGCAGGATCGTGCCCACGTTGCCGGGATTAGCGGCCCGGTGCAGCGCGACGACCGGGCCGGGCGCCGCGGTCCGGAATGCATCCAGCTCCGCGACAGCACCGCCCACGATCGCCAGCAGGCCGGCAGGGCCGTCGCGGTCCGACACTCTGGCGAACACGTCGGCGCTGACCCGGACGACCCGCACCCCACGATCCTGCTGCTCGGCCACCATCTGCTGGGCGCGCTCGTTGGTGAGCAGGTCCGGCGCCACCACCAGGGTGTCGAGCGGCCAGTTCGCCGTCACCGCCCGCCAGACGGGTTGCAGTCCCTCCACCAGGAACGCACCCTCCCGACGTCGATGCTTGCGGTCGGTCAGCGCGCGGATTCGTTTGACCAGCGGGTTGGTGAAGCTGGTGATCAGGTCGTCCACGTCCGCATTGTCCCTCACCGGCGTGCCAACCTTCCCGCCGCGCCGTGATGCATCGTCAAATGGAATACTCGTTCCATCCTTGAGGAGGGTGCAATCATGGACGACCTTCGGATCCTCGGCGGCAGGGTGATCGATCCGGCCAACGGCGTGGACGGTCTGGCCGACATCGCCGTGGCCGGTGGACTGATCAGGGCGGTGGGTCGGCTGGACGACAGGCCCGCGCGGTCGATGGTGCGCGCGGACGGCGCCGTCGTCACGCCTGGGTTGGTCGACCTGCACACCCACGTGCACGCCGGCGGTTCGTTCTGGGGGTTGGAGCCGGATCCAATCGCCTGGTACACCGGCGTCACCACCTGGGTGGATGCCGGCTCCGTCGGCGCGTTCGGGCTCGCGGGTCTACTGGCGGCACGGACGCGGTTCGCGGTGCGCAGCGCGGTGTTACTGCATGTGTCTGCGCACGGATTATCCGCTCGTACCGGTGAATCGCGGGATTTGGCGTTCCTGGATGTGGATGCGGCGGTGACGGCCATCTGCCGGCATCGCGAGGTGGTGCGCGGAGTCAAGGTACGCATGGATTCGACCACCGTCGGAGACAACGGCCTGGCTCCGCTGCGCCGAGCACTCGAGGTGGGCGACCAGGCGGGGGTGCCGGTCATGGT
The DNA here is from genome assembly GCA_937926105.1 of uncultured Actinomycetes bacterium. The sequence continues at coordinate 97,049 of CALANS010000211.1, read as the reverse complement.
GCACATCGGCCGGGGACCGTTCGGGTTGGACGAGGTCGTCGATCTGCTGCGCCCGGGCGACGTGATCACCCACTGTTCGGGCCGGGGCGCGATGGGCGTCACCGAGCCCGGTGCCGTGCGGGACAGCCTCACCTCCGCTTACCGACGTGGCGTGGTGTTCGACCTGGGACATGGCGCCGGCGGGTTCAGCTTCCCGGTGTTGGAGTCGTACCTGGCGCAGGGCATGCCTCCGCACGTGGCGTCCACCGACCTGCACGTGCTGTGTGCCAGCGGGCCCGCCTTCGACCTGCCCACCGTGTTGACAAAGCTTCTGGCCGTGGGGATGTCACTCGACGCGGTGATCGCGGCCGCGACCGTCACGCCCGCGCAGACGCTGGGCCTGACCGCCGGAACGCTCACGCCGGGTGCCCCGGCTGACATCGCGATCTTCCAGGTGATCGGCGAGCCCACCCGGGTCGCAGACGTGCACGGCGAAACCCGCACAGCACCCTGCCGGATCCGCAACGTTGCGACCATCATCGGCGGCCGCCCGATGGCGCCGATGTTCCCGCCCGCCCCACCGCCATGGGTCACCCTCAGCAATGCCCAACGGGCGGCGCTGGACGCCCGCGAGCGCGCGCTGCGGGATCTGCTGTGCGAACCACTGGTGCCGCCGGAGTCCGTGCACAATCAGATACCCGAGGCACCTGCCGACGCCGGGAGTTCGAGGGCCCGCTGAGTGGCCCCGGATTCGGCTACCTCCAACCGGTGTCGGCAGCGGTGCCGGCGCCCCGAATCAGAATCCGCGCGCCACGTCGGCGTCGAACGGCCAGATCGGCCGCGGAATCCTGGTGAAGGGCAGCGTCAGCAGGTCGTGCTGAGCGGGCCCGCGCATGTCCAGATCGATCATCTCCGCGGCAACCGAGGCGTAGCCGTCGTGGTACTGGCCGGCAGACTTGGCCTGCACCACTCGTGCACGCCGCACGTCCAGGCCAGCCCTGTCGTACAGCCGAGAGTCCACCATCGAGGTCGCGAGCTCGGTGATCACGAGTGAGACCTCGCCGATCGACAGCACCGCGAAGCGGCCGCAGCTAACGGGGTTTCGGCTGTCGCCGTACCGCCCATCGCCGAGCGTCGAAACCGTGCCAGACACCTCGATCGAGGAAAAGAAGTGCGGGGACAGTGTGCCGCCGACCCGGGTGGTGACCTGGCCTCCGACGCCGGCAGCGAAACAGCGCTGCACCGCGGGCGCGTCGGTGACCGAGCACAACGCCGGTCCGCCCACCGGGCGGTCCAGCAGCGCAGCGAGCAGGTCGACGCCGTCCCCGGTGCTGCCGGCCGACGGGCTGTCCGCACCATCGCCCAGCACCATCGGTCCGGCCGCCGGATCCGATGCCCGAACTCGGTCCAGCACGGCGGACACGGGTTCCTTGGTGACCACCAGCCGGTGCCGCCGGTCGAACAGGGCGCCGGCTAACTCGTCGGCGTAGGTCTGGGCGGCGGTCGCGTCACCGTCGGTCACGACGAACACCGACCAGCCATAGTCCGACACGTCCAGCCAGGGTTGGGTGCAGAAGATCGTCGCGTCCAACACCCCCGGCAGTGCTTCGATTTGGTGCAGCCGCGCCATCACCTCGGCCACCGGACCGGTCGTGGTGTTGTGCACCTCCGAAGCCGACATCACCGGGATCTTGCGAAATCCCACCGTCGGATGCGTTCGTCCGTCCAACACGTCGGCCAGCATGGTCATCGCTCGTCGACCCGTACCAACCATGTCCACGTGAGGATAGGTCTGGAATCCGGCGATCATCGGCGTGGCTGCGGCGAGTGTTGCGGTGCCGTGCGTGTGCAAGTCGAAGCTGGCGGAGATCGGCAGGTCGGGGCCCACCAGGTTGCGCACGGCGATGAGCAGGTCGCCCTCGACGTCGTCGCAGCCTTCGGCCGTCATCGCTCCGTGCAGTCGCAGGTAGATCCCGTCCACGCCGTCCAGCACTGCGGCCAGCCCATCGAGCACCAGGCGTTTGAGTTCGGCGTGATCGGCTGCGGCAACCGATGGCCCGCTGATGCTGCGCGCGTGGAAGGTCGGCACCAGCGCGATGTCTCGCTCCGCGGCCACCTGCATTGCGCCCGCCAGCGAGTCGTTCTGCTGCCCCACCACAGCCAGGATGTCCGAGCCGGACAAGAAGGTATTGGCCCGGAAATCGTCGATGGTGCCGACACCTCCGGCAAACGTGTTGCCCTCTCGGGCCAGCCCGGCCACCGCCACCCTATGCACAGCCATTGTTCAGGTCACCATTTCATTCTATGAAATCATAATTTCTAGTATTGACTGACACTATGGCGGTGTGCGGCGTCGGTCAATGCCGCGCGCCAAGTTATTCGATATCGTCGCGGGTCAGCTCCGGTGGCGGTGGAGCGCTGACCAAGGCTCGCAGCTGAGGTACCGGCCGCTCGAGCGCCGCTCGGTCGGGTATCGGGCGTCGAAGTGCCGGCACCTTGGCGAATGCCCTCTCCATCTCCTCGGCGATATCCAAGAGTCGGGCGTCGGCGCGATGAGCACCGATGATCTGCAGCCCGAACGGCATTCCGGCGGCGTCCGTCCCACAGGGCAGGGACAGGGCGGGGTTCGTCGTCAGCGTGATCACGTAGGTCAGGCCCAACCAGTGGTAGTAGTTGCGGGTGGGCTGGCCGTCGACCTCTGCCGCATACAGCTGGCTCCATGGGAACCGACTGACCGGTGTGACGGGCGCGAGAACCACGTCCACGCCGTGAAACAGCTCGTTGAAACGGCGGAAGATGGTGGTCTGCTGTTGGTGCGCCCACCCCACATCCGCCAGGCTCATCGCGGCACCGATCTCGTAGTTGGCGCGCACGTTGTCGCCGAGTAGCGCGGGGTCCCGCTGATAGATGTCGTGGTAACCGGTGACGAATCCGATGGCCCGAATGACGTCGAAGCACCTGTCGGCATCGGCCATCGCTGCGATCGTGGTATCCGGCAGCTCATCGCAGCTGGCGACCAACGGGCGGATCGCCGCGATCGTCTGCCGGAATGTCTCGCGGATATCCTGGTCCACCAGGCAGATCCCGAAGTCCTCGGTGTATCCGACCCGCAACTCGGACAGGTTGACGTCCTCCCGCGTTTCCAGCGCAGCGGTGGCGAACGGGTAGGTCAGGGGGTCCGCCGCGTCCACGCCGGCCTCGGCCGCCAGCTGGAGGCGGGTATCGGCCACCGTCCGGCCCATGGGTCCGACCACCGAGATAGGCGACCAGCCGAGCGCGCGCCGCTCGGATGCCACGATCCCCGGCGACGGCCGGAAGCCCACCACGCCGCACAGGGCCGCGGGGATCCGCAGGGACCCGCCGGTGTCGGAGCCGGTGGCGAGCGGGACCATGTCGCATGCCAGCGCGGCTGCCGATCCGCCGGAGGACCCGCCGGCATTGCGCAGCGGAGCGAAGGGGTTACCGGTGGCGCCCCAGACCGGATTGCGACTGTTCGCTCCCGCTCCCCATTCCGGCACGTTGGTCTTGCCCACCACGATGGCGCCGGCAGCCCGGAGCCGGGCGACGCTGGCCGCATCCGAGTCCGGGACATTGGTGCGCAGCAGTGGGGATCCTCGGGTGGTCAGCAGCCCCGCGGTATCCTCCAGATCCTTGACGGCAAGCGGAATGCCGTGCAACGGGCCCAGCGGCTCGCCGGCTCGGACCTGCCGCTCCGCCTCGGCGGCCTCCTGGCGAGCGCGCGCGAAACACGTGGCGGCCATGGCATTCACCGCAGGGTTGTAGCGCCGAATGCGGTTGATGCATGCCTCGAGTAGGGCGACCGGCGAGATCTCCCCGGTTCCGATCAGGCGGCGCAACTGCACGGCGGACAACGCCGTCAGCTCCTTGGGCACGCGAATTCCTCCTCGATGTGTGGGCGCGACGGCGCCACTACCACGGTCGCCGGACGTCGCTGTCCCATGGCCAACAGGGGCGACTGACCCGTCGGTATGGGAGGGCCGTCAGCCGGTGATCCGCAGGACCGCGGGTGTCCATCTCGATGATGCGGCGGGCGATCGGCTGGTACGTGGCTCTGAACCCGCCCGAGGACTTCACCAGCACCACTGCTGCGGCCCGGACGTCCAGTCCGGCCCTGTGGTACAGCTCCGCATCCAACAGCCGGACCGGCGCGCTGGTGATCACGACGTGGACCTGTCCGGCGCGCAGCACGGCGGTGGGCCCGGCATGCGCAGGCTGCGCCGGGTAGCGCGATCTGAACTCTCCGTCACACAGCGTCGTGACGACCCCGGTGACGATGACCGGCATGAAGAATGCCGGGGACAGCGAACCGCCGAGCGGGACGCTCACCGTAGCGCCCGTCCCAGCGGCATGGCAGGCCGCCGCAGCGGCCGCGTCGGTGACGGTGATCAGCACCGGCCCGGGCACCGGATGCTCCAGCACCGCTCGCAGGAACTCCGTGCCGTCACCCTTGCCACCCGCCGTCGGGCTGTCGGCGCCGTCGGTCACCACGATGGGGCCCTCGCCGGCCGGGTCGGTCGCGATCGCGGCCAACGCCTCCCGGACCGGTGTCTTGCGAACCAGCGTGTCGTGCCGCCGGTCCCACAGCATGCCGGCCAACTCGTCCGCTCGCCGCTGCGCCAGATCACGATCACCATCGGTGACCACCACCGCGGACCACCCGGCCCCGGGCACATCAAGCCAGGGCTGTGTCAGGAACATCGAAACATCCATAATGCCGGGCTCGCCTGCGATCTCGCCGAGCCGGGCGAAGACCGGCGCCAGCGGCCCGGAATTCGTGTCCTGCGCCTCGGCGGCCGACATGACCGGGATCTTGCGGAAGGCCAGCCGCGGGCGGGCACCCCGCAGCCGTGCGGCCAACAGCCTGAGCGCCCGCGCACCGGTTTCGGCATAGTCGACATGTGGTTGGGTGCGGAACCCGGCTATCAGGTCGGTTCCCGCCGCCATCCGAGCGGTGAAATGCGTGTGCAGGTCCAGGCTTACCGCGATCGGAATGTCCGGTCCCACGAGATCGCGGACCAGACCGATGATCTCACCCTCCGGGTCGTCACATCCATCGGCCACCATGGCGCCGTGCAGGCGCAGATACACGCCATCTATCCGACCGGCGCACGGTCGCAGACCGTCCAGTAACCGCTCGCGCAGGGCGCGGTAGGCGTCGGCGGTGACGACCGGGCCCGCGGCGCCCAGCGTCAGCGTGGTCGGTAACAGCTCGATACCCTCCCGGTCGGCCGCCCGCCGCGCTCCGGCGAACTCGTCACCCCCCGCCCCCACCATGAAACTCTCGGGCCCGTGCACGTACACCCGGCGGCGAAAGTCGTCGAGCGTGGCCGCGCCGGGTGCGAAGCTGTTGGCCTCGTACATCAGCCCTGCGACCGCCACCCTGGTCATGCGCCGCCGCCGGTGGCCGGCAACGGCGTGGTGATCATGCCGGGTACCGTGTCGACCGGGTGCTCGCGTTGCACCAGCAGATGCCGGGCCATGGTCAGTAGCCCGCACCCAGGTCGATCACACCGAGCAGCTGCCTGCCCGCCACGAAGCGCGCGACGTTCTCCCGGATGCGTGCGGCGAGAGCGCCATGCGCCAGGTGCGCCGGGTTCGCAGTATGCGGCGTGATGATCACCCCGGGAGCCGTCCACAGTGGGTGGCCGTCCGGCAGTGGCTCCGGGTCGGTGACGTCCAGGGCGGCGCCCGCGATGCGGCCCGCGGTCACCGCCGCGATCAGCGCATCGGTGTCGATCAGGCTGCCGCGCGCGATGTTCACCACCCAGGAGGCAGGTGTTAGCGCGGCCAGCTCATCCGCGCCGACCAGGTGATGCGATGCGGCTGTTGCCGGTGCCGCCAGCACGACGTGGTCCACACCCGCGGACCACAGCTCTTCGATGCGGTCGGCCGGGATGGTGCGGGCCGCGCCGTCGACCGGTTGTCCCGAGCGGTTCACGGCCAGCGTCGTCACGCCGAACGGCGCCAGCAGCGCCATCACCCGTCGCCCGATGCCGCCGGCACCGACCACGGCGACGGTGCTGCCGCCCAGGCCGGTGGTGCTCCGAGCCACGGCGGCCGGATCCCAGCGCGTTCGTCCCGCGGCCGTCACCAACCCCCGGACGCCCGCCAGCAGCATGCCGACTGCGTGCTCGGCCACCGTGTCGGCGTAGGCACCCGCGGCGGACGTCCACACCCTGCGGTCGTCGATCACGCCGGAGCGCAGGTAGCCCTCGATCCCGGCGCTGGACAGCTGCACCCAGCGCACCTGATCGGACAATGCGGGAAGACCACCCGTGGCGCCGACCTGCATCAGGGCGTCGGCGGCGGACAGCGGCCCGATCGTCGCTCCCCCGTCACGAACCGCCGTGACCAGCCAATCGGGCGCCCCGTCCGGCACCGCCACCACCGTCGCGGTCATCGACGCACCCCCCGTGGCATCGGTCCTACCGGTTCCCACATCGCACGAGCCTTCCTGGTCTGTCGTCACCCACGGTTCCACCGGCCATCACAGTCCGCCCGGCCACGATCGTGCGCAGCACGCCGTCGGGAGGCAGACAGGGCTCGGCGAAGCTTGCCCGGTCCGTCACCACCTGCGGGTCGAACAGGACGAGGTCGGCGACGTGGCCCTCGGCGATACGTCCCCGGTCGGTCAGCCCTAGCCGCTCGGCGGGGGCTCCGGTCATCTTGTGGACCGCCGCGGGCAGATCGAGCAGTCCCAGCTCGCGGACGTACCGGCCCAACACCCGGGGAAAGGTGCCATAGCTGCGCGGATGCGGATGGTCGGCGGCCAGGATGCGCGGCCGGGCCAGCCCGTCCGAGCCGACAACGGACAGCGGGTGGGCCAGAAAGGCCTGCATGTCCTGCTCGGTGCGGTAGTGCAGTACCACCTGGGCACTCGACCCGTACTCGGCGCACAGGTCCAGCAGCACCTGCTCCGGCGATACCCGCCACAGATCGGCGATCTCGGCGAACGAGCGGCCGACGATCTCGCCGGCCCCGGGTGCCGCGGAGAGCACGATGCGCTCCCACTGCCAGGCGATCCCACCGAAGAAGCCCTCACCGATGGCGGCCAGCGCCGCCGATCGCCAGGCCGGATCGACGGCGTGCTGGGCAATCGCATCGCTGCCGCCCTCCTGGACCCAGTACGGCAGGTACTGCACGGCCGAGGACGACGAGGCGTCGTACGGGTAGACGTCGAAGCCCACCGCCAGCCCGGCGGCCGCAGCAGACTCGAAGCGCCGCAACGAGTCAGCCGCGTGGCCCCAGTTAGCCGGATTGTTCAGCGCCAGGTGGGAGTATTCCAGCCGCACGCCGGTCTCCCGGGCCACCGCAATCGCCTCATCGATGGCGCCGGCCTCATTGCCGGCCAGCCCCCTGGCGTGCGTGGCATACATGCGGCCGGCCGCCGCGCAGGTGGCGGCCAGGGTGCCGATCTCGCCCGGATCGGCGAGCGCCGAAGGCGGGTAGGTCAGCCCGGTGGACATTCCGGCGGCGCCTTGCTCCAGGCAGCGGCGGAGCAGCGTCACCATGGTCGCCACCTCCACGGGTGACGCGTCGCGGTAGGGATCCGCCATGGCTGCGATCCGCAGCGCACCGTGGCCTACCAGGGGCACGACGTTGATGGCCGGAGGTCGCTCCGTGAGCGCGGCGTCGTACCCGTCCAGGTCGGTCCAGGCGATCGGCACGCGCTCGCCGCCGATGCCGCCGACATGATCTTCGAGCAGGTCGCGTCGGGCGTCGTTGGCCGGGAACGGCGAGAACCCGCAGTTGCCCACCACCTGTGTCGTCACGCCCTGCAGGACAGCGCTGTCGGCGCCGGGCTCAGCGAGCACCGTCAGGTCCGAGTGGGTGTGGATGTCAATGAACCCGGGCGCGACTGCCAGGCCCGCGCAGTCCACCGTTTCGGCGGCCGACGCCCCGGGGATCGACGGGCCGAGGTAGCTGATCCTGCCGGCCGTGACGCCGACATCGGCGACCCGGACGGGCGCTCCGGTTCCATCCACCACCTGGCCGCCGGTCAGCAAGAGGTCGATGTTCACGCCGCTCCCCCATGAGTCATGCCGCACGTCCGCTGGCCGGTCGGAGCCGACGTCCGAGTCGCAAGCCACCGAAAACGCCGTCCCGCACCGCGATTCGGCCGGCCTGCATCACCCACGCGATGCCGGTTGCCGGCGTGGTGGGCTCGGTGTAGGTGGCACCGTCTCGAACGTGCATCGGGTCGAAGGCCACCAGGTCCGCGATGGCACCTTCGGTGACGAGCCCGCGGTCCGGGATCCGGAACGTCTGCGCCGGCAGCGATGTCATCCGCCGGATGGCTTCGGGAAGGTTGAAGACTCCGTCGGCACCGGTGTATCGCGCGAGCACCCGGGGGAAGGTGCCCCAGGTTCGTGGGTGCGGCTTGCCTCCGGTGCCGGGCGGGAGGCCGTCGGATCCGATCATGGTGAGCGGATGCGCGAGAGCCGCGCGCAGGTCGTCCTCGGACATTTGATGGACCGTCATCGAGGCCTGCAGGCGTTCCTCGGTCAGCAGGCGGACCATCGCGTCGAACGGTTCGCACTGCCATTGTCCGGCCAGCTCCGCCAGCGACCGGCCGTCGCAGCGACCGGTACCGGTGGTGGCGATCACGATGTTCTCCCACCCGGCCGCCCAGGCCATGTTCTCCCACGGGCCGTCGGGACCGGCCGCAAGCTCCGTGCGCGCCCGCTCCCGGGTCGTGGGGTCGGCCAGCCGAGCCAGTACGGAGTTGTTGCCGCCTTCCTGGAACCACGGCGGCAGCAGCGCGGTGACCATGGTCGACGAGGCGGTGTATGGGTACACGTCGTGCCGGATGTCGACGCCGTCGCGCCGCGCCCGGTCCAGCAGTGCCAGTGCCTGGGCAACGCCGCCCCAATACGGCCGCCCGGCGGCCTTGAGGTGCGAGACCTGCACTCTGCGGCCGGACTCCCGACCAATCCGCACCGCCTCGCGGATGCTGTCCAGCAAGTTGCGGCCCTCGCCGCGCATATGCGTTGCGTAGATCCCGTCGGCCGGCAACGCCGCGGACAGCTCGATCAGCTCCTCGGTGGCGCAGAAGAGTCCAGGCGGGTAGATCAGCCCAGAGGACAGCCCGAACGCGCCGGCGTCGACTGCCTCGGTCAGGGCGGCGGCCATGCGGTGCTGCTGGGCGGCGTCCGGCGCCGTGTTCACCATGCCCATGGCCAGGATGCGCAGCGAGTGATGCCCGGCCAGTGGCGCCATGTTCGTGACGTAACCGCGGTCGTCCAGCACTCCGAACAGCTCGGCGAAGGTGCGCCAGGTCGCTGGCATGCTGGGAAAGATGCGCTGCAGCAGGGTATCGAGCTGTTCAGCGGTGCCGTCGCTGCGCGGGGCCAGGGTGAATCCACAGTTGCCGACGACCTCGGTGGTCACCCCCTGAGTGATCTTGGACAGGTCGGGCGGATCCAAGAGCGGCGCGTTGTCGGCATGCGAGTGCACGTCGATAAAGCCGGGTGCCAGCACCAGCCCGGTGCCCCGCTCGACCGTTTCTCCCGCGGTGGGTAGGTCGCCAGCCGGTCGCACAGCGGCGATCCGGTCGCCGTCCACCAGCACGTCACTGCGACGAAGCGGCCCGCCCGTGCCGTCGGCGAGTTCGATATCCACGATGGCGATGCGCATACCAGTCCTGTCGTTCGAAGGGGTGAGTAGGCGCCGTCATCGGTGGTGCGGAACGAAGTCGATCGGAGCGCCAGCTGGGATCAACTCCTCGCGTTGCACCGACTCAGCGAATCCAGCCATCAGGCGAGCGCTGTGGAACGGCACCCAACTGTGCAGGTATTGCTCGTTGTGCGCCTCACGCTCGTGCGGGTCCAACGCGAGGTTCACCACGTCGGGAGTGGTCAACACCTGCGCCTCGTCGCTGAAATGCTTCTGCCGCACATACACCACCTTGAAGTCCTTCCACTTCACGGCATGCAGCACTTCCCGGACCCAGACCATGCAGCCCCCCCGCGCGGACTCATCCGATTGACCGGTGAAGAAGTCCCGCTGGTCGATGCCGTCGATCTCGCGGTCGTCGGGTACCGGGGCACCGGTCCAGCCCAGCAGGGTCGGGAACAGGTCGACCTGGTGCACCATCTCGTTGCTGATCCGCCCGGGCGGTACCGCACCGGGAAAGCGCACCAGGCAAGGCGTGCGGAGCCCACCCTCGGATCCGGTGAAGTAGGAGCCGTCGAACGGGCCCGGTGTGCCCCGCCACAGCAGCTTCTCCTCGGCCCCATTGTCGCCGGCGAAAACCACGATGGTCGAACGGGCCAGATCCAACCTGTCCAGCGCGTCCAGGAGCTCGCCGAAGTCTGCGTCCAGCTCGGCCAAGCAGTCCGCCCAGTCGCCGCCGCCCGTGCTGCCCTTGAACTCCGGGCGCGGAATGGTGGGCATGTGCATCAGCGAGTGGTTGTAGTACAGGAAGAACGGCCGCGATGCCGCGGCATTGCGCTCCAGGAACGCCAAAGCACGCCTGCTGTACTCGCGGTCGACGTCGCGGCGCACGTCAAGGGTGAGTTGCTGATCGGTGCGCTCCTCCACCCCCCGATCGCTGGTGCCCTCCATCATGTGGCACACCGGGTCGCGGCCGGGCACGTACCACGGATCGGTGGGCCACAGGCAGTCCGTGTAGGAGCGCGGCGGCCCGTAGAACTCGTCGAAGCCGTGATCGGTCGGCCAGCGACCCGCTGACGCACCCAGATGCCACTTGCCCAGGCATGCCGTGGCATAACCGCGCTCGCTGAGCACGTCTGCGATGGTGCGCTCCCAGGCGACCAGTCCCCCGGTTCCGCCGGCGGGCGGCACCGACGACGTACCGGACCGGATCGCGTGCCGACCGGTCAGCAGCGCGCTCCGGGAGGGGGTGCACTGCGGCTCCGCGATGTAGTGCCACAGCTGCAGGCCCTCGCGGGCGAACCGGTCGATCCGGTCCGTCGTCACACCGCGCAGGATGCCGCTGCCGTAACAGGACAATTCCCCCATGCCCAGGTTGTCGACATGGAAGAACAGGATGTTCGGCTGGTGGGACTCGGGCATGCGGTCGGCTCCGGTGGTCGTGAGATCGGTGGACGGCGGGGGATCGGGTAGGTCGTCGAGCCAAACGGACTAGCGAGCGCTCCAACCGCCGTCGACGATCAGGTTTTGGCCGGTGATGAACGAGCCGGCATCACTGGCCAGCAGCAACACCGCCCCGGCCAGGTCCGCCGGGACACCGACCCGGCCCAGCGGTGTCGCCTCTCGGAATCGCTCGGTTTGCACGGCGACTAGTGTCGCCTTGGGAATTTGCCCGGGGCTCAGGCAGTTCACCCGCACGCCGGACAGGCTCCATTCCATGGCGAGTGCGCGCGCCATGTTCACCACCGCGCCCTTGGCGATGTGGTAATCGGCGGCGGAGCCCACCCATCCGGGACCGTAGGCGCGGCGATCGGAGCCAAGCGCGCCATGGATCGAGCCAATCAGGATGATGGAACCGCCACCGGCGTCGATCATGTGCCGGGCAGCGGCCTGCGCACAGGTTGCGGTGCCCAGCACGTTCACGTCCAAGGTCGTCCGAAGGTCCTGCGGGTCCAGGTCCGTGAACGACCCGCGCACCGCCGAGCCCCCGGCGTTGGCCACCAGCACGTCCAACCGTCCGGTATCGGCCACTACCCCGTCCACCAGCGCCCGAACGTCCACCGGGTCGGCAATGTCGCAGCAGTGAGCCGATGCCCTGGCGCCAGCCGCAGTGAGCGCATCCGCGACCGCGGCACAGACCTCCAGTCGCCGGGACGCCAGGTGCACCTCGGCACCGGCTCCGGCGAGAGCCGCCGCCATTGCGGCGCCGAGATGCGTTCCGCCACCGGTGATCAGGGCTACCTGCCCGGTCAAGTCGAACAGGTCTGCGGGCGAGCGGACCGGGGCGGCCGCCGAGGATGCGTCGTCGGCGGCCGCCCCGGCCCTGATATCCGTTGTATCGGTCACCGATCAGCCGACCTTGACGCCTTCCAACACCAGCCGATCGTCCACGTCGCGAGTGATGCCAGTGATGTTCTTCTTGCAGGCGATCAGCGAGATGCTCGTGCACACCGGGATCGCGAAGCACTCGGTGGACAGCACCTCGTTCAACTGTGCGTACGCCGCCTTCGCCGCGTCCGGGGTTATCGCGCCCTCCGAGGCTGCGATGGCGTCGATGTAGGCCTTCGGTGTCTTGTCCTTGAGCACCGGATTGTCCGTGGTCCGGTAGATCGAGTTGGTCGCCACCCGCGAGGGACTCTTCGACGAGTTCCCGATACCGCCGAACAGCAAGCCGAACTCGCCGGCCAGCAGCTTCTGCCGGAACGCCTGCGCCTCCAGTGTGTTGATCTTGAGGTCGAACCCGATCTGGCTCAGGCTCTGTTGCAGGATCTGCAGCATCTTCAAGGCGTCAGAGTTGGATCCGTCGGCCAGCGCCTCGGCGGACTTAGGCGCTCCTGACTCCGCCAACAGCTGCTTGGCGGTGTCCAGGTCGTAGGAGTTCTTCTGTTCATAGGCCGGGTCGTTGGCTGGTGAGTTCGGGCCCCACGGAAGGAAGCACGGAGCGCCGTAGCCGAAGTACACCTCGTCCACGATCCGCTGCCGATCCACCGATCGAGCGATCGCCTGCCGCAGCTTGATGTTGTCGAACGGTGCGATATTCGTGTTGATCCGAATGCAGTCCACCAGGGCTCCCGGGTAGCCCTCGATGATGCTGAACTGGTCCTTCAGCTGTGCGGCGTGCCGAGGCGGGAACCGGTAGATCACATCCATCTCACCAGCCTGCAACGCCGACACCATGGAGTCGTCGTTGTCGAAGATGCGGAAGGTGGCCTTGTCCAGCGACACCGCCTGCGCATTCCAGAAGTCTGGCCACCTGGTGATCACCAGGTTGTTGCCTGGGTCACGCGACGCCAGCTGGAATGGGCCACCGCTGGCTGGCTTCGTGGCCAGGTCATCGGAGCTGTTCTTGTCCTTGTCTACGATCGGGAAGCTCTCCAGCAAGTCGGTCACCAGCAACTCCGCCACCGGGCTGGTGAAGGTGAGCTCGACGGTATGGTCGTCAATTGCCTTGTAATCCTTGACAATTGCCATTGGGCCATTCAGTTGCTGGCCCTGGTCTGGGTCAGCCGCTCGCTTGAACCCGGCAATCAGGTCGTCCACGGTCCAGGTCTTGCCGGTCTGCAGCTTGACGTTCTCCCGCAGAGTGAGCGTGATCGAGGTGTTGTCCGAATTGAGCTCCCATTTGGTCAGCGCCGCCGGCTTCGCGGTGAGCTTGTCGTCATAATCGATCAGGAATTCGTTGAGATTCTGCATCTGGATAAAGTTGACGGTGCCGTTGTAGTACGGGTCGAAATTGGCCATGTCAGTCACGACGCCAACGGTGATCTCACCGCCACCGCCACCGCCACCGGCTCCCCCACCCGCGCTGGGCGACGCGCCGGTGGCAGGAGCCGATCCGGAAGGGCTGGTCCCGCCGGTGACACTGCCGGGTGCGGTGCTGGAGCCACCGGTGTCGGAGCCTTCAGAACCGCAGGCCGCCAGCAGGCCGGGACCCACGATCAGGGCGCCGCCACCGACCAGCGACATCTTGAGTAGCCCGCGGCGGGACAGCAGCCGTCGCTGGTCAACGGCGGGCTCGCCGGTCACGGCGTCGTTGGAGTGCTTCTCGGGCATGGTGGAACCTTTCGATAACGGAGTGGGACGTGGTCGACGAAGTGCTACACCGCATCGGGCGATGCGCTGGTCTGGTTTGCCATCAACACTGGTGGTGCCGGCAGGTCATTCAGCCGGATACCTTTGCCCCGTCCAGCACCAGCCAGTTGTCGACGGTGCGCGCCACCCCCGTGACGGACTTCTTGATGCCGATCAGGGTCGGCTGCACGCAAACCGGCACGCCGAATGCTTGTGTCGAGATCACCTCGTTGAGCTTGGCATAGGCGGCCTTCGCCGCATCCGGTGTCACCGCCTGCTCCGACGCGTGGATGGCATCGACATATTCCGGTGGCAGCTTGTTGCCTAGCACGACGTTATTCTCGGTACGGAAGATCGAGTTCGTTGCGATCCGGGACGGGCTCTTGGAGGTGTTGCCCAGCCCGTTGAATGCGATGGCGAACTTACCGGTCACGATCTCCTGGTTGTAGGTTTGCAGGTCCTTCGACTCGATGGTCAGCTCGAATCCGATCTGCTTGAGGTCCTGCTGCAGGATTTGCAGCATCTGCAGCCGCAACGCGTCGCCGCCGTTCGCCAGCGCGGTGGCTCCCTTGGGCGATCCGGCTTCCTTCCAGAGCTGTTTGGCCAGGGTCAGATCGTAAGCGTTCTTCTCCTTGTACGCCGGGTCCGTTGCCGGCGAGTTCGGCCCCCAGGGGAGATACAGCGGGCCGCCGTAGCCGAAGTACACCTCCTGCACGATGCGTTCGCGATCCAGACTGTGTGAGATTGCTTGCCGCAACTTGATGTTGTCGAACGGAGGCTTGTTTGGGTTCATCCGCAGACAGTCGACCAGGGCGCCTGGGTAACCCTCAAGAATGGTGAACTCGTCTTTGAGCTGCGCCGCGTTCTTCGGGGGGAAGTTGTAGATCACGTCAACCGCACCGGACTGCAACCCGGCGACCATCGAATCTGCGTCGCTGAAGATTCGGAACGTCACCGTGTCGAGATGGACGTTCGCCGCATCCCAGTATTTCTCGAATCGGCCGACGACGATGTCGTTGCCCGGATCCCGGGAGACGAGTTTGAACGGGCCCCCGCTCGCGGCTTTGGTGGCCAGCGCGGCGTTGCTGTTGCCTGCGGAGTCCATCGCCGGGAAGCTCTCCAGCAAGTCGGTGACGAGCAGCTCGGCGACCGGCTGAGTGAATGTCAACACCACTGTATGGTCGTCGCTGGCGGTGTAGTCCTTCACGATTGCCATTGGCCCATACAGCTGGTTGCCCTCATCCGCGTTTGCGGCGCGCTTGAATCCCGCCACGAGATCCTCGGCGGTCCAGGTCTTGCCGGTCTGGAGCTGGAGGTCGGGGCGAAGGCTCAGGGTGACCTGCGTGTGATCCTCGTTGAGTTCCCATGCGGTCAGCGCCGACGGGCTCGGCTTGAGGGAGTCGTCGTAGTCGATCAGGAACGTGTTGAGGTTGCTCAGGATGATGAAGTTGTTGCCGAGGATCTTGTACGGATCGAAATCGCTGATGTCACCGACCGCGCCGACGGTGATCTTCCCACCGCCACCGCCGCCACCACCACCGGCGACGGACGTCGAGCCAGTCGGTGTCGAGCCGGAAGACGCCGGCGCACCCTCGCTCGTGTCGGTGCCGCCGGTCGGGGTGCCCGATCCGCCGCTGCCGGTGCCGTCGGAGCTGCACGCCGCCAGCAGACCTGGCCCGACGATCAGCGCTCCTCCGGCGAGTGAGAGCTTGAACAGGCCACGCCGCGACAGCAGCGGATGATCGGCAGGAATCCGGTCGCCGGCAACCGGTTCCGAGATTTCGTGAGACACGTTCGCTTCCTCCTTGCGCATCGAGCTGGCGCGGACGCCTGGTTAACGGAGCCTGACCCTCGGATCGAGGTAGGCATACAACACATCGACGATCAGGTTGATCAACAAAAACGCGATAACGATGAAGAGCACAGCAGCCTGGATGATCGGGTAGTCGCGGCCAGTTACCGCGGTGTAGATCAGCCGGCCGAGGCCCGGATAGGAGAACACCACCTCTGTGACCACTGTGCCACCGAGGAACTCGCCGATCTGCAGGCCGACCACGGTGACGGTGGGCAACAGCGCGTTACGCAGCGCATGCCGGGAGACGACCGCGTGCTCGGGTACCCCCTTCGCCCGAGCGGTGCGGATGAAGTCCTGGCCCAGCGAGTCCCGCAACGACGCGGCGACGAACCGCGCGATGATGCCTGAGATATAGATGCCGAGGCAAAGCGCTGGCAAAAAGGTGTTCTTGAACGCCCCTAGCGGATCGCTCCAGAGCGACACATAGTTGGACACCGACGGGAACATGTGCTTCTTCACCGCCAGGCCGATGATCAGCAGAATCCCGACCCAGAATGTGGGGATCGCCAGCGCTGCCGCCTGGTAGAAGTTGATCACCTTGGTGACGAGGGACCGTGGCTTGAGGGCGGCAACGATACCCAGCGGCAGCGCCAGGAGCAGGCCGATCAGCATGGAGAACAGAGTCAATTGCAGCGAGGCGGGGATGCGGCTGGCCAGCTGGCTCAGTACCGACTCACCGTTGATCGCCGAGTTGCCGAAATCCAGCTGCACGGCATGCCCTACCCACAGAAAGTATTGGGTCATGACGGGCTTGTCCAGGCCGAGCCGGTGCTCGGCCGCGGCGATGGTCTGTGGAGTGGCGTCCGGGCCGACCAGGGCCAGCGCGGGGTTGCCGGGGACGGCGTAGACGATGGCCCATACCGCGATCGACGCCAAGATCAGCACCGGGACGAATTGCAATAGCCGCCGCAGGATATAGCTACCCATCAGCCCATCCCCCCGACCTTGGCCCGTCCGGGGCCGCGGGTGCCGAGCGCGGTTTGCATGCCGCGGCCGACGCCGTCCAGCGCGGCGATGGTGACGGCCAGAGCGACGCCGGGCAGCACGGCGTACCACACCTGCTGGTACAGGTAGGAGCGGGAAGTCTGCAGCATGCCGCCCCAGCTGGGCGCCGGCGGTGGGGTTCCGAGCCCGATAAAGCTCAACGCCGCGGCTACCAGAATGGCCACCGAGGCGGTGACGATGATCTGCACGATGATCGGTCCCATGATGTTCGGTGTCACCGTGCGGAACATGATGTCGAACCGGGATGCGCCCATACTTCGTGCGGCCAGCACGTATTCGCGCTCTCGCAGGCTCAATGTAGAAGCCCTGGCTAACCGGATGAACGCCGGGATGGCTCCGATCCCGATCGCCAGAGTCAGATTCAGCACACCGGACCCGAGGATCGCCACCACCACGAGCGCGAACAGGATGCCGGGAACGGCCAGTACGAAGTCGGTGATCCGCATGACGATGGCATCCACCACGCCACCGAGGTATCCGGAGAGCACGCCCAGCGGGAGGCCGACCAGGCAGGCGAAGGCGGCAGCTCCGACCGCGGTCTCCAGGGACAGCTGCGCCCCGTAGACCACTCGGGAAAACAGGTCACGCCCCAGCTCGTCGGTGCCGAACCAGTGCTGGGCATTGGGGCCTTGCAATGCGGATCCCGCCCGTAAGAGCGGGTCGAACGGCGCGATCAACGGAGCGGCGATGGCAACGATCGCCATCAGCAGTAGCACCACGGCGCCGACCACTCCAGGGGTGGTGTGCAGGAACTTGCGCCCTACCGTGGAACGGCGCCGGGGCGTCGATTGTGTCGGTGCGGCGGGTGCCGCCGGCGTCGCCGTCATGGCCGCCCTCCGATCGGATCAATCGCGTCGGGCCGCACCACTCGGGCCCCGCTGACACCGGCCAGCTCGGCGGCGAAATGGCAAGCAACCAGCTGCCCGCCCGCGGTGCGCGTGCGCAATTCCGGCTCCTGGGTGGCGCAGATGTCCTGTGCCCAGGCGCAGCGGGTGCGAAATCGGCATCCGGACGGCGGGTTGACCGGGCTCGGCAGGTCGCCGCTGAGGACGATGCGCTCGCGGCGCAGGTCCGGGTCCGGAATCGGAACCGCGGAGAGCAACGCCTTCGTGTAGGGGTGCAGCGGGTGGTCGTACACCTCGTCCCTGTCGCCCACCTCTACGATCTTGCCGAGGTACATGACCGCCACCCGATCGCACAGGTGACGCACCACCGACAGATCGTGGCTGATGAACAAGAAGGCCACTCCGAGCTGGTTCTGCAGGTCGCGCAGCAGATTCAGCACCTGCGCCTGCACCGACACGTCCAGTGCGGAGGCCGGCTCGTCCAGGAGCATGACCTTCGGCGACAGAGCCAACGCCCGGGCGATGCCGATCCGCTGGCGTTGCCCGCCGGAGAATTCCGCGGGAACCCGCTCCCCCTGATCGGCTCGGAGCCCGACCTGGCCGAGTAGGTCGATGGCCCGCTGGCGCCGCTCCGCGGCCGATCCAATCCGGTGCACCCGCAACGGCTCGGCAACGTTGGCGATCGCGGACAGCCGCGGGTTCAACGATCCCAGGGGGTCCTGGAAGACCATGGACATGGCCCTGGCGAGTTGCCGACGGTCGCTGGCGCCCGTCACCCGCACTCCGTCCAACTCGACGGTCCCGGATGTTGGCTGTACCAATCCCATCACTGTGCGCCCGGTGGTGGTCTTGCCCGAACCGGACTCGCCAACCAGGCCGAGCGAGCGACCCGAATAGAGCTCGAAGCTCACTTCGTCCACCGCGTGGACTGCGCCGACCTGCCTGCCCAGCACTCCTCGACGTATCGGGAAGTGCTTGACCAGATTGCTGACTCGGAGCACCGGAGGCAACGACGGCGCGCTCATGACGATTCCACGACGGTGTCCCGGCGATGCGCCCAGTCGGGCACCTCGGAAGCGAAATGGCAGGCGCTCGCGGCACTTTCGCCGGTATTCAGCAGCATCGGTCGTGTGGTCAGGCACAATTCCCGGCCCGCTGACAGCTCGCAGCGGGGCTGGAATGGGCAGCCGCGGATGGTCTCCCTGAGATCGGGTGGCGAGCCGGGGATCGGTGCCAGGGCCTCGACCTGGCGGTCCAGCCGCGGCAGACAGGACAGCAGTCCGACGGTGTACGGATGCCGTGGACTGTGGAAAATCTGCCGGACCGGAGCGGTCTCCACCACCCGGCCGGCATACATCACCGCCACCCGCTCGGCGACCTCGGCGACCACGCCCAGATCATGGGTAATCAGCACCACCGCGGCGCCGGTCTCCTGGCGGGCGACCCGGAGCAATTCCAACAGCTGTGCCTGCACCGTCACGTCTACGGCGGTTGTCGGCTCGTCGGCAATGATCACCTTGGGGTTGTTCGCGATCGCCATCGCGATCACCACCCGCTGACACATCCCGCCGGAGAACTCGTGTGGGTACTGGTCGTACCGAACGTCCGGCTGGGGAACGCCGACCATGCCCAACAACTCGATGGAGCGCCCGCGGGCGGCGGCCGAGGTTAGCTTGCGGTTGTGCACGACCAGGGTCTCCGCGACCTGGCGGCCGACGGTCATCACTGGGTTGAGGGCGGACATCGGGTTCTGGAATACCATCGTCAGATCCGAGCCGAGCAACCGGCGCCGCTTCTTGTCCGGAATTCGCAGCAGGTCGAAGCCACCGAACTCGACGGTCCCGGACGTGACGCGTCCCGCGTCCAGCAGCCCCAGCGCGGCCAGGACGGTCACCGATTTCCCGGATCCGGTCTCGCCGACCACCGCCAGGGTCTCCCCCGCGTGCACCGTGTAGCTGACTCCGTCCACGGCCCGGACGACACCCTCCGGCGTGTCGAACTCGACCACCAGATCCTTGATCTCAAGGACTGGCTTCACCACGGTTGATCCAGGTCTGCGTCGAACGGCCACAGCGGTCGCCGTGGCCGGGTGAACGGCATCCGCTCCAGGCGGGAGTCGGCCGGCCCGGTGGTGTCGACATCGATGCACTCGGCGGCCAGCGGCGCGTAGTAGGCCTTGTATCCGCCCGCCGACTTGGCCACCACCGCCCGAGCCGAGCGGGGGTCGAGGCCCACCCGCAGGTACAACTGGTAGTCCAGTTGACTGGCCGGGCGGCTGGTTACTACCAGATTGATGGCATCGTCGATCACCAGCACCGCGGTCAGCCCGACGTCGGCGGGCGCAGGCGGGTACAGCGACTGGTAGACGCCGTCGCACACGGTCGCGACCGTCCCGGTCACGGCAACCGGTCGGTGGAAGTCCGGCGCCAGCGTCCCACCTACCGTGACGGTTGCGGTACCGCCGACTCCGGCGCGGGCGAGTGCCTGCGCGGCCGACGCATCGGTGACGATCAGCATGACAGGGCCCGGTACCGGATCATCGAGAAGCGCGGACAGAATCTGCACTCCGTCCCCGGTCGCGCCCGCCGAAACGCTGTCGGCGCCGTCGGAGAGCACGATCGGCCGATCCGTGGCCGCCTCGCGCACCGCCGCTAGCGCCGCCTGCACCCCGGTCTTCGGCGCCTGTATCCGGTGCCGGCGCTCCCAGACCATCGCTCCCAGCTCGTCGGCGCGCCGCTGGGCCAGTTCACGATCGCCGTCCGCGATCACCAGCACCGACCAGCCCAGCTCGGTGACGTCCAGCCAGGGCTGGGTGGCGAACACGCAGCCGTCCAGGATGCCCTCCTCAGCGAGCATCTCATCCAGTCGTGACATCACCTCGGACATCGGCGGCACCGTGGTGTCCTGACCCTCGGACGAGGTGACCATCCGAACCTTGCGCCAGCCGAGCACGGGCGAGGCTCCATCGATCGCCGCCAACAGCAGCCGCATCGCCCGCTCGCCGGTCGAGTAGATATCCACGTGTGGCAGCGTGTGATAGCCGGCGACCAACGGGGTAACCTCTGCCATCCGAGCAGTGAAGTGCGTATGCAGGTCGGCCGAGTATGCGATCGGCACCGCGGGTCCGACGAGCCGGCGGACCGCCTCCAGCAGGTCGCCCTCGGTGTCTTCGCAGTCTTCGGCCACCATGGCGCCGTGCAGCGAGAGGTAGACACCGTCCAGTCCGCCGACATGCGGAGCCAATCCCGCCAGCAGCCGGTCACGCAGCTCGGGGTAGGCGCCGGCGGCCACCGTCGGCCCGGACAGGCCGAATGCGGCCGTCGTGGGGAGCACGATGGCCCCGGCCGCACGGGCGACCGCGACCGCCCCAGCCACCGAATCGATGCCACCACCGGATGTCAGCACCTCGTCGCCAGTGGTCGCACTCCGGTCGAACGTGGACAGTGGAGTGGTCCCGGGAGCGAACGAATTAGTCTCGAACATCAGCGCGGCCACGGCCACCCTGGGCGGGTGGGCGCCCGCCACCCAATCCGTTGCCGACACCGCTGCCGTCAAAGCCACACCCGCTTCCCAAAGGGTTCCACTGATCGGAACCTAGGTTCTGGTATGGCTGAATGTATCGGTCGCGACGGTGCGGGTCAACGATTTGTGCGTGTGGCGCCCCTGTCCGTCCGTCCTGGGTCTTCCACCAGCCATCGATCCTCGCTGCCGGCCGGTGCGTAGACCCACCAGACGACCATCGGCTCATCCTCCGATGCGATGGTGACGTGCTCGGACATCGATGGCGTCAGCACCACCGAACCAGGGCCGACCGGATAGTCCGTCCCGTCGATCACGATCACCCCTCGGCCGGCCAATACGGTGGCCAGTTCCTCGGCGATGTGGTGGTGGGCGGGTGTCGCGTAGCCGGCCGGAAGCACACTCAGGCCGACCGCCATGTGGTTGGTGGTTCCGTCCGCCGGCGTGCCCCGGACTCCGAGGATCCGGCCGTCGATCAGTGGTGCCCCTGGGCCGCCCCCAGCAGCCAGCGCGGCAAGGCCCTCCTCGACGATCGCGCGGTGGTTCCATACCCGGGGGCATACGCGCCCAGATCGACCCGGATCGACCACGGCACTCATTCCGGCAGCCGCCGCTCGGCCGGGCCAGAGCCTACGATGGCGGTCGCTTCGACCTCAATCAGCAGGTCCGGATGCAGCAGTGCCGACACTTGATAGAAGGCACTGGCCGGCGGGTTCGCGCCGAAGGTCTCGCCGTGCGCACGGCCAGCTTCTTGCCAACGGGTGATATCGGTGACGAACACTCTGGTGCGTACCACATCTTCGATGGCGCCGCCCAAATCCTGCACCGCCTTGCCGATGAGATCACAGACCTGCTTCGCCTGCCGGTACATATCGCCCGGATACAGGATCTGGCCGTCCGGTCCGCTCGATGACGTCCCGGCCACCTCGATGATGTCGCCGACCCGTACCGCCCGGGAGTAGCCCACCGTCGACCAGGCTCGGTTGGAGGGAATGATGGTTCGTCCTGACATGCTGTCGAGCTCCTTTGCTACAGCGATTCACATGGTGAAATAGAATTCCAGCGATCGGCGGCTGCCGGGCAACTCCTCTAACGGTCGGCGAGAGTTGAGGCGACGGCGCGGCTTCCGCCATCTGGTCGGTCCTACTGGCCGGGACATTGACACCCTATCGGCAACCCGTTATCGTTTCAATGACCTTCTGCAACCACATTTCACATTGTGAATAGTGAGGTGGAACCCGTGTCCTCAGGACTCCCGCCTGGGCGCATCCAGTCGGTGTCCAGGGCGCTGGTCCTGCTCAACCTGGTCGCTGAGAGAACCGTTGAGAACAGTGGAACGTCCCTGGCCCGGGCTGCCGGATTGGCCGTGCCCACCGCACACCATTTGCTCGCTACCCTGGCGGCACACGGCCTGGTGACCCGAGACGACGGCGGCGGATACGTTCTGGGCCCGGCGGTGGCCGCACTGGCCAACGCTTACCACCGCGAGATGTCCCCGCCCGCCTATCTGCTCGGACCCTTGCGCCAGCTGGTTACGCAAACCGGCGAGACCGGCTACCTCGCCGCCTGGCGACGGGGCGAGATCGTGATGCTGGCATCGGTCGACGGCGGCCTGCCGGTGCGCGTCTCCGTGCCAACGGGGCCGTATCGGGATGCGCACGCTCGCGCCAGCGGCAAGCTCTTGCTAGCGCTTTCCGATGACGACCAACGAGCCAGCTATCTGTCGGCGCATCCGGTGCGGGCCGTCACCCCGCACACCGTCACCGCCGGTCGCCGCTTGGCTCACCAATTCGCCACCATTCGCAAGGAGGGAATCGCCATCGATCAGGAGGAGTTCCAAGACGGCGTCAGCTGCCTGGCCGCACCGGTGCTGCACCGGGACGTGCTGGTGGCTTCCTATGCCCTGTCCGTTCCGACGGAACGATTCCGGGCTCGACGGGCCCACCTGACGGCGGCGTTGCTAGCCGCGGCCGGGTCGGCCACCGGGTCCGCACCATTGGAGGTTGCCCGATGAAGCTTCGCATGCGCCAAGCGATCGCTGCCGCGCTCACCGACGAGATGCGCGGCGACGAATCCGTCATAGTGCTCGGCGAGGATGTGGCGGCCAGCGGCGGGGTGTTCAAGGCCACCGAAGGCCTGCTCGAGGAGTTCGGACCGACCCGCGTGCGGGACACGCCCATCTCGGAGATGGGATTCCTGGGGGCGGCGGTAGGTGCGGCGGCCACCGGCCTGCGCCCCGTGGTTGAGATCATGTTCATGGAATTCCTAGGTGTCGCGCTGGACCAGTTGGTGACCCAGGCGGCGAAATATCATTATCTGTCTGCCGGTCGTCTCTCGGTACCGCTCGTGCTGCGCGGGTCGGTCGGATCCGGCTTGGGATTCGGGGCTCAGCATTCACACACGCTGGAACATTGGTTCTCTGCCACTCCGGGACTGACCGTGGCGATGGCCTCCACCCCGGCCAACGCCTACGGGTTGGTGCGCTCGGCCATTCGTGACGATAACCCGGTGGTCGTACTCGAACCCCGGGCCTGCTACGGCGATCGCGGCGAGGTGGACCGATCCCTTGCCGGCCTGGTGCCGCTCGGTGTGGCCGAGTCGATCCGCCAGGGTGACGACGTGACCATCATCGGTCTTGGCCGAACGCCCGGCATCGCTCGGCAGGCGGCCGACGCCTCCGATTCCTGGTCCGCGGAGGTGATCGATCTGCGGACCCTGGTTCCCTGGGACCGATCCGCCGTCTTCGAATCGGTCCGCCGCACCCGCCGATTGGTCATTGTGGAGGAGAATCCGCACACCGGCGGGTGGGGTGCGGACATTGCCGACGAGGTATCCGGCCGGTTGTTCGGCGAGTTGGCGGCGCCGGTGTTACGCATCGCCTGCCCGGATGTGCCGGTCCCCTTCAATCGAGAGCTGGAGCACAGTTGGACACCCGATCAGAATGTGGTCGTCAGCCAGGTGGACGCCCTGATGTCTACCGGCAGACTGCCGGAACCGTGGTGGGCGGCATGATCGCGACATCGACGTCGGCAGCGGTCCCCTCCGTCGACCTAGCGGGCCGGCGGGCCCTGGCCGTCGATCCGCTGGCACGGCTGGCGCGGATGCTGGAGATCAGGATGCTCGAGGACCGCATCCTTGAACTCTTCGCCGAGGGCCTGATCCACGGCAGCACGCATACCTGCCAGGGCCAGGAGGCCGTCGCAGTCGGCATTGCCAGCGCGGCGCTGGCTACCGACTGGGTGTCGTGCACATACCGCGGACACGGCGTCGCGCTCGCGCTCGGGGCCACCCCGGAAGCCGTCCTGGGCGAGGTGCTCGGTCGAACATGTGGCAGCGCCGGTGGTCTGGGTGGGTCCATGCACCTGTGCGAGCCCGAGGTGGGATTGCTGCCCACGTCGGCGATCGTGGGAGCGGGACTGCCGATTGCCGTCGGCGCGGCCCTGTCTGCATCGGTCCGGGGCACCGATCAGGCGGGGATTGCCGTGTTCGGGGATGGCACGACGAATATCGGGGCGTTTCACGAGGCGATGAACCTGGCCGCAATCTGGCGGCTGCCGGTGGTCTTCGTGTGCGAGAACAACCTGTACGGCGAGTATTCCAGGATCGACACGACCACCCCGGTGCAGGACATCGCCGACCGGGCGGCGAGCTATGCGATGGCCGCCAAGATCGTGGACGGGCAGGACGTGACGGCGGTCTCGGCCGCGGTCGCCGACGCGCTCGAGTCCGCTCGCGCCGGGGCCGGGCCGACCCTGCTCGAGATGAAGACCTACCGATACGCCGGCCACTCCAGGGGCGATCTCGGTAGCTACCGTCCCGCCGGCGAGCTGGCGGAGTGGCAGACCCGCGATCCGATTGAGCTGTACCAGGAGTCGTTGCGGGCCGACAGCACATTGCGACAGGCTGGGATCGAGATCGACGACGTCCGGGCCCGCGTGGCCGAGCGAATCGCTGCGGCCGAGCGCACCGTCCTGGCGAGCCCGGCCCCCCAGCGCGCCTCGATGTGGGCACACGTGATGGCGCCGGCGGTGAACCGGTGACAACGACGCTGACGGTGCCCAAGCTGGGTGACACCGCCGACTCTGTGGTCGTCGTGGAATGGCTGGCAGCCCCGGGTGATCGGCTTGAGGCGGGGCGGCCGCTGCTCCGGGTGGAAACCGCCAAGGTCGAAGTAGAGATTCCTGCACCTGTCGATGGGATACTCGTGGAGATATTGGCCGAAGTGGATGACGAGTTGGAAGTCGGCACGGCGCTGGCGGTGATCGACGATGAGTGAGGCAACCAACGGGGCGGTGCTCATCACAGGAGCCGCGAGCGGCATCGGGCATCAGATTGCCGCTCGGCTGCTCGGTGACGACCGGGCAGTTCGCACGGTCTTGGCGGACCTCGGCACCGACGGGATGGCAGATCTCGTTGCAGACTTTGGTACCGACCGGGTACTGACACTGCAGTGCGACGTGAGCGACCGGCAACAGGTTGGCAGCATGGTGGATCGCGCCGTCGACTGGTCGGGCAGGCTGTCTGGCCTGGTCAATTGCGCCGGCAATCACACCAAGGTGTCCTCCCTCGACATGACCCCAGAGCAGTGGCACGAGATCCTGTCGTGCCACCTCGATGGCACGTTCTACACCAGCCAGGCTGTAGCTCGCCATATGGCAACGACCCATGGCGGGGCGATCGTCAACTTCTCCTCAGTGGCCAGGCAGTTCGGCTGGGCTGCCAGGTTGGCCTACGCCGTGGGCAAGGCGGGGATCGACGCCATGACGCGGACACTCGCGGTCGAATGGGCGCAGTACGGTATCCGAGTTAACGCGGTAGCGCCAGGCTACATCGAAACGCCGATGATCGCGCGGGCCATGGCCGACGGTCAGTTCGATATGACCGTCACCAAATTGCACGCCATCGAACGATTGGGCACGCCGGACGAAGTCGCGCGCGCTGTGCAGTTCCTGTTGTCCGACGGGGCAAGCTTCATCACCGGCGACATACTGTTGGTGGACGGTGGCTTTTCGGCACGAAAGGTCCCATGGTGACAGTGAGTATCACGAGGGCGTGAGCCGGTGAGTCAGCCTCGGCGCTGCGTCGTCACGGCAGACCGGATATGGGACGGCATCGAATCGATCAGTCGTCCCGACCGAGCAGTCATCATCAGGGACGGTCACATCGAGACCGTCGTAGACCGCGCCACCGCGCCCGCTGATCTTCCCTGGTTCGAATTTGGCGGGTGCACGGTGCTCCCGGGACTGATCGATGCACACGTGCACCTGGCTCCCTGGATGCTTCCCACCTTTCTGGCCGCCGGTGTCACGACCGTCCGTGACCTAGGGAACGACCTACCTTCCGTACTATCGTGGCGCAAGCTGGTGAGCGAGCATCCAACCTTCGGACCACGTATCTTCTGCACCGGGCCGCTGTTGGATGGCTCGGTCGCGCACTGGCCGCTGATCGGTCGCGAGCATCGCACGCCGGCAGCCATCCAACGGTCCGTTGCCGAGCTGGCGTCCGCCGGCGTCGACGCAGTCAAGCTGTACGCCCATCTCGACGGGCCGCGGCTCGCCGCCGCGGTCGATGCCGCTCACCGCCACGGGCTCACCGCGGTGGCCCATCTCGGCGATGCGACGGTGGCGCAGGCGGCTACCGCGGGCGTCGACGAGATCGAGCACTTCAGTGGCTGTCAGGCAGCCTGGCAGCAGAGCGAAACAGCAGATCTCGCCGAGCTGGCCAGCACACTCCGCAGCGCCGAGATCGCGATGTGCCCCACCCTCGTCGTGTGGGATCGGCTGGGCCGGCCATTCGACACCGCGCTGACACGCGACAGGCTCCTCGACTGGGTACCGGACGATGTACGGACCACTTGGCGGCACAACGCGTATCGATACCGCGGTGCATCGGCGCGCCTGGACTTGCAGGCAAGCGTCGTGAACATGAAGCGATGTCTCGACCACGTGCACGGTGCCGGTGTGCCCGTGCTGGCCGGCTCCGACACCCCGTTCCCCTACCTCGTCCCGGGTTTCAGCCTGCACGATGAGCTGGCGCTGATGGTCGACGCGGGTTTGCGCGCAGTCGATGTACTGCGCTCAGCCACCAGCGTATCGGCGGCGGCCCTCGGAGCGGCCGGGACCGTTGGCGCGCTCGTCGAGGGAGCGCACGCCGACCTGCTCGCCGTCCATGGCGACCCGCTGGCGGACATCGCAGCGATCGGGCAGGTTGCCGCGGTGTTCAAGGCGGGTAGCCGACTCAGCTCCGCGGGCCTTCGCCGGCGCTCCGTCCGGTTGCATCGGGAGCAACAGCCGGCACCCATCGACCGGAGCCTTCGCGAGTGGGCCGATCTGGCACGAGCGGCGACCGGCACGGATTGGGGTCGCCATGGGCACGGATGAGCGGCCGGCGCCGGACCCACCGACCTTGCCACGACCATGGGACCTGTTCGACATGACGGGCCGGGTGGCCGTTGTCACCGGAGGGGGCGTCCACCTTGGGCGAGCGATGGCAGCGGCACTGGCAGGAGCGGGCGGGACCGTCTACATCGCGTCCCGCGACGGCGATCGATGCCGAGCGGTTGCCGCGCAGATGACCGCCGCCGGAGGCACTGTCTACGGCCGGGCCTGTGACATCTCGGATCCGGCGGAAATCGACGAACTCATGCACAGCGTCGCCGTCGACCACGGGCGCCTGGACGTGGCGGTCTGCAACGCGGCGGCCAGATCCAAGGGCAGCTTCCTGGACATGGACACGTCTGTCTTGCGGGCCAATCTGAATGTCAACATCCTCGGCACCGCACTGTGCGCACAAGCGGCCGCACGGCACATGATTCCCCGTGGCGCCGGCTCGATCATCCTGATCGGCTCGACCCACGGTGCACTCGGGTCGGATCGACGGACCTATGCTCCCGGTTTCCAGGGCTCGGCCGCCGACTATCACATCGCCAAGGGCGCCATTGTTAACATGGCCCGAGCATTGGGAACGGAGTGGGCCTCGGCGGGAGTACGAGTCAACTGCCTGAGCCCGGGACAGATCCCGCAATCGTGGCTGTCGGGTCAACAGCTGGAGTATTTTCGGTCCGGCATACCGCTGGGCCGGCTCGGCCGCAGCGACGACCTGGCGGGAGCGATCCTGCTGCTCGCTTCCGACGCCGGCAGCTACATCACCGGGCAGAACCTCATCGTGGATGGCGGATGGAGTGCCTGGTAACTCGGACGGCCCGCCGCCTGCCGCCCTCGGCTCACGCGTCGATCCGGGCGCCAGAATCAACGTCGAAGAGGGACGCGCTGTCCAGATCGACCTGAACCAGGCATGAGTCACCCGGCCGCAGGCCATGCCCCAGCGGCACGCGCGCATGGCCCATGCCATGCGCGACCACGCCATGGTGGCCATCGGATCCCAGCCGGAAGGCCACCATCGCTTCAGCACCCAGATACTCGACCTCGACGACCTGTGCCAGCAGCCCACCCGTCCCGGCCCCGAGCGGGGCGATCGAGAGATGTTCGGCCCGGACACCCAACAACATCTTTGCGCGACCTGCAGCAATCTCTCGTAGCCGTGTAGGGACTGGCAGCGTTCCGCCCGCCACACTGAAGTGATCCCCGTCCGCCACGCACGTGAACAAGTTCATCGGCGGAGTCCCGATGAATCGGGCGACGAAGACGTTGGCCGGGCGCTCAAAGATCTCCTCAGGGGTTCCGATCTGCTGCACGGTGCCCTTGTCCAGCACCACAATCCGGGTGCCCATTGTCATGGCCTCGACCTGGTCGTGCGTGACATAGATGAAGCTCTTCCCCACCTTTCGATACAGCTCGGTGATCTCGGTACGCATCTGATTCCGCAATACAGCATCGAGGTTGCTCAAAGGTTCGTCCAGGAGATACAGGGAGGGCTCTCTGACCAGCGCCCGACCCACGGCAACTCGTTGTCGCTGCCCACCCGACAGCGTTCCCGGACGACGGTCCAGATACTCCGTTAGTTCCATCATCCCGGCCACCTCGTCCACCCGCTTGACGATGGTCGGATCCTTCATCAGCTTCCGTCTGACCAGGCTGTTAACAATTGGCAGATGATTCCACAGTTTGAAGCGTGCCATGACCAACGGAAAGGATAGATTTCCGCGCACGCTCATGTGCGGGTAGAGGGCATATGACTGGAACACGAAGGCGATGTTGCGAGACTTCGGCGGAAGATCGTTCATCCGACGACCGTCGAACTTCAGGGTTCCACTGGAGATGTCCGTCAACCCGGCAATCATCCGGAGCATGGTCGACTTTCCACAGCCGGATGGCCCTAGTAGAACGAGGAACTCGTTGTCCGGAATGACCGCAGCGAACGCGTCGACAGCCACGCTTTCTCCGAAGCGCTTCGTGACATTCTCAAATTCGATCACCGGCATGCGACTATCCCTTCACCGAGCCAGCGGACAGGCCCCCAATGATCCGACGTTGCAGCAGCAAGAAGAACACCACTGCGGGCAGCGTGAACCAGACCGCCGCCGCGAACACCGTGTTGATCGGCGTCACGAATTCGCCGACGAACGCGGCCAGCCCCGTCGATGCCGCCCAATTATCCTTCTCCTGTATGAATGTTGTGGCGAACATGAATTCGTTCCACCCGTCGAAGAAGCACAGCACAGCGGCGGCCGCAAGGCTGGGAGCCACCAACGGCAGGGTCACCATGGACATAATGCCGAACGACGGGCAACCGTCGACTCGGGCCGCCTCTTCGATCTCCACCGGGACGCTGTCGATCGCCGTCTTGATAATCCACACAGCGATCGGCATTGTGAAGGCAGTGACCGCCAGCACGACACCTCCAGCGTTGAGAAGACCGAGGGCCACGAATGCGGCGTACAGCGGAACAATGAGCATCGCTTGCGGGAGCATCTGCGTCGCGAACATCACAAAGCCCAGCACGCCGCGCCCGGCGAACTTGTAGCGACTGAGGGCGTAGGCGACGGTCACCGCTAGCAGGAGACTGAGAAGCGTGGTCCCGACCGCGATGAACAGCGAGTTCTTCAACCAGTCGAGCAGCGGCGACGAGTCCGAGCGGAAGACCTCGAATAGGTTACCCAAGCGCTGCAGGTTCAGTATCAAGCCCTGTGGCGTGGCATATAGCTGAAGCGGGTCGACGGTGACCGTGTTCACCATCCAGTACAGCGGGAATCCCGCGAAGGCGATGAAGGGCAGCAGTCCTACATATCTGCCCATGGTGGCGGCGACACGCCGGCGGCCGCTCACCGTGAGCCCCCGCGGAGAATGGACCGACGCTCGGCAAGGAAGAAGATCACCGTCACCCCCAGAGAGAATACGATTCCGATTACTCCGATCGCCGAAGCGCTACCCAGTTCATTGCTCTGAAACGCGTCCTGATACAGGTCGACCACGAGCGTGTTGGTCCGTCCGTTGGGCCCACCGCCAGTGAGCAAATAGAGCAGGTCGAACTGGCGAAACGACCAGATCGTCATCAGCAGGGTTACCACGCGAATCGTGGGGCGCAAGTGCGGGAGCGTGACGGTCTTAAAGGAGCTCAGCGGGTCGGCTCCGTCCACTCGCGATGCCTCGTACAACTCCTCCGGAATCGACTGGAGCGCCGCCAAGACGATCAGCATCACGAACGGCAGAACCTTCCAGATCGTCGCAACCAGCACCGACCACAGCGCAAGGTTGGGATCGGTCAGCCACCCGTGTCTGCCGAACCCGAGCGCAGAGCTCAGTCGATTGAATACCCCCGACGAATCGTTGTACATCCACCGAAAGAGCAGGTAGATCGCCACCGTGGGCATGGCCCACGGCACGATTAGGAGCGCCCGTACGAGCCCGCGTCCAGCGAACTTCCGGTTGATCAGGACTGCCGCGATCGTGCCCAGCACCAGCGATACCGCCACGGTGCAGAAACAGTAGACCAGACTTACCGACAGCGACGACCAGAATGCCCCGCTGGTCAGCAGCCTCTGGTAGTTGGCCAGCCCGACATATTGTCCGAAGGTGGGGTTGAGCAACGTCGTCGCCGTGAAGCTGAGGCTGATTCCCCTGATCATGGGCACGATGACCAGTAAGACGATGTAGGCGGCGCCGATTGCGCACAGCAGATACGGCTCGATGCGCGCGAGCGGCCGGGTCGTCGCTCTCGCCACCGACGACGGCGTGGTCATGTCACCATCCCAGATACCCGTTACGACACTCGTGATAGGCCACGGCGGACCGGCGCCTGGACCCATCCACTCCCACAGCGGGATGCTGCGCAGAGTGGATGGGTCGGACTCAGACGTACCGGCTATCCGCCGATTTCGGACTGCGCCTGCGATTGCGCTGCGTTGAGTGCATCAGTGGGCGATGCGTTCTCGGTCAGCACCTTGGAGAACGCCGTGAGGAAGATCTTTTCGATCTGAGGCGTCTGCGCCTCGAAACCCGGCACGACATTCGACTTTCCGGTACCGGTCTTCGGCAGGTCCATGTACCCGGCCGCCCACGGGTGCGCCGTCATGTAATCAGCTGACGGTGGCGTGTCTGTCCCCAACACTGCGGGTGCTTCGATCTCGGCGATCCGCTGCTGCTGCGGCTTTGCGTAAAACCACTTCAGGAATGCCTTGACAGCATCGAGGTTCTTGCTGTGCTTGTTGACCAGCAACATCTGCGGAATTACGGCGTACCCGGTGGTCGGGAAGGGTGTCTTCGAGACCCCCAGATTATCCGGCGCCAGATGCCCGGCGGTATTGGTAGTGGCGATGTTTGCCGACGCACTGTTCTCGATGGCGAAGCAGACCTGACCCTGACCAAACTTCAATCGAAAGGTCGAAGCGTCGTCGCCGACCGAGAAGGCACCGGAATCGTACATCTGCTTGAACGCGGTGACCGCGGCGATGTTCTCCGGAGCGTTCAAGGTCAGCTTGCCATCTTTGGCCATCGCACCACCGAAGCCTTGGACCCATGCATTGAAGTCGGTCCACCAACCGTCCATCTCGTTCATCTGGGAGCGGCCCGCGAATCCGATGACGCCCAACTTCTCCTTGCATTGCTTCGCATCTGCCAGCAATTCATCGAACGTCTTCGGCGGAGACTCAATTCCGGCCTTCGCGATGAGGCTCTTGTTCCAGATCAAGGCATAGTTGACGGTCTGGAACGGCACCCCATACAAGACCCCGTTGACCTTGCCCGCGTCTGCGGTGCTGTTCAGCGTGCCGGCCGGGAACACGTCGTCCAGCGCGACCAAGAGGCCGGACTTGAAGTACTTCGCTACGGCCCCCACATCGCCGGTGAAGATGTCGGGCCCGCCACCCGCACCGAATTGAGTGTCGATGACCTGGGTGAACTGTGCATAGGGTGGGTCCACCTTGACCATCTTGACGTTCGGGTTGGCCTTTTGGTAATCCGCTATGACGGCCCACAAAGCGTCACCCCTGACAGGCTGCAGCAGGTCCGGATTGGCGAATGAGATCTCACCTGATGGCATGGATGACTGCACGGACGATGTGCTGCCGGAGGCACTCGGCCCGCCGGCCCCGGAGCTCTTATCCGCTGCTGCTCCGTTACTCGAACTGCAGGCGGTCAGCGCGAGGGACGCTGCCACCAGGCCGCTGAGCAGGGTGAACCCGTTCCGGCGCCATTGTCCATGACGTGCGCGTGTGCGTACCACTGTGTTCCCTTCCGAGTTGTCGTAGCCTGCCTTCGTCACCGCGTTGTGGTCTCAACCCTTACGCCCCACCGTCCCTGCTGATCACCACCGCAGACGAATCCAGCTCGGGGCACAGGTCGAAACCGAGCCCAGGTGCCGGTGGTGGAGTCGCTGTGCCGACCCCGAAGTCCGGCCCGCCATCAACGATGGCCGGCAACGGGTCGTAGGGGTTGCCTCCGATGCCGCGAGCGAATGTCTCGATGTCGGCTCCCAGGTGGACGGCGATCTCTGGGTATACGTGACACGACACGTCCAGGCCACTCTCACGGGCCTGCCGTTGGATTCCGCGAGCCGGGGTGATGCCTCCGATGGCAACGACGTCCAGGCGAAGCACGTCAATTGCGCGGGCGTCGATCAGGCGGTCGAAAAGCGTTGGGTCGGTCACCTCGTCCCCCACACCCACCCGCTGGCCGCTTTCGCTTCGGATGCGGGCACAGGCGGCGACCTGCTCCGGCAGCACCGGGTCTTCCAGCCAAGCCAATGGCGGTGGTGACCAGGCTTCGATGTCGGCCAGAGCCTCGTCGGGTGTCTGCCATGCGAAGTTGGCGTCCACGACAAGCTTTGCATCGCTGGGGAGTTCGTCCCCGAGTAGCTCGAAGAGATTGCGCATCAAGCGTCGGTCCGCGGATCGGGTTGTCTTCATCAGCCGCCATCCTGCCGTGGCCGCGGCCAGCAATTCGTCGGCAGTCTGCCGTGCGGTCCTATCCGGTGATGTATAGGCGGCGACCAGCATGGTTCTGCGTGGCCGGTCATCGTTACCCAGCAATTGCCACAGCGGCCGGCCGGCACGTTGGGCCGCGATGTCCCAGAGTGCGATGTCGACGAGGCCGATGGCCTTCCGGACGAGGCCGACCCGCCCGACGGTGGCGCTGCCGCGCAGCATGCTCATCCAGATTGACTCGACGTCATCGGTATCCTGCGCGTCGATATGCGGCGTGAGCAGACTGTGTACGATCTCGGACATCGGCGCGCCCCTGGAGAGGCAGTAAGCCTTTCCGGTAATGCCATCGTTAGTGTCGATCTGCAAGACCGCGTAATCCCGGTGCGTGATGATTCTGTTGCCCACCGGTAAGGGGCGCGGCAGCGGCATTCGGACGACCATGGTGCGCACCTGTCGGACCGCCGTGGCCAGTGTCGAGCTACTCATCGTCACTGGCGCTCTCTCGGTCACCGTGCTCGTCCTGCCCGTGGCCATGGTTATCGCCGTCCTGGCGAGCCGCGAGCGGGATCCCGTAGTCGACCAGAAAGCCGCCATCGACGTAAAGGGTCTGACCGTTGATGTAAGAAGCCCCGTCCGACACGAGGAATTCGACAGCGCGGGCTATCTCGCCCCCCTGAGCCAACCGTCCGGCTGGAATACGCTGCAGAATGCTGCTCACGTCCAATGTGCCCGCACTGACGGCCGCTCGCAGCACCCCAGTTTCGATGTACCCGGGTGCCACGGCGTTCACGCGGACTCCCCGGGCTGCCCACTCGGCACCCGCGGTGGCGGTCAGTGCAACGACTCCCGCCTTGGTTGCCGCATAGGGGGCTCGGCCCGCCGCACCACGTGCTCCGACCGAGGCGATGTTCACGATCCTGCCGGCCCCAGCCCGCAGCATGTGCCGCCCAGCATGCTGGAGGCAGAGGAATACACCGTGCAGATTGACATCGACGACACTGGCCCAATCCTCCCAGCGGATGTTCTCGATGGGGCCGTGTCGCTGTATCCCGGCGTTGTTCACCAGCACGTCGATGCCCCCGAACGATTCGACGATGGCGTCGAAGAACGGGCCAACCTGCCCGGGCTCGGTCACATCCAGCGACCGCCACGCCACCGGCCCGGGCTCGGTCGGGCTGAATGCCGCAGTCTCGCCTGGGGCGATGTCCGCGCCCACCACGAGGTATCCGCTCGCCGCCAGCCTGTTGCCAATACTCCAGCCCAGACCCGCGCATCCACCGGTGACCACCGCTACTCGTTGTCGCACGGGGCATCCTCCGCTCGCTGAGGGCCGCCGGATGTTCGGTGCGCCCGCGGGTCACGACCGACGCCGCACCGACCCCAGAACACCGGCCCATCCAGCAGCCGCGCCGTCATCTCGCTCGCTCCCTGGCCGGGCGCACGTGCCCCGGCACCGGCCCACAGCTCACGGCCGGTTCGAAACGGGCCGCCAGTGTCGTCCGGCCCGGTGGCCCACCCTGTAATTGCCTGAGCAACAGTTCCGCCGCTGCGCTGCCCATGGCCACGGGATCCCGGCGGACGGTGGCCAGCGGCGGAGTCAGAAACTCACTCATGCCGACCGCGTCACACGTCACCAGGGACAAGTCGTCCGGGATCCGAAGCCCCATGGCCCTGATGGACCGCATCACCCCGATCAGAATCTGGTTGCTTCCGGCGATGATGGCGGTCGGTCGTGGATCGGCGGCAAGGAGTTCGGCACTCGCCCGTTCGCCGTGTTCGACGGTGAAGGATCCCGACCGGATCGTCACCGTGCTGTCGGCGACGGACCGGCACGCGTCCCGCAAGGCCCTGGCGCGCTCCCGGGCCGGCCGAACCTTCATGCTGCCGTTGACCAGCGCAATCCTCCGGTGCCCTAGGTCGAGTAGCAGCGTGGCTGCCGCGCCGATGCCTGCCGCGTGATCGGACAGCACGGCCGAAACGTTTCCTGTTGCCATGGGCTCGCGATCGATCATCACGACCGGGATGTCGGTGCTGGCGAGTTCAGCGCGCAGCGGCTCCGATTGCTCCGAGGTCACGCTGGCCATCAGTGCGTCCACCCGCCGTTGTCGGAGCATTCTCAGCGCCGCGATGTCCGCATCGCCTTCTCCACCGGAGTTGATCAGAAGCATCGTGTAGCCGGACTCCCGGAAGGTTGTTGCGGCGCCGAGAGCGATCTCTGACAGCAGGGGGTTGCTGATGTCGCTGACCAAGAACCCGATCGTCATGGTGACGCCGGTCCGCAAGCTCTGCGCGCGTATGTCTGGCTCATATCCGATCGAGGACGCCGCTGCCAGCACCCGGGCGGCCATCTCGGGACTCACGTTGGGGTGCCGACTGAAGACCCTCGACACGCTTGACGGCGCGACCCCAGCCAGCGCGGCGACCACTTTGATACTCGTCCGCTGACGCGTGGGACCCACGGCGCCGGAATCGACACCCATCTCGATTGCCTGCGGTCCGTTCCGGTCGCTATTCGCCATGCCGGGAATCTCGCCGTCAGGCCGAGTGGTCGAGTCGGTGGCGCTCGATGTAGTCCCAATCCAGTTCCCAGCCGAATCCCGGCGCCTCGGTCAGCTGCAGCTGACCGTCCGTCAGCGGTGGGCGGTTCGCGATCAGGTTCCACCAGAACGGGTCACGGATGGGATGGAAGCACTCCGCGTAAGTGCCATGCGGTTGGCTGGCAAGCAGGTGGCTGGCCACCTGCGGTTCCTCGTGATGACCCATTCGCACGTCATAGCTGTGGGCAATCGCCGCAGCGCGTCGCCACGCCGTCGGCCCGCCCGACCAGGACGCATCGAAGTTGCAGACGTCGATCGCCCCGAGCTCCATGAGCTCCCGACACCCCGCTGCCGACATTTCAGACTGCCCGGCGCACACCGGAATCTGCGTGCGGTACCTGACGTCTCGCAGGCTTCGTCGATCGTTGTGCCACCCGACGGGCTCCTCGAACCAGGTGATGTCCAGGTCGAACACCAGCCTTGCGAACTCGATCGCCTCTTCGACCGTGTATCCCTGATTCGCATCCACGGTGAGCAGGAAGTCCGCGCCCGCCGCAGCACGAGCCGCCCGGACCCGTTCCGCGTCTGTCACGGGGTCGGCCCCGCCGACCTTGAATTTCATCCCTGCCAGCCCGAGGTCCCGGTAGGAGGAGATCTCTTCTTCGATGGTGCCCAGTGGCTCACCGTAGTATCCGCCGATCGCCATCAGCGGAATCCGGTTGCGGTATCCACCCCATAGCCGCCACAGCGGTACATTCAGCGCCTTTCCGATCGCGTCCCAGATTGCGCTGTCCACGCCGGCCAAGGCGACCAGCCCGATCCGGCGGTCGCGGAGGATGTCATAGGTCGCCGGATACCCCAGTTGCCAGCATCGTTCCACCGCAAAAGCATCCTCACCGATGACGCGGGGGGCGATCTCCGACTGCACGACCCGGTCGATCGCCCGCAGCGTCGCGCCCTCGTCGCCGACATAGGCCTCGCCGACGATGCCCTCGTCCGTAACAACTCTGGCGATCAGGGTGGCACGGTCAGCCATGTGGTAGTGGCTGCCGTGGAATTCCCGCTCGAGAGGCGCTTGAATCGGCACGGTCTCGATCCGGTTGATTCGCAGCCTGCGACCCGAACCGCCGATCGGCTCACTCGGGTGGCCCCCACCCGCAGCAGGCGATTCGGGGATTGGTTGGGAATCGGTTCCAGACACGGACGGAACCGTACCTTCCCTCGACCTATGAGGGCAAGTGCCCGCACGGAATGCCCGACTACTGATTCGGGCTCGACATGCCTGGCTCGGTGCCAATGTGCCCTGTTAGGCCGGCCGTACGGCGCTGTGCCCAGTGCTGATCGACAACTCGGACTGCTCGGCATCTTGACGAAATGTTCGGATCAGTGCAACGATTGCTGCAATCGATTCCAGAGGAGGAGCTCTCAGGTGGCGACAGCGACAGCGGAACGGTCGGACCAGAAACCTCGCCAGCCGGCAACCGCCCAGTGGACGCCAAAGATGGCCCGGACCGTGGTCGGCATCGCACGTGCGGACATCACTCCACCGGTCGGCATCGAAGGATGCGTTTGGGGTGCCAGCACGTCCACCCAGTCGACCGGAATCCACCGAGGGCTATCCGTGACGGCGGTGGCCATGATCCGCCAGTCGGGGGCACCTTGCTACCTCGTGACGGCGGACCTTATCGGGATGTCATGTTACGAGTGCGAGCGCCGGATTCAGATGACCGTCGCGGACGCCCTCGCCGTCGAGATGGACGACCTGCTCTTGCATTCGACACACACGCATTCCGCCCCGCGCGTCTGCATTCACGGCCCGGTCACGCCCGGCAGTGATCTCTTGCCAGCATTCCTGGACACGGTCATACGACAGTTGATCGACGCCTGCACCAGAGCGCGCGACGGAGCAGTGGAGGCCGATGTCACCTGGGCGTACGGCCACTGCAACCTGGCGGTGAACCGCGATCTGCCCTGCGGCGAGTCGGACATCGTGGCGTTCAACCCGGACTCCCCCGCGGACGATA
Organism: uncultured Actinomycetes bacterium; assembly: GCA_937926105.1. The sequence goes on along the minus strand of CALANS010000211.1, from coordinate 59,259 downwards.
CCCTCGCCGTCGGTCGCATCACCGACCGTAGTGGGGACGTCCTAGGCGTCCTGGTCAACTACGCCTGCCATCCGACGACACTGGCCTGGCAGAATCATCTCATTTCGCCGGACTTTGTCGGCTCGGCACGCGAGATCGTCGAATCGCGCGTCGATGCGCCCATGGTCTTCTTCCAGGGCGCATCGGGCGATCTCTCTCCACGGCTGGGCTTCACCGGCGACACCGAGGTAGCCGACAGCAATGGTCGCGTTCTCGGGTACGCCGTGCTGTCGACGTTGGAGGGTCTCGCCCCGCCGGCGAGTCTTTTGCGATTCGGTGGCATCGTGGAATCCGGCGCGACCCTCGGCGAATGGGCGACAGCCCCCGCGCAGCCGAATACCGAACTGCGGACATCTCGGATCGACGTCCCGGTCAGCATCAAGACGCTGAAGTCCGTCGAGCAACTTCGGGTCGACTGGGCTGATATCGATGCTCGCGCGAGAGAAGAACGAATCCAACGGGCGATGCGTGTCCGCGACGGCTACAAGTTGGACGGTTCCCACCGCCACCCCGTCTGGATCTGGAAGTGGGGGGATGCGATCTTCGTAGCCCAGACTGGCGAAGCCTATTCCTACCTGCAAACCGAGCTGAGGCGGCGGCATCCCGATCAGGTAATATTCGTGCTGAATCTGACAAACGGCCCTGGGGGCATCTACCTTCCGACGCACCGCTCGTATGCCCGGCACACCTACCAGTCTTGGCAGACCTTGCTGGCACCAGGCGGTCTCGAACATATCGTGGAGACTGCCGATGTCGCCATCCGGGCCCTGACGTCCGGCCGATAGGTGTCGGTTTATCCCTGCCAGGAGTCGATCTGGTCCAATGGGTAGATCGGGCGTGGGATGCGTCGCCACGGCAGCTCGGCGATGCCTGACTGCGTCGGACCGGGCGTGCTCACCCGAATCACGGTACGGGTGAACGGGGCGAAGTACTGGAAGTTGCTGGCGGTCTTGAGCACGACGGCATCGAAATCGCAAGGGTCCAGACCGAAATGTTGGTAGGCACCGGGGTGATTGCCGCCCACCCCGGCCTGCTCGCTCACCGCGAGAGTGACGCCACCAGACCGGAGTAGCGCGACCGGTCCCCAGTGCACCTCGGGTTCCGGATATCCGGGCAACCGCAGCACCGGTTCGTCCACCGCCACCACCATGCCGCTGATCCGCGCCGGCCCGAAGAAGCCGGTCATGCCGCCGCCCACTTGCAGGTCGACATGCGCGCCAACTCCAGCCGCCCGGAGCTGCGCGGTGGCCGCTGGATCGACCACTGGGACCAGAGCCCGGATACCCTCGGTGGCCAGCAATTCCATGAGGATCGCGGTGGAATCACCGGCCGCGCCGCCGAATACCGAGTCGCCTGTGTCGGACAGGATGACCAGTCCGTTCGCGGTACGAGCCGCTGCGACCGCCTCCCTCGCCGGGATGGCCGTCGAGACCTGGAACTCAGCGCGCATCGACCACGCCAGGTCGGCCAGGTCATCGACGATCTCCTCGGCCAGGTCGGCATGACCGTCGGTCACGGCGACCGCAGACCATCCCGCCTCCCGTACGTCCAGCCACGGCTGCACGGGAAACGGTGACACCGACAGCACTCCCGGTCGCGATTCCCAGGCCCTCGCGCGGTCGAACCATGCCTTCATCGGCCCGCCGGCCGTCAGATACTGCTCCTGATGAGTCAGCATGCGCAACTTCCGCCACGCCATCGTGGGCCGCGCGCCGTTGAGCGTGGCCAGCAGCAGCCTTCCGGTCAATTGGCCCGTGTCGTACGGATCGTGGGGTTGCGTGCGATGGCCGACGATGATGTCGGCTCGGCGCATCATTGCATCGGTGATGTTGGCGTGATGGTCCAGGCCGACGGCGATCGGTATCCCGTCGCCGGTCACCGACCGAACCGCGGACAGCAGGTGTCCCTCCACGTCGTCCACCCCGGTGGCGGCGCATGCCCCGTGCATGAGCAGGGCGATTCCGTCGAGCCGCGCATGTGCCATCGCCGAGGTCAGGGCATCGGTCAGCATCGTGGTCAGTGTCGCCAGTACCTCCGCCGCCATCCGGCCGGCCGGGACGGCGGTTGCCTTAACCAGCGGTATCGGCTGGACTTCGCCTGTGGCGATGCGCGTGGACAGAGCGGCCAGCAGTCCGCCCGTCATGCCGACGCCGGACTCGTTCCGCAAGATCTCCTCACCGGTCCACAGGCCCTGTGCGCGAAATGCGGCCATCCGCGTCTCAACCGGATTGAAGGTGCTCTGTTCCTGTCCGATGCTGGCCAGAGCGATGCGCATTCTTCGATTCCTTCCCATGGGGTCAGGCGGCGGCGTGGACGGCGTACAACAGCCGCGCAGCGTATGCAGGTCGCGCCGAAAACAACTGGCCGACCGACGGTTCGGCTCCGCTGGACCTGTCCGCGTACCCTTCTCGGACGGTGGTGATCAGCAGATCACAGTCATCGACCCCGCCCAGCGCGGCATGCCGTGATCCGCGCCGAAGGCCACACCGGACCTTCAGTCGGTGGCCGGGATGTACGCCACCACATCCACCTCGAACTTCAGGGCTCCGAGTCCGACCGTCAGCGAGGTACGCGCTGGCAGCGGGTTGACGAAGTAGTCACGGTATCGGTCGTTGTACTCGTCACGGAACTGTCGGTCGCCCAGATACGCCCGAACCTGGACGACATCGTCCAGACCGCCGCCGGCCGCGGCCAGGATGCGCGAGACGTTCGAGAAGGCGAGGTCCATCTCCTCGGCGAAACTGCCCGGCACGTGGGCACCGGTGTCGTCCACGGCGGCCTGCCCGGAGACGAAGACGAAGTCCCCGGCGCGGATCGCCGGAGAAAACGGTAGGTAGCTAACGGGCAGGTCACCGGTAACAGCAATGCGGGGCATGGATGGGCACTCCTTCGGATGGTGGGGTCTACTGTGGTGCCGGGAACGTCGTGTCGTCCTCGAACGGGTACATGGGTTTGGGCCGGTGGCGGTAGTGGAATCCGGTCACCGAATTTGCGGGTGACGCCCGGCGTGTCCACCACCAGGAGGTCACCGCAGACGTCCGCGAAGCCAGCGCGTGGACCGTTGACGCCCTTGCCGATCACTGCCGTCAGCCGCGTCGGCTCGATGCCTACTACTCGGTACTGAACTGCCGAGACGGGTTGCACGGACTTGGAGGTCAGCACGACCATGACATCGTCGTCGGTGCGGATGCCCACCATGTCGCCGCCATCGAAGAATCGGAATCCTCCGTGCGCGATCCGTGACTCCTCGTAGAGGCCGCTATGGCGGCCGGTGATCGAGCCGACCAGCCGCACCGGCGCCCCGTCCTGCTCCGGAGAGAGACCGCCGGCGAGCACGTCCACACGGCCACCGACAGGTGTCCCGGTCAGAGCCGCGACCGTCGCTGGGTGGTATAGCGTGATGCCGGTTCCGGCCGCTCGGCGCGCGATCACCTCGGCCAACAACACGGTGGAGTCACCGGGGCCGCAGCCTCCGACACTGTCGCCGACGTCCAATACCAACACGGGCTTGCCGCCGCGATGCGCCAGGGTAGTAGCTCTCCCCCGGTGTCCTGGCAGTCCTGGACGACCATGGCGCCGTGCAGCGATAAGTACACGCCGTCGAGCACCCTCCAGGTGTGCCGCCAACCTTCCCAACAGGCGCGTGCGCAACACCTCGAACGCCCCTGCTGCCACCGGCGGTCCGGATAGGGCAAAGGCAACCGTGGTAGGAACCACATCCGCGCCGGCCCGCGCTGCCATCCCTGCGGTGCCGGCGGTCGAGTCGGTCCCGCCGCCCGCTGTGAGCACGGCCCTGCCGGCCGCCGACCCTCGTTCAAAGTCTGCCACTGTGGTGACGCCCGGCGCGAACGAGTTCGTCTCGACCATCAGACCGGCAACGGCAATGCGCTTGGCGCGTGCACCCGGTGCGCCAGCGAGGATCGGCACGTGCACTGTCACCTCCGCGATGTTCCACCACTCGGAACTGCTGTTCTGTTGGAGTAATGTATCGGTCCACGCGCAGGCGGTCAACGGGTGTGACGTGCGTGCCGCGATCCTGATCACGCTGGCGCAGAGTCGGAACGGGTAGTCGTCCAGCCCTGACGGTCGGCGAAGCCAGCACGTGGATCATGCCGATCGCAGCAGGCATCACACCCTCTCATGCTCTGGCGCGCCCCTCACACGAACCGACCGCCAGCGCGCGCATCTGGCGGTTGGCCCGCCAAACGGTCAGCTGCGCAGCGCAGTCCCGGCCAGGCCGCCCTCGACTGTCAGCACGGCGCCAACCAGCGCCCTGGTCGCTTCTGCCTGTGGCTCGCTGAACAAGGTCAACGGTCGTCCCACCTCCACGATCCGGCCGGCCGACATCACGGCGACCCGGCTGGTGGTGTATGCCACCACTGACAGGTCGTGTGCGATGAGTACCAGCGTCAGCCCCAGCTCGGCAACGAGATCCTTGAGTAGGTTGAGGACTTGCGCACGGATCGAGACATCCAGCGCCGAAACCGGTTCGTCCGCGATCAGTACGCTCGGCGACGGCATCAACGCCCGGGCGATTGCGACGCGCTGCAGCTGACCCCCAGAGAACTCATGCGGGTATTTGTGCAGCGCATCTGGGCCCAGGCCGACCTGTTCGAGGACCTGCGCGACTCGTGCGGCATGGTCGCCCTCAACGTGGAGACTGCGTAGCGGCTCCATCAAGGACCGGCCGACCCGCATCCGGGGATCCAAGGAGCTTCGCGGGTTCTGCAGCACCACCTGCACCGATCGGCGGAATTGCTTGCGCAACGAGGAGCTCACTGCCCAGACATCCTGCCCGGCGAACCGCACGTCGCCCTTGGTCGGGCGCTCGTCACCGGTGAGGATGCGCGTCAGGGTCGACTTGCCAGACCCCGACTCCCCGACCAACCCCACGGCCTCGCCGCGCATCACCTCAAAGGTCACATCATTCAGCGCGGTCAGCATCGGTCTGGGACCGACGAGTCGGGTACGCGGCAACGGATAGTGCTGCCAGATCCCGCGCGCCTGCAATACCGGCTCCGACTCGGGATTCTCTCCCACCGGCACGGGGCCGCCCTGACCGGTCGCACTCATGATTCGCCCGCGATCGTCCGCTCGGCTCGCGAGCCCGAAGGAGCCGCTATGGGATGCCAGCAGGCGACCCGCGAGGGTCCGTCATCCAGCTCGGGCATGGCGGCACACGCATCCGTCGCCGCCATGCATCGCGTTCGGAACGCGCATCCAGTGGGCATTTCTGCCAACGGGGGCACCATCCCGGGAATCGACGGCAGGCGCGAACTTCCATCCAGTGCAATGTTATCCATCGTGGGCTGGGAGTCCAGCAGGCCACGCGTATAGGGGTGACGGGGAGCGCGGAAGACCCGGTCGACGGGACCGGATTCCACTATCCGGCCGCCGTACATGACGGCGACGGTATCGCACAGGGCTGCGATCACCGGTAGGTCGTGGGTAATCATCAGCAGAGCGCAGCCGCGCTCCCTGACGGCCGAGTCGAGCAACGTGAGGACCTGTTTCTGGACGGTCACGTCGAGCGCGGTCGTCGGTTCGTCGGCAATGATCAACTTGGGGTAGCAGGCCAGTGCCATTGCGATCATGATGCGTTGCCGCTGTCCGCCGGAAAGCGCATGGGGGTATGAGCGCATCATAGATGCCGCGCGAGGCAGGTTCATCTGCTCCATCAGGTCCAGGGTCTGTACCCGGGCGGCTTCCGCCGACACTCCGGTGTGCCGGCGGATCACGGTGGAGATCTGCTCGCCCACCCGCTTGGTCGGATTGAGCGCTGACATCGGGTCCTGGAACACCATGGACAGGGTTCGCCCTCGCCGGCTCGAAAAGGCGCGGTCGCCCAGCGTGGTCAGATCGATGCCGTCGTGCATCACGGACCCTGACACCTGCCACCCGACCGGCAGCAATCCCATGACCGCGAGCGCGGTCAGGCTCTTTCCGGCTCCGGACTCGCCGACCAGCCCCATTCGACTGCCTGCACCGACACTGAAGCTCACTCCACGCACAGCGCTCAGGTCGCCCCGGTGCACCACCAAGTCCCGGACCTGCAAGGCGTTCTCAGCACCCATCACCGCCTCCGCGACAGCTTGGGATCAAGGACGTCACGCAACCCGTCACCCAGCAGGTTCAGTCCCAGAACCACCAAGACAATGGCCAGGCCGGGCCAGATCGCCAACGGTGACGAGACGCCAACCTGGTCCTGCGCCTCGTTGAGCAGCAAACCCCAGGAGATGGTAGGCCGCGCAACGCCGACTCCGAGGTAGGACAGTGCGGCCTCGACGAGGATGCCTACCGCAAAGTACAGCGTGAACTGGATGATCAGGACACCGGCGATATTCGGTACGACATGCCGGATCAGGACGAATACTCGGCCTCGGCCGTACAGGCGTGCCGCGGTGATGTAGTCCTCGGCCAGCACACCCAGTGCCGCTGACCTGATGACCCGAGCAAATGAGGGGGAGAAGAACAGGGCCAGCGCAATGATGGTCGTCACCGCCCCGGAGCCGATGCTGGTGGCCAGGACCAGCGCGGTGATGATCCCCGGAATCGACAGCAAGACGTCGGCCACCCGCATGACACCCTCGTCGGCCCATCGACCTCCGGCGGCGGCGCTGAGCCCGCCCAGCAGTCCGAGCGCCATTCCCAGGAACGAACCACAGGCTCCGATGAACACCGACGTCTTGGCGCCGGCCATCAAGCTTGCCACCACATCGCGTCCCAATGCATCGGTGCCGAGCAGGTGGCCAGGAGAGCCGGGCGGCAACAACCGATTCACCACGTCGGGGAGGTTGGGATCCGAAGGCAGGTAGAACAACGAGATCATCGCGACGGCAAGAAACAGCACCGTGATCGTGCCACCGATGACCAAGGACAGGTTCCATCGCCGCCGATGCCTACGCGACGTCGCGTCGGAGATCGATTCCGCCGGCACCAATCGCACCTCGTCGCCGGTCGGCAAGAGATCGCTCATCGGGCCACTCCGACCCGGGGGTCAAGCAAGCCGTACAGGACGTCGACAATCAGGTTGACCACCATCACGAATGCAACGATGAGCATGACGGTTGATTGCACCACGGTGAGTTCCCGAGCCGTCACGTTCGACAGGATCATCCGGCTGAGTCCGGGCAGCGAGAACACGCTCTCCACGATCACCGTGCCTCCCACCAACTCTCCGATCTGAAGACCCAGCACGGTCACGAGGGGAAGGGCCGCGTTGCGCAGCCCGACGGATAGCAGCGCTCCGGTGCGGGTCATCCCGGTCGCGCGGGCGGTCCGGACGTAGTCCTCGTTCATCACGTCGAGGACCATCGTCCGCACATAGCGGCTCATGGACGCTGCCATCACCAGCCCCAGGGTGATGGACGGCAGGATCAACGAGGTGATCGCGCCGCTCACGCTGGTCGACCACGGCGTCCAACCGCCGGTGGGTAACCAACCGAGCTTGACGCCAACCAGGAGCGAGAGCAGCAATCCCGCCCAGAACACCGGAACGGCAATGCCAACCTGGCTGAAGAGGGCCACAATCGCACCCGACGGTCTGCCGACATTGCGGGCCGCATAGGTGCCGACCGGCACCGCAATCGCGATGGCCAAAACCAGCCCGGCGCAGGCGAGCGGTACCGATACTGGCAGACTGGAATAGATCAGGCTACCGACCGGCGCATTCGTTCGAAACGATTTGCCCAGGTCGCCAGACAGCATCCCGCGGACCCAGTCGAAATACTGAATCACGAGCGGGCGATCCAACCCGAAAGAACGTTGTAGCTCGCGGATCGCGGCGGGAGTTCCGTTCTTTCCGAGAATCGTTGCCGCCACGCTTCCACCGGTCAGGCGGATCATCAGAAAGATCACGATCGACGACACGACAAGGGTGACCACGAAGGTGGCCAGCCGCCGCACCAAAAATCTGACCATGACACCCCCTGTTCACACCGTCGGACGACTACCAAGTCCTGGCCGAGGCTGACCCCGCTGCCGCCCGTTGCTGCCGGAGCGTCGCCGGATGCCAGCGCTGCACCCCAGCGGTGGCATCCGGCGACGTGTCCGTCACCAGTGCAGGTCGGCTAGCCGAATTCCCACGAAGACGTTCGGATCCTGCCAGCCTTGCAAGTCCGGGCTCATCAATCCCACCCCGGACTTGGAGATCATCGGAACGATGACGGCATCCCGGGTAAGCGTGTCCATGGCCTGCTTCATGATCTTGTCGTACTCGGCAGTCGATGCCGCGGCGTCCGCCTGGGCGAGCAAGGAGGTGTACTTCTCGCTGCAGTAAGTCGACCAACTCACCTGCGTCTTGTCCGGGCAGGCCCAGCTCGTGGGGTCGTCGCTACCAGCCATGACCGTGACATCGAAGTCGGGCTGCTTGGCGGAAAACACCAACTGGGAGTAGCGAGCCAGATCGACCGCGTTGTTCTTGACCTTGAATCCCGCAGCCTGCATCTCCGCGATCATCACCTCCGCCGGAGGCTTCAGGTCACCGACATCGGTCAGCGAGGTGAATTCCAGCTCCTGGTCACCGTACCCATTCGACGCCACCGCAGCCGCCGCGGCCTTCGGGTCGTACGGGTTCGCGCAACTACCCGCGCTGTAGGGCTGGAACCAGGAGCGGTTGGGCTCGCCGAAGGTGCAGGTGGTCTTGATGCCCCAGGGAGCGTTGAACAGGGCCTTGATCGCGTCGCGGTCGAATACCTGAGCGATCACCTGGCGTTCCTTCTCGGGCACCCTGCTGTTGATCACGCCATAGGTGGGCTCACCCGATTGTGGGTAGGTGATCAAGTGGTACTTCTTGTCCAGCCCCTCCTTGGTGATCTGCGACCAGAATTGCGCGCCAGCCGGAGCGAACAGGTCCGCCTCGCCTGCCTTGAGCGCGTTGAGTGCGGCGTTCTGGTCGGGAATGATCTTGATTGTCACATCGGGAATGGCTGGCTTGGTGCCCCAATAGCTGGTGTTCGCGGTGAGTGTGATGGAGTCGTTCGGCACGTACTTCACGAGCTTGTATGGCCCCGTTCCGATCGGGTCCGTTGCGATGCTGGATGCCGACGCCTTCGGCTGGATCAGCCCCGATGTCGAACCCATCCCGAGAAAGAACGATCTGGACGGCCTGCTCAGTGTGACCTCGACGGTATGGTCGTCGGTCTTCTTGATGCTTGTCACGGCCGAGTAGGCGGTCGCGTTCCGGGTGACAGGACTCGCCTTCATGGTATTGAGCGAGTAGACCACGTCGTCCGCGGTCACCGGCGCGCCATTGGAAAACGTTGTATCGCGGATGTGGAAGGAGTAGGTCTTCTGGTCGTCGCTGATGGTCCACTTGTCGGAGACTCCTGGCACGGCCTGGCCATCGGCATCGAAATAGACCAAAGGCTCCACAATGTTCGGAATCCACAGGGCTAATGCGGTCAGGTTGCTCTTGGTGTAGTCGAGGGTACCCGGGTCCTGCACCGCGATAGCGATCAGCTTGTTCTGTGCCTTGCGAGGCGACGCCGGACCGGTGGAGGCCGGTTGGTTCGTATCGGGAGCGTTGCCGCTGGCCGATGCGCCGGGAGAATTCCCCCCGGCATCGCTGCTGGAACCGGCCGTTCCGGACGAACCACACGCCGCGATGGCGAGGCCGACTGAAGCCAGTAACGCGATGGTGCTCCCAAACCGGGCGGACCCGCGCCGCGCACGTTTCATTTCAGAGTCCCTTCGTAGCTAACGAGCGACACCACTCATGTTCCATGCAGCGAAAATGCCATCCCATTGTCCACAGCGTGTCTGACAGTGTCAATAGCGTGCACTCGCACTCGCTGAGCGGAAGACTGTGAGTGACCAATGCGCGCGCCCGTGCCGCGGACCGCTTCCGGTCGACCCACTGAGCGTCTGGGCAGCCGGGTAACACCCTGCCGTGAGCCGGATGGGCGCCGCGCCCATCCAGCGACTACGGCGCCCCGACGGGGATGTAGGCCACCACATCCACCTCGAACTTCAGCGCGCCCAAGTCAACCGACAGTGAGGTCCGAGCCGGCAATGGGTCGGCGAAGTAGTCCCGATACCGGGCGTTGTATTCGTCGCGATACTGCCGGTCTCCCAGGTAGGCACGCACCTGAACGACGTCGGCCAGCGTTCCGCCCGCGGCGGCCAGGATGCGCGTCACGTTCGAGAAGGCACGCTCCATTTCCTCCGCGAAGTCGCCGGGCACGTGAGCGCCGGTGTCGTCCACGGCTGCCTGCCCGGAGACGAAGACGAAATCCCCCGCGCGGATGCCCGGGAGAATGGAAGGTGGCTGACGGGCAAGTCGCCGGTCACGGCAGTTCTGGGCATGGGCGCTCGCTCCTCGCGCTTCCGGGTTTCATCGTGTCGCCGAATAGGCAGTCTCGGGTTCGAAGGGATACATCGGATGCGGACGGTGCTGGTAGTTGAATCCGGTGACGGAGTTGCGCGTGACGCCTGGTGTATCCACGACGACGAGGTCGGAGCACACCTCTGCGAAGCCGGCTCGGGGCCCGTTCACGCCCTTGCCGATGACGGCGCTCAGCTGCGTAGGCTCGATGCCGACCACCTGGTACTGGACGGCAGAGATCGGTTGGACCGATTTCGAGGTCAGCACCACGGCAATGCCGTCATCGGTGCGGACGCCGACCATGTCGCCTCCATCGAAGAATCGGAAGCCACCGTGGGCGATTCGCGGTTCCTCATACAGACCGCTGTGTCGACCGGTGATTGAGCCGATGAGGCGAACGGGCACGCCGTCCTGTTCTGGCGACTGGCCACCTGCCATCACATCCACGCGACCGCCGACCGGCGTGCCATCCAGAGCCGCCACCGCCTGTGGGTCATACAGCGTGGTCCCACACCCCGCAGCGCGCCGCCTGATCACCTCCGCCAGCAAGACGGTTGAGTCTCCGGGCCCACCGCCACCCACGTTGTCGCCGACATCCAAGACCAGCAGTGGCCGATCGCCGCGATGCGCCAGGATGGCCGAGACCGCCTCCGACACGGACAGCCCGCCGCCCTGCAGGTCTGCCCGGGCCGCCCAGACCGCGTCGGCTACTCGCCGCGCCGCATCCCGTGCCGCGTCCGGATCAGGGTGTGTGGCCAGCACAGACATCCCCATCTGCGGAACATCGGCATAGGGAAATCCCTCTACGATGCTGACATCCAGCATCCCGGGTTCCGTCTCCACCTCACGGGCCGCCCGCAGCAGCGAGGCCATCGGCTCGGTCGAGGTGTCCTGCCGAACGATCGTCACCACTAGCGGTAACCGCTCCAGCGCGGTGGCGGGCCGCACGCCCGTCCGCACGATGCGCAGCACCAGGCGTCGACACTCGGCCCCGACCTGCCGGGCATCGACATGCGGATTCGTCTGATACGCCAACAACACGTCCACCGCGTCCACCAGGCGCTGTTCCACGTTGGCGTGCATGTCTACGACGGTGCCGATCGGCACCCCGGATCCGACGACAGTGCGCACCCGCTCGGCGATCTCCGCGTCCACGTGCAGGTTACCGTCGGCCACGGCCGCGCCGTGCAACACCAGCAGCACAGCGTCTATCCGGCCTGCGGACCGCAACGCGCACAGCATCTCGTCTACCAATATCTGGTACGCCTCGGCCGAAATCGGCCCGCAGGGGGTAACGAACCCGACCGGGAGTGGCAGCACCTCTACGTTGTCCTCGTCCGGCCCGGCTTCGAGGAACCCGCCGACCACGGACCGAGAATCACGGTAATGCGCGATCATGGCGTCGCCGGTGTGCCATCCATCGGCACGATAGCGTGCTAGGCCGGCCTGTGCCGAGGAAAATGTGTTCGCCTCGTGGTACAGCCCCAAAACGGCAATCCGCACCGGCGGGGCGTGACCGTTCTCCTCCCCGAGAGGCGCTCTCACTCGCTCGCCGCAACCGGACGGATCGGCGCGGGACCGTCCGCCACCGTCGCCGCCAACGCCTGTTCGAATGCCCCCACCACCGTAGCGATATCGCTGGCGGTGTGTGCCGTGGAGATGTACCACCGACCGCCTGGCAGCGCAAAGACTCCCCGTCGCAACAGGTGGACCAGCAGCCTGTCGTAGAACACCTGGTCGCCAGCCAGGAACGTCTCGATCGTGTCGGCCTGGTCGACTCCGAACAGGCACTGCACCACCGGCCCTACCTGATTGACCGTTCCTGGCACACCGTGGGTTCGAATGGCGGTGCGCATGCCGTCCGACAATTCGCGCCCTCGCGCGTCAAATGCAGGATAGATCCCCTCTTCGGACAGCGCGTCCAGCGTCGCGACCGCGGCCGCCAGCACCACCGGATTGCCGTTGTAGGTGCCGGCATGCACCACGCCGGACATGACCTGGTCCAACAGCGCGGCCCGGCCTGCCACCGCCGATAGCGGATAGCCGCCGGCAATCGCCTTGGCCAGAACTACCAGATCCGGCTGCACGCCATACTTCTCGACCGCACCGCCACGAGCAAGCCGGAATCCGGTAATCACCTCGTCGAAGATCAACACAGTCCCGGTGGCATCGCAGAGTTCCCGCAGACCGGCGAGGTAGCCCTCCGGGGGCGCTATCACGCCCGAGTTGCATAGCACCGGCTCGACGAACACTGCCGCGACGTCGGCTTCCGGTTCCTTGAGTACCGCCGCTGCCGCCTCCAGGTCACCGAAGGGAAGCAGGCTCACATCCGCCAGCGCCGACTCGCGCTGCCCCTGGCTGCCCAGTGAGGTCAGACTGCCGTGATGATCCGGGCGGTAGCCGAGCAGGAAACTATCGGACCAGCCGTGGTAGTGACCGATCATTTTCACGAATCGGTGTCGGCCCGTTGCGGCGCGCGCCAGACGCAACGCGACCTGGGTTGCCTCCGAGCCGGTATTCGACCAGATCAGCCGCTCGGTTCCCGGGATGGCGGCCAGAACCCGTTCGGCGGCTTCGTACTCCCACCGGTGGCCCGCGCCGAAGGTCGCACCGCCACCCAGAACCTCGGCGACGGCACGTGTCAGCCCGGCGTGCCCGTGACCCAGGATCACGGGTCCCCAGCCCAGTACGTGATCGAGATAGCTATTGCCATCCAGATCGGTCAGCCGAGCACCCTGGCCGCCCTGGAAGAACAGCGGATGCGGCTTCATCGAGCCTCGCATGCCGGTCGATACGCCCCCCGCCAAAGAGCGTTTGGCACGGTCCCACGCGGCAGCCGAGGCCGGCCACGAGTCGATCAGCATGGAGGTCCTCCACTGGGTCACGAATTCAGCAGCTGAAACGTTGCTTCCGCCAGATGGATGGTATCGCTGCCGGTCTGGTTCGGTCAACGACGACCCACCGATTGCCCGGTGGCCATCCCGGCGCCATACAGGGCCGGCCGGCACATGGCCGTGTACTGCGCGAGCGCTCCGGAATGGTGCACCGCCGGCGGGCGCCATGCTTCGCGCCGGCGCTGCAGTTCCCGCTGCACGTCGTCGGCCGCGGTGGGTACCCCGGCGATTCCCACCAGATCCACTCTGCCGGCGGGAATGTCGATGCAAATCAAGTCCTGGTCTTGCACCAACGCGAGTGGTCCACCGTCCAGGGCCTCGGGGAACGCATAGCCGACGCACGGTCCTCGGCTGGCGCCGGAGAAGCGCCCGTCGGTCACCAGCGCGGTGGTGGCGCCCAACCCGGGATCCGCCGCTACCAGCTCCGAAAGGAAGAACATCTCCGGCATGCCGGTCGCCCGCGGCCCCTGATAGCGCACGACGATCACATCTCCGGCGGCAATCTCCCCACCGACGACCGCCTGGACCGCATCCGGTTCGGTGTCGAACACCCGCGCGGGGCCGGTGTGCTGCTGCATTCGCTCCGCCACCGCGTGCGATTTCACCAGTGCACCATCGGCAAGAGACCCGGCCAGCACCACTGTCGAGCCACTGGCGTACACCGGATTGTCCGCGGTACGGATCACCTCCTGCGCGCGCACATGATAGTTGCCAAGGAACATCGCGGCGTGACGCTGCAATTGGCTGCCTGACAACCGCTCCAGGTTCTCCCCCACCGTGCGGCCGCTGACGGTGAGCGCATCCAGGTGCAGCAGGTCGGCGATCTGGGTCATCAGCTGCGGGACGCCGCCGGCATACCAGAACAGCTCGGTCGGATACCTGCCGGCTGTCTTGGCGTCGACCAGAACCGGGGTCCGCTGATGAATGCGCTGGAAATCCCGCGCGGTCAGCTCGATCCCTGCCTCGTCGGCAACTGCGATCAGATGCATCACGGCGTTCAGGGATCCGCCGATCGCCGCGTGTACGGTGATGGCGTTCTCGAAGGCGTCGCGGGTCAGGATGGTGCGGGTCGTGATGCCGTTCGCCAGCAACGTCAGCACCTGGCGCCCGGCCGCTCTGGCAGCCCGGCGCAGCTCCGCCATGCCGGCCGGCACCAGCGCGGACCAGGGCAGTGCCAGGCCGAGGGCCTCGCTCATCACCTGCATCGTGGCCGCGGTCCCCATGTACTGGCAGGCACCGCATCCGGGGCACGCGAAGCGTTGGAAGGCATCGAACTCGTCCTTCTCGATCTCCCCGCGTGCCACCTGGACGCTCATGTTCCACAGCTCTTCGTTCGAGCGCAGCTTCGGCCCGGACGTCATCGCACCACCGGGAACGTGGATACCCGGCAAGTCGAGTCGAGCCAAGGCGATCAGGTGGGCTGGTACCGCCTTGTCTCCGGACGAGGAGGTCACCAGGGCGTCGAACGGCGTGGCGCGAGCGTGAATCTCCACCATGTTCGCGATGAATTCACGTGACGCGAGTGGAAAGTTCATCCCGGCGTGCGCCTGCGCCACCCCGTCACAGATATCGGTGGTGGTGTAGTCGGCCGGTTTGCCACCCCCCTGCAGCACGCCCTTGCCGACCTCGGCGGCCAGGCTGGCCAGATGGTAGGAACTGGGGTGTGACGAGCCGGCCGTCGTCTCTACCAACACCTGAGGGAGCGACAGATCCCCTACTGCCCAGTCCATCGACATCCGGAGGGCGTCGCCCTCGAAGCTGACGGTACGGGTCTGTTGGCTGGCAAGCTTGCGCAGCCCATCCGCGGTGTATCCGATCATGCTCGACCCTCTTTGACGACGGTCCGCCGGGGCCGCAGGACGGACCAAGCGGTTTTGCTTGATAGAACCTGGGGTCCATTCTCGTGCGTCGCCATGGCGACGTCAACGAACCGCGCCCGGTGGTATCCCAGATCACCCACCGGATTGTCCCCAGCACCCGCGCCCTCGACCGGCGCGTGGATCACCAGGCCAGGGCGCCCTTCACGACCGCCGCGATCGCACCCACCGCGGCAAGGCTCAACAGCAAGGGCTGTGCGTGCCGGCTCGATACCCTGCGTGCCAACAGCTCCCCCGCCACGCTTCCCACCACCAGCGCGGATACCACCAGTGCCAGCTCCCCACCGGTCATGGCAGGCAATCCCTTGGTTGCCAGCGACAATGCGTTCATGGCCAGCGAACACACCGGGACCGTGGCCAGGAATGCGCGCCCGGTCCACCGCTGGCTCACGCCGTACAGCGCGAGCGCCGGGCCGCCGACGCCGGCCAACACATTCAGCGCTGCCGATGCACCGCCCGCCAGGAATGCCCCCGGTGTGCCAGCCAGGACTCGCCACGATCGACCCCGCGCCACCAGCGCCACCGCAACCAACAGCAACGAACCGATCAGCACCGACAGCGGCGCCTGCGGCAACCGATGCACGAGCTGCGCCCCGGCCGGAATGAGTAAGGGGGCCGGGGCCAGCAGCAGCAGTGCGCGGCGCCAGGCGACATCCCGCCAATGGCTGGCCAGCATGCCCGCCGACGCCAGCAGGCTGAGCATGTTGCACAGCAAGACACCTTGGAACGGGCCAAGCACCAGGATCAGCAGCGGCGAGGCCACCAGTGCGAAGCCCAGCCCGGTCAGCCGCGTCACCGCCGCCCCACCGAGCACACTTACCACGATCGCGACGATCGTCATGCCACACTGCCGCTATTCCCCACGGCAGCTATTCAACACGAGCCGTATCCCAGGGCATCCCAGGGCGCCGTCTCGGCCGCCTGCGGGCACCACGCCGTCCGGATGCTCGGCATGCCGGTCAGCCCTGCGCAATCGCCGGCATGGTTCCGGCTGGCCAGAAGCGGCAGGACACTCCGTGACCGGCTGCGATCTCGTGCCAGCGCGGGCCGTGGGATGCCTCGTGGTCGGTGCCGAAAACGCACCGCGACCCCGGCGAGCCGGCGCGGAAGTCGGGCACGTCGGGAACCTGCGCCAACCGAGAACGTTGCACCAGCGGGTCCGGCACCGGAACGGCTGCGAGCAACATGTGCGTGTACGGGTGAGTCGGGTGGGCATATACGTCCACCGTGTCGCCGAGTTCGACGATGTTCCCGGAGTACATCACCGCCACGCGATCGGCGATCTGCCGCACCACTGCCAGATCGTGCGCGATGAACAGGTACGAGACCCCGAGCTGGCGCTGGAGCCCGGTGAGCAGCTCGACGATCTGCGCCTGGATCCGCACATCCAGTGCGGACACCGGCTCGTCACACACCACGAATGCCGGGTCGACCGCCAGCGCACGTGCGATGACGATGCGCTGGCGCTGTCCGCCGGAGAACTCATGCGGGTAGCGGCGGCGCATTCCCGTGTCCAAACCCACCAGCGACAGCAACTCATCGATCCGGCCGCTCACCCGATCCGGCGGAACCGTTCGGTGAACGCGTAACGGCTCGGCCAGAATGCGTTCCACGGTCATCCTGGGATGCAGGCTCGAATAGGGATTCTGCAGGACGAACTGCATGTGGCGGCGCATCTGTCGCACCTCGCCGTACGACATCGTCGACAGGTCACGCCCCAACAACGAGACCGATCCGCCAGTGGAGCTCTGCAGCTGCAGTACCGCGCGACCGGTGGTCGTCTTGCCCGACCCGGACTCGCCGACCAGGCCCAGCGTGGTCCCCGGCCAGATGTCGAAGCTCACGCCGTCGACCGCTGTCACCGGCGGATTGCCCCGCCTGGCGGGAAAGGTCACCCGCAGGTCTCGCACCTGCAGCAGTGGTGACGTTGGCGGTGCCGCTGGGGCCGGCACCTGCGCCCTAGCGGCGGTCATTCGGCGGTCCGATCCAGGCGTGGCACGGCATCGATCAGCGACCTGGTGTAGTCATGGCGGGGGCGGGCGAAGATGTCTTCGACGTTCCCAGACTCCACGATGTCGCCGCGATACATCACGTACACCCGGTCGACCATTCCCGCGATCACCCCGAAATCGTGCGTGATGAGCATGAGCGCCATCCCCAATTCCCGGCGCAGCTGGACGAGCAGGCGCAGGATCTGCGCCTGTACCGTCACATCCAGCGCCGTGGTCGGCTCGTCCGCGATCAGCAGATCGGGTTGACAGGACACCGCAATCGCGATCAGAACCCGCTGGCGCATTCCCCCCGAGAATTGGTGCGGATAGTCGTCGGCACGCCGGTGCGGCTCGCGGATGCCCACCATATCCAGCAGCTCCACCGTGCGCCGTCGGGCGGCCCGCCGGGACAGCGGCGTGTGCCGGGCGAGCATGTCCTCGACCTGCCGGCCCACCGTCAGGACGGGGTTCAACGACGTCATCGGATCCTGGAACACCATGGCGATGCGGTTGCCCCGGATATCACGCATGGCGTGCTCACTCAGGTCCAGCAGATTCCGGCCGTCGAATACCACCGATCCCGCTACCTCGATGCTGGACCCCTCGGGCTCGAGCCGCATGATGCTGCGTGCGGTGACGCTCTTTCCGCTGCCGGACTCGCCGACGAAACCAACGGCCTCGCCGGCTCCCACGTCAAAGCTCACCCCGTTGACCGCCGGGATACGTTCGCCGTGACTGGTGAACTCGGCAGACAAGTCACGCACGCACAGCAACGCGTTAGCCGCGCCGGCACCGGCCTGGACCGTGGCGCTCATCGACGTCCCGCCACATCGAGCATCTCGCGCAGTCCGTTGGCCAGCATGATGAAGGTCAGGGTGGCGAATACGATCGCAGCCGCGGGGGCAATCACGTTCAGCGGCGCGAGTTCCATGAACTGGCGGCCGCTGGACAGCTCGCCGCCCCAGTTCGGGTCTGGAGGCGGCGGACCCAGCCCCAGGAAGGACAGCGCGGTCACCGTGAAGATGCTCCGCGACAGCGTCAGGCTGGTCTCCACCAGGATCGGCGAGATCACCATCGGCAGCACGTGCCGCGTCACCAGGGCGAATTCGCCGACACCGACGCTGCGGGCCGCCTCCACGTGATCCCACCGCTTGACCGAGAGCACCGGGCCACGTACCACCCGAGCCATGCTCGGTGTGTACACGATCGCGATGGTGAGGATCAGGTTGTTGATCGACGGGCCGAGCGCGGCAACCACCGCGATGGCCAACAGGAACGCCGGGAACGCGAACAGCACGTCAAGGGCACGCATGATGATCTGGTCGACCAGGCCGCCGAAATACCCGGCCACCAGACCCAACACCAGACCGGCCAGCAGCGCGAGCGCGACCGCGATCACCGTGATGACCAGCGTCGAGCGGCCTCCGATGATCATCCGACTCAACACGTCCCGGCCGATCGAGTCGGTGCCGAGCCAGTGCGCGGCGCTCGGTCCGGCCAACGACTCCGGCGAGGTCTGCGCGGGCGGGTACGGCGCGATCACCGGTCCCAGTGCCACGACCACCACCATCACGGCGAACATCACCGCACCCGCGATCACCAGGGTGCGACCGCTCGATCGCTTGCGCCGCCGAGGGCTCCGTGCCGGGGCGGCCGGCGGAGCGTCTGCCCTGGTGATCAGCGATGGGTCACTCATAGCTGACCCTCGCGTCGACCCGGGCATAGGCGATGTCGACCAGCACATTGACCAGCACCACGATGAGGGCCACCAGCAGCACGATGCCCTGGATGACCGGGTAGTCGCGCCCCGTCACCGAGTCGAACAGCAGCTGTCCCATGCCCGGAATATTGAAGATGGACTCCACGACGATGCTGCCGCCGAGCAGCGAGGCATACTCCAGGCCGGTGACGGTGATCACCGGGGTCAGCGCGTTCCGGACGAGATACTGACCGAGGACGGTGCGGGGTCGCAGGCCCTTGGCCCTGGCCACCATGACGAAATCCTGGCTGGACACTTCCAGCACGGCGGCCCTGGTGTTCTCCGAGATGGTTGCCGAGATGGCGAACGCCAGCGACAGCGCCGGCAACAGCAGGCTGCCGATGTTGGCCAGCGGGTCCGTGCCGATCGGTGTGAAGTTGAAGATCGACAGCTGCGGGAGGTACAGCCCGCAGAGCAGCACGATCAGGGTCGCGACCACGAAGTTGGGCACCGCGATCAACAGCCCGTTGAGGCCGCGCACCAACCAGTCCACCCGGCCGCGCAAGCGCGCGGACAGCAGGCCCGTCGTCGCTCCCAGCAGCATCGCCATGATGGCGGCGATCAACGTGAGCTCGGCAGTGACCCCCAGCCGGCTGAACAACTCCTCCGTCACCGGCCGGTGGGTGATGAACGACGTGCCCAGATCGCCCTGTAGGGCGCCGACCAGCCAGTCCCAGTACTGCACCCAAATCGGTGCGTCCAACCCCATGTTGTGGCGGATCTGCTCGATGGCCTCGGGCGTGGCGCCCGGTAGGGTGCCGAGCATCTGCTCGGCGAAGTCGCCCGGTAGCGCCCGCACCAACAGGAACGCCACCAGCGACACCCCGAACAGGATCGGAGCCGCCCAGGCCAGCCGAGTGAGGGCGACCCGCCTCACCGGGTCGCCCGATCGGCCAGCGCGTTAGGCACGCCCACCCTGCTACTTGTCCAACCAGGTGGTGCGCACGTAGCTGCGGATGTTGGCGGGCAATGCCACATAGCCCTTGACGTAGTTCCACCACATCTCCCACCGCAGCGGGTACTGGTAGATCTCGAGGTTGTACGCCTGGTCGGCGACCAGCTTCTGGATCTCCAGGTAGGCCGCCGCGCGCTTGTCCTTGTCCAGCTCGCCGCGAGCCTTGGCCACCATGTCGTCGTAGTCGGTGTTCGTCTGCCCCATGGCCTTGCCGTAGGTGTTGGTGGTCAACAGCCTGTCGCAGATCGCATCCGGATCCGGCGTCCAGGACAGCGCCACCGACAGGATGGTGTAGTTCCCCTTGGCCCAGTCGTCCAGCAGCGGTGCGGTCTCCGACGGCTTGAGGTTGACCTTGATTCCCGCCTCAGCCCACTGCTGCTGCAGGATCTGCGAGCACTGCACATCCAGATCGTTCGCGGCCACCACGATGTAGTCGCCCAGGTCGATGCCGTTCGGGTATCCCGCGTCCGCGAGCAACTTCTTGGCCTGTGCGACATCGCGCTGGTAATAGGGCATGTCGCCGGTTCCGTCGTATCCGCCGACCTGGCTCTCCGGGATCAGCGCGCCGACCTTTCCGGATCCGGCGAGCACGGTGTCGACGCAGGCCTTGCGGTCGGTGGCCAGGCTCAGCGCCCGCCGGACGTTCACGTCATTGAGGGGCTTGCGAGTCATGTTGAGCCACACGGGGAAGGTTCGGGACGTCTGGCCGGGGGCCGATACCAGATCCGGCGCCGTCTTGACGATCTGCGCCGCCACCTTGGGGTCCTTGAGCCAGGTCATGTCGATCGCCTTGGACCGCAGGGCCGAGGTGATCGATGACTGATCCTTGAAGAATTTGAAGATCACCTGGTCGAGGTACGGCTCGTCCTTCTCGAAGTAGCCGTCGAACTTCTTGAGTACGAACTGCTGGTTCGGCGTGTAGGAGTCGAACGAGAACGGTCCGGTACCCACCGGCTTGGTGTCCTGACCCGTGACACCCTTGGGCATGATCACACCCACCGGGCAGGTCGCCAGATACGCCAGGAATGCCGCATCGGGGCTCTTGAGCTCGAACTTCACCGTGTTGTCGTCGACGACCGTGACCGCCTTGACGGTCTCGAAGATGGACGCCTGCGGGCTGGCATTGGTCGGGTCCAGGATGTAGTCGAAGGTGAACTTGACGTCTTCCGCCGAAAAGCCCTGGCCGTTGTGGAATGTGACGCCCTGGCGCAGGTGGAAGATGTAGGTGGTGTCATCGGGGTTCTCGAACGACTCGGCGAGGTCCGGCTCGGGCTCCATCTTCTCGCTCCAGCGCAGCAGCCCGTTGAACAGCAGGGCGAGGAAGTCGTAGGAGGAGAACGCTCCGGTGGTGTGCGGGTTCAGCCCGATCGGATCGGCATCCGCGCCGATGTTCAGCGTGCCGCCCTTCTTGGGAGTGCCCGCCGGCGGCGCCGCCGGGCTACTTGGCGATGACCCGCCGGACGCCGGGCCGGCGCCCCCGGTGGTCGGTGCATCGGCCGTTCCCGAACCACCGTCGGTGCCGCTGCCCCCGCTGCCGCATGCCGCCAGCAGACCCGGCCCGAGCACCAACGCGCCACCGGCGGTGAATCCCAGGCGAAGCAGCCGTCGACGCGAAAACAGCGGATGTCCATCGGGCAGTCCGACATCCGCCGCCGACACCTCGGGAGTGTGCTCGTTCATGGCTGTCCTTTCCTAGGGCAGGAAGTGGTGGAGCATGGCAACTATCTCGGAGGTGGCACCCGGCCCAGCAGGTGCTGAGTACTGCCCGGCGACCTCACGCCGATCACCGGTAGGCGGTTTCGGCCTCGAATGGGAACATCGGCCGGATCCGCCTGGAATAGCTGAACTGCTGCACCGAAAGCCGGGTTACGCCCGGCGTGTCGACCATCAGCTGTTCCCCACACACGTGGGCATAGCCCGCCTTCGGCGAATTGACACCCTTGCCGACCACCGCAGCGAACTCCCCCGGCTCCACCCCGGCCATCCGCAAGAGCTCCGCCGAGGTGTTGCCCATCGGATGGGTGGTAACCACCACGGCGATCCCGCCGTCGGTGCGCAGCGCCACCGTGGGGCCGGCGTTGTAGCGCCGGAACCCGCCATGCGTCGGACCGGCGTCCTCGAACTGCCCGTCCGTGCGAGCGGTCAGCACGGCGTCGAGCACCTGCGGATGGCCATCCTGCTCGGCGCTGCGTCCACCGACCGTCACGCGAACCCGATCTCCCACCGCGGAGCTGGCCAGCTCCTCGACCGCACCCGGATCCCACAGCGTGAAGGCAATTCCGGGCACACCCTGATCGACGGCGGCATTCAAGATCGATGTGGAGTCTCCGCAACTGCCGCCACCGACGTTGTCGCCCACGTCCAGCAGCAGGATCGGCCGGTCCGCGGTGTGCTCCCGCACCCGACGCAGTGCCGCGTCGATGGTCGCCGCGCCGCCTTGCAACTCCTCGCGTGCCTCCCACAGCAGTCCGGCGATCTCGGCGGCAGCGGCCTCGGCCACGGCTCGATCGGACCGGTGGCTGGCCAGCACTGACATGCCCATTTGCTCGACGTCGGCATACGGGAATCCCTCCGCAATGCTCACATCGAGCATGCCGTCGACGGCCTCCCATTCCCGGCAGCGCTGCAGGATGCGCGCCATCGGCTCATCGGACGTGTCCTGTTTGACGATGTTCACCATCAGTGGGAGTCGTTCGAAGACCGTCGCGGGGCGTGCTGCACCGGCGATGATCGACAGCACCAGGGCGCGGCACTCCAACCCGCGATCACGGGCATCGATGTGCGGGTTCGTCTGGAAGATTCGCAGCACATCCACGGCATCGACCAGCCGCTGATCGACGTTCGAGTGCATATCCAGCACGACGCCGATCGGGACATCCGGCCCGACAACCGCGCGCATCCGCTCGGCGGCTTCCGCGTCGGCGTGCTCTGCATTCTCGGACACCGCAGCGCCGTGCAACGCCAGCAACACCCCATCGAATGGGCCCTCGGCCGCTAGTCGCGTCGCCATGTCGGCCGTCGCCCGATCGAAGGTCTCGGCGGTGAACTCGCCCAGCGCCCCGGCACGGTAACTGACCAACGGCACCAGGTCCACGTCCGCAGGCACGCCCGGGTCCAGGAACCCCGCCAGGGTCGCCGTCGACCCGAGGTAGTGATCCGCAATCTCGGAACCCAGGTGCACACCGCCCTCGGCGTACATCCGATCCATCGTCGCCTTGATGGTCGAGAACGTGTTCGCTTCCAGAGTCAATCCCAGTACTGCTAGGCGCGGCACCAGCACCTCCGACGGGTCAAGGGGGGTCGACGAATGTTTCAGGCAGTGCAATGATGGTCTCATTAGTACCACCCGAGACACCCCGGCACAAGCAGTTTCGGCACGGGCATTCCATTAGTCAGACCCGGCATCCGGACCGCGCAGCGAGCTCACCGCGGTGCGGCGCGTGTCGGACAGCGAGGGAGCAGGGTCTGGCAGCAGGCCCCCGGCGCGCCACGCCCGGTCGCTCGGCACAGCAAGAAGGGAACACGCCATGACAGCTCCAACGGGTCGGCTCGCAGGCCGCACCGCTCTGATCACCGGGGCCTCCCGCGGCATCGGCGCAGCGGTGGCGCGTCGCTTCGCCGCCGAGGGCGCCGCCGTGGCGGTCGGGCACCAACCGACCGACGAGATGGCGCGCCTGGCCGCCAATGTCGTCGAGAGCATCACCGCGGCGGGTGGGGTGGCGGTGGCCGTGCCCGGGGACCTGTCCACGCCACAGGGGCCGGGCGAGACGGTTCGCCACGCTCGGACTGCGCTCGGACCGTTGGACCTCCTGGTGGCCAACGCCGCCGCGACGGGCCGCGCTGTCTGGCATCAGATGTCCGTCCAGGACTGGGACACCATGCAGGCGGTGAACGTGCGCGGGACCTGGTTGCTCGCCAAGGAAGCGCGCGAGGACCTCATCGCCTCCGGGCACGGTGCGATCGTTACCCTGACGTCGGTGATGGCGATGACCGGACAGCCGGGCGCGCTGCACTACACGGCCTCGAAGGCGGCGATCCTGGGGATGACGAGGGCGCTCGCCCGGGAGTTGGGCCCGGACGGGGTCCGGGTGAACGCCGTGATGCCGGGGGCGATACGCACCGAGCACGAGGAGGAATTGTCTCCCGATCCCGATGCGGTGGCGGCACGCATCCTGCCCGTACAGTCGCTGCAGCGCCGGGGTTACGCGGACGACCTGGCCGGCGCGTTCGTCTTCCTGGCGAGCGACGACGCCGCATTCGTCACCGGCCAGGTGGTGTGCGTCGACGGCGGCTGGGTGATGTACTGACGCGGGATCCGCCGCCGGCAATTGTTTCACGCTCTGGAATCGTCCTATCATCCCGATACCACCTACCAGCAAGGAGGCTGCCGATGGTTGCCGATGCCGACCCCGTTGCCACCTATCCGATCCGGTCGGTGGATCGGGTGTGCGACATCCTGGACACACTGGCGAACGCCCCGGACGGTGTCACACTCACCGAGGTAGCCGACGCCACCGGGCTCCCCAAGAGCTCGGCCTTTCGCTACCTGTCGGCGCTGGAGGCACGCCACTATGTGGAGCGCGGCCACGATCCCCTGATCTACCGACTCGGGCTCGCCTTCCGCCCCCAGCACACCCGTGGCATCGCCCGGCTGGCCGAGTTGGCCCGTCCCGCTCTGGAGCGCCTGCGGGACAAGCTCGACGAGACCACCAACCTGGGCATGCTCGATGGCACCAGCGTGGTGCACAGCGTGGTCTGCGAGAGCCCGCAGATGATGCGGCTGGCCGCCCGCGTCGGCGAACGTGGTTACGTGCATGCCACCGCGCTGGGCAAGGCCATGGCCGCTGCCCTACCGGAGGACCGGATCCGTTCCCTGATCGCGGTGTCCGGCATGCCCGCGTTCACCGACGCCACCATTACCGACCTGCCCAGCCTGCTGACCGAACTGAACACCGTGCGTGAGCAGGGCTACGCCGTGGATGAGCAAGAGAACCAGGAAGGTGGGCGGTGTGTCGCAGTGGCGATCCCGGATCTGGGGTTCGCGGCCGCGGTAAGCGTCTCCGCCCCCGCCGCCCGCTTCGAGGCCGCCGAGGTACCCACGGTCGCCCGCGCGCTCCGTCGGGTCGCCCGGGACCTATCACGCCAGATGCGCGGCTGACCGGGCTCCCGCCATCGCCCCGACGCCGCCGACACTCAGGCCTGCACGCACTCCTGGCGCGCCCGGCCGATCCCCTCGATCTCCGTCTCCACCACGTCGCCGGCCCGCAGATACGGGAACCGCCCGGAGAGTCCGACACCCTGCGGCGTACCGGTGTTGATGATGTCGCCCGGCTCCAGCACCGCCACCTGCGACAGGTGCCATACCAGGTAGTCGATACCGAAGATCAGGTCCGCCGAGGTTGAATCCTGCCGGGGCTCACCGTTGACCCATGACCGCAACCGGACCGCACCGCCGTCCAGTTCGTCAGCCGGGACCAGCGCGGGACCGAGCGGGTTGAACGTCTCGCAGCACTTGCCCTTCGACCATTGCCCGCCGGAAACCTCCAGCTGCCACTCCCGCTCGGACACGTCGTTGGACATGGTGTATCCGGCGATGTGTGCGGCCGCGTCGGCGGGGGAATCCAGATAGCGCGCCCGGCGACCGATCACCACGGCCAACTCCACCTCCCAGTCGGTCTTCACCGACCCCCGTGGCACGTGCAGGTTGTCGTAGGGCCCGACGACGGTATTGGGCGTCTTGAAAAACAGCACCGGCACCGAAGGCGGCTCGGCGCCGGATTCGGCGGCGTGCGCTGCGTAGTTCATGCCGATGCACCACACGGCCTGCGGGCGCACGATCGGCGCACCCACCCGCTGGCCGGCAATGTCCACCACGGGCAACGCGGCCTGGGCCAGCGCCCGTCGGGTGCGCGCGATGCCGTCGCCGGCCAGGAATGCTCCGTCAATGTCCGCGGTCAACGACGTGAGGTCGTGGGCGGCGCCGTCGTGCACCACCACTGGGCGTTCGGCACCGGCGGGCCCTATACGGCGCAGTTCCATCTCGCTCCCATCCGAACATCCCACTAGCCGACATCGACGGTCCAGTCTCCCACTGGTGCGACCGGACCGGGGGGCCGGGGTCTCCACGCGGGACCGAGCGACGCAACCGCCGTTCCACGCATTGACACAGCGCAAGAATCACGGTAAGCATCCACCGTGACCAACGCATCGTCCTGGCTTGTTCCCGATGACACTCCGATCGATTGGCGCAGCAAGTGTTTCGGGCCCGCCCAACACGGCCGTTCGGTTGCCCAGCTGGTCGCCGGCGGCCTTACGCTCGCCGACCTGCCGACCCCGGTCCTGACGCTCGATGCCGACGCCCTGGAGCACAACATCGCGGTCATGGGCGACTACCTGGCCGAGAACGGGGTGCTGCTGGCGCCACACGGCAAGACGACCATGTCCCCACAGCTGTGGCGTCGCCAGCTCGATGCCGGCGCGTGGGCGATCACGGTCGCCACGCCCTGGCAGCTGCGAGTGGCGGCCGCTCACGGCGTGCGCAGGATCTTGCATGCCGGCGCGATGCTGACGCCGGCAGATCTCGCGGCGGTGGCAGCCCTGCTCGACGAGCGACCTGACACCGAGGTGCTGGTGTGGGCAGACTCCCCGGAAGCCGTCCGGCTGACGGCCTCCGGATACCCGCGCGGCGGACGACCACTGGCCGTGCTGGTAGACCGAGGCGGTAGCGGCGCCCGCACCGGCGCGCGCACGCTGTCCGAGAGCCTGCAGACCGCAGACGCGGTTGCGCAGGCGGGAAACCTGACTCTCGCCGGCATCGCGGCCTGGGAGGGCTCGCTGGCCGGTGCCTCCGGTCCCGACGGCCACGCGGCGATGGTCGCATTCTGCGATGGTGCCGCCGAGACCTTCCGCGCCGCCGTGGATGCCGGTCTGCTCCGGCCGGATGACGCCCCGGTGATCACCGGGGGTGGCAGCGCCTATTTCGACGTGGTGGTGCAACGCTGGGCGCCGCTGCGCGATCTGGGTGCCAGGATCGTGCTGCGGTCCGGGTGCTACCTCACCCACGACGACGGTGGGTACGCGGCCTCGTCGCCGTTCGGGCGATCGACGGGCCGCCCGCTGCGGGCCGCGCTGCACGCCTGGGGGCAGGTGGTCTCGCGCCCAGAGCCGGGCCTCGCGCTGTTGAACATGGGGCGACGCGACGTGCCCTACGACGGGCGCCTCCCGGTGCCACAGGGGGTACGCGGCCGGGACGCCGACACGTCCCGGCGCGCGCTGGCCGGCGCCACGATCACCCAGCTGAACGATCAGCACGCCTACCTGTCCCTGGACCCGGCCTCCGACCTGCGGCTCGGTGAGGTGGTGCGCTGCGGAATCTCCCATCCCTGCACCGCTTTCGACAAGTGGTCGATGGTCCCGGTGCTGGACGATGTCAGCGCGGCGCAGCCCCGCATGATCGGCGCGGTCCGCACGGTCTTCTAGCCGAAGCCGGCGCCGTCACCGGCCCACGGCGTAGCCCTGCATTCCGCGCGCATTCGCGGCGGCCCGCAGCATGCCGTCACCGTCACGCGAGACGGCCGATAGCCGGCCCAGCGACCAGTCGTCCTCGACCACCACCTGGTGGCCCCGGTCCCGCAGGCCACGCACGGTATCCGGGTTCATCCGCCCCTCGACATGCAACCGCCCGGGGAACGACTCCCTCGGATAGAACGACGAGGTGAAGTGGCTGGAGTGAAACGCCGGCTCGTCGATCGCCTGCTGCAGGTTCAATCCGTGGTGCACGTGCCGCAGGAACAGCTGGAGCGACCACTGGTCCTGCTGGTCGCCACCCGGCGTGCCGAACGCGAGATACGGTACGCCGTCCCGCAGCGCCAGATTCGGGCTCAGCGTGGTGCGGGGACGCTTGCCCGGCGCCAACGAATTCGCCAGACCCGACTGCAGCCAAAACATCTGGCCACGGGTGCCCAGGCAGAAACCCAACGCAGGAATCGTCGGGGAACTCTGCAGCCACGCCCCGCTGGGTGTCGCCGACACCATATTCCCCCACCGATCCACCACATCGACATGGCAGGTGTCGCCGCGGGTCTCGCCATCCACCGCCACCGAGAGCTCGGAGGGAGAGTCCGCCTGCTCCACCCGCACGGTCGGTTCGCCAATCCCCCCGTCCGTGGCCGCGGCGCCAATCAGCCTGGCAAGGTCCGGTAGCCGAGGCTCACGGCCATCGGGTGTGCCCGGCCGCAACGAGCCGCAGTCGGCCCGATCACCGAGCAGCGCGCGCCGATAATCGTTGTACGGCCCCGACAACAGCGCCGCCATCGGCACGTCCACGAAGGCCGGATCGCCGTAGAACGCCTCCCGGTCGGCGAACGCCAGTTTGCTCGCCTCCACCACGGCGTGAACGAACTCCGGGGAGTCGGTGCCCATGCCGTCCAGGTCGAAGCCCGCCAACAGCGCCAATTGCTGCAACAGCACCGGCGCCTGGCTCCATGGCCCTGCCTTCAGCACCGTGTAGCCGCGCCCGCCGGCCCGATAGTCCAGGCTCAGCGGATCCTCCACGCTGGCCTGCCAGCCGGCCAGGTCGGAACCCCGCAGCAGGCCGCGGTGCGGTTCGCCCGAGGAGTCCATGACATCCGTGCCGGCGCAAAACTCGTCCATGGCCTCGGCGACGAAGCCATGGTAGAAGCTGCGCAGGGCGGCCTCGATCTGGATGTCGCGGCCGGAGCCGGCCGCCTCGGCGTCGCTGACGATGCGGCGGTAGGTCGCGGCCAGCGCCGGGTTGCGAAATAGCGTCCCTCCAGCGGGAGGGGCACCCCCCGGCAACCACAGGGCTGCGGAGGTCGGCCAATGGTCGACGAATAGGTCGTGCACGGTGGCGATCGTGGCGCTCACCCGGGGCAGCACGGGAAAGCCGGCCTCCGCATAGCCGATCGCGTACTCCAGCACATCGCCCACCCGCATGGTGCCGTACCGCTGCAACAGCAGCATCCATCCGCCAAAGGCGCCCGGCACACACGCCGGCAACAGGCCGGTACCCGGGATCAAGGTCAGACCGAGGTCGTCGAAGGCCCCGAGCGTGGCGCCCGCCGGAGCCGTACCCTGCCCGCAGATCACGGTGGCACGTTCCGCCCGTGCGTCCCACGCCACGATGGGCACCTCACCCGCCGGCCCGTTCAGGTGCGGCTCCACCACCTGGAGCACGAACCCCGACGCCACCGCCGCATCGAACGCGTTGCCACCGCGTTCCAGTACCGCCATGCCAGCCTGCGATGCCAGCCAGTGTGTCGAGGCCACCATGCCGAAGGTGCCCTCCAATTGCGGCCGAGTAGTGAACCCGATAGTGGACATAGCCGACCCCTCCCCTTCCACGCTCGGCGCCCGACGGGTGCCCACAGCATGCGAATGTCGATCGTACTTTCCGCGCCGATCGCCATGATCACTGCGTCACACCCGGCACGGCGGACAACCCGCCTCCGCGATAGGTTGCGACCGCCCGGATTCGGCGAGCACGCACTCGGCCGCGCCGCCGGGAGCCATCAGACGGTGACGGTAGTGCCCACCAACACCAGCTCCGAGGTGTGCGATCCCTGTACCCCGACGCCCGCGGGCCGTGGCACGAATCCGGGCAGCCCCGACAGCCCGTCGCTGCCATCCAGCACCCGGAATGCGACCGGGCCGGTACCGTCCAGCACCAGGCGCACCGTCACCCCCGCTGGCGGAGGTGCATGAAACAACAGCCGGAACCCCTTGTCCTGCACGGGCATCTCCCGACCCTGTGCGGTGGCTGAAAGGACGGTAATGTCGGGGGCCGACACGGCAACCAGCCGGACGTCTCGGTGCGGATGGATCGTCACCGTCAGGGTGCGGGTAGCCCCGGAAATCTGGTCGTCGTCGACGGTGAGGGTGGGTGCCGGAAGCCTGGCGGGTTCCGCAGGCCCCGTTGCGAGATTGCCCTCCAGCAGAGGGAACTGGGCGGACAGATCCTCCGTGCCGGTGACGAAGTTCGAGGTCCAGCCGCCCGGATCGGTCTGCTGGCTGACCCAGTATGCGGTGTGCGTGTCGGCATCCAGGGCGTACATCAGTTGGGTGGGCGCCGGGTATCGGGTGTCGAAATGGTCGACCGACAGGCCGGTGACGGTGCACGCGACGACCAACGCGGCGGCGGTGATGGTGAGCCCGGCGGACGTGATGCGCGACCGGCCGGGCGGAGCGGGCAGCGCCGGGTGCAGGTATTCCAGCACGGGCAGCAGGGCGAGCCCCAGCATGGCCGCTACCAGCGCCGTCGCCGCGCCGGTGGCCAACCCCAACGCCGGAAAGAACAACAGCACGGTGGGGGCCAGCACGAGCACGGCGACCACGCCGGTCGCCGTCACCGCCAGCAACCGACCCCACCAGGGACGAACCGTGATGGCCACGATGCCGAGGACCGATCCCGCAAGCGCCGGCAACGCCGCCAGGTACGAGCCCCCGGGGGTGGCCGCCGCCATGATCATCCCCAGGACGGCCAACCACCCCAGTCCGCCCACGGCCAGGCCCCACGGGCCGAACCGGCGGCGCAGCAATGCATACCAACCCACCAGTACCAGAAGCACCAGTGCGCAGACCGCGGCCCGGTACCAGCCGGGTCGCCATGGATCCAGCATCGCTCCGTAGCCGGGCCGCAGGGCGACCAGCAGCATCCACAGCAGTTGTGCCGCCACCGCCGACAGCAGCAAGGGCAGCAGGGCCACGCCGAATCCGGCGGTCATCCTGCCCCAACCGAGACCCATCCGCCGGCGCACCGTCACCGCCAGCGCGGCCACACCCAGCGCGGCCAGCGCGGCCAGCGGCCACACCAGCCAGCCGGGATAGCGCACCAGCGAGCCCAGCACCGGGAAGTAGGTCGCATCGTGCCCCTCGGGACGCGCGAGGCCGGCCAGGTCGGCGTTCCCGAGCTGCCGGGCCAGCGCCAGTGCGTTCGAGCCCTGGGACTGCAGGCTGCCGAGATGCATGTAGTCCGGCCGATCCTCGGGCGAGTGGTAGGTCGCCGATCCGTCGATGTAGGCGGAGTTCAGCCCGGTGAACCGACCGGAGGTGCGGAACGGGGTGAAGTCGGTGTCGTTGGGCAGGATCCGGTAGACCTCCACCGCCATGGACGTGGCCACCGGGTAGGGCACGGCGGCGGCGTACTGGGCGATGAGATCCTCGTTGCCGGCGGCGGTCTCGAACATGATCGCCGGCCCGGACGAGCCGCGCGACTCGAAGTTCAGCACGACTCCCCCGTCCCGCGCCAGCGAATCTGCATGCACGAACGCCTCGGCTCCACACAGGCAGGCCTCCTCGGCGTCGGTGGCCAGCAGCACGATGTCGTTGCGCAGCTGCGGTCCGTCCGTCAGCGCACGTGCCGTCTCCAACAATGTGGCGATGCCCGACCCGTCGTCGTTGGCGCCGTAGGAGACCTGCACCGAGTCGTAGTGCGCGACCAGGAAAAGCCGCCCGGTCGACTGCCGGCCCGGGATCAGCGTCACCACATTGCGCACCCGGGCCATCGCCTGCCCGCCCAGCGCGTCGGTTTCGCCGACCGCGTCCTGGATCTGCGGGTGCAGTCCCAAGCCGGACAGGGTGGTGACGATGTGCTCGCGGACGGCGTCGGCGGCCGGGCTGCCCGCCACGTGCATGGCCTCGCCGATGCGCTGCACGTGTTGGAAGGCGCGGCCGGCGCTGAACTCGGCGGCCGGTGCGTCGGCGGATAGGGGTGCCGGCGGCGTGATCGACAGCAGGCTCGCCAGGGTGAGCGCCGCCAACGCCAGGACTGCCAGCAGCCCGCCGAACAGCCGGGCAGAGGGAGCGGGGTTCATCGGCCCATCCTGCAGCGGCTGCGGCCGGCCCGCCCGGCAACCCGCCGATAGGCTCGGCGGGTGACGAGAAACCACAGCGACGCGGGCGTCGGATCGGCGGCGACGGAGCCGATCGGTGTGATCGGTGGGTCGGGGTTCTACCGGCTGCTGGACGAGCCGGAGTCCCGGCCGGTGCGCACGCCGTATGGCGTGCCCAGCGAACCGCCGGCGGTCGGCGTGCTGGCCGGGCGTCCGGTGGTCTTCCTGCCACGGCACGGCGCGGATCACCGGTTCGCGCCACATGTCGTCCCGTATCGGGCGAACCTGTGGGCGCTGCGCAGTCTCGGGGTGCGGCAGGTGGTTTCCCTGTCAGCGGTCGGGTCGCTGGATCCGGCGCTGAGCATCGGGACGTTGGCCGTGCCGGAGCAGATCCTGGATCGCACGGCGGCACGCGAGCACACCTATTTCGGTGCCGGGCACGGCGTCGGACACGTCAGCTTCGCCGACCCGTACTGCCCGCGTGGCCGGGCCGCCGCCGGTGACGAACACGCCGGCGGCACGCTGGTGGTGATCAACGGCCCCAGGTTCTCCACCCGCGCGGAGTCCCGACAGTACGCGGCCGCCGGCGGCACGCTGATCGGCATGACGGCCATGCCCGAGGCGGCGCTGGCCCGTGAGCTCGGACTCTGCTACACGACGCTGGCCCTGGTGACCGACCTCGATGCGGGGGTGACGGCCGGCGAGGGGGTGACGCACGCCGAGGTACTGACCCAGTTCGCCGCGAACCTGCCCCGGTTGCGCGACCTGCTACTGGCCACGCTGCGACGGCTCCCCGCAGCCCAGGGCGACTGCTCGTGCGGCGACACCGGGCATCTGCCGGGCTCGTTCCCGCTGCCCTGACCGGAGCCCGTCCCGCCGAGTTCCGTCACCGCCGTGGCGGCCGGACCACCGTGCGGCCGCGCCGTCGTTGAGCGCCCGCGCCTCGGGCGACCCTGCCACGGCTGTCGGCGGGTGGATGCACAATGCCCTGGTGCTGTTCGCCGAGATCGCAGAGACGTCCGGCCGGGTCGCTGCTACCCGCTCCCGGACGGCCAAGCGCGAGTTCCTGGCGGCTGCGCTGACGGCAGCCCAACCCGCCGAGCTCGGGGTCGTGGTTGCCTATCTCTCGGGCACCCTGCGGCAGCGGCGCACCCAACTGGGGTGGGCGTCGGTGCCCGACCGTCCACCCGCCGGCACGCCCACCCTCACGGTGCTAGAGGTCGATGCCACCTTCCAGGATGTCGCGAACGAGGCGGGGCCTGGCTCGTCGGCGCGGCGCATCGAGCTGGCCGGCGCGCTGCTGGCCCGCGCGACCGCACCCGAGCAGCGGCTGTTACGCGGGTTGATCGTCGGCGAGGTGCGGCAGGGCGCGCTGGACTCGCTGGTGCTGGACGCGGTGGCATCGGCGTTCGGCGCCCCGACCGCCGCGGTCCGGCGGGCCAGCATGCTGCTGGGATCCACGCCGGTCGCCGCCGAGCTGCTGCGCACCGGCGGCCCCGACGCCCTGGCGGCCGTGACCCTGCACGTGGGCGTCCCGATCCGGCCGATGCTGGCGGCCTCGTCACCGGATGTCGCCGGCGCCATCGCCAGGTCGGGGGTGCCCGCCGCGGTGGACGCCAAATTGGACGGCATTCGGGTGCAGGTGCACCGCGATGGCGACCGGGTCCGGGTGTTCACTCGCAGCCTGGACGAGATCACCGAGCGGGTGCCGGAGATCGTCGCGGCGGTGCGCGCGCTACCGGTGGCGACCGCGGTGTTGGACGGCGAGGCCGTCGCCCTGGATCCGGCCGGCCGGCCCCTGCCGTTCCAGGTAACGGCGGCCCGAGCAGCTGAGCGGACGCGCGGAACACCGGCTTCCGGCCAGGCGCAGGGAGTTCGGCTGACCCTGTTCTGCTTCGACGCACTGCACCTGGACGGCACCGATCTGCTGGACGAGCCGCTGTCGGCGCGGGCGGCGGCGATGCGTGCGGTGCTGCCGGCCGACCTGGTGGTGCCGCGGCGGCAGGCCGACGCGCCGGAGCAGATCGAGGACTTCTTCCACGAGGTCATCGGCCAGGGGTTCGAGGGCGTCGTGGTCAAGCGGCTCGATGCGCCGTATTCGGCGGGCCGACGGGATGCCGCCTGGATCAAGCTCAAACCGCGGCACACGTTCGACCTCGCGGTCACGGCCGCCGAGTGGGGGTACGGGCGGCGCACCGGTTATCTGTCGAACCTGCACCTGGCCGCCCGGGATCCGGCAACCGGGTCGCTGGTGATGCTGGGCAAGACCTTCAAGGGGCTGACCGATCAGATGCTGGCGTGGCAGACCGAGGAGATCCAGTCGCGGGAGGCGCGACGGACTCGGTCGGCGGTCTTTCCGGATCCACCGTTGGTCGCGGAGATCGCGTGCGACGGGCTGCAGCGCTCGACGCGGTATCCCGGTGGCGTGGCGCTGCGCTTTGCGCGCGTGGTGCGGTACCGACCCGACAAGACGGTGCACGAGGTCGACACCCTGGACACCGTCCGGGCTCTGGCGCCGCTCGACACGCACCCACCAGACACTCCCGGCTGACCAGCGCGGTGCCGCCGTGCGCTGAGCCTCACGCGCGTGGCGGCACCGCGATCTGGCGGGACTGCGCCACCAGGGTGCCTTCCGCATCCCACAGCACAGCGTCCTCCGCGACGAACGCGCCGTCGTACGGCTCGCCACGCAGATCCACCAGCACGACGCGGCCGCGGGGCCGGGCGAAGATCCCCACCTGCAGGTGCAGGGTGGGCGCCCAGCCGAATCGGCCCTGCGCGAACGATACCGGCGGCGCCATGTCGACCAGGGCGACCAGGGCCAGCGGGTCCATGTCGCGATCGTCGGCGAACGACATCCAGCATCGGATGGCCGGTCCCGCCGAGGTGTCGCCCGCCAACCAACGAGACTCCTCCGGGACGAATGCCAGGTCCACCAGCGCAGCCAGGCCCGGCGGCCCGGGCAGCTGCCGCGCCGGGATGCGCAGGCACTCCTCCGGCGGCGGCGTGGGCGGCATCACCGGCGCTGCTCCCGCCATACGCGGCGTACCCGGCGCTGCTCCCGCCATACGCGGCGCGCCCGGCAGGCCTTCCCGCAAGGCAGTGTCCTCAGGGACCATGCCGAAGGTGATCAAGCTGGCCAACACCGGGATCTGGCCCTGATGCAGCGTCGCCGAAACCGCCGACAGCCGGCCGCCGCGGCGCAGCACCTCGATCGACACCACGGCCGGCCCGGCAACGGCCGGCGAGGCGAAGCTCGTGGACACCGCGACCGGCTCACCCGGAGCACCCAGCAGCACCGACGCCGCACGAACCGTGACCGCCTGCAGGTAGCCCCCGTTGAGGATGCGTCCGTCGACGTTCCACTGCGCATCGAGGGTGACGGCTGCCCGCCGATCGTCCAGAGCCAGCGCAGCCGTGGCCACATCGAAGCGGGATTCCGCCATGCCGACCAGTCTGCCGGTCGGCGCTGGACGGACCATCGGCCGGCTCCGCGGCAATCCGCGGTTCCGTCGCCGAGCCGTGTTGACATCTGGGACAGTAGTGCGGTGACGACGCACACCTCCGCCGCCGGCACCCATGCCGATCCGACCGTGCACCGACCGACCGGACTGACCACAACCGAGGTCGCCCACCGGGTCGCCGCCGGTCAGGTCAACGCCGCCCTCGTCGGGACCTCCCGCTCCGTGTGGGAGATCGTCAAGGCGAATGTGTTCACCCGATTCAACGCGATCCTGGGGGCACTGTTCGTCCTGATCCTGATCACCGGATCCTGGGCGGACGGGCTGTTCGGCATCGTGCTGATCGTCAACTCCGGGATCGGCATCGTCCAGGAGTACCTGGCCAAGCGGAAGCTGGACCGGCTGGCATTGCTGCATGCCCCGACGGCGACCGTGGTCCGGAACGGCTCGATCGGATCGGTGCCCACCGCGGACGTGGTGCTCGACGACCTGATCGAGCTGCGTACCGGCGACCAGGTGCCCGCGGACGGCGTGCTGGACTCCGTCGCCGGGCTGGAGGTCGACGAGTCAAACCTCACCGGCGAATCCGACGCGGTGCCCAAGTCAATCGGTGACGAGGTCCGCTCCGGCACCACCGTCGTCGCGGGCACCGGCCGGTTCTTCGCCGCGGCCGTCGGCGCCGACTCCTACGCCAACAAGATCACCGCCGAGGCACGGAAGTTCACCCGCACCCACTCCGAGATCCAATCGTCCATCAACACCCTGCTGAAATACATCACCTGGGTCATTGTGCTGGCGCTGCCGCTGCAGCTGTTCAGTCAGGCCCGCGCGATCGGCGACCAGGGCTGGCAGCAGGTGGTCATCCGGTCGACCGGAGGTTTGGTCGGGCTGGTACCCGAGGGCCTGGTGCTGCTGACCTCGGTGGCCTTCCTGCTGGCTGCGGTGCAGCTGACCCGGCAACAGGTGCTGGTGCAAGAGCTACCCGCGGTCGAGGGGCTGGCCCGCGTCGACGTCGTCTGTCTGGACAAGACCGGAACGCTGACGGTCGGCGAGATCGCCTTCGAGGACATCATCCCGCTCGACCCACGGGCCGACGCGGCGGAACTCCGGGCGGGCCTCGGTGCGCTCGCCGACGATCCGAACGCCAACGGCACCCTGAAGGCCGTCGCGGCCGAGATCCCTCCCCCTCCGGGCTGGCTGCGCACCGGCACCATCGCCTTCAACTCGGCGCGTAAGTGGTCCGCGGCGAGCTTCGACGCCCACGGCACCTGGGTGATGGGCGCGCCGGATGTGCTGCTCGCCGCAGACGATCCGGTGCGCGAGCAGGTCACGGAGCTGGCCCACACCGGCCGGCGGGTGCTGCTGCTGGCCCGCGCCGAGGCGCCGCTGATCGACCAGGACGTACCGGAAGGGATTCGGTCGGTGGCACTGGTCACGCTCACCGAGCAGGTGCGCTCCGACGCCGCCGAGACCCTGCGGTACTTCCGTGACCAGGGCGTCGCGATCAAGGTCATCTCCGGCGACAATCCGACCACGGTCGCCGCGATCGCCCGCCGGGTGGGCCTGGAGTTGGACGACACGGACGCGGCCGTGGACGCCCGAACCCTGGGCAGCGATCCAGCCGAGCTGCGCGAGATCGTCGAGCGCACCACGGTCTTCGGGCGGGTCTCCCCGGAGCAGAAGCGCGCGCTGGTGCGGGCACTGCAGGCGAACGGACATGTGGCGGCGATGACGGGCGATGGCGTGAACGACGCGCTCGCCCTCAAGGACGCCGACATCGGCGTGGCGATGGGCAACGGGGCGCAGGCGACCAAGGCGGTGGCACAACTGGTGCTGCTGGACGGCCGGTTCTCGCACCTGCCGTCCGTGCTGGCCGAGGGTCGCCGGGTGATCGGCAACGTGGAGCGGGTGGCGAACCTGTTCCTGGCCAAGAACGTGATGAGCCTGGTGGCCATCATCTCGGCGGCGGCATTCGCGTTGGCGTTCCCGTTCCTGCCACGGCATCTGACCCTGGTCTCCAGCGTCACGATCGGCATCCCGGCGTTCTTCCTGGCGCTCGGCCCGAACAAGCGCCGCTACCTGCCGGGCTTCCTGCAGCGGGTGCTGCGCTTCGCGGTACCCGCCGGGGCGGTCGCCGGGCTCGCCGTGATCGCCTCCTACCTGTGGGCCAACGGCGCCTACGGGATGCCGGTCGCGCAGCGAGCCACCGACTGCGCGGTGCCGATCGGCGGCGGCACCGTGGCACCGGCATGCTCGCAACCCTCGACCGGCGCGACCGTCGCGCTGCTGGTGGTCGCGTTCTGGATCCTGGTGGTGCTGGCTCGGCCGTTCCGGCCCTGGAAGGCGGGGCTGATCGCGGCCATGGTGGCGTTGTCGGTGCTGGCGTTCGTCGTACCGTTCGCCCGGGAGTTCTTCGACTTCTCGTTGCCGGCCGGACTGCTGTGGCAATCGCTGGCGGTGGGGGCCGCGGGCGCGATTTGCGTCGAGGTCGTGTATCGCATCGCGCATTCGGCTCGCCGCACGGCGGCCGAGCGGGCCGCCGAGGCATAGTGCCGCCGTCCGGTCAGCAGGTCGGACCGATGCCGCCCGCCGCCCGGCCGCCGCGGGGGGCGATCCGCATGGCTACCGTCACCGTGTCGCCCTCACCGAAGCCCTCGCGCCGCCGCACCAGCTGCTTGACCGGCAGCACATATCCGCCGTCCTTGGGCAGCAGCGAGGTCTCCCACTCGGTCGCGCCGATCCGCGCCGTCACCGGGATCGCCCCCCAGCCGTATGTCGCCTGCGCCGCCTCCGCGCGCACGTAGTCGCAGCTCGGTTCGGGCAGGGTCAACCAGTAGAACGGCGCGGGGCCCCGCCATTCCCACAGCTCGGCGGCGAACTCGACGTCCATGCCGCTCATGCCTGCGTCCGTCCGCGCCCCGTCGCGTCGGCGCCCGGCCGCGCGACCGCGGTGACGTGGTCCACGACGCCGGCCAGCGGCGGCGGCACCCGCGTCGGATCCAGGGCATATGCGAGCAGCCGGGCGTAGCGATGCTTGTTGCCGGATCGCCCGCCGAAGAACCGGCGGAGCTGGTCGGCGGCGTCGCGATCCCGCTGGGCCGGCTGGCGCTGCAGGGTGCGCCACGAGCGGAGCTCGCCCTCGTCGGCGATCACCGCCTGCACTCCGTCCACGCCCACCGCCCGGATCAGCTCGTCCTCCAGGTCGCGGTGGCACACGTAAAAGCCCTGTTCCCGCATGGCGTTCTCGGTGGCCGCGGCACAGATCCCGGCGCGCACCAACGCCCGCGCGACATAGGCGGCCTCGCCGGCGTCGCACAGCCCGGCCAGTGTCGGGCCCGCCCCGCCCGGACCGTACCGGCGCAGGTAGTGACCGATGTTCGTCACGCCGCCCATCGCGACCACCTCGACCCGGTGCGCAGGCAGATCGACGCCGCGCAGCTGCGCCACCGCTTGCACGGCCGCGCGATCGCTGGCGCCCTCGACCAGGATCACCGCCCGCTGCCCGTGCTCGGGGATCGCCGCGCGCTGTTCGCGCTCGGGGATCGCCATACCGGGCATGCCCGCCAACCTACGGCACCAGCCCGGTGTGCTCGGCGGCGAACGCCAGCTGGTCGGCGAATTCGGCCGCCTGGGCATGGGCGGGCTTGCCGGCGCCATGCCCCGCTCGGGTGTCGACGCGCAGCAGCACCGGCCCGCCGTCGGGCGCCTGGCAGCGCTGCAACTCGGCGCCGAACTTGAGCGAGTGGGCCGGCACCACCCGGTCGTCGTGATCGCCGGTACAGATCAGCGTCGGCGGGTAGATAACACCCTCGCGCAGCGCATGCAGCGGCGAATACGCCTGCAGCACCCGGAAATCCGCCGGATCGTCCGGGTCGCCGTAGTCACTGATCCAGGCCCAGCCGATGGTGAACTTGTGAAACCGCAGCATGTCCAGCACGCCGACGGTGGGCAGTGCCGCACCGAACAGGTCGGGCCGCTGGGTCATCAGCGCCCCCACCAGCAGACCGCCGTTGGACCGACCGTGCACCGCCAGCTGACCGGGTGTTGTGATCCCCCCAGCGATCAGCGCCTCCGCGCAGGCAATTCCGTCGTCGAACACGTGCTGCTTGCGCTCGCGCATGCCGTCCAGGTGCCACGCCGCGCCGAACTCACCACCGCCGCGCAGGTTCGCCACCGCCAGCACTCCCCCGGCCGCGACCCAGGCGGCGAAGATCGCCCGGTATTCCGGCAGCACCGGGATGTCGAAGCCCCCATAGCCGTACAGCAACGTTGGTCGTGGACCCGCCGGAACGGCAGCGAGATCGACGGCAGAGCCGTCGGCGTCGCCCGGGTCGCCCGCCGGCTCGGCGCGGCACAGTAGCGTCATCGGAACCGTGGTCCCGTCGGCGGACCGGGCGTACTGCCGCCGCGCCGTGACTGCCGGCAACTCCACCGCCCCCGAGGCGGGTAGGTCGCGGACGGACGGCGCGGCACCCGCCAGGTCGATGCGGTGCGCCCGGGCGGGCCGGGTGAAGGCCGCGGTTCCGACGAACACCTCCGCAGACTCGGCTCGCGCCCGGACCTCCGTCACCGCTACCGGGCCGGGAATCTCCGGTGTCGCCCACCGGGATCCGTCCGCGCGCCGGACATCCAGGTGGTGCGCGGCGTCCCGGGACCAGACCAGCACCAGAGCACCCGCGGCCAGGTGCGCCGACACCAGGACGTCGGTGCCGTGCTGGCCGACCACCTCCCGCCACGGTGCCGCCGGATCCGCCAGCGACGCCTCGACCAGCCGCCCCCGCGGCGCGTCCCGCTCGGTACGCAACAGCAGTCGGTCGGGAACCACGCCCGACCCGGCACCGCCGCCCACCGCGCCGACCACGTGGTGCGCGTCGGCCAACTCCCCTACCACGACGATCTCGTCACCGCCGATTGCGCTCCGGCCGCTGCCGTCCAGCTCCAGCCGGCGGGCGACTACCGTGGTGCGGGTATCGGTACCGGGGCCCGCCGTCAGCACCAGCCAGCCACCATCGTCGGAGACCCACGCGTCTACCATCCACTCCGGATTCTCAGGGTGGTGCCAAACGGTCT
Source organism: uncultured Actinomycetes bacterium (assembly GCA_937926105.1). Next base: position 19,040 of record CALANS010000211.1, on the reverse strand, counting down.
CGTCACAGTCCTGCGGTGTGCCCAGCCGATGCAACACCAGGGCCCCGACGCCCATGGCGCCGGTGAACTCGGACCCCGCGGCGGGCTCCGGGTACCGCCAGTACAGGAAGGACGCGCCGTCCGGCAGCCAGGTGGGCGTCACCCACTTGCACCAGCGCAGCACGTCCGCGCGATCGTCGCCGGTCGACACCTCGCGCACCTTGATCGTCTGCCAGTCCGAGCCGGCCTCCGAGGTCGCGTAGGCCACCAGGGATCCGTCGTCCGAGACACTGGCCGCGGTGAGCGCCACGGTGCCGTCGCTCGATAGCGTGTTGGGATCCAACAGCACCGCCGGCGCCTTCAGCAGCTCGTCGAGAGTGCCTGCGGTGTAGAGGATGTCCTGGTCCTTGCTGCCGGGGTTGGACACCACGAAGTAGCGCCCGCCGCGCTCGGATGGCACCCCTGCCCGCGGCGCGCTGACCAGCGCGTCGGTCAGCTCGCCGAAGCGTTTCCGCGCGGGCAGGGAGGCCAGATACGGCTCGGATAGCGCGTTCTGCGCGGCGACGAAGGCGACCGTGCGAACGCCGTCCGGGTCCTCCAGGTAGCGATACGGATCGGCGACGGCGACCCCGTGCAGGTGCTCGGTGACTTCGTCCCGGTCGGCCGGCGGGTAGTTCCAGTGCTGCTGATCGATCACGCGGTCGATCCCATCACATCGGGGCCGCAGTCTCGCGCACCGTTACTCGGCATCCACCGGCGGTGGCGCGGTGCGCCCCTCGAACGGGGTGGACAGCACGACGGTGGTCCGGGTGGATACGTTGGCCCGGCTGCGGATGGCGCCCAGCAGCGTCTCCAGGGCGCCCGGAGAGGCGACCCGCACCTTGATGATGTACGACTCGTCGCCGGCAACCGAGTAGCAGTCCTCGATCTCGGTCAGGTCGGTCAGCCGGACGGCATAGTCGTCGGGGGCAGCCGGGTCGATGGGCACCAGCGAGATGAACGCGGTCAGCGGCAGGCCCACCTGCTCGCCGTCCAGTTGCGCCACATAGCCCCGAATCACGCCCCGTTGCTCGAGTCGGCGCACCCGCTGGTGCACCGCGGACACCGACAGGCCCACTCGATCGGCGAGTTCGGTGTAGCTGCACCGGCCGTCGCGCGCCAGTTCGGCGACGATCCGGGCATCCAGCGGTTCGAGCATCGCGGGGCCGATCAGTCCAGCACGATCAGGTCGGTGGGCGCGTTGTTGGCCAATTCCGCACCGCCATCGGTCACGATCACGACATCCTCGATGCGCACCCCGAAACGGCCGGGCAGGTAGATGCCCGGCTCGACCGAGAACGCCATGCCCGGCTCCAGCAGGCGCGTGTTGCCCGCGACGATGTACGGGTGCTCGTGCACCTCCAGGCCGATACCGTGGCCGGTGCGGGTGATGAAGTACTGCCCGTAGCCGGCCTCCTCGATGACCGTCCGCGCCGCGGCGTCCACCGATTCCGCCGGCACCCCCGGCCCCGCCGCCGCGACCCCGGCGGCCTGTGCGGCCCGCACCACCTCGTACACCTCGCGTACCTGCGGGTCTACCGCGGTCACTCCCCCAGTGCCGCCGGTGATATAGGTGCGGGTGCAGTCCGAGTAGTACCCCGACGGCGCCGGCCCGCCGATGTCGATGACGACCGGCTCGCCGGCCTGGATGACCCGGTCGGAGGCGTCGTGGTGTGGGCTGGCCCCATGTGGCCCCGACCCGACGATGACGAAGTCCGCATGCGTGTGGCCCTCGGCGACGATCGCGGCGGCGATGTCGGCGGCGACCTCGTTCTCGGTCCGCCCGGCCCGCAGCCACTGCCCGATGCGCCGCTGCACGCGGTCGATGGCCGCGCCCACCTCCCGCAGCGCGGCCACCTCGGCCGGGTCCTTGCGCATCCGCAGCTCGGCAATCGCCTCCCCGGCGAGCGTCAGCTCCGAGCCGGGGACCGCGGCCTGGATGCCCAGTGCGTGCACCGCCGGCATGTGGTAGTCGACGCTGAGCACCCGCGCATCGCCGGCACAGCTCTCGGCCAGCAGGTCGGCCAGCGCGGCGTACGGATCCTGGCCGTCGGTCCAGGTGGTGAACGGCAGCCCGAGATCCTCGGCGGTGGTTCCGCTCCAGCCGGGACGCTCCAACGTCGGGACCAGCACCTGGGCGGGGCCGTCGGCGGGTACCACCAGGCAGGTCAGCCGCTCGTGGGACGGCACGGCATGCCCGATCAGGTACAGCATGTCGGGGCCCGGGCACACCAGGATGGCGTCGGCGCCGCTGGTGGCCGCCTGGCCCGCCAGCCGAGACAGCCGGTCCCGGAGGGCTGCGGGGGTGGTGGGGGCAGTCAGGGCGGTGGGCACGTCGGCTAGCGTATCCGCCCCCGGCCTGATGCGGCGGCGGGCACGCAGCGGGCACGGTGCGAGACGGAACGGTAGCGTCACCGATCATGCTGCAGCTCTACGACCTGGCCGGGATCTACTTCCGCGCGTTCTACGCGGTGCCCGCCTCCATGACGGGGCCGCATGGCGCACCGGTCAACGCCATCCGGGGCTCGCTGGACATCCTGGCCCGGGTGATCGCCGACGCGCGGCCCGCGAGGGGCGTCGCCTGCCTGGACGTGGACTGGCGCCCGGCTTGGCGGGTGGAGCTGTTGCCGTCGTACAAGGCGCACCGGGTGGCGGTGACGGAACCGGCGGCCCCCCCCCCCCGCGAACGTCACGGGCGCCGCCCTGGGTTCCGCGGTGGGGGCGCAATCCGGGCCGGTCGCCGAGGCCGAACCGGATGAGCTGTCCCCGCAGATACCGGTGCTGCTCGAGGTGTTGCGCGCCATCGGTATTCCGCTGGCCGGCGCCGACGGCTGCGAGGCGGACGACGTGATCGGCACCCTGTCGACGCGTGAGGCGACCGATCCGGTGGAGGTGGTCTCTGGCGATCGCGACCTGTTCCAACTGGTGCGCGTCACGCCGACGCCCGTCACTGTCCGGTACATCGGTGCCGGCATGAGCAAGGTGCAGATCATGGACGTGGCGGCCCTGCGGGACAGGTATGGCGTGGACGGCCCCGGTTACGCGGCGATGGCCACCCTGCGAGGCGATCCGTCGGATGGGCTGCCGGGGGTGACGGGCATCGGCGAGAAGACCGCCGCCGACCTGATCGGCCGGTTCGCCTCGATCGAAGGGGTGCTGGCGGCGGCGGCCGACCCGGCGTCGGCGGTGTCTTCCGCCGTGCGGCGCAAGATCGCTGCGGCGGCCGATTACCTCCCGGTGGCGGTGCGGGTGGTGGCGGTGCGCACCGATGCCGACGTGCAGCTCGAGCCGGAGGTCGGGCGGGCCGAATTGCCGCGCGAGCCGGCCGATCCGGCGGCACTGGCCGCGCTCGTAGCCGAACACGGCATCGGCGGTTCGGTGGATCGGCTGCTGCAGGCCCTGGCGGAGCGCTGAGTCACGGGTCGGCGCACGGACGGTCGCGCCCCCACCACCGTCATGTGCCGGGGTGGGGGCGCGGCCGGTCGCGAGGTCAGTGCGGGGTGCCCACCGAATAGGTGCCGTCGCCGTCCTCGACCGTGATGGTCACCGTCTTGGCCGAACCGGACTGCTGCAGGGTGCAGGTGAACGTGCTGCCCTTCTCGACCTTGGCCTTGGCGGCCTCCGGGCAGGAGACCTTGCCGATGTCAGTCAGTCCGTAGCCCGCCGGGTCGTCGGACGGCGAGTTGGTCAGGATGGTCTCGACGCCCTTCTCCACGGCCGCCTGATCGAACACCTTGCTGTTGAGCACGCCAGGCTTCCAGAACAGCACGACCGCCGCCACCGCCAGCACCACCACGGCGATGACGATGGCGATGATGGGGCCCTTGCTGGATTTCTTGGCGGCCGGCGCCGGCTGCTGCGCGAATGCCCCGGGTTGGCCATAGCCAGGCTGGCCATAACCGGGTTGACCGTATCCCGCCGGTTGCTGGTAGGCCGGCTGCTGACCATAGCCGGGTGCCTGCTGACCGTAGGCCGGTTGCTGCTGTTCGTATCCGGTGGGCTGGCCGTAGCCGGGCTGCTGTTGACCGTAGGTCGGCGCCTGCCCGTACCCTCCGGTCGCCGGCTGCCCGTAGCCGGGTTGCTGTCCATAGTCCGGCGCGGGCGTGTACGCGGGAGTGCCACCGGTGCCGTAAGCCGGCTGCTGCCCGTACCCCGGCTGCTCGTAGCCTGTGGGCTGTGCCGCAGGCGGTTGCCCATACGCCGGTTGCTGCCCGTACCCGGGCTGCTGCTGCGGATAGCCGGGCTGTTGCCCGTACTGCTCGTATCCGGGCTGCTGCGCGGGCTGCTGTTCGGCCCCCGTCGCGGGCGGCTGGTACGCCGGCCACTGCTGCTGCCCTGGCTGCTCGCCGGGTCCCCCCTGGCCGTACGGCGTGCTCATCACGTGCCTCCTGCCTCTGGTCACGGCTCGGACGCCGCACCGTCAGGTGATCCAATCACGACGCGAGGGCGCGCCGAGCGCGACCCGCTCGCACGAACGTTACGCATCACCGCGCGCTTTGTCAGGCATTCGCCGATGTGCGCGACCCGGCATCGGCCGGATCGCGGATCCCCGCTGGCGTCACTCGGTTCCCGCCGCCACCACCCCACGTCGGACCGCGCGCACCGCGTCCTCCGCCCTGGGGGCGAGCTCGCCGGGCGCAGCGCCGCGGAACTGGTCCAGCAGATCGATCACCTGCCGACACCACCGGACGAAGTCGCCCGCCGACAGCTCCACGCCGCCGGCGGCCGCCGCCAGCAGGGCCTCGGCCAGGCTGCCGCCGCCGGCCCAGGTAGCCATAGCGGCCGCGACGCCCGGATCGGGTTCCCTGGTGGGCGGCAAGCCGTGTCGCCGTTCGTCGGCGATCAGCTCGTCCCACACCTCGTAGACCGCCCGCACCGCCTCGGACAGCGGGCCCGCGAGAGCCCGGCGCCCACCGGTCGGCTCCCGCCGGGCCTGGAACACCAGCGTGGAGACCGCACCGGCCAGCGTGGGCGCATCGAGATCGGCCCACAGTCTGCGGCGCAGGCACTCGCCGGCCAGCAGGTCGCTGTCCGACCAGATGCGCCGCAGGATCCGCCCCGGGTCCGTGACCCGGTCGTTCGTCAGATAGCCCCGGTCGGACAGCAGCGCCAGCAGCCGATCCAGCTGGGCGCCCAGCGAGTTCCGCGCCCCCTGGACTCGAGCGGACAGCGCTGCCGTCTCGGCACGCAGCCGGTTCAGTCGCCTGCCCTGCGCCAGGTGCTCGGCCCGGTCCGGGCAGTCATGCACGGGATGCGAGCGGACCGCCCGGCGCAGCGCAGCCAGGTCGGCGTCGGAGCCGGAACTGGACCCGGAGCCATCCGAGCCATCCGAGCCATCCGAGCCATCCGAGCCACCGCGCCGCCCACCGCCCCGCGGCGAGGCGGTGATCCCGGACCCGGCCAGAGCCGAGGCAAGGTCGCGGCGCACCTTCGGCTCCCGATGATTGGTGACCTTGGCCAGCCGGAGCCGGCCCAGCACCGGAACCGCACCACGGAAGTCCGCCACCGACAGCCGGCCGGCCCACCGGCCCTGGGTGGCTACCAGGGGGCGCGCCACTCCGCCGGAATCCACGCCCGGATCCAGCACCACCGCCAGGCCGGCGCGACGGCCCGCCGGTATCTGAATCACGTCGCCGCGGCGCAGCCGGAGCAGATCATCGGCCGCCGCTCGCCGCCGACGGGCCGATCCGGCGGTCGCGGCGGACCGCTCCGCCGACGCCAACCGGCCCTGCAGGTCGAGGTACTCCTGCACATCCCCCCGCTCGCACGCGACGGACCGGGCGAGGTCGGCGGCGGCGCGCTCGTTCCGGTCCACCTGCCGAGCCAGACCGACCACCGCCCGGTCGGTCTGGAACTGCGCGAACGACCGTTCCAGCAACTCGCGGGCAGCCTCGCGGCCCAGCTGCGCGATCAGATTGATCGCCATGTTGTAGCTGGGCGCGAAGGAACTGCGCAGCGGGTAGGTGCGGGTGGAGGCCAGGCCGGCAACGGTGCGTGGATCCAGACCGGGCGTCCAGACCACCACGGCATGACCCTCCACGTCGATGCCGCGGCGGCCGGCACGGCCGGTCAGCTGGGTGTACTCGCCCGGGGTGACGTCGGCGTGCCCCTCGCCGTTGAACTTGACGAGCTTTTCCAGCACCACCGTCCGCGCAGGCATGTTGATGCCCAGCGCGAGAGTCTCGGTGGCGAAGACGACCTTCACCAGACCGGTGACGAACAGGTCCTCGACGGTCTCCTTGAAGGCGGGTAGCAGGCCGGCGTGGTGGGCCGCGACGCCCCGCTCCAGGGCGTCGCGCCACTCCCAGAATCCCAGCACCGCCAGGTCGGACTGGCTCATGTCCGCGGTCAGCTCGGCGGTATGCCGGTCCACGACGGCACGGATCTGGGTGCGCTCGGCGTCGGTGGCCAGCCGCAGCCCGGCCCGCACACACTGACCGACCGCAGCGTCGCAGCCGGCCCGGGAGAACACGAACATGATCGCTGGCAGCAGCCCGGCCCCGTCCAACCGCTCGACGACATCCACCCGGGGTGGCGGTCGCCACCCCGGGCCCCGCCGGTGCCCGTGCCGCCCGGACCGCGGCGAGCCGAACCGTTCGGCGGTCGCCTCGGCGTCCCGGATGGCGCGGTCCAGTGTTGGGTCGATGCGCCCCGGATTCCCGTCACCGGCGTACAGGTCGTACAGCCGGCGGCCGACCATCATGTGCTGCCACAGCGGCACCGGACGCACCTCGTCGACGATCACCGCTGTCTCGCCGCGCACCTCACGCAGCCAGTCGCCGAACTCCTCGGCGTTGGAGACGGTGGCCGACAGGCCAACCACCTGCGCGGAGGCGGGCAGGTGCAGGATTACCTCCTCCCACACCGCGCCGCGGAACCGGTCCGCCAGATAGTGGATCTCGTCCAGCACCACGGCGGACAGGTCGTGCACCGCGTCGGATCCGGCGTACAGCATGTTGCGCAGCACTTCGGTGGTCATCACCACCACCGGCGCGTGCGGATTGACGGAGGTGTCGCCGGTCAGCAGGCCGACCCGCTCCCGGCCGTGCTCGGCGGCGAGGTCGGCGTACTTCTGGTTGGACAGCGCCTTGATCGGTGTGGTGTAGAAGCACCGACCGCCGGTCGCCAGCGCGCGGGCCACGGCAAACTCGCCGACCACCGTCTTGCCGGCGCCGGTGGGCGCGCACACCAGCACTCCGGCCCCGTCCTCCAGCGCGCGGCACGCCTGCAGCTGGAACTCGTCGAGCCGGAATGGTCGAGTGGCGGCGAAGCGCAGCAGGCGGCGGTATGTGGCCCGCTCGCCGCGCGTGGGATTCCGGTCCGTGGGCGATGCCGGTGACGCGGGATCCTCGACGGCTGGCACGCCTCCCAGCGTGTCACATCGGGCGATCCGATCCGGGTCTCCGGGGTGGGCTGGCCCGGCGCTAGGCACTTGCCCGGCTAGACCGGGCACGTGCCTAGCGTGCGGTGTGACCTGGGGCGCTGCCGAGCCGGACCCCTCATCTCGAGTCTGAGCGGGCGCCGGCTCTCCGTCAGGTGGCGTCGGTCCAGCGATCAGCAGGTGGCCCGGCCGAGCTCCCGCCGGGCCCGGAGTCCCCACCGGCCGATCCCGCCCGCGCTTCGGGCTCGTCGGCCACCGACGTCGGCGCACCGACGGGCTCGGGCGCTCCGAGGTCCAGGCTCGCGGCCACGCCGGCGGCGTCGCCGGTTTCCAGGGCGGACGCGACGTCGTCGGGCAACTCCGCCAACGAGGAGGCGGCCGACTTGGCCTTGCGACGGTCGTGGGCCTTGGACACCTGCACCGCGGCCTCGTACAGGATGCACAGCACCACGGCCAGCACACCCATGCTGACCGGGTCGTTGCCGGGCACGGCCAGCGCCGCGAAGACCACCATGCCGAAGAACGCATACCGCCGAGCCTGGGCCAGCTTCGCACCCTTGATCACGCCGGCGAAGTTCAGCATCACCAGCAGCAACGGCAGCTCCAGCGACACTCCGAAGATCAGCATCATGCCGATCAGGAAGGAGTAGTACTTCTCCGGATCGAGCGCGGAGGACACGAAATCGCCACCGAATCCGAGCAGCACCTTCAGGCCCTCGGGAATCACCAGGTAGGCCAGCACCATCCCGCCGGCGAACAGCGCGGCGGCGCAACCGACGAAGGTCAGCGCGAACTTCTTCTCCTTGCTGTACAGGGCGGGGCCGACGAACGCCCACACCTGGTACAGCCACACCGGGCAGGTCAGCAGGAAGCCCGCCATGATCGCCGCACTGATTCGGATGTTCAAGGCTGAGAACGGGCCGGTGGCCAGCAGCCCGCATTCGACACCGGGGAACTCCACCCGGGTCGGTGGGGGCACGGCGCAGTACGGCTCGGTGAGGATCTCCCCCAGCGGCCGCAGGTGAATCGCTGGGATGCCGACCGAGTACCAGATGAAGCCGGCCACCGCGCCCAGAAAGATCGCCAACACCGCGAGGAACAGGCGGTGACGCAGCTCGTAGAGGTGCTCGCGCAGCGTCATCGAGCCGTCCGTGGGTCGCCTGGGCCTGCGGAGGCGCAACAACGACACGGTGGAACTCCCTACGGACGGGGGTCGGGACGGGCGGTGGTGTCGCCGATCCTACGCAGGCCGGCGCTCTCGCTGGGTGACACGGCCACCTCGCCCGACCGGGTCGTCACCGCGCCGGGTACCCGGACAGCGCCTCCGCCGCCCGCTGCCGCACCGCCGATGCCAGGTCGGGCCGGTCCTCAATGATCGCGGCGCCGCCGAGCGAGAGCACCAACCGCACCAGCCACTCGTCGCTGACCGCCCGCAACCGAACCCGCAGTTCGCCCGGCGGGTCGTCCAGCTCGGTGACCTCGTCCATCAGGTAGTACTCGGCGACCCACTTGGCCGACGGCGCGAGCCGGATCGTCACGGGCTCAGCGTTCCGGTCCGGGGTGAACAGCGCCGTGGGCACCTCCTCGTCGACCCACAGCGGCGGCTGGGCGGGAATGTCCAGCAACCGGATCGCCTCGATCCGGTCCACCCGGAATCGGCGCACCGCCTCGGCGGCGTAGCAGTAGGCCTCCAGGTACGAATGCCCGTCCACCAGCAGCAACCGGATCGGGTCGACCTCCCGCTCGGTGAGCTCATCCCGGGACGCGGTGTAGTACCGGATCCACAGCCGGACCTGACGATCCACCGCCTCCCGAACGGCACCCAGCGCGGGCACCGGATCGGCGGCGGTCACCTCCACGACCGGCACCGGTCCGCCGGCGGCCTGCTCGAGCTTCGCCAGCGCCGAGTGCACCGCGTCGGCGTCCAGCAGCCCCGGCAGGTCCCCCAGCGCCCGCAGCGCGACGGTCAGGGTGACGGCCTCATCGGGGCTGAGCCGGACCGGGCGTTCGATGCCGGCGTCGTAAGCGATCGATACGGTGCCGCCCTCGTCGTCGAGCACCACGTCGATGAGCTCGTGCGGGTAGTAGCCGGGCTCGCCGCAGACCATCAGCAGGTTCAGGTCGGCGGTGATCTGGGCGGACCCCACCCCGAACTCGGCGGCCAACTCGGCGATCGACACCCCGGGCCGGCGCGCGATGTACGGCACCAGGGCAAGCATCCGAGATACCTGTTCGGTGGCCGTCTCGCCCCCGGTGCGGCGCGGTTTGGTCGTCATGGCCGCGCCTCGTCGTCGTAGGTCGCCTGCACCGAGTGCCCCGAGGGGTCGCCGGACAGCTGGCCGGCGGCGCCGCGCAGCAGGTGCAGCACCGCGTCCCGCAGGTCAGGAGGGTCGATCACCACCACGTCCGGGCCGTGACCGGCGATTCGCCGGGCGCTATCCCACAGGGCCGGCATCGGCACCTGGAGTTCGTCGAAGCCGTCGGCCCGGTCCGCCGGATGCACCACGGTGGCGCCGCGCCGCACGCCCGCCGCCCGGCCGGACCGCACCCGCAGCAGCGCCGAGCGGGACTCGGCGGGTCCGGCGCTGGCCATCACCAGGTCCTTCAGGCGCACACCCGACGGCACCGTCACCGCCCCGACCCGGCCGGCGGTCGTCACCGGTCCGCTGATCCGGGACAGTCGGAAGGTCCGGGGAGCGCCCCGCACGGTGTCCTGGCCGACCACGTACCAGGCACCGTGGTAGCTGACCATGCCCCATGGCTCCAGAGACCGGGTCTCCGGACGGGCGCCGGAGGCGGTGCGGTAGTCGAAACGCACGGCGCGGCCGGCCCGCAGGGCGGCAAACAGGTCGCCGAACGCCGGCTCCGAGGTGCGCAGGCGAGCCTGCAATCCGGCGCTCGGCCGGCCGAATCCGTCGCCGTCCGGCCGCGTGACGTCGGCCGCACCGGTGCCGGGCGGACCGCCGTCCGCGGGGATGTCGTCGGCTGAGGATTCGTCGAGCGGCTGGTCCGCGGCGTCCCGCAGCTTGCGGATCGCCGCCGAGCCCGCCTCACCCAGCACGGTGGTCTCCCACAGCCGGGATGCTACGGCCAGGGCCGCGGACTCGGCCGCGGTGAACGACATCTCGGGCAGGGCGAACTCCCCCGGGCGGATGCGGTATCCGTCGCCGCCGGGCTGGGTCTCGATCGGGATCCCCATGTCGCGCAGTTCCTGCTTGTCCCGCTCGAACATCCGGGAGAACGCGTCGTCGCTGGCGGCATCCCCGTAGCCCGCCACCCGCTCCCTGATCCATGCCGCGGTGCGGTAGTAACGCGAGTTCAGCAGCGCGATCACCAGGTCGAGCAGGCGCTCTGCTTTGGAGACGGGCACGTCTGACAGGGTGTCACACGGACCGACCCGATGTGCGATCCCCGTCACCGATCGCCCCACTCCCCTCCGCATGGATCAACTTCCTCTGCAGGCATCATCGTGGCCAATTTGTGACGGGTGATGCTGATGGGACGACGTTCGTGCATGCCAGGGAAGTTGATCCATGCGGGGGTGATGGGTGACGGCAAGTGGGGGTGACGGGGCGGCTAGCGGTGATGGGTGGCGGCAAGTGGCGCTGACGGCGGTGACGGAGCAGCCGTCACATCGCTGCGATGAGCCGGTCCACCCGCTCGTCGACGGCCTCGAACGGGTCCTTGAGCAGCACCGTGCGCTGCGCCTGGTCGTTCAGCTTCAGGTGCACCCAGTCCACGGTGTAGTCCCGGCCGGCATCCTGGGCGGCCGCCACGAAGTCGCCCCGCAGCTTCGCCCGGGTGGTCTGCGGTGGCTGCACCGTGGCCTTGTCGATCTCGGCGTCGTCGACCACCCGCGCCGCCTGGCCCCGCGCGGCCAGCAACGAGTACAGCCCCCGGCCGGGCCGCACGTCGTGGTAGGTCAGGTCCAGCTGGGCGATTCGCGGGTGGTCCAGCGGCAAGTCGTGCCGCCGGGCGTAGGAGTCCAGCAGCTTCTTCTTGATCACCCAGTCGATCTCGGTGTCCACGCTGGACATATCGCGGGACTCCACCGCGTCCAGCACTCGCCCCCACAGGCCAAGGACCCGGTCGGTCACGGGGTCGCTACCCCGACGCGCCACGAAGTCCACGGCGCGCGCGTAGTAGTCCTGCTGGGCGGCCAACGCCGACACCTCGCCGCCGCCGGCCAGCCGCACCGGCTTGCGTCCGGTCAGGTCGTGGGAGATCTCCCGGATGGCCCTGATCGGGTTCTCGAAGCTGAAGTCCCGCAGCGGCACACCTGCCTCGATCATCTCCAGCACCAGCGCCGCGGAGCCCACCTTGAGCATGGTCGTGGTCTCGCTCATGTTGGAGTCGCCGACGATCACGTGCAGCCGGCGGAACTTCTCCGCATCGGCGTGCGGCTCGTCGCGGGTGTTGATAATCGGCCGGGACCGGGTGGTGGCGCTGGACACGCCCTCCCAGATGTGGTCGGCCCGCTGTGAGAGGTGGTAGCTGGCGGTGCCCCGCGCAGACTGCACGATCTTGCCGGCGCCGGCGATCAGCTGCCGGGTCACCAGGAACGGGATCAGCCCATCGGCGATCTTGGAGAACTCCCCCGCGCGAGTGATCAGGTAGTTCTCGTGGCACCCGTAGGAGTTGCCGGCCGAGTCGGTGTTGTTCTTGAACAGGTAGATGTCGCCGCCGATCCCCTCGTCGGCCAGCCGCGACTCGGCGTCCGCGACCAGATCCTGCAGGATCTGCTCACCGGCCTTGTCGTGCGCGATCAGGGTGGGCAGATCGTCACACTCGGCCGTGGCGTACTCCGGGTGCGAGCCGACATCCAGGTACAGCCGGGAGCCGTTGCGCAGGAACACGTTCGATGACCGGCCCCAGGACACCACCCGCCGGAACAGATAGCGCGCCACCTCATCCGGGCTCAGCCGACGCTGCCCCCGGAAGGTGCAGGTGATTCCGAATTCCGTCTCGATCCCGAGGATGCGGCGCCGCATACGGCTCAGCCTAGATCAGCGGATCGGCGCGGCCCCGCCCGGCGACGGTCCGGCGGGCGGTCGGGCCGCCCCGCGTCGCGTGGCGTCCACCACGTCGCCGACCAGGGATTCGATGACGTCCTCCAGCATCAGCACCCCGACGGGCCCGTCCGGCCCGACCACCCGTGCCAGGTGCGCCCGGCGGGACCGCATGAGATCCAGCGCGGTGCGCAGCGGCACGTCGGGAGCGGTGACGGGCAAGGTGCGGATCGCCGAGGCGGGCAGCGGATCGTTGCGTCGGTCCACCAGCACCCGCATCGCATCTCGGACGTGCACGAACCCCGCGAAGCGCGCACCCTCCGACGGGGTGTCGCCGGAGGGGCCGTCACCGCCGAATGGCGGGTCGGCCAGCACCGGAAACCGGGAGAATCCGGACCGGGCGCACGCCCGCTCGACGTCGGCGGCGCTGGGCGCCGGGCCGACCGTCACCAGCTCGGCGTCGGGTACCAGCACATCCGCGACCGTGGCCGTCTCGAAGTCCAGCGCCGACCCGATGAGCTGCTCGTCCTCCGGGTCCAGCAGCCCCTCCCGCGCGGACTGCGCCACCAGCGCCGCCACCTCCGCGCGGGTAAAGGTGGACGCCACCTCCGCGCTGGGCTCGACGCCGAGGCGCCGCACCACCGCATTGGCCAGGTGGTTCAGGCCGCTCACGATCGGCCCGAGCACCCGCGTCAGCCAGCGCAAACCGGGTGCCAGAGCCATCGCCACCCGCTCCGGCCCAGCCAGCGCAATGTTCTTGGGCACCATCTCGCCGAATGCCACATGCGCCGAGACCACCAGCACCAACGCGATCACCAGCGCCGTCGGCGCGACGGCGCCTGTCGGCAGCCCCATGGCGGCGAACGCCGGCTCCAGCAGGTGGGCCACAGCCGGTTCGCCGACCGCGCCGAGCAGTACCCCGCAGGCGGTGATGCCCAGCTGAGCGCACGCCATCATCAGCGAGACATCCTGCATCGCGGCCAGCGTGGAGCGGGCGCGGCCACTCGTCACCGCCAGCGGCTCGATCTGCGTGCGACGCGCCGCCACCAGGGAGAACTCGGCCGCGACGAACAGCGCCGATGCCGCCAGCAGTGCCAGAACCACCAGCAGCAGCCAACTCATCGCGATCTCCCGTCGCCCGGACCGGGCCGTGTTCCCGGCTCGTTTCCCAGCCCTGCTGCCGGTCCGTTCGAGTCGCCGCCCGCCTCGTCGTGCTCGGCACCGCTGTCCCGGTGCGGCGCGTCCGGATCGTGTTCACCGGGGTGCGCCGCGGACAGCTGCAGCTCGGCCAGCCGGCGGCCGTCCAGCCGGCGGGCGGTCAGCCGGGCGGTGACGGGCCGGGGCAGGTCGGAGTCGGGATCGACGGCCATTGCCCGGTCGCCGGGCAGGGCACCCAATGGGCGGTCCGCCGCCAGCACCGCCGTCACCAGCACGTCGTCGCCGACCCGCGGCAGCCGGCCCAGCCGGTCCATCAGCAGTCCGGCCACCGTCTCGTAGGACCCGGATTCGGGCAGCCCCACCCCGGTGAGGTCGGCGATCTCGTCCGGGCGCAGCGCTCCGGGCAGCAGCCAGGTGCCGTCCGGCCGCGGGACCGGCCGGCGCTCGGACGGGTCGTGCTCGTCGGCGATCTCCCCGACCAGCTCCTCCACCACGTCCTCCAGGGTGACCACGCCGGCCGTGCCGCCGTATTCGTCAACCACCACCGCCAGTTGCAGGCCGCGCCCGCGCAGCAGCTCCAGCGCGTCGTCCAGCGGCAGCGTGCCGGGAACCACCGGTGCCGGCACCATCAGCGCCCGCACCGTCACATCCGCTCGCTGGTCCGGTGGGACGGCCACCACCCGCTTGAGATGCACCAGCCCCACCACGTCGTCGGCGTCGGTGCCCATCACCGGGAACCGGGAGTGCCCGGAGGCCAGCGCCGCCTCGATCACGGTGCCGGCCGGGTCGTCGGCGCGGACGAACTCCACATCGACGCGGGGGGTGAGCACGTCGTCGGCGGTCTTGCCGGAGAAGGCCAGCGACCGGGCGAGCAGCCGCGCGGTGCGCTGTTCCAGGGTGCCCTGCGCCCCGGACCGGAGCACCAGCGAGGCCAGCTCCTGCGCCGACCGGGTGGACCGAAGCTCCTCCTGCGGGGCGATGCCCAGCAGGCGCAGCACGCCGTTGGCGGTGCCGTTGAGTGCCCAGATCAGCGGCTTGCTGACGGTCGTGGTGGCACGCAATGGCCCCATCACCAGTCCCGCGGTGCGCAGCGGCTGTGCGATGGCGATGTTCTTGGGCACCAGCTCGCCGAACACCATGGACAACGCAGTGGCCAGCACCAGCGAGACCGTCACGGCGACCGAGGCGGCTGCCACCTCCGACAGGCCAGTGGCCCGCAGTGGGCCGGCCAGCAGGGCCGCCAGCGACGGCTCCATCACGTAGCCGAGCGCGAGGGTGGTGACGGTGATGCCGACCTGCGCCCCGGATAGCTGGGTGGACAGCCGGCGCAGGCCGGCCTGCACCGCCCGCGCCCGCCCGCCACCGGCTGCCGCCCGGTCCACCGCCGCCCGATCGACCGTCACCAGGGAGAACTCGGCCGCCACGTACACCGCGGTCAGCACGATCAGCAGCAGCCCGACGGCCAACAACACCCACGCCATCGGCTAGCGCACCGCCCCGTGCGCCGCTGCCACGGCGGGCCCGCTCGGTGCGGCAGACGCGTCGGCAATGCCGGGCCCGGCTCCGGCGCCGAAGCAACAGAACGGGGCCGGGGCGTCACCGGCCAGCGGCAGCGCCTCGGCGAGCGCGGCGGCCGGCGGCCGCCCAGCGGCCAGCGCAGCGTGATACCCCGTCATCACCGCCTCGGCGGCGCGATCGGCGACCGGCGCCACCGCGGCCACCACCGTGCGCACCCCGCTGCGGAGCAGCGCCACCGCCAGGCCGAGCGGCTCGCCGTCACCGCGCACCGCGCTGCGCCCGACATCGCAGCAGGACAGCACGATCTGGTCGGGCAGGGCGCCGTTGGGGGCGATGTCGTAGGCGTACAGCGGGCCGTCCGCCAGCACCACCGAGGAGAACAGCGGGCTGTGCGACTCGTGCTGGCCGTGCGCGGCGATGTGCAGCAGCCCACCGGCCGGGATCGCGCCGAGCACCGCCGACCCGGTCGCCGCGGCACCGGTCAGGGCACGTGCGTCCGGATAGCAGCCGACGACCGCGTGCACCTCATCCGGGGCGCGCACCACCTCCGGACCCGCGACCGCCAACACACCCCGCCGGTAGGCGATCGGCCGGGGCGCCAGGCCCGCGATACTGCCGGACACCGAGGTGGTCACGGTCACCGACCGGCCGGCCAACGCCGGCAGCAGCGGCCACGGCACCGCCGACAGCGGACCCGCCCCGGAGACCAGCACCGGCCCGGAGGCCGCCCGCAACACCGGCGCGACCAGCCGCTCGGACAGCTCGCCCAGCGCCGCCGAGAGCGACCGCGCGGCCACCGCGCGCAGCGGCGCGGCGACCCGGTCCGCGGCCAACAGATCCAGGTCCGCCGCCACGATCCGGTTCAGCTCCTCGCACCGGCCCAACGGTGCCAGGGGCAGGTACCGCGCGCGACCGGCCGTGATGAGCAGCACGTGCACCTGGCCCGCGCCATGGAAGTAGGCCAGCACAGTGGGCGCGCCGGCACCGGCAGAATCGGCCAGCAGGCGCTGCACGCTGCGCAGCGACGGCGGCCGCAACGCGGTTCCGGCGCCGCCCAGGGTCCAGGTCCGCGCCCGGATCCTGCGGCGCAGCTCGGCGATCTCCCGCTCCCGCCCGACATCCCGGGCGCCGGCCAGCAGCGCGGACCGGGCGGCGGCCTCGGCGATCCGCAGCACACCGAGATCGTCGGCCAATGCCGGATCGGCGGGCGGGCGGATATGCGGCAGCCGGGTGCTGGCCGCCCGGGAGCGTTCCAGCCACTGCAGGATCTGCGCGGGCGATCCGGTATCCACGGCGGCCCGCAGGCCGGCGGAGGCCAGCTGCCGACCCCACACCGCGCTGGCGGTCTGCAGGTCCTGTGAGCCCAGCAGCGCCTGGAACCTCCCCAGGTCGTCCAGTCCACGACGCAACCGGGCCACGCCCTCCGCGCGGCGGCCGGAGGACAGCGCGATCCGGGCAGCCATCAGCTGCGCCTGCAGCCGACCCGCCAGCGGCAGGGCGCCCGACGCGGTGCCGGCGGTCCGGAACAGCTCGTCGGCGGCGGACACGTCACCCGCGTCCAGCAGCCCCTCGACCGCCAACTGGGTCGCGATGGCCGCCTCCGTGTTCCGGCCCGCATCCCGCAGCTCCTGCGCCAAGGCTTCGGCGGCGACCGCAGCGGCGCGACACCGCGTCGCGCTGGCCGGATGCCCCGATCGCCGGGCCGCGCGACGGGCGGCGGCCTCCGCCCGCTGCTCCGCCAGCCGCGCGAGCAGCTCGACCGCCGCGTTGCCCCGCTGGACGCTGATCCGGGCGGCACGCCGGGCCAGCAACCGTGCCCGGGGGGGCTCCCCGCCGGTGATGGCGATGTCGGCGCCGACCAGCAGCGCATCGGTCAGGTCGGCGCGTGCCCGGTTCCGGGTGAAGGTGCCGATGGCGCTGTCCACGTAATCCCGAGCCTCGCCCAGCAGGCCGGCCGCCAGCAGCACCCGTGCTCGATCCAGGGTCGGCACGCCGAGGGCCTGCTCGGGCGCCAATTGTTGTGCCTCGTCCATCGCCTGCAGCGAGCCGGGCAGGTCGCCGGCCAGAAAACGCAGGTACCCGAGGTTATGGCGGGCCATGAACACGACCGTGCCCGCGTCCGCGCCCGCCGCCGCGCTTTCGGCGCGCGTGGTGTCGGCCTGCGCCGCGGGAAGGTCGCCCGCCATCATGTGCAGCACGCCGCGATTGAGCAGCGTGCGGGCCAGGTCCTCCAGGTCGCGGTCATGCATGCCATCGATCGCGGAGCTCAGGTCGGACATCGCCGCGGCCGCGTCGCCGATCCGCAGGTGGATCAGTCCCCGGGAGGCCTGCAGGGCGAACTGGTCCGCCGAGTCCGCGGCGGAGGCGGCCTGGTCGAGCAGGGCGAACGCCTCGGCCGTCCGGCCCAACTCCACCAGGTTGTACGAGAGTGTGATGACGATGCGGATCCATAGGGACTGCCGGCGATCCCCGCGCGAGCCGGTCGCCGCCGTGGCGGCCCCGGTGTCGGAGGCAGCCGCGCCGCCGGGCTGCGGCACTCCCGCCGCGGCCAGCGCTCGGCGGCACAGCGAGACCGCCTGCTGCGGCCGCCCGCGATCACCCGCGATCCGCGCGCGCTCCAGCAGCGACTCGGCATCCGGCGATCGGCGCGCCGGCCGGGTATGCCGGGGGCGTGGGGTCACCCGTACAGCATCACAGGTTCACCGCCGGTGTGACCACCGGGACACGAACCGCCGGGTCGGAGTCGGCGGTGGGCAGCAGGGTCAGTTGCGCCATCCCGGGCGGCACCTGGTCGAATGCGAACCGGCCGGACGCATCACAGGTGGTGGTCAGCACGCCGGTATCGGTGCGGAGCTCGGCCTGCAGGCCCCCGCCGGGGGCCGCCCAGCCGTCCAGTCGGGTACTGCCGTGGCCGGTGGGTGCCAGGGCAATCATCACCGTGAGGTGGTCACTGGAGAAGGTGATGCGCCGCGCCAGCTCGACCGACCGGGCACCGGTGGGCACGGCCAGTTCGGACTCGATCAGCGTGGCCAGCTCGGCGTCCAGGTCCAGGGTGTGCGCCTCGTCCTGCAGGGCGAACAACACCAGGTCCGGCAGCATCGACGGCGTTGGATCCAGGTCCTCGTGCAGGTCCAGGATGTCGGTCAGTAGCTCCAGGTCGGCGCGATCCGCGGGTTCGTCGCCGGCGGGAACGGGGTGTGTCGAGTCGGTCATGCCGATTCCTCTCCCTGCAGGCGGGCGCGGAGTTTGGCCAGGCAACGGCCACGGGTGGGTCCTATGGAGCCGACCGGCATCCCGAGATCGGCGGCGAGTGCGGCGTAATCGGGGCGGGGCGAGAAGGCGATGACGGCGATCAGCCGGCGGCACCGCGGCGGCAACGCCTGCACGTGTTCCCACAAGCGTTGTCGCTGGTCCGAGAGCAGCGCCAGCGACTCGGCCGACGGCACCGGTGCCAGGTCCTGCTCGGTGGGCTCGCCGCCGGATGCGGCGGAGGCGGCGGCCCGGTCGCGCCAGGCCTGCCGGCGCAGGGTCACGGTCAGCCAGCGCACCACGGCACGCGGATCGGCGATCGAGTCCGCCCGGCGGACCAGGGTCAGGAACGCATGCTGCACGGCGTCCTCCGCCTCCGCCGCGCTCAGCCCGCAGTGCCGGGCGGTGTGCCACAAAAGTGGCGTGACCAGCCGCACCAGCCGGTCGATCGCGCCAGGCACGCCCTGCCGATACTCGACAAACGCGTCGGCCGCCTGGTCGACCAGGTCCCCAACGGTGGGCCGTGGGGCGTCCTGGTCGGAGCGCTGCCGCGGCAACTCCCGCTGGTCCTGGCCCGGCGATGACTGCCTCGCCGCGTCCGCTGCCGCCTCGTGGAGAGTGCCGAATGGTTCGTTCGGCGCTCCGTTCACCGGACCTGACGCTTCGCGCCGACGGTCCTGCCTCACTACGGCCTCACTCACGGTGCC
>CALANS010000210.1 GCA_937926105.1 uncultured Actinomycetes bacterium | reverse complement strand
GCACCATCAACCCCACACGGTGCCAACTCAATACCAGCCATCGTCCCTGCCCTCCCTATTCCAAAACAGTGTAGGCATCCAGCGCTCTGCGCCAGCTCACTCGGCGGACCAGTCCGCAGCCCTCAGATCGGCTTGCACAGTAGGTCGGACGCCAACGCATCGGACGATTCTCGCAAGGCGCGGATCGCACGATCCATATGCGCCGTTCCCATCCGCGATGCTGGCCCCGACACAGAGATCGCGTACGCCTCCGACGTCGTTCGCACCGACACCGCGACGCAACAGACGCCTTCCTCATTTTCGCCCTCATCCACCGCGTAGCCCAACTTCCGCACTCTCGCCAATTCCGCTAGGAGACTGTCAATGTCGCTGATCGTACGATTCGTCAGGCGTTCGAGGGTCCCACCGATCCGCTGGCGCACCAATTCATCGCTCATGCCGGCGAGCATGGCCTTGCCAACCGCGGTACCGTGGGCGGGCACGCGACTCCCCGGCTCCGTAAACATTCGCATCGACCGGGGTGCTTGAAACTGGGCCAAATAGACGACGAAACGACCGTCGAGGGTCGCAAGGTTTGCGGACTCCTTAGTGGCCGCGACCACGCGCTCCAGGTGGGGTAAGGCGATCCCGCCGAGCAGACTGCGACCGACATATCCGAGCCTGATCAACTCCCCGCCGATCGCATAGCGCTTGTCGACGGACTGCCTGATAAAACCTCTGCCTCGCAATGCCTGCAGCAGTCTGTGTGTCGTCGGAAGAGGCAAGTCGGCTGCCGCCGACAGATCGGATGCAGTCACGATGCCACCGGCGTCAGCAATGAGCACCAGCAATCGAAGAGCACGATCTACCGCGTTCACCCCTGTCAAGCCGGGTGATCCCTTACGCTCCTTGACGTCCACTCGCGCGTCGCTCACAACAAGCACCTCCGTGTCCCGCGGTCACAGCACACCAGCTACAACCAAATTGAGGACCCACTATGGCACAGTGCACGGCACCGATCTGCCACGAGCGGTCACGCGGTCGACGGCCTGGAGCCCGTTGGCATGTTTCCGACACGGGGATCGATTCAAGCTATGCCGCGTTTCCTCGAGCTGCCGTTGCAACGACTTCAATAAGAACCCCCGCTCCAAGATCCGCCACACCGATCGTTGCCCTGCACGGCAGGAGTGGCTGGTCCAGCCAAGAATTCCACGCTTCATTCATCGCCGCCTTCTCCCGCAGGTCCGACACATAGATCGTCACGGACAAGAGACGGTCCTTACCGCTGCCATGTTCGCTCAGTAGCCGATCGATCTTCGCAAATACTTCCGTTGCCTGCTGGCGCATATCGCTGCCAACCGTATCCGCCGCGACCCCACCAAGGAATATCAAGTCGCTGAACTCTACTACGCGGTGCATGATGGGAGTTGCGATTGACCTCGTGATCTCATTCATTGCTCTACGATTACCCTTCTTGCCTCTTGTATCTCAGGACCTACCGCGGACCTGCAGCGAGTCCCCTTCAACGCGTACCTCCAGACACGGCTGAGGCCGCACCGCAGGCCCCCGAATCACGGCACCATCGACGACCGAGAAGACCGACTTGTGCAGCGGGCAGGTGACCGTGCATCCCAGAAAACTGCCTTGATCCAAGCGAGCACCGGCATGGGAGCAGGTAGCTTCGATCGCCGACCAGATATCTTGCCTCCGGCTGATGATGACGTATCGATCACCCAATTTGAAGCTCGCCATTCCATCGTCCGGCACGTCCTGCGGCTGTCCCACCGTGGTCCATGTTCGCTTGCTATCGGGGAATACGGCGTGATTTACCATGGCGCCCCGGTCGAACACAAGATGACCACCAAGATATCCGCATGCCACCGATAACGCCAGCCCAGCAAGGCATAATGCCATTGCGAGAGATTGCCCGCCGCCGGCGTAAAATATCGCAATCGATGCGATCTCTGCGGCCACCGCAATGAGATTGCCCCCGCCGTGCAGGGCACCCACTCTCCTGTCCCGCGCCTCCGATACCGCCCAGTCCGATAGGCCCGTGATGACGGCGCCAATCGCAGCCACCACACCCGCAATCGTGACAATCGCGGCCGCATTGCCTATCCCGGCGATATACAGGATGCATCCAGCGGCCCAGAGGCCGAACGGCAGATCCGTTAGTGCCGGGTGCAGGGGATGCCCCAGCGGCTTAGACCCGTTCAGCCAATCCGCGATCCCGTGCCGGTGGAGGAACCCGTACGCCGGCGACACCACCCTAAAGAGCAAGCCGGACCACCACCGGGCTACCCGTCCATCGGCCAGACGGTGCAGCCACGCCTCCCGCCGAGCCGGCGGCTGGTTCCCGACGCCCGGCGGCGGCCCACCATCATTCGCCGCCACCGCGGCGGGGTTGGCGGTGGCCGCGGCTGATCCACCAGCGTCCTGCGGGGGCAGTGAGCCCCCTTCCCCGTCGAGGTCGACGAGCACCCGCCCACCAACCACTTGCGTCGCATAGCTGCGCAGGCCATCCTCGGCCGGCGGTCCCAGCACGTCACCGGTGCGGACATCGAACGAGCTAAAGTGCCGAGGGCAATACATGGTAAATCCATCGATAGGGGCGTCCGACAGCTGAGCTCGCTCATGAGTGCAGTAGCCATCCAACACGAAGACATCATCGTCAACCTTGACCGCAACGAGGTGTGAGCCATTAATAGCGAAGCCGTACGCCTCTCCAGTGCTCAAGTCATCGAGTCCAATAGCGTCAATGAACGTCATCTCTGTAGCCCTCGCCTCAACAATGATTCAGTTGAAAAGGCTCTCGGCGCCGCTAAACATGACTTCGTCCAATGAGCTTGGCGCCTTGTCGATCATCCCAACCTGCTTTTCGAAGTCGGCCCACTTCTGAAGGTCGCTCATCTTGAGTGCCGCGCCGTACGTAAAGTCCAGGTCGGGATCCGCTAGCTCCTCCTTCAGCTCGGCCACCTTGTCGGCCTGACCCATGCCTTGCGCGGTGAGCTCTGCCGCCTTACCAAGGTCGGTGGTAATCAGCTTCCGGGCGTCCTCCAGGCAGTGCGAGACAACCTTCAGCACCTCGGGATGCGCCTCGCCCCAATCGGACATCGCCACCATGACGACCGGCATCAGCGAGCCCAACGCGTCCTTCAGGTCGTAGATGCTCCGAGCACCGTCCTTGGCCTCGCGTGCCGGGAACGGTGGGGAGGCAACATGCGCGCCCACTTGCCCAGCCAGCAGTGCTTGGTAAGCCGTCGGTTGATCCATGGAGACGATCTGGCTGTTGGCGGCATTCAGGTTGCCAGTGATCGACTTCGCGGCAAACCGCACCATGAGGCCCTGGATGGCGGTCGGCGAAGGTGCCGCGATCTTGGCACCCGACTCCAAGAGATCCTTCATGGTCTTATACTTGGGGTCCTTGACCATCACGTGAATATTCTCGACAGCACCCGCATATATGATCTTGGCCTTGAACCCCTTAGACCAGTTCACCAGGAACGGGACAAGTCCATTGGCACCAATCTGGACGTCTCCCGATAGCATTGCAGAGCCAATCACCGCGGTAGACGCCAAATCCTTCCACACGATGGTATCACCCGGAAGGCCCTTTTCTATGCACCCCTCCTGCCTCGCAATGAACTCATGTGCCTCGGCCGCTAACCCCGGCTGAAGCGCGATCGTGATCTTCTCGCCCGGCCGATTCGCCTGGCTCACGGCTGCAGAGGTTCCGCTACCCGCGGTACCCATCGACGATTCCGGTACGTGATCGGTTCCGGTGGACGAGCCGGTCGAACTGCATGCCGCCGTTGTCGCCATAGCACCGATAAGCGCCAACACAACCAGTCGCGTCCGTCGGCATCTCTTCTGCTGCATGGATAACTCCCAACGTGTCTGAATGGTCTACTGCTCAAGCAACTGCCATTCCCCACCGAACTACGGTTCCTCGCTTTGCCCACTTGATCAAGAGATCAACGATGATCCCAATAATCGCGATTGTGACCAGACCGGCGAACATTCCCGGCACGTCCAGGAAGAAGCGCGCGTTGTAAATGAAGTACCCCAGCCCGCCGGAGCCGCCTGCCGACCCAAAGACCAGCTCCGCCGCCACCACGGTCCGCCATCCGACCGACCATGCGGTCTCGATCCCGGCGATGATGTACGGAAGGCTCGACGGAATCAGAATGTCGGTAGCCATGTCCAAGCGTCGGATCCCGATGTTGTCGCCAACCGCGCGAAGGGTAGGATTGACGCCGCGAAACCCCGCAGACACGTTGATGCTGAACGGCCACACGACGGCATTCGCGACAATGATGATTATTGTGAACGGAGTGAGCCCGAACCAGATGAGGGCAACCGGAAGTATCGCAATAGATGGCAGTGGATTGACCATTGCCGTCAGGAGTGCTCGAACGTCCTCGCCGAACTGGCTGAAGGTTGCAAGCACACTGAGGCCGATTCCTGCAGCGATACCAATACCGAGGCCCGCCCCGAGCAACTTCAACGTCTCCACGGTGCTCGCATCGAGTACACCGTTGGACCAATTTCTCCATAGTGACGACGCCACGTCCGCCGGGCTCGGCACCAGTAGCGGGCTGATCCCCGAAAATTGGACATAGAGCCCCCATGCGAGAATCAGCACCACCAAGATGATGGCTCGGCGGATGAAGCGCCTGGCCCGCGCGTCGGCCGCAGACGAAGGGCCGGTAGCACTAGAGCGCTTCTCCCGCACCGCAACCATTTCTACCTCCGGTGTTCTTGGGTTAGTCGGCCCAAACTGCTGGGTGCGGTCAGTCCGTTATGAACTCGCGCGGCGATCCACCCGTCGTGTGTTTCGGCGGATTCAGCGCCTCGTTGAGCCTTCGGAACGACGCGAATGCCGCGTCGCTCGTTAGATTGGTGACGTCCCGGACATCCACCTCCGCACGGATCCTTGAGGGTGGCTCCGTCATGACAATGACTCGATGGCCTACCAGTGCCGCTTCTTGGATTGAATGGGTGACGAAGACGAGCGTTCGGCGCTCGCGATCCACTATCTCGTTAAGCTCATACTGAAGCCTTGAGCGGGTCAACGCATCCAGCGCACCGAATGGCTCATCCATCAGGAGAATCTCGGGCTCCAATGCAAGTGCGCGCGCGATAGCGACCCGCTGTTTCATGCCGCCGGATAGCTGGTGAGGATATCGAAGCTGGGCGTTTTTTAGGCCCATCAAGTCGAGCACCTTGCTCGCCTTCTCGTGTGCCTCATCCCGCGACAGTTTCCGCGCCTTCCGCAGCGGGTAGGTCACGTTACTCAACGCCGATCGCCACGGGAACAGCTGATCAAATTCCTGGAAGACGAATGCCCGATCCGGTCCGGGCCGGACCGACTCCACTCCATCCACCCGGATCGATCCGGACACCGGTTTGACGTAACCGCCAATGGCCTTGAGGATTGTGGTCTTCCCGCAGCCGGATGGCCCCAGGAGGATCAGCTTTTCGCCCTGCTGAATCGAGAATGTAACGCCATCGACAGCCAGCGTCGTCTTATTCCCACTCCGATAGCCCAGGCGTACCTCATTGACCTCCACCACAGCCTTGGTGCCCTGGTTCACCGTCATCGAGGCGTCCGTGTGGGTGCTCATTGCGGCGGACGAAGCTCGACGTACACGTCACCATCGGTCTCCCAGGTGGTGAATCGCTGGAGCTTGCGTTTGGGATCGACCGTGAAACAGCCGTCTGTGACATCATATTCATAGCCATGCCACGGGCATTTTAGTATTTGCCCGTCGCGGTCGATATGGTACTCGCCGACATCACGCGAACTGTCGGACGCCCACGTCAGCACCCCCTTGGATAGCGGCCCGCCCTGGTGCAGGCAGCGGTCCACCAATGCGTAGAGTTTCCCCTTCTTGGTCCGGACTAGGACGACGGGCACGGGCCCGACCCGAGTCGAAAGCATCTTGCCAGGTGATACGTCGCTGGAACCGCAGACCCTAGGCATGGTGCGTGTGCCCTCCCTTATGACTCGGTGATCGAATCTGGCAGACGGCTTCCGTAGAAGGACTTTGCATTGTCGAACAAGACCTTGTTGAGGATGTCGTCCGGAAGCCCGGCCGGCAATGCCTCGGTTGGGGAGTCGAAGTCCCAGTGAGGGTAGTCGCTGGAATAGCAGAGCAATTCATCGGACTTCATTTGCTCAAGGTAACGGAGGAACTCGGCCGCCGTCATTTCTTCCATGGGCTGGGTGGAGAATTTGACCTGGTCTCGAATGATATCGCTGGGTAGGCGTTGAACCCATGGTACTTCGGCGTGAAGTTGCCGGAGATGTTGATCCGCCCTGCTCATGATATGTGGGAGCCAGGTGAAGGCACCCTCGACGAATATGGTTTTTAGGGTAGGAAACTTGTCGTACACGCCGTTAAAGATCAGGCTGACGAGGGTGGACTGAAAGGCCTGGGTGACAAGGGTCTTCCACTCAATGTAATAGCGGTGGTACCCGTACGTCGTCGGCGTGTTCCCACTCTGATGGAAGCCAACCGGAATCCCGCTGGCTGCCGCTGCATCATAGATCGGATGGAACGCCGGGTCCCCCAGCGCGCGTGATCCGATGTAGATCATCACCTGAGCCATGCGTGGATGGCGTCCGAGACGTTCGATCTCACGTGCGGCCCCCGCTGGGTCATGCACGTTGACGTGAATCGAACCGGAGAGGCGAGACTCTGGATTGAGCCATTTGTCAATCTGCCAGTCGTTATAGGCGGACATCAGCCCAGTCTTGAACTCGGTCCATCCTGGTTCCAGCCCGGATGCGTTGAGCCGACCGACAAGGATGCCATGCGTGACGCCGGCATCGTCAAACACGTGCTGCCGCAGTAGTCCGAGATCTGAGCCTCCGGGCCGACCGTCGGGAAGGTTCGAGTCTGCGCGATTCAACCCAGCCGCGCTGGGCACCGCATACGGATTGCGGGTCTCTGGTTGCCAGTGATATTGCTGGATATGTTTGTGCCACTTCTCATCTAGGTAGGGCAACAGGTCTGCCAAGGCACCCCGCTCGTGGATGTCCGTATCAATCACCAACGGACTAGTCCTGGGGCGAGGCGGAGGCTGCGACATCACGGCTTCCGACGATGCGAGTGACGATGACACCTGCGAGCTCCTCTCATCCGTGGAATTTGGTTTCCACGGATGAAGGTAGCCATGTGTACATGGCATGTCAATACCTCGCGAGACCCGCGAATTCGTGCGAGATGTCTCCGCGGCTGCAATCGTGGACACGATGTGCAGATTCGGCATCGACGCTGATGGCGATCTCGATGGGAATGCCGATAGCAGACAGACGGCATGCGCCGGCTCCTTCCGGCATCCTCACCAGGACGCCGGTGCCAGGGCCGGCCAGAGCCTGGCTATGGCGATGTGCGCCCGCGCGTACGGACGCCGTGCCGCCCCGCCCTCGTGCATCTGGCCGAGCTCACCTGCCCGGACGTCTGCGCGGGTCCGCAGGGCCCTTGTCCGAGGCACCTAAGGTCCCCGGGCGGGGTGAAAACCGGTCGTTCTCCCGATGCCCGGCCGGCACCCTCAGCGGCATCGTCGGTGCTGTCGCCGATCGCGAGCCCTCCATCGGGGCAGGATCAAGGGAGCACGCCATGAGCATCATCACCGCCATCGACGTTGAGTCCGCCTACCGTCGTGAGCGGGCCGCCGAGCACTTCCGGCCGTGGCGCCGCGTGGGCGCCGAGCGGCGCACAGCGGCGCGCGACGGCGAGGGTCGACCGGCGCCGGCCCTGGCCGCGTCGGTGGTCCCGATCAGCCGGTGACGAGCACCGCTCTGGCCCAGGTCCCCGACCGCTCCGCGAGGAAAATCCCGGCACCGATGTCGGTGGTCCGTGCCAGCATGAACGGCGTGGCACGGCACATCTCGCCGATCGTGGGGCGCGAATCGGAACTGGCTCAACTGCACGGGCTGGCCGATGCCGCCGCGCACGGCGAACCCGGGACGATCGTGCTGTCCGGCGACGCCGGGGTCGGTAAGAGCCGTCTGACCGCGGAGTGGGCCGAGCAGCTGGCCGAGCGCGGCACCCGGGTACTGCTCGGCCATTGCGTCAACCTGCCGGACGGCGGCCTGCCGTACCTGCCGTTCGTGGACGCCTTCCGCCAGCTGGACAGCGATTCGTGGCGATGGCTGGAGCCGCACCTGCGCGGCGGCGCCGCCGAACCGTTGGGCCAGTTGCAGCTGTACGAGGCCGTGGTAGAGCTGCTGTTCGAGCTGGCGGAGTCGCAGCCGGTGTGCCTGCTGGTCGAAGACCTGCACTGGGCCGACCGGCCCTCCAAGGATCTGCTGCGCTACCTGCTCGGCCGGATGGAGAACGAGCGACTGTCGGTCGTGCTCACCTATCGCTCGGACGACGTGCACCGGCGACACCCGCTGCGGCCGTTCCTGGCCGACATCGCCCGGCTGCCGTCGGTGCAGCGGCTCACTCTCGATCCGCTGCCGCCCGCGGCGATCGCGCAGCTCGTCAGCGCCCACGGCCCGCTGGACCCCGCGTTGTTGGAGGACATCGTCGCGCGCGCGGAGGGCAACGCGTTCTTCGCCGAGGAACTGCTGGA
This sequence comes from uncultured Actinomycetes bacterium, assembly GCA_937926105.1. The sequence continues at coordinate 252,382 of CALANS010000210.1, read as the reverse complement.
GGCCGAACGCACCTGCGACTGCCCGGGAACGCTGCCGGAGGCCCTGCTCGACGTGTTGATTGCCCGGCTGGAGCTGCTGGATCCCAACGCGGCCCGGGTCGTCGGCGTCGCGGCGGTGGCCGGGCGACGGGTCGGGCACGACGTGCTCGCAGCGGTGACGGGCCTGCCGGATGGCGACCTGGACGACGCGCTCCGGGAAGCGGTCACCCGGCATGTGCTGGTCCCCGACGGCGAGTCCGACGGGTACGAGTTCCGGCATGCGCTGTTGCAGGAGGCTGCCTATACCGACCTGCTGCCCGGTGAGCGGGTGCGTCTGCACCGCGAGTACGCGCGGGTGTTGGACGAGCGGCTGGCCGGCATCCCCGCGGTGGCGGCGGAGCTGGCGCACCATGCCGAGCTGTCCCACGACCTGACGCTGGCGCTGTCGGCGTCCGTCCGGGCGGCCGAGCACGCCCGCGCGGTGCACGCACCCGGCGACGCGCACCGGCACCTGGAGCGGGTGCTGTCCTGGTGGGGGTCGGTACCGGACGCAGCGAGACTGGCCGGCGCGACCGAGTCGGAGGTCTACCAGCGCGCGGCGGAGGCGGCGGCGGCCGGCGGCGACCCGGCGCGGGCCGCGTCGTTGCTGCAGGTCGCGGACCGGCTGGTGCGCGCCGAGACCGGCCCGGGGTCCGAGGAACGCCGGGTCGTCGTGCGCGCCCGGCTGGCGATGGCCCGGTACTACGCGGGCGACGACCGGGACGAGCAGACGGCCGCCGAGGCCGCCGCCCTGGCCGCGAGCCTGCCACTCGGCGCGGCCCGCGCCGAGGCCCGATCCACCCAGGCCGTGATGCTGTTCGTGCACCGCGGCGACGGCGCCGAGGAGCTGGCGCGCCAGGCGCTGGCCGACGCGGAAGCGGTGGGCGCGGGCAACCTGCAGGCCGAGGCGCTGGTCACGCTGGCCCGGATCGCCGAATGGTCGGGCGACACCGACACCGCGGCGGCCCACTTCACCCGGGCGCTGGAGCTGGCGCGCGCCGCGCAGGACGTCACCGCCGAGTTGCGCACGCTGTTCAACCTGGCGATGAGCCGCTACGACGCCGGAGACCTGCCCGAGACGCTGCGCTGGACGCAGCGCAGCATCGAGCGGGCCGCCGCCACCGGCATGACGTACTCGGAATACGCCCGCGAGGCCCGCGGCATCGACGTGATCGCCCGGTACGTCGCCGGAGACTGGGACGCCGGCCTGGACCCGCTGTGGGACGCCGACCGGATCCCCGCCACCGCCCGCCCGCTGCTGGAGGCCTTCAGCCTGCACATCGCCGTCGGGCGCGGGCTCCCCGACGCGGCCGACCGGGCTGGGCGGCTGCGGACCGCCCGGCACCCGGACCCGCACACCACCGCCCAGTTGCTGATGCTGGTTGGCGGCTGCCAGGTCGACCACCTGACCTGGCAGCAGGACCCGGCGGCCGCACTGGCCGCCTACCGGAGCACCGTGGACGTCCCGGTCCCGCTCTGGGGCGAGCACTACCTGGGCCGGATCTGGCTGGACGCGCTCGCCCTGGCCGCACTGGCCGATCAGGCCAGCGCGCTGCGTCTGAAGGACGACACGGCCGGCCTCGCCGCGGTGCTGGCCGACGCCGAGCCGATCGTGCAGGATGCCCGTGCCACGGCCACCCGGGGCGTCCCCCGCGGCGGGCGGCTGGGCGCCGAAGGCCTGGCCTGGCTGGCGCGGGCCGAGGCGGAGTGGTCACGGGCCTGCGGCGACCGAGACGACGCCATCTGGCGGGCCGCCGTGGCGGCATTCGACTATGGCTACACCTACGAGGTGGTGCGCTGCCGATGGCGGCTGGCCGAGGTGCTGCTGGACCGGGCGGCCAGCGGTGACGGGGGCATCGGTAACGGCTCGACCGTCAATAACAAGGCAGCCGGGGTCGCCGGACCCGGGAGCGGTGACGAAGCCGCGCAGCTACTGCGCACGGCGTACCGGGACGCCCGCGCGCTGGGCGCGACCCCGCTGGCCCAAGCCGTGGCCGCGCTGGCCCGCCGGGCGCGGGTCACCGGCGTCGGAGCCACCATCAGTGCCTCGCTGCTGACCCCCCGCGAGCAGGAGGTGCTGGCGCTGCTGGCCCGCGGGCGTACCAACCGGCAACTGGGCAAGGAGCTGTTCATCAGCGAGAAGACCGCCAGCGTGCACGTGTCCAACATCCTGGGCAAGCTGGACGCCGGCACCCGCGGCGAGGCCGTCGCCGTCGCCCGCCGCCGCGGCCTGATCTGATCGAACGACGCCCCGGGCGCGCTTGTCCACCGTCGCTTCGTCGATCCCCGGCTGCCCTGCGTCGGCGGTCGTACGCTGAGCGCGGCATCGGGACGGGACGGTACGACGAGCACCAACGGGGGTGGTCATGGCGCAGCAGCTGATCCACCGGCCGGCCCGCACTCGCCCACCGGACCCCGATCTGAGCCCCGTCGACCTCATCGCCCCGCCCGGCCTGCCCGACGCGTCCGCCGGGCTGCAGGGCGTCATGCAGATCCTGATGCCGATCCTGGGCGGCGCCGGATCGCTGGTGATGATCGTCGCCAACCGCAACCCGGTGATGCTGATCGCCGGCGGCATGATGCTCGCCGTCACTGTCGTCGGCGCCATCGTGATGTTCATCGCGCAGCGCACCGGATCGTCCAAGCGCGCCGCCGACCTGCGCCGCCGCTACCTGGAGTACCTGGATCGGGTACGCGACGAGCTGCGCGACTCGGCCGCCACCCAGCGCCTGATCGCGCTGCACCACCACCCGGACCCGGACCTGCTCGCCGAGGTGGCCCGCGACCCGCTGCGCATCTGGGAGCGCCGCCCGCACGACCCCGACTTCCTGACGGTGCGCATCGGGCTGGGCTCGTCACCGCTGTGGCAGCGAGTCGCCGCCACGGCTGCTCGCGACCCGCTGGCCGAACCCGACGTCGTCATCGCCGCAGGCGTGCACCGGATCACCGAGCGCTCCCGCATGGTCGCCGGCATGCCGGTGGGCCTGCCGATCTCCGGCCGGGTATCGGTGGTCGGACCGATCGTGCCCGCCCGCAGCACGGTGACCGCAGCGCTCGCCCAGCTGGTCACGCTGCACGGGCCCGAAGAGGTGACCCTCGTCGCCTACGCGCCGCGCCGGTCCGCCCGCTGGCTGGACTGGCTCAAGTGGATGCCGCACGCCCTGAGCCCCGACGAGATGGACGGCACCGCTCCCCGCCGGCTGATCGCCGACAGCGCCGAAGCGCTGCACACCCTGCTGGACACGGAAATCACCCGGCGGGTCGGCGAGGCCACCAGGGCCACCCGGCTCGGCGCGGTCGACCCATCCGTGTTCGGCCCCGCGATCGTGATCGTCATCGACGCCGCTGCCGGCGAACGGCTGGATCCGCTGGCCGGGCTGCCCCGGGAGCTGACCCCCGCTCAGATCGGCGTGCACACCATCACGCTGGTGCCCGACGTCGCCGCCGAAGGTGAGCGGGTGGACGTCCGGGTCGGTCTCATCCAGGGCGACGACGGCGCACCCCAGATCGCCGTCACCGATCTGCGCCCGGTACCCGATGAAGCGGGCGCGGCCTCCAGCGACGCGGCCGACCGGGCCGCCGCCGCACGCCGCGCCGCCGGTGCAACCGATGGCACCCCCGATGTCATCGACCCGGCCACGCTGGACGGCCTGGTCCGGGAGCTGACCGCGGTGCGGCTGGTGGAGGAGGCCGCCGCCGCTGCCCCGCTGGAGTCCACGCTGGACCTGTCGGACCTGGTCGGGGTGGCCGACGCGGCGGACTTCGACCCGGCGCAGACGTGGCAGCCGCGCGCGATGGTTGACTTTCTGCGGGTTCCGTTCGGGCTGGGCACCTCGGGGCAGAAGGTGTACCTGGACATCAAGGAGAACGCGCTCGGCGGGATGGGCCCGCACGGGTTGTGCGTCGGCGCGACCGGGTCCGGCAAGTCCGAGGTGCTGCGCACCATCGTGCTGACCATGGCGATCTCGCATCCGCCGGAGCGGCTCGCCCTGGTGCTGGTGGACTACAAGGGCGGCGCCACCTTCGCCGGGCTGGAGGACCTGCCGCACTGCGCGGCGATGATCTCCAACCTGTCCGACGACACCGGCCTGGTGGATCGGCTGCACGACGCCCTGTTCGGCGAGATGAAGCGCCGCCAGCAGCTGCTCGCCGACGCCGGCAACCTGCCGAACATCACCGAGTACAACCGGCGCCGCGAAGCCGGAGATGCTGCCTGCACGGCGCCGTTGCCGAACCTGTTCGTGGTGATCGACGAGTTCGGCGAGCTGCTGACGGCCAAGCCGGACTTCATCGAGCTGTTCCTGGCGATCGGCCGGATCGGCCGGTCCATCGGGGTGCACCTGATGCTGGCCTCGCAGCGGCTGGAGGAGGGCAGGCTGCGCGGGCTGGAGTCGTACCTGTCCTACCGGCTGGGGTTACGCACCTTCAACGCGCAGGAGTCCCGGGCGGTGCTCGGCGTGCCGGACGCCTACGAGTTGCCACCGATCCCGGGGTCGGGCTATCTGAAGGTCGACACGACGGTGTTCGAGCGGTTCAAGGCCGGCTACGTATCGGGCAGTTACCGACCGCCGGTGACGGGACAGACGGTGGCGGACGCCGATCCGGTGGCGGCGCCGTTCGGGCTGTTCAACGACATGGCCGACTACCTGGCGCGACTGGCCGGTGAGCGGGCCGCCGCGCGAGATCCGAACCCTTCCGAACCGGGTTCCGACGAGGACGATGCGGAGGCCTTGGCGCCGACCGTGCTGGACGTCGCGGTGCGGCAGTTGGCCGCCGCCGGCACGCGCACGGCGCAGATCTGGCTGCCGCCGCTGCCGACCTCGCTGGCGCTGGACGCGGTGGCCGGGCCGGTGTCCGCCGATCCGGTGCTCGGCCTGCACGCGGCCGGGCCGGGTGGGCGGCTGAAGGCGGCCATCGGCATCCTGGACAAGCCGGCCGAGCAGCGCCAGGAGCCGATGGTGCTGGACACCGCCGCCTCCGGCGGGCACCTGGTGATCCTGGGCGCGCCGCAGTCCGGCAAATCGACCCTGCTGCGGACGCTGCTGCTGTCGCTGGCGCTGGGCCACATCCCGGGCGAGGTGTCGTTCTACTGCCTGGATCTGGGCGGCGGGTCGCTGCGGGTGCTGGACGGGCTGCCGCATGTGGCCGGGGTGGCGCCGCGGTTGGACGCCGACCGGGTGCGGCGCACCGTCGCGGAGGTGGCGACCGCGCTGGCCGAGCGGGAGCAGCTGTTCTCGCAGCTGGGCGTCGACTCGGTGGAGGCGATGCGGGAGCGCTGGCGGGCCGGGCGGCTGCAGCAGCTGCCGGTGGCGGACCTCTTCCTGGTAATCGACAACTATCCGGTGCTGCGCAGCGACTTCGACGACCTGGCCGAGATCGTGCAGGACCTGGGAACCCGCGGCCCCGGCTATGGCATCCACCTGGTGCTGACCTGCGGACGGTGGGCGGACGTCCGCACCCAGCTGCAGGCGGCCATCGGTACCAAGATCGAGCTGCGCATCAACGATCCGGTCGACTCGTCGATCAGCCGAAAGGCCGCCGAGAACCTGCGCGCCGACAATCCCGGCCGGGCGCTGGTGGAGGGCGGGCTGCAGGTGCAGGTGGCGCTGCCAGAGCTGGCGGATGAGGCCGGTGACGACGGTGACGGGGCGGGCGGTGACGGGGCACCGGACGTCCTGGCCTCGGCATCGCCAGCCCCTTCGTCCTCTGGCTTGCGTTCTGCTCCGCCTCACGGAGCAGAAGGCAAGCGCGGTGACGAGGGTCCCACCGAGCGCCTGGTGCGCCGGATCGCGACGGCCTGGGACGGCGACCCCGTTCCACCGATCCGGATGCTGCCCACCCTGGTGCACTATGCCGACCTGACGGCCGCGGCCGCGTCGTCCACCCCGATCCGGGCGACCGCCGCCGACAAGAGGCACGGCATCGTGATCGGCGTCGACGAGACCGAGCTGCGCCCGGTGACGCTGGACGTGTTCGGCGGCGAGCCGCACCTGCTGGTGATCGGCGACGCGGAGACCGGCAAGACCTCCCTGCTGCGGCTGCTGGTGCAGGACCTGGTCGGCCGGCTGACCGACGACGAGGTCGTGTTCGCCGTCTTCGACGTGCGCCGCACCCTGCTGGACGTGGTGCCGGAGGACTACCTGGGCGCCTACGCCGGCACGGCCGCGATGGCCTCCGGCATGGCCGGGGCCGTGGCCGGCGAACTGCAGGCCCGGCTGCCCCCGGACGACGTCACCGCCGCGCAGCTGCGCGCCCGCTCCTGGTGGTCCGGCCCGGAGATCGTGGTGCTGGCCGACGATTTCGATCTACTCTCGCCGGCCGGCCCAGGCCCGCTCGCCCCGTTCGTCGAGTTCTTGCCCCAGGCCCGGGACCTCGGCTTTCACATGGTGGTCTGCCGACGATCCGGCGGCGCCGGGCGGGCGATGTACGAGCCGGTGCCCCAGCGGATGCGGGAGGTCGGCGCCACCGGGCTGCTGCTGTCCGGTGACCGGCAGGAGGGCGCGCTGTTCCCGGGGGTGTCGCTGGCGGTGCAGCCGCCGGGCCGGGGCAACCTGGTACGCCGCGGCCGCAAGCCGATGCTGATCCAGCTGGCCTACCTGCCCGACCCGCTGGGCACACCGGGATAGGGTCCGAGTCGATGACGACCCGCTTCGGTCCCGACGACCGCGCCGATCCACCGCTGCGCGGCGACGAGGCGACGACCCTGCGGGCGTTTCTGGACTTTCATCGGGACACGTTCCGCTGGAAGTGCTCGGACCTGACCGGCGACCAGCTGGCGCATCCGCTGGCCCCATCGACCATGACGCTGGGCGGCATGATGCTGCACCTCGCGCTCGTCGAGTCGTATTGGTTCGAGGAGATCTTCCGCGGCGGCGAGGCGATGCCGCCGTTCGACGTCGTCGACTGGGAGGCCGACCGGGACTGGGAGTGGCACATCGCGCACGATTTCCCGCCCGAGCAGATATGGGCCGTCTTCGACGAGGCCGGCCGACGTGCGGACGCCGTCATCGACGAGGCGCTACGCGGCCCGCACGGGCTGGACGCCACCTCGCGCGTCGAAAGCAGAGACGGTGCCGGGCGGTACAGCCTGCGCTGGATCCTGGTGCACATGATCGAGGAGTACGCCAGGCACAACGGCCACGCCGACCTCCTGCGCGAGGCGATCGACGGCCGGACCGGCGAGTGAGATCGGCTACGACACCGCCGCGGTCACCAACTCGACCACCCTGCGCTGCACGGCCGGAGTCCAGGCCAGCACCGCGAATCCCACCGGCCAGAAGTCGCCGTCGTCCAGGTGCGCCGCGTACTGGAACTCCAGGGTCGAGTAGCGGGTGCCGAACTTCCCGGCGTTCTTGAAGCAGACCACGATCTTGCCCTCCGCGTCGGCGTAGGCGGGCATCCCGTACCAGGTCTTGGCCGACAGGCCGGGTGCCGCCTGCGTGATCGTGGCGTGCACGCGCTCGGCGAGCGCACGGTCGACCGGCGACATCTTCTCGATGGCGTCCAGCACATCCTGTAGCCCGTCGGCCTTCTTGGCCCCGGACTTGCCCTCGGCACGCAGCTCGGCGGCGCGCTGTTTCATCGCCGCCCGCTCCTCGGCGGAGAACCCTCCGGATCGGGTCGTTGTTCCGGCCATCTCATCGCTCCTTTGACTCTCCCTACACTGACACCGAAAGGCTAGGTCGGCCGTCGCCGCCGGCGCTTCTCGAATCGTGCTCGATCGGCTCTGTCGACCCGGCGTCTCGGTGTCCGCCGCCGCGCCGTCTTCGTCACAGCGTGCGACCGAACCGCTACCGGCCTACAGTCCCGCCATGACACTCGCTTCGGCCGCCGTGCGGGCGGCACATGCGGTCGCTGCCGCGCCCAACAGCGACATCGACAAGCCGTGGAACGGCCACGACACCCAGGTGCTGATCGTGGCCGCCGTGGGGATCGCCATCATCGTGCTGCTCATCGTCTGGCTGAAGCTGCACGCCTTCCTGGCCCTGACCATCGGGGCGCTGTTCGTCGGCATCGCCTCGGGCATCGCCACCGGCGACGTCACCAAGTCCTACGAGGCGGGCGTCGGCAGCGTGCTGGGCTACGTCGGGGTGCTGATCGCGCTGGGCGCGATGCTGGGCAAACTGCTCGCCGACTCAGGCGGCGCGGACCGGGTGGTCGCTACCCTGCTGCGTGGCAAATCCGCCACGCTGCCGTGGAAGATGGCGCTGATCGCCGGCATCATCGGTATCCCGATGTTCTTCGAGATCGGGCTGGTGCTGCTGATTCCGGTGGTGATGCTGGCGGTGCGCCGGTCGGGCAGCCGGGCCATGCGGTTGGGCATCCCGGCGCTGGCCGGACTGTCGGTGCTGCACGGCTTCATCCCGCCACACCCCGGCCCGCTGGCGGCCATCGGCTCGCTGCACGCCAATGTCGGCATCACCCTGGCGCTCGGCCTGGTGGTGGCGGTGCCGTGCGTGATCGTGGCCGGCCCGGTGTTCGCCCGGATGGCGGCGCGCATGGTGCCGGTCGGTGCCGGCGGGGCCGCGCTCGCCGTCACCGGCGGATCGCGGTCGGCCGAGGCGGGCGGCGCGGGGCCCGACAGCACCAAATCAGGCACCGAATCAGGCACCGAATCAGGCACCGAATCAGGCACCGAATCGGGCACCGAATCGGGCACCGAATCGGCCGGCGACGTGGAGCCGGCCGGGGCACAGGACCCGAACGCCACCCGCACGCCGAGCTTCGGCTGGACGCTCACCACGATCCTGTCGCCGGTCGTGCTGATGCTGATCAAGGCCGCCTCGGACATCTGGATGTCGCAGGCGGCACCCGGCTACGACGTACTGCAGTTCGTCGGCGACCCGGTGGTGGCGCTGCTGGTCGCGGTGCTGCTGGCCATGGTCACCTTCGGAACTAGGGTCGGCTTCTCCCTGCCGACGCTGGGGAAGAAGATCGGCGAGAGCCTGCTGCCGATCGTCGGTGTGCTGCTGATCGTCGGCGCCGGCGGCGGATTCAAGCAGGTGCTGGTGGATGGAGGCACCGGCGACGCGATTGCCAAGATCGCGGTGTCGGCCAACCTGTCGGTGCTGGTGCTGGGCTGGATCGTGGCCGTGCTCATCCGGCTCGCGACGGGCTCGGCCACGGTCGCCACCGTCACCGCCGCGGGCATCGTGTCCGAGCTCGCCGTGGGCCTCTCGCCCGCCCATCTGGCGCTGCTGGTACTGGCCATCGGGGCCGGGTCGTTGTTCTTCTCGCACGTCAACGATGCCGGGTTCTGGCTGGTCAAGGAGTACTTCGGGCTCACCGTGGGGCAGACCATCAAGACCTGGTCGGTGATGGAGACCATCATCTCGGTGCTCGGTCTGTTGGTGGTGCTGCTGCTGTCGGTGCTGTTGTAGCTGGTCTGGCAACCAAACAGCGATGAGCAGGAGATCCCCGGCGGCCGTGCTGGCCGTCGACGTCGGCTCCACCGCGACCCGCGGCAACCTGTTCGACGCCTCCGGCGCTCCGGTGGCCCACCGGGCCAAGCGCGAACACCGGTTCCGCACCGCCGGTGACGGCACCTCGGTGATCGACCCCGATGCGGTGGCCGACGAGGTGTCCGCCGTGATCGACGAGCTCTGCGCGAGGGCCTCGTCACCGATCGGCGGGGTCGCGCTGGACACCTTCGCCTCGTCGCTGGTGGGGGTGGACGCCGATCAGCAATCGCTGACACCGTGTTTCACCTACGCCGACGGCCGGTGTGCCCCGCAGCTGGACGCGCTGCGGGCGGAGCTGGGACCGGCCGGGGAGGCCGCCGTGCAGCAACGCACCGGCTGCCGCCTGCACACCAGCTACCTGACCGCCCGGTTGCGCTGGCTGGCCGAGACGGCGCCGGAGGTGACGCGCCGGGTGCACCGCTGGGTGTCGCTCGGTGAGTACATCCATCTGCGCCTGGTGGGCACGGCTGCGGTCGGCACCTCCACCGCGGCGTGGACCGGCATGCTGGACCGGCGCACGGGCGCGTGGGATGCCGAGTTGCTGGCGCTGGCCGGGGTGGGCACCGACCGGTTCTCGACGATCACCGACCCGGACGGGCCCTATCGGCCGGCCGGTGCCGCGCGGGATGCGGTGGCCCGCCGGTGGCCGCTGCTGGCCGACGCCCGCTGGTTCGGCGTGATCACCGACGGGCTGGCCAGCAACATCGGCGCGGGGGCGGCGAACGGATCGACGGTGGCGCTGTCCGCGGCGACCAGCGGGGCACTGCGAGTACTGGTGACGGGGATTCCGGACACGGTGCCGTCGGGGCTGTGGTGCTACCGGGTTGACGCCGGTCGGTGCCTACTGGGCGGTGCCGTCAACGACGTCGGGCGGGTGACGAGCTGGCTGTCGGAGACCATCGCCCTGGGCGGCCGCTCGCTCGGCGAGATCGCCGCGCTGGAGCCCGATCCCGGTACCCCGGTGCTGCTGCCGTTCCTCACCGGAGAGCGCTCCACCGGCTGGGCCTCCCGGGCTCGCGCCGTGTGGGGCGACGTGACCACCGCGACCACCGGCGCGGCGCTGGCACGGGCCGCGCTGGAGGGGGTGGCGATCACCTACCGGCGGATCGCCGAGCAGCTGGCAGAGGTGACGGGCCATCCACGGGAGTCCGCGACGGGCGGCCCGGCGCGGATCCACGCCAGCGGCCGGGTGCTGGCCGACCTGCCGGAGTTCGGCGCGGTGCTGGCCGACGCGCTACAGGTGCCGGTCATCCTGGTGACGGACAAGCGGGTCACGCTGCGCGGCACCGCGCTGCTGGCGCTGGACACGCTCGCGCCGGGCCAGGCGCGCATCGCCCCGACCCTGGGGCCGGCGCGGGCGCCGCGTCATGAGCACGCCCAGCACTACGCCACGCTGGCGGACCGGTTCGAGAGGCTGTACCGGGCCCTGATCGGGACCTGATTGGGCGCCTACCGGGCCCTGATCGAGCCCTGATGGCTCAGCCGGCGACGACGTCGGCGCCGTCCAGATGCACCTCGATCGCCGGTAGATCCTCGGTCGCCGGGCCGCGCAGCACCGCGCCGGTCAGCGCGTCGTACTGCGAGCCGTGGCAGGGGCACTGCAGCGTGGCCCCGGCCACCAGGACGGTGCAGCCCATATGGGTGCAGCGCGCCGAGAACGCCGTCACCGTCTGATCGTCCGGCCGGGCCACCACGGCCGGGGCACCCTCGATCGTCACGGCCACCGCGCCGCCCACCGGCACGTCGGCCAGCGCCACCAGTCCGCCCGACGACCCGGTGGCCGCGCCCGACCCGTCCGGGCCGCGCGTGCCCGAGCCACCCGCGCCGCCGGGCGTGGCAATGGGATCGGAGCCGCCCACGGCACAGGCGGCCGCGACCCCGGCCATCGCGACCAGGCCCCCGGCCATGGCGACCCGCCGGGTCATCGTCGCGGGCGCATCGGGCGCCAGGTCGGGTACGGCGTCGAGCATGGCGAGGTTCCCTCCGTCGGCGGTTGGCAGACAGGACCGGTTCACGACCGGCCCGTCACCCCACCAACGATCCACGGCCGCCCCGCGTTCATCGATCCGGGTAGCCTGCGCTCGTCACCGACGGGCACTGATTCACCGAGATTCACCGAGAGGGCACACCATGCAGCTGCGCGGAACTTCGGCCATCGTCACCGGCGCTGCCTCCGGGCTGGGCGCCGCCACCGCCGCCGCGCTGGCCGGCGCCGGCGTGGCCGTGGTGGGCCTCGACCTGGCGGCCGGATGGGAGCGGGCAGCCGTCGTGCCGAGCGGCATCACCCGGGTGGACGGAGACGTGACCAGCCCCCAGGACGTCGCCGCCGCGGTGACGACCGCGGCGGGAACCGGTGCGCCACTGCGGATCGCCGTGAACTGCGCCGGTGTCGCCTGGGCCTCCCGGATCCTGGGGCGCAAGGGGGTGCACGACCTGGACCTGTTTCGGACTGTGGTGGGCATCAACCTGGTCGGCACCTTCAACGTGCTGCGGCTGGCGGCGGAGGCGATGGCGGCCACCGAGCCGGTCGCGGACGACGCCGGGGCCGGGCAGCGCGGGCTGATCGTGAACACCGCCTCCGTCGCGGCGTTCGACGGGCAGGTCGGGCAGATCGCCTACGCGGCGTCCAAGGGTGGGATCGCGGCGATGACGCTGCCCGCGGCACGGGACCTGGCCCAGCACGGCATCCGGGTGATGGCGATCGCGCCGGGCATCATGGACACCCCGATGATGGCGTCGATCACCGAGGAATTCCGGCTCGGGCTGGAGGCGACGGTGCCATTCCCGGCCAGGTTCGGGCGGCCCGACGAGTACGCGGACCTGGTCCTGTCGCTGGCTGCCCAGGACTACCTCAACGGGGAGGTCATCCGGTTCGACGGCGCGCTGCGCATGCCTCCGCGGTAGGTGTCCAGGTCCGCCACCGTGGGCATCTCGTGCGAGCGATCGGTCATCCAGTGGCGCAGCGCCAGGGTGGCCCGCACATCGTCCTCGTTGTACCGCAGGATGCGCGATCGGTGTGCCCGTGCGTCAGACCCGTCGCCGCTCGTGGCGATGCGATACCACGCCATCGAGTTCTCCCCGCTCGGCTCCGGATCCCGCCAGCCGAAGCCGGCCACCTCGGCGACCTTCTTCAGCCGCAGTGACCCCGGCACCACGAAGCAGCGCTTGATCTCCGCGTACAGGTCGACCCACTGGCCGGAGGAGCAGAACCGGTCGACCTCGGACCGGGTCGGCATGCCCGCGACGTGCGGGAACCGCTGCGGCGTGCCGTACAGCCAGCGCTCCTCGGCCTTGCGGGAGTAGCAGTACGCGGCGAACGTGCGGCCCGCGGCGGAGCATGCCTGTCGCAGCTGCGTCAGGTACCGCCAAAAGGCGACGAAGTTCTCCGCTGCGGTGGGCGAATTCAGCGGTAGCCAGGTGACGAACGGCCGGTAGCCCGGCGCGAATCCGGGCGGTGGCGCGGTGTCCCCGGCGGTGGTCAGGTAGGTCCCCCACAGGTAGGCCCCGTCGTCCAGGTAGGACTCCATGTCCACGTCGAGCTCGACATCGGCACGACGCGGGTCCACCCGCGCGGTGCGCCGCACCAGGGGTGCCCCGGCGATCAGCGCCAGTGCTCGGGCCCGGGCATCGGCCGCCGGGATCCCGGTCAGCGGCAGCGCGGCGGCGATCCGCGGATCCAGCGCGGCCAGATCGTCGTAGGTGACGACGCCCGCGTCGTGCAGCACATCCACGTCCGAACCCGCGACCAGCAACGACACGTCCCGCGAGGCCTGCAGTTCCGGCTCGCATACCGGCCACCAGGGGCAGCGCCGGCACTCGGCGACCCGGGACGGCTGGGCCAGGGCCGGCTGCCCGGTCGCGGCGGCACGGGCGACGGCGAGCCGGTCGGCAAATCGGGCGTCGTACTCGGCCAGCGCCGGGGTCGCGGGCTGGTCGGTGGTGGCATTTTCGCCGGTGACGGCGCCGCCGGGGCCCAGCCGATGCCAGAGGATGAGCGCCCCGTCGTCCCAGTCGGCGTCGGCAGCGGGGCCGCCCTTGCCGATGATGCCGCCGCGCGCGTCGCCGGAGGCCAGGCCGAGTTCGCCCAGGGTCCGGTATACGTGGGCCAGGGCGAGCGCGTCGGCGTGGTGCGAACGCGCCTTGCGGGCCGCGGACGGCACCGGCGCCAACAGGCCGGGCAGGGCCAGGTCGAGGTCCGAGCACGGTGCCCCGGTCCCCGGGTCCAGCGTGCGATGCCCGCGCACCAGCACGGGCAGATAGCCGCCGTCGGGGGCGCGCAGCAGCAGGTCGGGGGTGGCGATCCGGGTCGCCGACGCCAGGCGCGGCGCCCACACGGCGGCCGGGCGGTCGGCACCGGCCGGATCCCAGTCCTCGACCAGCTCGATGGTCGAGGCCAGCCTGTCGTGCACCACTTCCCGATGTGCCGCCAGGTCGGCCAGCCGGAGCTGCAGGCCCGGTTCGGGGGGTCGGCGGAGCGAACGGTCGGCCGCCGGGTCGTGCTCCAGGTGGATGCGGCGTCGGCAGCGCCCCGCGTCGGCCGCGCCCAGCCGCAGCACCTCGCCTGGATCGGGGACTCGCTCACGGTGCTCGATCACCGAACCAGACTAGGACCGGGATCGGACGGGCCCGGTGCGCCGGGGCGTTCGAGCGGACCGGGTGGCTGCGTCGGCCGGGAGCCCGCCTTAGGCTCAGGGGGCGCACACCGGTGCCGGCACCTGCCGGTGGCCAGGAGGGACAGACAGCCGATGGACGACCACAGCCCGCAGGACGGAGCCGCCGACGCGGCCGCCGCCACGCTCACGAACGGCCCCGCGGCAACCGCCACCGGGAAGGCCGCCGACAAGGCGGCGAAGGCACACGCGAGGGCCGAGCGGCGAGCCGTGGCGCTAGACCACAAGACCGCCAAGTCGGCGAGCAAGCTGCGGCGCGCCGAGGCCAAGGCCGACGCGAAAGCGGCCAAGGCCGGGACGAAGGCCTCCGAGGCTGCGGCCAAGGCGGCCACCGCGGAGGCCGCCAAGGCCGCGACCCGTCCGGCCCGGCTGGTGGATCGGCTCACCGACCCCAAGACCGCCAAGCGGGCACTGTCGGTGGGCAAGGTACTGGCTCCCGCGCTCGCGCCGTATGCGATCAAGGCGGCCGTGAGCGCCCGGGGCTTCCTGGACCAGCGGCGCGCCCACCGGCTGGGCGTCACCGCAGAAGAGGTCGCCCAATTCCGCGGACCGACCGGCAGCACCGGCGCCCGGATCAGCGGCCTGGTTCGGTCGGTGCAGGATCTGGCGTCGCGCAAGGGCAACGAGCTGCAGGTGACCCGGTTCGCCGAAGTCTCCCAGCAGCGCCTGACCGATCTGACCGCGGCGGTGCAGGCGTCCGGGTCGATGCCGCGACCACGGCGCAGGCGGGTGCTGCGGTCCGTCAACCGGGAGCTGGACCAGATCAGCGCCGACCTGATGACGCACCTGGTGGGGACCTCGGCCGTCTGAGGCGGGTCTGCGCGCGCACGACACGGGGCGTGGTCACGCGCGGGGTTCACCGGCCCGGTGACCCCGCGGGGGCACGCTCGCCTGCCCGATCGCCGCTCAGCGTCCCCGGACATCACAGCTAGGGTCGAGCCATGCTCACCCCTCGGGCGCATGCGCGCACACACCCGATGTCGCGCTTGCGCCGCCTCGCGACCCTCATCCTTGCCACCGCACTGCTGCTGGTCGGCGGTGCGGGTGTGGCCTGGGCACACGTCACCGTCAACCCGGACTCCGTCACCGCCGGCTCGTACGCCAAGCTGACCTTCCGGGTACCCACCGAGTCCGACACCGCCAGCACCGTGTCGGTGCAGGTGAGCATGCCGAAGGACCACCCGTTCCCCAGCGTCTCGGTGATGCAGCTCCCGGGCTGGACGGCGAAGGTCACCAAGACACCGCTGAATCCGCCGGTCTCCGAAGGCAGATTCACCCTCGACGAGGCGGTGACGTCGATCACCTGGACCGCCGACGACGGCATCGGCATCAAGCCAGGGGAATTCATGGAGTTCCCCCTCTCGGTCGGGCCGGTCCCGGACGTCGCCTCGATGGAGTTCCCGGCGGACCAGACCTACAGCGACGGAACGGTCGTGCGGTGGGACGAGTCGCAGACGGCCGGCGGTGACGAGCCCCAGCACCCCGCGCCGCTGTTGACCATCACGCCGGCCAGCGGGCCCACAGCGGCCACCACCGGCCCGACGGTCACCGGCATCAGCGACGCCTCCCAGCCAGCAGCGACGGTCGGCGCCTCGGACGGCACCGCCCGCGTCCTGGCCGTGATTGCCCTGGTGCTCGCCGCCCTGGCCCTGGTGGTGGCCACCTTCGGGTTGCGCCGTCCCCCGAGATCCGGCAGGCCGTCATGACGCACACACCCCGAGTGCGCTGGCCGGCTCGGGTGCTGGCCCTGCTGGGCGCCGTCACCCTTGCCCTGCTCGCCACCGCCGGCCCGGCGGCCGCGCACAACGTGCTGATCTCCTCCGATCCGGCCGACGGCGCCACGCTGAACGCCGCGCCCGCAACGGTGTCCTTCACCTTCGACCAGCCGATCGAGAACTTCGATCCGGTGCTGGCGATCATCGGCCCGAACGGGAACGGCTTCGCGGCCGGGGCGCCCACCGTGTCGGGGTCGGTGATCTCCGCCCGGATGCTGGCCGGGCCGGCGGGACAGTACCGGGCCGCCTACCGGATCGTGTCCGCCGATGGCCATCCGGTGACGGGCCAGATCACCTTCACGCTCACCCAGGCGGCGGCCGGTTCCGCCACCGGAACGCCGCCCAGCGGTTCCGCCCCGACGGGCGGTGACGACGCCTCCGCTCACCCCTCGTCCGGCGGGCTGAGCGCCTGGCTGTGGATCGGCATCGGCGTCGCCGCGGTGTTGGTGGTCGTCGCGATCGTCCTGGCGCTGCGCCGGCCGGCGTCCCCCCACGAGTGAGCGCCGGCGGGACTCACGTCACCGCCCGCGATCAGGATCGCTCCTGTCGCGGCAGCACCACCTCGCGCACGATCAGCTGCACCGCCGCGGCTACCGGCACCGCCAGGATCGCACCCGTCACGCCCAGCAGCGCCGCCCCGATCAGGATCGCCACGATCACGGCGGCCGAGGAGATGTGCACGGTGCGACGCATCACCCGCGGGTAGAGCCAGTACGCCTCGAACAGGTGCTGGCACACGTAGAAGGCGCCGGCGATGATGCCGACGATCAGCGACTGGGAGAACCCCAGCAGCGCCATCGACACCCCGATGATGATCGGCCCCACCACCGGCACGAAGTCCAGCAGCGTCGCGGCCAGCGCGATCGCCCACGGGTAGGGCAGCCCGGCGATCCAGGCGAACGCCCCTGCGACCAGCCCCGCCTGCAACGCGATCAGCGTGGCGCCGCCCAGGTATCCGCCCATCTGCTTGATGATCTTGTCGCCGATGTCGGTGACCCGCGGCCGCCGTGAGGCGGGCACCAGCCGGTAGGCGGCCGCCTTGATGCGGGGCAGGCCCGCCAGGAAGTACAGCGTCAGGATCAGCACCACCAGCAGGTCCACGGCGATTCCGGCCGCGGTGAAGACTCCGGTGGCGGCGCCCGGCCCCATGTCGGCGACGGCATCCTGCAGCTTGCCGATCAGGCCGAACTTGTCGTCCAGCGACTTGATCGTCGCGTTGTGCTGCAGCGCCTCCAGTCGCTGCGGCAACGTGGTGACGAAGGCGCCGACCTCGGTGGCCACTGGCGGGATGATCGCGTAGAAGGACCCGAACACGAAGGCCAGCAGCCCGCAGTAGGCGATCGCGACCGCGGCCCCCCGTTTCAGCCCCCGGCGGACCAACAGCGAAACTGCGGGGTCGAGCCCGATGGCAATGAGCGCCGAGATGGCAATAACGACCAGCGTGCCGCGGATGGTGTCCAGCGACAGGTACAACGCGTAGGCGATCAGCAGGCCGAGCCCGCCGAGCAGGCCGGTCCGGAACGGCGCCAGCGTCCAGGTTCGCTCCCGATCGAGCCCGGACGCGTCGGCCGGCGAGGTGACCGGCAGCGGGGCGGTGACGGGGTCGGCGCCACGCTCGCCCTCCAGCGCGGCCCGCTCGGCCCGCATCCGGCTCAGCGCGTCCCGCAGGCCGGACCATCGCGACGAATCGCCGGGCACCGGCTCGTCGTCGGCCATGCCATGCCTCCGCCCTCAGTTCGTCGGGTGTTCCGGTCATTATGATCGTCACGCACCCACCCAAGCGGCGCCTCCACCCGGCCCTTCCCGGACGGTGGTCGCCTCGCGCACAGGAGAACCCCATGGCCCGCCGCCGCAAACTTCACCTCCTCGTCGTCGCCGCGTCCGCGGCACTGGCCCTCACCCTGGCGGCCTGCGCATCCGGCACCTCCGCCGGCACGCCGGGCTCCGGAACGGGCGCCGGACCGACGTCGAGCGTCGGGCAGCAGTCGTCCTCACCGGCCGTCGCCGGGTCGTCGACCGGATCCGGCCCGTCCACTGCCGCATCGGCAACGGGGTCGGCAAGCGAGCCGTCGTCGGCGCAGCCGTCCAGCGAGTCGACCGGCGCGCCGGCAAGCGGGGCATCCTCGGCCGCTAATTCGGCAACTGCCCTGCCGGCGACCTGCGCCCCGGACCAGTTGCAGACCAAGAAGGCCGGCACGTTGACCGTCGCCACCGACCAGCCGGTGTACGAGCCGTGGTTCGTGGACAACAAGCCCCAGAACGGCAAGGGCTTCGAGGGCGCGGTCGCCTACGCGGTCGCCGAGAAGCTCGGGTACACCAAGGACCAGGTCACCTGGGTGCGCGCATCCTTCGACTCGGTGATCTCCCCCGCTCCCAAGGACTTCGACTTCGACATCAACGAGTTCTCCATCACCGCGAAGCGCGCCAAGGTGGTGGACTTCTCCTCTGGTTACTACGACGTCGCCCAGGCCATCGTCACCGTCAAGGGCAGCAAGATCGCGAAGGCCACCAGTATTGCGGACCTGAAGGACGCCAAGTTGGGCGCCCAGATCGGCACCACCAGCCTGCAGGTGATCGACGATGAGATCAAGCCGTCGCAGCAGCCGGCCGCGTTCAACCAGAACATCGACGCGGTCGCGGCGCTGAAGAACGGCCAGATCGACGGCATCGTCACCGACCTGCCGACCGCCTTCTACATGTCCGCCGCACAGCTGGACAACGGGGTGCTGGTCGGGCAGCTGCCCAACCCCGCCGGTCAGACGCCGGAGCAGTTCGGCCTGCTGCTGGAGAAGGGATCGCCCATCACCTCGTGCGTGTCGGACGCGGTGGACGCGCTGCGCGCCGACGGCACCCTGACCCAGCTCGCCGACACCTGGCTGGCAAAGGCCGGCGCGCCCGAGCTGAAGTAGCCCGGCCGCGCGACCGAACCGAGGGAACCGAACTCGTGACCGGACCGACGTGAGTGCCCCGGGCGGCGGCGACGAGTGGACGCCGTCACCGATCCAGCTGGAGAGGTTGGCCTACCGCCGCTCCCGCACCCGGCGCTCGGTCCTGGTGGCGACCGGGTCGACCGTGGTGCTGCTGGGCATCGCGGTGCTGGTGGTGGTCAACACCCCGGGCTGGCCGCAGTTCCGGGACAGCTTCTTCGACATCGCCTACGGGTGGCAGGTGCTGCCGGACATCGCGGCGGGGCTGTGGCTCAACGTCCGGCTGATGGTGGTCTGCGAGGTCGTGATCCTGTGCTTCTCGCTGCTGATCGCGCTGGCCCGCACGCTGCGCGGCCCGGTGTTCTTCCCGGTGCGTGCCGCGGCGATCGGTTTCACTGACCTGTTTCGGGGCCTGCCGCTGATTCTGGTGCTGTACATGCTCGGGTTCGGCATGCCGAGCCTGCGAGTCGCCTGGCTGCCGTCGTCGGCATTGTTCTGGGGCTGCGCTGCGCTGGTGCTGACCTACTCGGCGTACGTGTCGGAAGTGCTGCGCGCCGGCATCGAGTCGGTACATCCCTCGCAGCGCGCGGCGGCCCGGTCGCTGGGCCTGCGGCACGGCCAGACCATGCGGTTCGTGGTGGTGCCGCAGGCGGTCCGCCGGGTGCTGCCGCCGCTGCTGAACGACCTGGTGTCCCTGCAGAAGGACACCGGGCTGGTGTCGGTGCTGGGCGTGATCTACGACGCGGTGCTCAACGCCAAGATCCAGACCTCGCAGACCTTCAACTACACCCCGTACGTGGTGGCCGGGCTGCTGTTCGTGCTGCTGACCATCCCGATGACACGGCTGACCGACTGGGTGTCGCGCCGGCAGGGCTGGACCGGCGCCGGGAGCCACGTGTGAGCCACGATCCCCGTTCTAGCAACGATTCCATCATCCCAGCAACGGTTCCAACCGTTGCCACGACGACGGAACCGTTGCGAGGACGCGCGCAGACCGGCCCCGCCGGGACCGAGCCGCCGCTGCTGCGGATCGAGAGCCTGCGCAAGGCCTACGGCCCGGCCGTGGTGCTGCGCGAGGTGTCGCTCGACGTGCCGGCGCACCAGTGCGTGGTGCTGATCGGTGCCTCCGGCTCGGGCAAGTCCACCCTGCTGCGCTGCATCAACCTGCTGGAGGTCGTCGACGACGGCCGGATCTGGTTGCAGGGCAAGGACATCACCGACCCTCGGGTGGACGACGATGCCATCCGATCCCAGGTTGGCATCGTGTTCCAGTCGTTCAACCTGTTCCCGCACATGAGCGTGCTGGACAACATCACGCTGGCGCCCCGGCGGGTGCACGGCATCGGACGCCGCGCGGCGGAGTCGGACGCGCTGGCGATGCTGGACCGCGTCGGGCTTGCGCACCGGGCCAGGGCCAAGCCCGACGAGCTGTCCGGCGGCCAGCAGCAGCGGGTGGCGATCGCCCGGGCGCTGGTCAACAAGCCGGTGCTGATGCTGTTCGACGAGGTCACCAGCGCGCTGGATCCGGAGCTGGTCGGTGAGGTGCTGGCTCTGTTGACGGAGCTCAAGGACGACGGCATGACAATGCTGGTGGCCACGCACGAGATGGGCTTCGCCCGCCAGGTGGCCGACCAGGTGGTGTTCCTCGAGGGCGGAGAAATCGCCGAGGCCGGCCCGCCGGAACAGGTGCTCACCCAGCCCACCGACCCGCGCACGCAGCGGTTCCTGCGCCGGATCATTGACGCGGGACGGCTGTAACAACTCGGCGCTGGACACCCAGATCCCGGGCGGCGAGCAGCGGCGGCGCACCACCGGAGTCCACCCGATTCCTCGCGTGATGCGCATCCGGTGAACCTGCCGGGCGGCGCGGTCGTCGTTCCAGGTGCGGGCATTGCACCGCTACCGGATGGCCCCATGGCCCAACAGACAGCCTGCTGACGCCCCATCGTCAGCCGGGACGTCGACGGTCGCTTCCTGGGCCAGGCGTGTCTGCGGCCGACCACTGCCCGCATCGACCACCCGAGCGATAGCGAGGAGGACACCATGAATGCCAGTCATGCGAATACCACCGGATCTTCCAGCCGGTCCGGCCTGCTTCGAGCGGTCGGAGCGGGAGCCTTGCTCACCGTGCTCGCTGCCTGCGGCTCCGCGGGTTACGGCACCGACGCCGCGGGCACCAGCGCCGGCGCTGCCGGCACCGCCACCCCCGGCCAGCCCAGTTCATCGGCCGCGGGGCCGACCATCACCATGCGCAATACGGCAGGCATCACGGGCGTACTGGCCGATCCACAGGGCCACACGCTGTACGTCAGCGACCAGGAATCCGGTGGAAAGGTGCTGTGCGGCAGCGGTTGCGTGGCGATCTGGATGCCGCTCACCGTTCCGGCCGGACAACAGCCGAGCGGACCGGCCTCAATCATGTCGGATCTGACGACCATCACGCGCCCGGACGGCACCACCCAGGTCGCGCTGAACGGCAAGCCGTTGTACACCTTCGCGCTCGACGGCGGAGTCGGCCAGGTGCGCGGCAACGGGACCAAGGACAGCTTCGGTGACGCGCACTTCACCTGGCATGTGGCCACCGCGTCCGGCCCAGCGGGGCAGGCGGCCTCTGCGAGCGCTAGCAGCCGTTCTGGCGGGTATGGCTACGGCGGCAGCGGCTACGGCAGCAGCGGTGGAGCCGGCGGCAGCGGTGGTGCCGGCGGCTATGGCTATGGCGGCGGCCAGTGAGCTCGGTCGGTCGTCGCGCCGCATGATCGTGCAAGCCCGGCTGCGCGTCGCCGGTGTGCTGGGCCGAACCTCGCGGCGCGAGGCCGCGAGGCTGCAAGGCTGCGAGGCTGCGAGGCTGCGAGGCTGCGAGGTCGTAATGGCGTAATGACGTAATGACGTAGTGACGTAGGGGCGATCGAAACCCCGCCGCCGCCAGTGCCATTCGCGCCCTCCCGCCCAACCACCGCACTACGCGCCGCTGCCCTCCGGGCCCGAACGCACCGACGTTTCGTCCAGCTCCGAGATCTCGCGGTTGCGGCTGTCCAACGGCGGGAACGCGTAGCCGTTGAGTTCCCGAACATGTTCCGCGCCAAGGTCGCCGATCGGCCCCACGCCGAGTTCGTAGCACGTGGCGACGATTTCGTCGCGCAACAGCGCGAGCATGGTGCGCACTCCCGCCACGCCGGCCGCGCCAAGCGCGAAGGCCGCAAGGCGCCCGACCGCAACGATGTCGGCGCCCAGTGCCACTGCCTTGACGACGTCCGACCCACGACGGACGCCACCGTCGAACACGACCGGCACCCGCCCCGCCACTTCGGCGGACACCTCGGCCAGCGCGTCCAGCGCCGGTGGCAGTCCGTCGAGGTTCCGCCCACCGAAGTTGGACACGTACACCCCTGCGGCGCCCGCTTCGATCGCTCGGCGCGCTTGGTCAGCGCGCTGAATCCCCTTGACGATCCACGGTAGGGGCATGCGCGGCGCCAGCTCTGCGAGTCGCTCCCAGTCCCAGCGACGATCGCGCGGCGCCGACCTCGCCGCGTTCGAGAATCCAGCGTCATTGCCACGGCCATAGGGCTCGAGGTCGAGGTGGTGCTCACGCTGCCGCTCTCGCCACGCAGCCACTGGCATATGGGTGAACACGATGCCGGCATACCCCGCGTCCGCCGCGCGCCGCACGTACTCGAGAACGCGTTCCTCGCCGAAGCCGAGTCCCACCTGGAGGTAACCGGGGCGAGCGCCCGCCGCGGCGATCTCCTCCAGCGACACCGAGGTCGCCTCCGGGACGATGCTCAGCGTGCCCTCGGCCGCAGCAGCGTGGGCGACTCCGACGTGACCGTCCGGGTGGATGAATCGGCCGAAGCCGAACGGAGCGCAGATCACCGGCATGCTCAGCGTGCAGTCGCCCAGCGTTGTCGTCAGGTCGGGCTCGGGCCCGGGGGCGAGCAGGCGGGGCGTGAACGTCCAACGATCGAACGCCTTGCGGTTGCGCTGCACGGTGGATTCGGCGCCAGCCCCCTGTTCGATGTAGTCCCACTGTGCCTGCGAGAGTCGGCGTCTCGCCACACGCAGCAAGGCAGGAATGCTTGCGGCGGGCAGAGCGTCCGGGACGTCGCCGGATTCGGACTCGATCACGTTCACGCGCCCTTCACTAGTAGCAGCTCGGCCGACCCGGTGCCGCTCGCCGCTGCCCTCGGACCCGTCTCTGGGGAGAGCACGTCGATCGCCCCGCGTGGCCGGCCCGACCGATGAGGTCTTGACACGAGGTTCACTCGCATCATATCTTTCATTATCGGAGTATACATTCGATATATCGAATGATCGCCACGGCGAATGCCCGTCGACCACGAATCGGCGACTCACTCGCATGCACCGATGACCCGCCGAGCCGGGACCCGCGCAGATGCGGTTCACCCGGTCGGGACCGTTGACTCACATCGCCGGAGGCCCACCTCATGTCCTGGTCCGCGTCACCGCGTCGACTGGCGCTCGCCAGCGGCGTCACCGCACTCGTGCTGCTCGTCGCCAGTTGCTCCTCGTCGGGATCCGGCTCCGCCGGTTCGTCCTCACCGTCGCCTGCGTCCTCGGCAGCGTCACAACAGCCGAGCGACTCACAGTCGGGGTCTGCATCATCGAGTCCGGCCTCGCCAGGTTCCGCGACGGGCGGTTCCTCCGGCAGCGCGCCCGACTCCATTACGGTCGCCTGGACGGAGGCCGTCGCCACGCTGGATCCGTACCGATCGACGGACAACGTGACGGTATGGATGGACAGCCTCATCGGCGGGCAGCTCGTGGAATCCGACAGCGCTGGCAAGGTGTCGCCGGGGATTGCCGAATCGTGGACAACAAGCTCGGACAACCTGACCTACACGTTTAAACTTCGCTCCGACGTGACGTTCTCGAATGGCACCCCCATCACATCCGCCGACGTGGTCGACACGTACACGCATGTCATGGCCGACAAGGCAAATGTCCGCGCCGGCGAGGTCGCCGCGTGGAAGACCGTCTCGGCAACCGATCCGCAGACCTTCGCCCTGACGTTGAGCGCACCCCAGCCGTCGCTGCTCAACATCCTGTCGCAGCCAGAGATGTCGATCTTCCCGAAGGGCTCGCTCGACGACCCCGAGAAGTTCTTCCTCAACCCGGTGTCCGCGGGCGAATACGCGGTCAAGTCCTACCAGCCCAACGGTGAGTCGATCACTCTAGAGCGCAACGACCACTACTACGGTCCTGAGCCGGCCATCAAGACATTCATCTACAAGCGCGTGCCGGACGCGGCGACTCGCATCATCGACCTCAAGAGCGGCAGCATCGACGTCGCTCTCGATCTGCCAGCCGCCGCCGTGAACCAGGCGGACACTCCGACCACCGATGCCGTCGCCGCGAAGGTCTACGGCAACCAGTGGATCTGGATGAACGATCGCACCGGGCCGCTGTCCGAGGTTAATGTGCGCAAGGCGATCAACCTGGCGGTCGATCGCGAGCAGATCAACCAGCTCGCATTCGCCGGTAAGACTGTCCCGGTCGGCAGCATATGGCCGGTGACGATGTCCGAGCACGACATCTCCGGGGACCTCATCCCGATGAAGGTTGACATCGCCAAGGCCAAGCAGCTGTTGCAGGGCACCAAGTGCCAGAACGGATGCACGCTCGAGATCATGGTGCGGCAAGGCGTGCCGATCGACCAGTCGTCGGCCCTGGTCATCAAGCAGAACCTGGCGAAGATCGGCATCACGGTCAACGTCGTCGGCGTGGACACGACCACGGCGAGCCAGAACGAGTCGGCCGGTACGTTCCAGATGGAAGCCCACAAGATGACGTCGAACCTCGACATCCCGGACAACTACCTGAACCTCTGCTGCCTGTCGACCGGTGGAATCCACAACCTGTTCTCCGGATGGTCATCGTCGGAGATGGACGCGGCCGTGAAGGAAGTACTCAGCAACGGCGGTCAAGCCCGCACGGACGCGATCAAGAAGATCGATAAGATCTTCGCGGATCAACTGCCGTATATTCCGCTCGTCAACTACGTGATCTTCGCCGGCGTGTCGAAGAAGGTCGCCTCATGGTTCGAGATCACCCCCGGCTTCGTCCTGGACATCAAGTCGGCAGCGAAGTAGATGGCGACTACCCTTCGGACCCGTCCGAAGCGCCGCGCGCAGCCCGGCTCGCGATCCACCGCACGGTGGCTCGCGAGCCGGGCGCAGCAACTCGTCGTGACGGTCGTCATCATCGTGCTCGTCGCGTTCGCGATGGTGCATCTTCTACCGGGCGATCCGGCGGTGACGATCCTCGGCGTGCAGGCGACCCCCCAGTCGCTGCACGCATTGCGAGAGCAGCTGCACCTCAACGATTCCCTGCTGGGCCAGCTCGGGGCGTACCTCGGCGGGCTGATTCACGGCGACCTCGGTGGGTCGATCGTCCAACAGGGCCGGTCGGTGGCGACGTTGATCTTCCCGGCACTCGGCGTCACGATGTGGATCGTCCTGCTCTCGATCGTCGCCTCCACGGTGCTGGCCATCCCGATCGGGCTGGCCGCAGCACGCACTCGGCGGCACCTGCTGGACCTGGGAATCCGCATCGGCTCGGTGATCCTGGTGGCGATCCCGCCGTTCGTCGTCGGTCTGGTCCTGCTCCTGCTGGTCGCGCTCAAACTCGGAGCGGCACCCACCGGCGGTTGGGCGGGAGACTTCCTCGGCGACTGGGCGTACCTGTGGCTTCCCACCATCGCGCTGGTCGCGCACCTACTACCGACGCTGATCCTCGTTGTCCGCGAAAGCGTCCTGGAGACGACCCAGCAGAGTTTCGTCGAGGCCGCGACCTCGCGCGGCCTCCCGCGCCACCGTGTTCTCGTCTCGCACATCACCAAGAACTCGCTGCTGCCGTTGATCACCGTGGTCGGCCTGAACATCGGCGGCCTCATCGGGTTCACGGTCGTCGTCGAGACCGTCTTCAGCCTTCCCGGAATCGGAGCGCTGCTGCTGTCGTCCGTCTTCGCCCGGGACTACCCCGTCATCCAGGGGATTGTCATCGTGACTGCGCTCATCACGGTCCTCGGAAACTTCGTCGCAGACGTGTTCTACCGTGCGGTCGATCCACGTACCAGGAGCATGCAATGACGTCGGCTATCGAGCACGCCGCCATGCCCGCAACACCGCCACCTGCCGAGCCCGGCCCGTCGGGCCTGCGGCAGGCACGACGACACACGCGTGGTCGCAGCAGCGCCATCGCCGGGTCCGCCCTCGTCCTCGCGATCCTCGCGGCATGCATCATCGTGCCGATGTTCTCGCCGTACAGCACCTCCGATTTCGTCGGAACACCGCTGGAGCACCCGAGCGGCGCTCATCTATTCGGAACCGACGATTTGGGCCGGGACGTCTTCGTCCGTGCCTTCGTCGCCGGGCGGGTCGACATCTTGCTGGCGATCACCGGCGCAGCCATCGCACTTGCTATTGGCACCGGCCTCGGCGTATCGGCCGCGATGGCGCGACGCAGTTTCTGGGACTCGCTGCTCATGCGCATCGTTGACGCCGTCATCGCCTTTCCCGGCGTGGTGCTCATCCTCGCGCTGGTCTTGGTGATCGGCGCAGCCACCAGCTACGGACCGATCCCCGCGGGCGTGCCCTCGATCCTCATCGCAGTGTTCGTGACTCACTGGGCCGTCTTCGCCCGAATCGCCCGCGCGCAGACCCTCGCGATCCGCGACGGCGATTACATCCAGGTCACGCGGGTGCTCGGCTACTCGCGACTGCGGGTCGTGTTCCGACACGTCCTGCCGAACGTGATCGGCCCGAGCGTCGCCTACGCGATCACCGACGCGATCCGCATCATCGTCGTCATCTCGTCGCTACCGTTCCTCGGCGCCGGCGTGGAGCCGCCCGCTCCCGAATGGGGCAACATGATGTACGAGGGTCGGGTGTACCTCGCGGACGCCTGGTGGGTCGCGCTCGCCCCCGGGCTGCTGCTGGCGATGACCGGCATCGGGCTAGCCGTCGCCGCCGAGGGTTTCACCACCTGGGCGTCCGGCACGCGGAAGGCGCGCTGATGCTGAAAGTCACCGAGCTCTCCCTCGCGATCGCCGGCCGCCAACTGGTCTCGAATGTCGACTTCGAGGTCCCGTCCGGCGGGTGCCTCGGCATCGTCGGAGAGACCGGATCCGGCAAATCGCTGACCTGCCGCTCGCTGGTCGGACTGCTCAACCCGATCGGCGGAGCGATCACCCGCGGATCGATCGACCTCGACGGTCACGACCTCACCGACTTCACCGAGCGCGAGTGGCGGCGGTGGCGAGGTAGCCGCGTCGCGTTCATCCCGCAGCAGTCGCTGTCCAGCTTGAACCCCCTGATGCGCATCGGCGAGCACCTCGAAGAGACGCTGCGTGCTTTGGCACCGGACGGCGACACCCGCTCCCGGGCAGCCGATCTCCTCGAGCAGGTTCAGATGCCGCGCGTCGCCGAGGTGCTGCGGGCATATCCACACGAGCTTTCCGGCGGCATGCGGCAGCGCGTCATGATCGCGCTTGCCATCGCGGGCCGTCCGTCGCTCCTCGTCGCCGATGAGCCGACCACCGCGCTCGACGTGACCGTCCAGCGCGAAATCCTGCGGCTGCTCACGGGGTTGCGCGCCGACCTGGGCATGACCCTAGTATTCGTCACACACGATCTGGCCGTCGTCTCCGAGGTCACCACCCGGCTGGCCATCATGTACGCGGGGATGACGGTCGAAAGCGGACCGACTGCAGCGATTCTCGATGCGCCCGACCATCCGTACACCGCAGCGCTACTCAATGCACACCCATCGCTGACCGAGGGCGACACGCTCACGCCGATATTCGGCAGCCCGCCGCCGGCCGGCGAGTGGCCAACGGGCTGCCGTTTTGCCTCCCGCTGTCCGTACCACTCAGCACGGTGCGATATCGCGCTGCCGTCAGCGGTGCAGGTGGATCCCGACCGATGGTCGCGGTGCATCCACCCGGCGCACGACGAACGGGACCGGCCATGAGCTCTTCGATGCACACCACGCGAACCGGGGACGCGGCGCAGGCACCGACGACCGACCAGCGGGCGCACGCCGCGCCACTCGTGTCCGCCACCGAGCTCACAGTCACCTACCGTGGGTCATCCACGCCCGCGCTCGATGCGGTCGATCTCGCGATCGACGATCGCGAGGCGGTCGGCATCGTCGGTGAGAGCGGCAGCGGAAAAACAACGCTCGGAAAGGCGCTGGTCGGGCTGCAGGAGCCGACCACGGGCGTCGTCACCGTCGCCGGGCGGCGATGGTCGTCCGTCAAACGGAATGACCCGCTCCGCCGTCGAGTGCAAATGATCTTCCAGGACCCGATCGCGTCACTCAACCCGCGGAAGTCAGCCCTGGACACGGTCGCCGAGGTATTCAAGGTCTGGAAGCGCGGCACGGTCGACGACGCGGCGACGCTGCTGGAGCGGGTCGGCATCTCCCGACGTGACGCGACCCGTCGCCCGGCCCAGCTCTCCGGGGGTCAGTGCCAGCGGGTGTCGATCGCGCGGGCGCTGGCTTGCGGCCCCGACGTTCTGGTCGCGGACGAGCCGACGAGCTCCCTCGACGTATCCGTGCAGGCCCAGATCCTCAACCTCATCGATGAACTGCGCGCGGAGCGAGGTTTCGCGTTCGTGCTGATAAGCCACGACCTTTCGGTGATCGCCCATGCAACGACTCGATGCGTCGTCATGCATACCGGTCGGATCGTCGAGATCGGGCCGACCGGTACCATCTTGCGCTCGCCCACCGACAGCTACACGCGCCGATTGCTCGAATCTGTTCCGCGACTTCCGCCGGCCTCCAGCACCGTGCCGCGGTGGGCATCGACGACAGAAAAGGACGGATAACGCAGTGACGGACAGCCAGCAACCTGTCGTGACGAGGTACCAGCCGCCGGGCGCCCACGCCCGGATCGGGGCGGCGCGACGCGACATCACACCACCCGTCGGCATTCGCGCCCGCAATTGGGGCGCAGCCAGGACCGATCTCGCGACGGGGATCCATCGGCCAATCCTGGTCAATGCGCTGTGTATCGTCGAACATGACGACACCGCACGGTTTCTCGTCACTCTTGATCTGATCGGCCTGCACCACGGGCCGGACAGGATGATCCGGCCCAGAATCCTGGCAGCACTCGGGATCGAGGAAGACCGGCTGTTGCTGCACTGCGTGCACACCCATGCGGGACCGAGCGTGGACACCGACGAGGCGGCACTGGACGGCGGCAGCCTCATCGCCGATTACATCGACGCGGTCGTCGGCGGCATCATCGCGGCCTGCCGTTCAAGCCGCGACGCGGCCCAGGACTGCACGATCACCTGGGGTTACGGGCATTGCGACCTCGCGGGGAACCGGGACCTGCCGACGCCGGTGCGCGATCTGTGCGGTTTCAACCCGGCGCTGGAAGCGGACGACACGGTGGCGGTCGGCCGCATCGCCGACTCGGACGGGCACGTCATCGCCGTTCTCGTCAATTATGCTTGCCACGCAACGACGCTCGCCTGGCAGAACTCACTCATCTCGTCGGACTACGTCGGCGCCGCCCGAGAGACGGTGGAGCAGGCTGTCGGTGGTGTCTGCCTGTTCCTGCAGGGTGCCTCTGGGGAGCTCGGACCGAAACGGCAGTACACGGGCGATGTATCGATCGCCGACGCAAACGGTCGGTGCCTGGGCTATGCCGCGCTGGCGACCCTCGGCGCGATGCCGCCGCCGGGTCACGAGCTCAATTTCACCGGAACCGTCGAATCCGGCGCGCCGCTGGCCACATGGGATTCGGTCGTCGCCGAATTCGATCCGACCGAGGCGTTCGCACGGATCGACGTCCCGGTGCAACTGAAACCCGAAATGTCAGCCGACGAGATCGCGCACCGCTGGCCGGGCATCGACCCGATTGCGGCCGAGGAGCGTGCCCGGCGGGCGCAGCGGCTGCGCGTGACGTACGCCGGACGCGGCACGGCACACCATCCGGTATGGCTGTGGCGGCTCGGCGACGGCATCATCGTGGCGCAGCCCGGCGAGGCCTACTCGCTGCTGCAGCGCGAACTGCGCCGTCGCCATCCGAATCGCGTGCTGCTCGTCATGAACCTGACAAACGCGCCCGGCGCGATGTACATCCCGCCAGCCGCCGCCTACGATCACGACCGGTATCAGGTCTGGCAGACGCTGTACGACCGGGGCGCGCTCGAAGCGATCATCGGCCACGCAGATGGCGCGATCTCTGACCTCGCCCGTGAAAGGACCAGCCCTAGTGTCTGAAGACCCGTCCGCGCCCGATGGTGGCGCAGGCCACGCCCCGGCCGCCGCGACGCGAGCAGACGCGACGCCCCTCGCCGGCGTGCTACCCGTCGTGCAGACCCCGTTCAACTCCGACGCCACCGTCGACTTCGGCGCGTTGCGCACCGAGCTCGAGTGGATTGCAGAACAGGGCGTTGCGGGGGTGACGATCGGCATGGTCACCGACATCCTCCGGCTCACTGTTGCCGAACGGCTCGATGTCGCGGCAGCGGTACGGGAGTCCACCGGCGCGGTGGGGCGCACCTGTGTCGTGTCGTGCGTCGCGGAGAGCACGCGCGTTGCTAGCGAGATCGCTCGGCACGCCCGATCCATCGGGGCAGACGCCGTGATGGCCTGCCCACCGACCTCCACGGTGGTGCCGAGCCGGGCGCTCTACGACTACTTCGCCGCTATCGCCGACGGTGCCGAAATCCCGGTCGTTGTTCAGGACGCGAGTGGCTATGTCGGGCAACCGCTTTCGATCGATTTGATGGCCAGACTCGAGTCCGGCTATCGGGACGGCATCTACTTCAAGCCGGAGGCGGACCCGGTTGGGCAACGGGTCAGCGAGCTGCGCGATGCCACCGGCGGTCGAGCCCGAATCTTCGAGGGCCTGGGCGGCGCATTTCTCGTCGACAGTTACCGGCGCGGCATCGTCGGCTCGATGCCGGGCGCCGAGGTGTGCTGGGCGGTGCAGCGGCTCTGGGAGGACCTCGAGGCCGGTGACGACGAGCACGCCTACCGGATCAGTGGGCTTCTGATGGGGCTTGCGATCCAGCAGCCGAACCTCGACGGCTTCATCGTGGTAGAAAAGTACCTCCTGGCCCGCCAGGGCGTTCTCCCGTCGACGGCGTGCCGCGGCCCGATGGGTTTCGAACTCGACCCGGAGACCGCGGCGGAGCTCGATCGGCTCTTCGACCGGCTCCGCGTCGTGGTCGACGAGACTCCGGCCTGGACGCCCGTCGAGGAAGGGATGCCCCAAGCGTGAAGGACCCTGCGCACGCCGCCAACACTGCCGGACGCGGTGCCAAGGCAGACCCGACGGTAGATGGCCCGGCGGATGCCGACCGGCCCACGCCCACCTACCGCGATCCCGACGACGACGCCGAGGGAGCCGGAGCCGATCCGCGGGCCCGGAGCTCGCGGGCCGCGGAGCGGACGCTGAAGATCCTGGAGCTGCTTGCGGAGGCCGACGAGGGCATCAGTCTCACGAGGCTTAGCCAGCGCAGCGGCACGCCGATGGCCACCTGCAGCACCCTGCTGGCCACGATCGAGCGCTGTGGCTACGCGCGCCGCGAGATCGCCGGCCGGAAGCACAAGTGGCACGCCACGCTGGCCCTCTACCGGCTCGGCGCTCACGTGATCGCGAAGGTGGACACGCGCAGTGCCGCGCAGCCGGAGCTCGAGCGGCTCACCGCCGAGACCGGTATGCCGTCCCACCTGGGCGCCCTCGACGGATCGAACGTTGTCTACATCAGCAAGGTGTCGGCACCCGGGTTCTTCCAGTTCGACACGTTCGTCGGCCGGACCGCGCATTTCAGCCTGACAGCGCTGGGCCGCGCGATCGCGGCGTTCCTGCCGGCCGACGAAATCGCACATCTCACCGTCGATCTCCCGACCGGCGCGGGTCCGCACGCCTCGCCTCAGACGGCCCGTACGCTCGTCGACCTGCTCGCTCGTATCCGCGCGGCGGGGTTCGCGGTCGAGGACCAGGAGGAGATCGCTGGGATCAGCTGCATCGCTGCTCCCGTATTCGATGCGACCGGGAAGCCCGTCGCCAGCATTGGTGTCACCTGGTTCGCCGCCGAGTTCGACGACGCGCGGCGCGAGACGGTCGGCGAACTGGTGCAGCACGCGGCCCGGCGCACGTCGACGAGCCTCGGATTCCCCGAAGACAAGGAAAGGCTTGGCGGTCATTGATGATCGAGCAGCGAACGGCATTGATCACCGGAGCGATGAGCGGCATCGGAGCCGCTGCCGCAAGCCGGCTCGCGGGCGACGGATACCGCGTGGTCAAGGCGGACATCGCCGCCGGAGCGGACGTGCACCTGGACGTGAGCTCTGCGGAGTCGGTGCGGGCAGCAGCAGCCGAAATCGGCGTCATCGACGTGCTCGTCAACAGTGCCGGCGTCGTCGGCCCGAACGGGCCGACCGAGTCGGTCACCGACGACGACTGGTCCCGGACGCTGGCGATCAACCTCAACGGCATCTTCTTCATGTGCCGCGCCTTCGCACCGGGCATGATCGGCCGCGGCTGGGGTCGGATCGTGAACATGGCGTCGATGGCGGGCAAGGACGGCAACGCGGGCATGGCGGCGTACTCCGCATCGAAGGCGGGCGTCATCGGACTGACGAAGTCGCTCGGCAAGGAGTGGGCGACGACCGGGGTGCTGGTCAATGCGATCGCGCCCGCGGTCATCGAGACACCGATGAATGCGACGACCGCGCCGGACGTACTCGAGCGGATCACGAGCATGATTCCGATGCACCGCCTGGGCACGGCGGCCGAGGTTGCCGAACTGATCTCCTGGCTCGCGTCGGATCGCTGCAGTTTCTCCACCGGCTCCGTTTACGACTTAAGCGGCGGTCGCGCCACCTACTGACCGATCGCACCTACGAGCGGGCCGCGGGTCGCCGACCCGTTCAGCCCCCGTTCAGCCAACATTCAACCCGCGTTCAACCCGGCCTAGTGCCAGTGCTGACCGGCAGCAGAGACCCAGTCGAACGCCTCGCCGCGGTACTTCGCGAGGCGAGCGTCAGCCGACCGGGCGTGCCCTTCGAAGTGCTCCACCCGCGCAGCACGGCCGGTGACCTCGGCCAGCCGCGAGCTCGCCTGCCGATCGGTGACCTCCTGATAGGTCACCGTGCGCAGGAACTTGCCGACCCACAACCCACCCGAGTGCCGCGCATTGCCTCGGGTGGGCAGCACATGGTTGGTGCCGATCGTCTTGTCGCCGTACGGCACGCAGGTGCCCTCGCCGAGAAACAATGCGCCGTAGTGCCGCATCGTTTCCAACGCCTCGCGGGGCTCCCGAGTGAAGATCTGCACGTGCTCGAAGGCGAAATCGTCGGCGAGCGCGTAGGCGTCGGATAGCGTCGCCACCACGTGGATCTCGCCGTGGTCCCGCCACGCCGGCCCGGCATTGTCGTGGGTAGGCAGGAGCGGCAGCAGCGCGTCGACGTGCGCGAGCACCGCTCGTCCGAGTTCCTCAGAAGTCGTGATGAGTACGGCGGGCGAGTCGGGACCGTGTTCTGCTTGCGACAACAGGTCGACCGCTGTCAGGAAGGGATCGGCGCGGTCGTCGGCGACGATGAGTATCTCGGTAGGTCCGGCCAGCAGGTCTATGCCGACCTCGCCATAGAGTTGCCGTTTGGCCTCGGCGACGAACCCGTTGCCGGGTCCGGCGATCAGGTCGACCTTGGGGATCGAGTTCGTTCCCACGGCCAACGCAGCGATGGCCTGCACTCCGCCCAGGATGTAGATCTCGTCTGCACCGGCCAGCGCCATTCCGGCGACGGTCGTATCCGGAATCGCGCCGTCCATCGGTGGCGTTGCCGCCGCCACTCGGGCAACGCCGGCAACCTTCGCCGTCACGATCGTCATGTGCGCAGAGGCCAGCATCGGGTAGCGCCCACCAGGCACATACGCTGCGGACGCCGAGATCGGGATGTTCTTCTGACCGAGGTGTACGCCGGGCAGCGTCTCGATCTCGAATTCGGTCAGCGACGCAAGCTGTCGCTCGGCCATCGTCCGCACCTGCTGCTGCACGAACCGGATATCCGCGAGCACCTGTTCGGGCACGCGTGCAACGGCGCCCGCGATCTCGTCTTGGGTGAGCCGGAACGAGGCGGGCGCCCAGTGGTCGAAGCGCTCCGAGTACTGGCGGACGGCCTCGTCACCACGGGCCCGCACTGCGGCGATGATGTCGGCGACAGCGCGACCCACCGCGCCCGGATCGCCGCCCTTCGAGGGCCCCTCGCTCGGACCCTTGATCATCCGGGACGAGATGGCGGTGCGCTGCGGGGGCATGGGCTCTCCTTGTCGAATTGGTTGACGTGTCAGGGGCGATGACCACGTGCACGCCCGGTCGCGACCGCGGAGCGGTCGTTACCGGTAGATGAGCTCGACCTGGTCGATGGCCGCGTCCGTGAGGCGGCGTAGCCCACCCGGTGCGAGTACGGTCTGCCACGCCTGGTAGGCGCCGCGGGCGTAGGCCTCGTCGGTCGGCAGATACACGAAGCCCGGGCCGTTCGCTAGGTTGACGGCGACCACCGCGAGGTCGGGGAATCGTGCGCGCAGCCGCTTCTGGAACTCCGAGTAGGCCTCGCCGGGATGTGCGACGATCACGGCGGTGCCGAGCCGCAGCACCCACAGCGGGTGCCGCACCGTGGGTCCGTCGATGTAGCCGGTGCGGAGGTCCGCAGCACGCCGCAGCCGCTCCGCACGGCTTTCCGGGTCGATGTCCGCCCACTCGGCGGCCAGCTCATCGAGGGTCGGCAGCTGCCGGAGGTCGAGTTCGACGTCGGCGCGCACGGCTCGGACCGCGCCGGCTCTCGGATGCGGCGCCGCCTGCCACATGCCGAGCGGCGCACCCGATTCCATGACGCCGCCCAGTTCCAGGAGCGTCCCCGGCGGGGGCAGCGCCGCGAGCGCCGAGAGCACCGCATGGCCCAGGCTTGCACCGTGCCGGTCGGCTATTGCCGTGTCGCCAACGTACTGCTCGCGTGGTGCCAGGTCTCCGGAAGCGCCCTGCAGGAACAAACACGGGGCTCCGTCGGTCGCCTGCTCGACGAGATCGCGCATGGCGCCGACGAAATCGGGCGACAGCAACATGTTCTGCCAGGCCAACGTCGTAGCGTGGCAGGCGTAATTCACGACGGTGCCCACTACCCGCCCGCCGGCGGCGACCCGGCCGACCAGCACGGTATCGTCCGCTGTCACGTGCGGGTTGTAGCCGACGGCAGCGCGGCCCGCGATCTCCGACTCGCGGTCGGCGGCGAGGTCGCACCGACCGGTCGCCCAATCGATCGTCGCTGGTTCGCGGCAGTCGATCGCCTGCCGGCCGGCGGCCACGGCCGCCTCGCGGAGAGTGGCCAGATAGCCGGCAATGAGGTCACCGCCCGGCAGGTGCGCATCGCCTTCGCTGAGCACCGCGCCGGCATGGGTGTGCGACAGGCAGAACAGGATCCGGTCGCCACTGATCCCGAGGCCGTCGACCAGGGCATGTTCGAGGCGCGCGTAGTCGGCGACTCGCCGCCACCAGGTGGCGTCGACTCCGATGACGAGAACGGGCTCGGACTCTGGCATCTCGGAGACGGCGAGCGCGGTCAGACGCAGCGGTCGGTGCACGCCCGCCGCACGGTCGGCCGTGGCCGGGCCCCAGTTGCGATTGCGAATCCCGACCGGTGGAGTCACATCGCGGGTCGCCAGGCCGGCGTAGCCAGCAAAGCCGGGGACCGGCCGGGTGTCGCCAATCGCCGACGTGTCCGGCACGGTCGCCTCGTTCGTGCTGCTCGTCATGAACTCGCCGGGTCCTTCCTGTCGATGGCGCGGCGTCAACAAGCGTGCGTACCGACTCCGAGGGATGTTCCATCCCAATCGCCTGTTCGGCTAGACAGAACACTGTGCGGTAGTGTATAACGTAGCGTGCGAAGCCGCAAGACTGCTGCGCGCTCGAAAAGCCTGGGATGACGGAGCATCTCGGCGCTCATCCGGACACGAGAGGACGACACCGTGACAGCCAACGCAGCGCGGCCCGCCCGAGCCGGCCGGGTCCGGCGCACCTCGGAATCGGTGCGCCCGGCGACGGAGCGCCCGACCGTCCCCTCGTCGGCTCCGGCCTCGGACCGCTACAAGGTACAAAGCGTCGCCAGGGCGCTCGAGCTCCTGGAGTTGCTGGCCGGCGCAACCATCGAGGACGGGCTGAGCGTCACCGAGATCGCCGAGACGATGGAACTCTCCAAGAGCGCCGCCTTCTCGATCCTGCAGACGCTGCTGCGCGGCGGGTACGTCGCCGATAGCGGCTCCGGGCAGCAGCGCCGCTATCGACTCGGCCGCGCGCTGACCAGGCTCGGCGATCGGGCACGTGCCCAGGCGCCGCTTCGGGAGGTCGCGCTCCCCGTGCTCCGCCGGCTGGCCGACGAACTACGGCTGTCGGTCCGTCTGGGCGTGCTGCTCGAGGACGGCATCGCGGTCGTCGAGCGGGTCGACGCGCCCGGCGGCCTCCGGATAGACCTGCGAATGGGAGACCGCGAACTACTGCACACCACTGCCGTCGGCAAGGCGATCCTGGCGTCCTGCAGCGACTCCGAGGCACGTACCCTGCTGGGGCACCGCGATCTGGCGGCGCGCACGAAGCACTCGATCACCGATATCGAGGCCGTCATCGGCCATCTCGCCGTGGTGCGCCGCCGCGGCTACGCCATCGACGACGAAGAGGACTACGAGGGAATCACCTGTATCGGGGCGGCCATCCTCGACCATACCGGCGTTGCCACGGCGGCGATCAGCGTCACCACCCTGAAGGCGGGGCTGACGGACGAGCGGCTCGCCGCGATCGGCGGGGCGATGGTCGACGGTGCCGCCGAGATTTCCACCGCGCTCGGTTTTGCCCCGGGCGGCCGGGCCGAAGGCGCCATGGCGCCCGCGGCACTGGAAGAGGTCTGAGGTGGAGGCCAACGACGGCCGTGCGTCCGTGGGCTCCGCTGATCACGATGGCGCGCAACGATGCAGATAGCCGTCACCCATCACAGCTGTCACCACGAAAGGGAAGTCGCTTGAAGATCACCGACATTCAGGCCATCGTCTGCAACGCACGCATGCGCAATTGGATCTTCGTCAAGGTGGTCACCGATGAGCCCGGCCTGATCGGCTGGGGAGAGGCCACGCTGGAGTGGCACACCCGCGGCGTGGTGGGTGCAATCCAGGACTTGGCCGACCTGTTGATCGGTGAGGATCCGCGCCGCATCGACTACCTGTGGCAGATGATGTACCGGCAGCACTTCTGGCACGGCAACGGCGTGGTGCGATCGACTGCGATCAGCGGGATCGACATTGCGCTGTGGGACATTGCCGGGAAGCGCCTCGGCGTGCCCTGTCACGAACTGTGGGGCGGGCGCGTGCGCGACTATGTGCGCCTGTACTGCCATCTCGGTGGCGGCTCGATGGAAAAATTCTACGAGACGTCGGTGACGGACTATCAGGCCTTCGGCGATCTAGCGGCGGCCGCCGTCGCCGACGGCTTCACCGCGATGAAGTCGATGGCCGTGCCGGCGACGATGCCGATCGAGGGGACGGCCGCTGTGCGGCACGCCGAACGGTGTGTGGCGGCGATGCGCGAGGCGGTCGGTGATGACGTCGATCTCATGGTGGACTGTCACGCAAGGCCCTCTCCCGCCATGGGGCTGCGGTTCGCCGAGGCGGTCGACGACTACGGGCTGCTGTTCTTCGAGGAGCCATGCTGGCCCGAGTCCGTCGATGGGCTCGCTCGGATCAACGCGGCGACGAAGACCCCGATCGCGAGCGGCGAGCGGGTGGTGGGCCAACAGCAGTTCCGGGCGCTGTTCGAAGCGGCGGCGATCGACGTGTGCCAATTCGACATCACGCACGTCGGCGGGCTGACGGAGGCGCGGCGGGTTGCGGCGATGGCCGACGCCTACCGTATTGCCATCGCGCCGCACAATCCGCAAGGTCCGATCTCCACCGCGGCCTCGCTCGAATTCGGGTTCAGCCAACCGAACTACGTCATCTGTGAATCCGTGCATGCGGACGTGCCGTGGCGGGCAGACGTCGTCTCGGACGCACATGAGGTCGTCCACGATGGACGGATCGTCAAGCCGCACGATAGGCCCGGCCTCGGCATCGAGATCAACGAGAAGGCCGTTGCGGCGCACCCCTTCCAGCCGGAGCTGCTGCAGCGGGTGTTCTACCCGGACGGTTCCGTCGGCGATTGGTGAGGCGCAGATCCCGCCCTTCGCCGCCGCCTCCGGAATGACGAAATCCCGTGGCCCGGAGCGTGGCCCCACCTGGGTGCCCTGCGCAGGTCCGCGAGCGGGCACGATGAGGGGCATGGACCAGGAGCGCCCCCGACTGCCCCGCATCGACTACGACGACAAGCAGTACCGGGGCTACGCGCAGGGCCGCGCGCTCAGCGCCGAGGCGATGCGGACCTGGTTGGACCTGTTCATCCGGCATGCCCCTACCCGCAGGCCGTTGCGCGTGCTGGACCTCGGCTCGGGCATCGGCCGGTTCACCCCCGCGCTGGCCCGGACCTTCGGCGGCCCGGTGGTCGGGGTGGAACCGTCCGCGAAGATGCGCGCCATCGCCGAGCAGCAGTCACCCGCCGAGGGCGTGAGCTACGCCGAGGGCATGGCCGAGCAGATTCCGCTGCCGGACGCCAGCGTCGACCTGGTGGTGATGTTCCTGTCGTTCCACCATGTCGCCGACCGGGAGGCCGCCGGGCGCGAGGTCGCCCGGGTATTGGTCCCGGACGGCCGGTTGATCCTGCGCAGCGCGTTCGGCGACCGCATCCCCGACCTGCGCTGGCACCGTTACTTCCGCACCGCCCGCTCGATCGAGGAGCGGCTGTTCCCGACCCTGGCCGAGACGGACCGCGTCTTCACCAGCGCCGGCCTGCGCCGGATCGCGTTCGAGGAGGTCCACGAACCTCGCGCGGGCAGCCTGGCCGAGGCCACCGCTCGGCTCAAGCACCGGGCGACCTCCATCTTCGATTATCTGGACGAGGACGAGATCCAGCGGGGGTTCGCAGCGATGGACGCCGAGGTGGCCGCTCAGCGCGACGCAGGACACGTGGCACAGCGGGTGGTGGAACGCTCGGACGTAGCGGTGTTCGCCCGGTAACGCGCTTGTCCGCGGGCGTCAGGCGCCGGCCCACTGCAGCAGCAGGCTGGTGCCGCCAACCGCGACGAACAGCAGCCCGCCCAGCAGCAGGGGCTTGAGCCCTGCCCGGCGTAGCGCCACCGGATCGGTGGACAGGCCGATCGCCGTCAGCGCCACCGTAATCAGGAACAGCGAGACGTGCTCGAACCCACCGTGACTGGCCGCCGGGATCAGACCCAGCGAGTTCGCGCCGGCGACCAGCAGGAAGCCGATCAGGAACCACGGCACCAGCTTCGCCGCCCGGGCGAGCGGGCTGGGCCGGGGTTCCGGGCCGACCGAAACCGGCGCAACCGCAGGGGCCGCAGATCCGGCGCGCGCGGCCCGCCGTTGCGCGATCGCCGCCAGCACCAGGCAGATCGGAATGATCATCAGGGTCCGCGTCAGCTTGACCACCACCGCGTAGTTGCCCGCCGCGGAGCCGTAGATGGTCCCAGCAGCCACCACCGACGAGGTGTCGTTGATGGCGGTGCCGGCGAACAGCCCGAACGCGTGCTGGCTCATTCCCAGCAGGTGGCCCAGCGACGGGTACAGCAGCACGGCGAGCACGTTGAACGCGAAGATGGTCGAGACGGCGTAGGCGATGTCGCTGCTGCGCGCCTTGATCACCGGGCTGACGGCCGCGATCGCCGAGGCCCCGCAGATGCCGGTGCCGACGCCGATCAGGGTGCGCAGGTCGCCGTCGATGCCCAACCATCGGCCCAGCAGGTACGCCAGCGACAGGCAGACGGTCAGGGTGCCCAGCATGACCGGCAGCGAGCCCAGCCCCACCTCCACCACTTCGCGCAGCGAGAGTTGCGTGCCGAGCACCACCACCGCGAGCTGCAGCACGAACCCCTTGGCGTAACCGATGCCCGGGATCAGCACCACGTGCCGGCGCAGCGCAGTGCTGAGCAGCACGCCGATGACGATGCCGGCCACCGGCGCGCCCAGCACCGGCAGGTAGCGGCCGATCACGGTGGCGACAACCGCAATCGCGCAGGCCACGCCCAGGCCGGGAACGACGGCAAGGGCGCGATGGGCCGCACGGATCGCCGGCGACGTGCGGCCACCGTGTTTCGAGCCGGTGAGCAGATCGGTCGGTGACGAGGTCTGCGGGGCGGCGGTCAATTCGGGAGCATCGCACACGGTACCCACCATGGCGCCGACGGCATCCACGCCGGTAGCGGCCATCTGCCGAACGCCGCCATAGGGAATGCCTATGGCGGTGTCGGGGGCGGCGCTACGGAAGCAGCACGGGCGGAAGCGGCGCGGGGCGCAGCGAGTGCACCTGGACGGGCCGGCCGCAATGGCTGGGCGGCCTGGGCGGTGCAGCCCGATCCGGCGCAGCCGGCGACGGCCTGCGGCGCGCCCTGGCGAAGTGACGCCGACGAGCCCATGACTACCAAGCCGGTCAAGATTATTCCTCGTACACCTTGACGATTATTGTGGAACGTGGGTACAGTAG
The DNA here is from genome assembly GCA_937926105.1 of uncultured Actinomycetes bacterium. Next base: position 211,911 of record CALANS010000210.1, on the reverse strand, counting down.
GCAATAGAACACTGGTACGGCATTCGGCAGGCGACATTCGGCAGGCAGCATTCGGCCCCGCTCGGTGCGGTTCCGTTACGGCGGCCGATACGCCGCATTCGGCAGGCAGCATTCGGCAGGCAGGGGGTGGCAAGCATGGGCGAAGACGATGTATCGGCCACCCGCCGTATCGTGCCGACCTCCCCCGAGAGTGGCCTGCTGCCGCACGTCGGCGACGTCAACGACCGCCTGGGCGCCGACGGTTGCTGGCCTGCCGATTGGCGGGGCGGATTCCCTCCGAACGACTGGTATCCGGCCGGATCCGACAGAGACGATGCCGATCAGGCCGACGCGTTCTGGGACGCCGTGCACGGCGGTGACGGGGGCAGTCCGCCGGAACCGCAGTGGGCGCTGGATGCCTCGGCCCGGGTGGAGCGCGTACTGCTCGCCGACGCGGCATCCGGTGGCCCGGGTGGATGGTCCGCGCAGATCCTGGAGCGCCGGTGCCCCGACGGACGCGACAACGTTCCCTGTGGTTTGGACGCGGCCGGCCTGCTGGACGGCATCACCGGGCTGCAGCGGCTGATCAACTGGGCGCAGGCCGCGCAACAGCGTTACACCGCAGCGCTGGCCCGGCCCGGTGTGGCCGCACCGTTGGATCAGGCGGTCGAACTGGCCGGCTGCCCGCTCGGTCTCGCCCGCGACATTCCGGACGTCCCGGTGGCGTCGCTGCTGGACGACCCGACCTGGGCCCCGGCGATCCGGAACGCTGCTATCAAGCTGGCCGCCGCCGAGGTCGGCTGCGCACTGGGAGTAGCACCCGTCACCGCCCGCGCCCGCACCGAACGAGCCGTGGTCATGGTCGATGAACTGCCCGGCACGCTCGCCGCGCAGCAGGCCGGCGATCTGGATGGTTACCGAGCATCCATCATCGCCGAGCGCACCTCCGTCCTATCGGCCGACCAGCGTCGGATTGCTGAACGCCGGGTGCTGCCGACCGCGGGGCTGCGCACTCCCGGCCGACTGCGCGAGCTCGTCGACCGCCAGGTGACCCGCATCGACCCGGAGGCCGCCGCCGAACGCGAACGGTGCGCCCGTCGGCGGCGAGGTGTCCACGTCCAGCCGGGGCTCGACGGCATGGCTGGCGTCCACGCCGACGTCGCCGCGCCGGATGCGCAGATCTCCTACGGCGTGCTGGATCGGATCGCCCGCACCATCCAGGCCGCCGGTCTGGCCAGGGGGAGGGGACGCTCGCAAATCCGCGCCGACGTGTTCACCGACATCTTCCACACCCTGGCCGCCACCGGGCGCGTCGCTATCGGCCAACCCGGCCGGCCCACCGACCGCAGTGAGGCGCCGGGCACCGGTACCCCCACCGACGGCGCTCGCCACATCGAAGACGGCCCGAGCAACGTCACGGCACCAGCCGAGAATCCGCCGGTCGCAACCGGAGCGGACAACGCCGAGGTGGCCAGCACCGGCGCCCGCAACCAGACCGACAACCACCCAGCCGACGAGGATCCCGTCAACGACGGCCCCGGCGCCGCCGACCCGGATACCGCCGCCGGTCCCGATACCGACGTCGCAGCGGCAGTCGGCGCTGCGACGTGGCAGGCTGCCGCGGACAGCGCCGCACGTACCATCGGGCCCGGGTGTCCCGACGAGCCCGCCGGTCCGGCGCGGTCCGGATGGGTGCTGCCGGTATGCGTGAACGTCTACGTCAACGCCTCGACCCTGGCCGGCTGGGACGACCAACCTGGTGAACTCGACGGGCACGGCATCATCTCCGCAGAGTTCGCCCGTGCCCTGGCGGCATCCGCGGGCACCATCCGGGCGATCGCCACCACGCCCGTTTCCGCCCCGGCCAGCCATCCACCGGGCGGCACGGCCCGCGCAGCCAGCCAGGATCGCCGGGACGACACGGGCGGCCCGCCCGGCTCTGCTTGGACCGGCGGGCACTCCACGAACTCGGCACGCGCCCGGGTCTGCGGCACTGCGCTTGACGCCGGGCGCGCCGTGTACCGCGCGCCGAAGGTCACTGCCGACTACGTCACCGCCCGGGACCGGTCGTGCACGTTCACCGGCTGCCGGGCCCGCGCCGACCGGTGCGACCTCGACCACCGTCTGCCATGGGACAAGGGCGGCGCGACATGCCCCTGCAATCAGGACCCCTTGTGCCGTTTCCACCACGCGCTCAAGACGTTCACCGGATGGCGAGCCTCACCAGGCCCGGATGGATCGTTGATCTGGACATCCCCGGCCGGGCGCTGTTACCCGACCGAGCCCGCGCACGTCCTCCTGGACGACTCGCCCAACCACCCGCACGACCCCGGCAACCTGCACGGCAACCCGCACGACGATCCCGACGATCATCAACACGATGGCAAGGTCGACCACAATATCGACCACAATGTCGACCACAACGCCGATGACGACCCACCGCCCTTCTGACGCACCGACCCGTTCGTTAGGACAAGATGAGCCCATGCCGGATAGCGACGTCATCGTCATCGGAGCCGGGCTCTCGGGCCTGGTCGCAGCTGCCGAGGCCGCCGACGCCGGTCGCCGGGTCACCGTGCTGGATCAGGAGCCGGCCGCATCGCTGGGCGGCCAGGCGTGGTGGTCGTTCGGCGGCCTGTTCCTGGTCGACTCCCCCGAGCAGCGCCGGCTCGGCATCAAGGATTCGGCCGAGCTGGCCCTGCAGGATTGGCTGGGCAGCGCCGGGTTCGACCGGCCGGAGGACCACTGGCCGCGACAGTGGGCACACGCTTACGTGGACTTTGCCGCCGGCGAGAAACGCTCCTGGCTCCGCCAGCAGGGCATCGCGCTGTTCCCGGTGGTGCAGTGGGCCGAGCGCGGCGGCTATCAGGCGGGTGGGCACGGCAACTCCGTCCCCCGGTTCCACGTCACCTGGGGCACCGGGCCGGGCGTGCTGACCCCGTTCGTGCGCCGGGTAATGGCCCACGTGCACGCCGGACGGGTCACGCTGAAATTCCGGCATCGGGTCACCGAGCTTCTCACCGAGGAATCGGGCCCCACAAACACGGTGACGGGGGTCGCGGGCGAGATCCTGGAACCGTCGGATGTGGCCCGCGGCGTGGCCAGCTCCCGCACCGCCGTCGCCGCGTTCGAGCTGCACGCCGGCGCCGTCATCGTCACCTCCGGCGGCATCGGCGCCAACCACGACCTGGTCCGACGCAACTGGCCCACCGGCTACGGCGACCCCCCCGAGCACCTGCTCTCCGGAGTACCGGACTCCACCGACGGGCTGATGCTCGGCATCGCGCAACGGGCCGGCGCCCACCTGATCAACCCCGACCGGATGTGGCACTACCCGGAAGGCATCGTCAACCACACACCGGTCTGGAGCCGGCACGGTATCCGGGTGCTCTCCGGCCCGACGCCGCTGTGGCTGGACGCCCGTGGTCAACGACTCCCGTCACCGCTGTTCCCCGGGTTCGACGCGCTGGGCACCCTGCGGCACATCACCAGCACCGGGTACCCGCACTCCTGGCTGATCCTCAACCAGCGCACCATCGGACCGGAATTCGCGCTGTCCGGTTCCGAGCAGAATCCGGACCTGACCGGCAAGTCGGTCGTGACGCTGGCCCGCAGCCGCGCCGGCAAGGGGCCGACCCCGCCGGTGCAGGCGTTCCTGGACCGGGGCGTGGACTTCCTGCAGGCACCGACCGTGGCCGAACTCGTCGACACGATGAACGCCCTGGTCGGCGAGGACCTCATCGACGCCGCCGAGGTGCGGCAGATCGTGGAGTTGCGCGACGGCCAGGTGCGCACCGGGCTCGGCAAGGACCCGCAGATCACCGCCATCACCGCCGCACGGCACTACATCGGCGACCGCACCATGCGCACCGTCGCCCCGCACGAGATGCTCGACCCGGCCGCCGGGCCGCTGATCGCCGTGCGCTGCCACATCCTGACCCGCAAGACCCTCGGTGGCCTGGAGACGAACCTGTCCGCCCGCGTCATGTCCGCCGCCGGCGAGCCGGTCCCGGGGCTGTACGCCGCGGGCGAGGTGGCCGGGTTCGGCGGCGGCGGCATGCACGGCTACCGCGCCCTGGAGGGCACCTTCCTGGGCGGGTGCCTGTTCTCCGGGCGGACCGCCGGGCGGGCCGCGGCCGCCGACACCGCCTGAACGGCTCGAATACCTCAAACACCCTGTGTCGCCGGACAATTCGGCGCCATCACGCCGGTGACGGCGCCCCGCCGGATACCCCGTCACCGAACCGATACATCACGATCCGGTCACAACCCGACTCAACGGGACCGTCTGCGGGTCTTCTTCAGTGAGAGGACCGATCACGGCGGTCAACGGGGACCGCAGGTCGCCAGGTTGCCGACCATGACCGCGTGACGGGGCGGGCACCGCCCACTCTCCTGGAATGTGGGACGACATCGGAGAGTGGGCATGGTTGCTCGGTCGGGGGCCGATCACGGCGCGGCGTACCTGTACGACGAGGCGGCGCTGCTGCCGTCCGATCCGGCACCGTTTTCCGGAATCCGGCTGCCCGACGGGCGCGCGCTGGCCTGGTCCGAGTACGGCAGTCCGCGCAGCGTCCCGGGCCTGCTGCTGCCGGACAACGGCTCATCCCGGCTGGCCCCCCGGTGGCTGCTGCACGACGACGCACTGCCGGCCGCGGTCCGGCTGCTGGCCGTCGACCGGCCCGGCGTGGGCGCCTCCGACCCGGTCGGGCTCGGCGGGCAGGAGGACCCGTGCGAGGACCTGCGGCACCTGGTGGAGACCCTCGCCGTCGGCCGGGTGGCGGTGATCGGCATCGGGCAGGGCGCCGACGACGCACTGGTGTTCGCCTCCCGCTATCCGACGATGGTCACCGCCGTGCTGGCGGTGTCGCCGCGCATGAGCACGGACCGCCGGGCCCGTCACCACCCGCTGCGGCCGTCGACCTGGGCCACCGCGACCACGCCGGCCGGCCCGGTTGCCGGCTGGCTACGGGCCACCGGCGGTGCCGACCTCACCTCGGAGCGGACCTGGTCGCGGGCCGTGCGGCGGATGGAACCGCATGCCGCTCGGGTGCTGGGCGACCGCTGGCAGGACGAAGATTTCCGGCAGGCATTGGCCGCCGACCTGGCACAGTCGGCCGGGTCCTGGACGGTGCCGTCGGTGCTGCCGCCCCCACTGGACTGGACCGGCGTGGGCGCCGGGGTGCCGGTGCACCTGTGGCACGGCCGCGACGAGACCGGCACCACGCTCGGCCACGTGCGCAGCATCGCTGAACGTCACTTCGACTGGCGAGTCTCGGTGGTGGACGGCTGCTCGGCGCTCTTCGGCGCGTGGGCGTCGATCCTGAACTCGGCGGCCGCCTCGTTCCGGCGGGTCGCCGCGTAGCCCACCGCGCGCGCCCAGTAGCCCGACGGCTCGAGCCTCGGGCTCTCACCCGATTCTCACCCTGGGGCCGCACCATGACTCGGTGCCCACGGACCGTTCCGCCGTTGCGCGCCCAGGACGGCAGGCTCTCCTGCTGACGCTGTCGTTCCTGATGTTGCTCGCCGGGTGCTCGCCCGCCGCGGGCCGCGCGCCGGCGCGTGCCCAGTCACAGGCCCAAGCACAGGCCCGGTCCCAGACCCAGCCACAGACCCGGTCCCAGACCCAGCCACCGGCCCCCCGGGCGGCGGCGGGCGTGCAGCGCACCTCGCCGGCGAACCCCGTCACCGTCACCACGACGGTGCCCACCACCCCGGCGAGCCTGGCTACCACCGTCACCACCACGGTGTCCGCCACGTCCCCGGCCTCGACCCGGACGGTGCAGATCGTGGTCATCGGCGACTCGCTCACCTCGGGCCACCTGACGCCGGGCTACCCGTGGACCACCCCGGCCCAGCAGATCCTGGATCAGCAGCACCTGGCCGCGCACCTGGTGAACGCCTCCGCGCCGGGGATCGGCTACGCGACCGCGGGATCCGTCGGCGTGACCTTCGCCGATCTCGCCCGGCAGGTGGTCACGCCCCGCACCGACATCGTGGTGCTGTTCGGTTCGGACAACGACGACGCCGGGCCGGCACTGGATCGGGCGGTGGATTCGACCGTGGATCTCGTCCAGGCCCTCGCGCCGTTGGCCGCCGTGGTGATCGTCGGCCCGCCGGCCACGCCCGCACAGCAGGGCAGGGACCTGACGGGCATCGTCACCGCCCTGCGCACCGCAGCCACGCGCGCGGGCGCCACCTTCGTGGATGCCACCGACTGGTTCGCCGGTCGCGATGCCACCCTGCTCAGCTCCGACGACGAGCATCCCAGCGAGGCCGGCGAGGACTACCTCGGGAGCAGGTTCGCGGCCCTGCTGGAACCGCTGATCCGCCGGCGCCTGCACGGCTGATCGCCGAGCGGCCGCCGTCGCGCGAAACCCGCGCGATGCGACGGCGCCAGGCTCGCCTGCGACTTCAGTCGCAGCCGACCCAAGACCGTGGGGGGATCCGACGACCGAGCTGCTGCCCCTACGCTCGGTGCCATGCTCAGCGCCCTGAACCGCTGGTTCGAGGAGAACCGGTGGGCCGGTGACGCCGTGATCGCGGGTGCCCTGCTGCTCGCGCTGGGGTTGCTGTCGGTCGGTGGCCTGGATAGGTACGGCGGCTCGTCGGTCTTCACGGTGCTGCTGGTGCTGCCGCTGTTCGCTCGCCGCACCTATCCGCTTGAGGTGTTGTGGGCCACCACGGTGTTGTGCCTGATCCAGCTGGTGCTGCAGCGTGCCCCCACGGCTGGCGATCTCGTGGTGCCGATCGTCGTGCACGCCGCGGCCGCCTACATCCCGGACCGGCGTTGGGGGTATGGCGCGCTCGGGGCCGGGATCGTGGGGTCCGGCCTGGCCGCGGTGCAATGGTCGGGCTATTACTACGACCGGGCACTGGACCAGGTGCTGGTGCTGTTTCTCGCCGGGTCCGCCGTGGTCATTGCCGGGTACCTGCTGGGCATCCGGCAGCGTGAGCGCCAGGATCGCGCCAGCGAGCAGCTCACCGCGCTGGCCGAGCGCAACCGGCTGCTGACCTCCGAACGGGACACCCGGGTGGAGATCGGCGCGGCCGCCGAACGGGCCCGCATCGCCCGCGAACTGCACGACATCGTCGCGCACTCGCTGTCGGTGATCGTGGTGCAGGCCGACGGCGGCGCGGCGGCCGCCCGCAGCAAACCGGAACTCGGCCCGCAGGTGTTGGAGACCATCGCCGCCACCAGCAGGGACGCGCTGGCCCAGATGCGCCGGATGGTGAGCGTGCTGCGCGCCGGGCCCGGCAACGACCCGGCCGGCTACGCCCCGGCACCTGGCCCGGCCGACCTGGACGGCCTGGTGGCCCAGGTGAGCTCGGCCGGACTGCCGGTGACGATCCAGACCATCGGAACCCCGCGAGAGATGGCCGAGGGCCCGGGCTTGACGGTGTACCGGGTGGTGCAGGAGTCGCTGACGAACGTGCTCAAGCATGCCGGGCCCGCGGCGGCCTGCCAGGTGGTGCTGCACTACGGGCCGGCGGAGGTTGTCGTCACCGTCACCGATGACGGGCGCGGCGCGGCGGCCGGATTCTCCGGCGGCGACGGGGATCCCGGGGCCGACCTGCCCATCACCGGCGGGCCCGCCGGTGAACCCTGGCCGGACGGCGGCAGCCCGGGGCACGGACTGGAGGGGATGCGGGAGCGGGTGACGCTGCAGGGCGGCAGCGTGCACGCCGGCCCCAGGATCGGCGGCGGCTTCGAGGTGACGGCCACCGTGCCGTACTCCGCCGAGCCCGCCGCCACGCCACGCAGCCCCCATCGGGCAGGCTGAGGCGGTGACGAGCACGGCGGGCGCCACCCCCGAGACATCACCGGATGCCCGGCGCATCAGGGTGTTCCTGGTGGACGACCAGCAGCTGGTGCGCGGCGGATTCCGGATGCTGATCGACGCCCAGTCCGACATGACGGTGGTCGGCGAGGCCGGTGACGGCGCCCAGGCGGTGGCCGCACTGACCAGAGGCGGTGTCGACGCCGAGGTCGTCCTGATGGACATCCGGATGCCGGTGCTGGACGGGGTGGAGGCGACCCGCCGGCTGGTCGGACCCCCGCCAGGCGGCGGGGCACGCCCGGCCGGCGCGCCTTCGGCCCCCAAGGTATTGGTGCTCACCACCTTCGACCTGGACGAGTACGTGTACGCCGCGCTGCGCGCCGGCGCCTCCGGGTTCCTGCTCAAGGACGCCCGGCCCGACGAGCTGCTCTCCGCGATCCGGGCGGTCGCCGCCGGCGACGCGGTCGTCGCGCCCAGCGCCACCCGGCGGCTGCTGGACCACGTGCTGCACGCGCTGCCGACCGGTCCGGCGGAGCTCGACCCGCGGCTGGAGTCGCTGACCGCCCGGGAGCGCGAGGTGTTGCTGCAGGTTGCCGAGGGGGCCAGCAACGCCGAGATCGCCGCCGCGCTGTTCATGGCGGAGGCCACGGTCAAGACGCACGTCGGGCACCTGCTGACCAAGCTGGAATGCCGGGACCGGGTGGGGTTGGTGGTATTAGCCCATGCCAACGGCCTGGTCGGCACGGGGTGACCGGCCGCGACCGTTTCGCGCGACTCAGGTTTGCGGATGCCGCGGGGGCGTGGTGAACGTGTAGCCGCGGGCGCGTAGCCCGTCGATGACGCGCGGCAGCGCCGCCACCGTCTGGCTACGGTCGCCGCCGGCGTCGTGCAGCAGGATGATCGCGCCGGGCGTCACCTGGTCCAGCACCGCCTGGACGATCGCGTCCACCCCGGGCCTGGCCCAGTCGCGGGGGTCGACCGCCCAGGCCATCAGCGGCAGGTGCTGGCGTGCCGCCGCCCGCTTGACCGGGTCCCCGAAGTCGCCGCCTGGCGCGCGGTAGTACACCGGCTCAACGCCGGCGACGGACTTGATTGCCTGCCCGGTGCGGCTCATCTCCCGATCGATGACGCCGGGGCTGCGCTGCGACAGATCCTCGTCGTGGTCCCAGCTGTGATTGCACAGCAGGAATCCGTCGGCGGCGATGCGCTTTTCGATCTGCGGGTAGTCGGCGACCTGCTCGCCGATCTGGCAGAACGTGGCCGGCACCTTCTTGGCCTCCAGGATGTCCAGGATCTGCGCGGTGTACGGGCCTGGCCCGTCATCGAAGGTCAGCGAGACGACCTTGCCGGATCCGGTCCAGCCCAGAACATGTCGGTACGGCGCGGGTATCGGCGGCGGGCCGAGGGGGCGGGCGGGCGGCGTGCTCGGCCCAGCGCTCGGTGCTCCGTCCGGTGTCGTGCCCGGCGCTCGGTCCGGTGTGGTGCCCGGTGTTGTAGGGTGCGCCGAGCCGGTTGTCCCCGTCGACGACCCTGCAGGTGCGGTACCCGAGCCGGTGGGCGAGCCGGTCGAGGACGGGGTGGTGCCGCTCGGCGCCGAGTGCGACGTGGCCGAGGCGGCCGCGGTGCTACCGATTCCGGTGCCAGTTGCGGAGATTGCGGTGCCGGGCCCGCCGGTCGCCGTACCGGAACTCGATCCGGGTGTCCCCGCAGCGGGTGAGATCGCCGCACCGGCGGATCGACCGGTGTCGGCCGGATCCGTTGCCGGCCCGTCGGTCTCCGGGGCGGGATCGGACAACGACGAGGGATCTCCGGTGGTGGGCAACGGCGGCACGGTGACCTGGCGCCGCCCGGTCGTCGGACGCGCCACTCCGGTGGCCGTCACGGTGGGAGTCCTGGTGGCTCTCGAGGTCATGGTGGGGAACTCGGCGCGACCGGACGCGAGATGGCCGCCGGAGGCGGGGGGGCCGGAGACGGACGACACTGTGTCCCGACTGCCACCGACCTGAAAGCCGCCGCCCTGGACGCCGTGGTCAACCGCGGCCTCGCCGCACGCGGCGGCCAGCAACACCGCCGCCACCAACAACGCCGCCACCGGCATGCGTGATCGCAGCCGGAGCCGGGTCGATCGCATCGGGTGCACGATCCGAGGACGCTACGCGTCGCGAAAGGGTTGCGCGGGGATCTGACCCGTAGTGCCCGCCGCTGTTTTTCGCCGGCCGGATCGCACCAAGATCCACACGACCTGCGGAAATGCTCCGACGCCGCCGTCTGGCCGGCAGTTTCCGGCACCTTCGGCGGGAAACGCGTCGCCCGGCCGGCTACGACCTGGGGAGGATAGGCGCCGCGGCAGTCTCCATCGGAGGTCGCATGCGGTGCCGCCAAGCCACGACCGCACGCCGATGCCCGTCACCGCCGTAGGTTCCTAGGCTCGACGGCACTCACCAACGCACCACGACGAGGGGACCATCATGCAGCACGCCACATTCGCGCAGACTCGATCGGCGCCGGACTCCAGCGGGCACACCGATACTGGCGGACCCGGGGCGGCCTCGGCCGCCACCAACCTGGTCAAGGTGTACGGCTCGGGGCCGACCGCCGTGCGCGCGGTGGACGGGATCTCGGTGGCCTTCCCCCGTGGCACCTTCACCGCGATCATGGGCGCCTCCGGCTCCGGCAAGTCAACGCTGATGCACTGCCTGGCCGGCCTGGATGCGCCCACCGCCGGGCGAATTCTGGTGGGCGGCACCGACATCACCGGGCTCTCCGACCGGGACCTGACACTACTGCGCCGGGACCGCATCGGCTTCGTGTTCCAGTCGTTCAACCTGCTGCCCACCCTGACCGCACGGCAGAACATCCTGTTGCCGCTTGACCTGGCCGGCCGGAGTGCCAGTCCGGAAACGCTGGCCACGCTGGCGAAATCGCTCCGCATCACCGAGCGGCTCGATCATCGGCCGAGCGAGCTGTCCGGTGGCGAACAGCAGCGCGTGGCGGTCGCGCGCGCCCTGATCGGCGGTCCCGAGGTGATCTTCGCCGACGAGCCCACCGGCATGCTCGACTCGAAAACGGGGCACGCGCTGCTGGCCTACCTGCGAACCTGCGTGCGCGAGCTCGGTCAGACGGTGGTGATGGTGACGCACGACCCGATCGCCGCCTCGTATGCCGATCGCGCGGTGTTGCTGGCGGACGGTCGGATTGCCGGTGAGATCGCCGAACCCACCCCCGAGGATCTGCTCGCGACCATGAGCCGGTTGCAGGATGCGAGTGCCTGATGCGCTCCGTCACCGCCGCCTGGTCACAGATCTCCTCCAAGCCATCTCGCATCGTCGCCACCGTCGTCGCCATCGTGATCGGTGTCGGGTTCGCCTGCGCCGCCCTCGTTTTCACCTCCACATTTCAGGCCAACCTGGCCGCCCGGATCAGCGCGCCCTACTCTGGCACGGACGTGGTCGTCACTCCGCAGACCGACCTGTCGGCCGACGGGCTGGCCCGCAAGATCAACGCGGTGCCCGGGGTGGCGACCGCCGTTCCGCTCTATCAGACCGGGGTGCGCTACACCGCGGAGGGCTCCCATGGCTACCTGTCGTTGACGGCCGTCCCGGCCGAGAAACAGTTGCGTTGGGCGGGTCTGGTGCACGGATCCTGGCCGACCGGAGCGGCGCAGGTCGTGGTGGCCCAGGACGCGGCCACCGCCGCCAACCTGCCCATCGGCGCACACCTGAGGCTGACCGACGCCGACGGCGGCGAGTTGCCGGTGCGGGTGTCCGGCATCGCCGACGTGTCGGCCTCGCCGCTGTCCGGGGGTCAGCCGATCGCGTTCGCACCGGCCGCCACGTTCGAGGCGCTGCACATCACCTGGGCGCCCACCATCGGCGTGCTGGCCGACCCCGGCATCGATCCGGACCAGTTGCGCACGGCCATCACTCGGGGGCTGCCGGACGAGCTGATCGCGCGCACCACTGCTGAGCAGGCGCAGGTCGACGTCGCCGGGCTGACCGGGCAAACCACGGCGCTGACCACGGTGCTGCTCGGCTTCGCCGGGATCGCGCTGCTGGTGGCTGGCATCGTCATCGCCAACACCTTCACCATCCTGCTCACCCAGCGGCGGCGGCAGATCGCGCTGCTGCGCTGCGTCGGTGCCACCGGCGTCCAGGTGCGCCGCGAGGTGATCGCCGAGGCCCTGGTGCTGGGCGGCTTCTCCTCGATACTCGGTGCCGCGGTGGGGATCGGCGTCGGGGCGCTGGCTGCGGCGGTGACGGGCCTCGACTACGGCGGGCTGTCGGTGCCGGTGCTGCCGCTGCTGGTGACGGTGCTGATCGGGGTCGGGCTGACCGTGGGGGCGGCGCTGCTGCCGGCGCGGCGGGCCCTGCGCGTGCCGCCGCTGGCCGCGCTGCGTCCGGTGACGGAGTTGTCCGCGCCCACCGCGGCGCGGCGCGGCGGCCGGGTTCGAGTGATCGTCGGGGTGGCCCTGGTGCTGGTGGGCGGGCTGATGGTGGCCGCTGGCGTGTTGGGCCGCTCGGTGTTGATCGCCATGCCGGGCGGCGCGCTCTCCGCGATCGGGGTGCTGCTGCTGACCCGTTCCTTCCTGCCGCCGCTGCTCCGCCTGGTCGGCGGGATCGGCCGCGCCGCAGGCGTTCCCGGCCGGTTGGCGGCGGTCAACGCGGTCCGCAATCCCGGTCGGGCGGCGGCCACCAGCGCCGCGCTGGTGGTCGGGGTGGGCCTCATCGTGATGCTCCAGGTCGCCGCCGCGTCGATCGGCGCAAGCATCGATAAGGCGACCGCCGATCGGTACCCGGTGGACGTGTCGATCGCCGGCACCGGGTCGGCACTGCCGGCCGAGGTGGTGTCGGGCGCCCACGCCACACCAGGCATCTCCGGTGTCATCGACGTGCCGGGCGCGCCCGCCACCGTCACCCTGGCCGACGGAGCAACGGGCCCGGACGATCACGCCACACTCGTCGGGGTGCCCGCGAATGCCGCGACGGTGGTTCGCGGCGGGCTGGATGCGCTGGAGGCCGCCGATCCGACCGTGTTGGTGCCGGCCTGGTGGGTCGGCTCCGGTGCCGTGTCGCTGGGTGAGGTCATCTCGATCACCGTGGACGGGCACACGCAGCGCTTCACCGTGGCGGTCGGTCGGCTGACCGAGGCGGGCGTGGCCGGCGATGCACTGGTGACCACCGCGGCGGCGCTGCACGCCCTGACCGACCACACCTCGACCGTGGCGCTGTGGGCGTCGCTGGCGGACGGGGCCGACGCGGCACGTGTCTCGTCGGCGCTGAACACCCTGGTGGCGGGCGATCCCAACCTGTATGTGACGGGGTCGGCGAGCGACCGGGCGTCATTGCAGTCGGTGCTGAACACCGTGACCACGGTGGCGACCGGGCTGCTCGCGGTGGCAGTGGTGATCGCGATCGTGGGGATCGGCAACACCATCGGGCTCTCGGTGGCCGAGCGCACCCGGGAATCGGCGCTGCTGCGCGCGCTTGGGCTGCGCCGCGGGCAACTGCGGCTCACCCTGGCGTTGGAGGCGCTGCTGCTGGCGCTGATCGGCGCGGCGGTGGGGGTCGTGCTGGGCCTGATCTATGGGTGGGCCGGGGCGGCGGCCACCTTCCGGGAGATCGGCCGAACGCTGGTGCTGACGGTGCCGTGGGGCGTGGTCGCCCTGGTGCTGGTGGTCGCGGTGGCGGCCGGGGTACTCGCGTCCGTGTTGCCTGCCCGGCGAGCAGTGCGCGCGGCTCCGGTGCAGGCGCTGGCGCAGGAGTGACGGGCCGGGTGGGTGCTGCCGGGGTGCGCGCCCGGCCCCGCCGTCACCCGTCGCCGAGGGCGTCCGCGATGGCGTCCTGCAGCGCGCTGCCCGGATCGGTGACGGCCAGGTGCCGTCCGTCGCGGACCACCGTGCGGCCGGCCACGATCAGACCGGTGACGTCGGAGGCGGTGGCGCTGAACAGGGCGTGTGCCAGCACGTCCCCCGATCGAGCCCCGGCGGTGCGCACCGAATCCAGCCTCACCGTCACCAGGTCGGCCGGCGCCCCCGGTGCGATCCCGGCGGTGGGCCAGCCGATCGCCGCCGCGCCGTCCACGCTGATGGCCCGAGCGATCGCCCCGACCGACAGGTGGCCCCGAGTGCCGCTGACCAGCCGTTCGTCAAGCTCAATCGCGCGGCCCTCCTCCCACAGGTCGATCACCATGTGCCCGTCACTGCCCACGCACAGTGGAGCGCCTGCCGCCGCGAGCCGTACCGCCGGGCCGACTCCGTCGGCAAGGTCCCGCTCGGTCGTGCAGCACATGGAGATCGCCGTGCGGGAGCGGCCCAGCGTGGCGATGTCGTCGTCCCTCAGGTGCGTGGCGTGCACCGCGGTGCTGGCCGGGCCGAGCACGCCCTCGGCGGCCAATAGCCCGACGGGGGTGAGCCCGTGCGCGTCCAGGCAGGCCCGGTTCTCGGCGGGTTGCTCCGAGACGTGGGCGTGCAACGGCATTCCGTGGCTTCGGGCGTAGTCGGCGATTGGCGCCAGGGCATGCCGGGGTACGGCGCGCACGCTGTGGATCGCGGCACCCACCCGCCACCCGGCCTCGGGCCGGTCGGGCCGGCGCACCTGGGTATCGGCCAGCGCGTCGACTCGCTGCGCCCAGGCCTCCGCGCTCGCGTCACCGAACCGGAGTTGCGCCCCGGTCAGCGGCGCACCGTCCAGTCCGGCCTGCAGATAACAGGTGTCCAGCAGCGTGATCCGAAGGCCGGCGTCGGTCGCGGCGCGGATCACCGCGCGGCCCATCTCGTTCGGGTCGTCGTAGCGCGATCCATCCGGCTGGTGGTGCAGATAGAAGAACTCCCCGACGCTGGCGATGCCGGCGAGTGCCATCTCGGCGTAGGTGGCCAGCGCCAGCCGGTACAGCCGGTCCGGATCGAGCCGGCCGGCGACCCGGTACATCAGGTCTCGCCAGCGCCAGAAGTCGGCGACACCGGACTGCGTATGGCCCCGGATGGCGCGGTGGAATACGTGCGAATGTGTATTGGCCAGGCCGGGCAGGGTAAGGCCGGGCACGGGGGTGACGATCCGGTCCGGCTGCGCCCCCGGCGTCACCGCCGTGATGATTCCGTCCGTCACGTCGATGCGAACGTCGCTCGTGGCGGAGTCGCCGCCCAGCCATGCGTACTCGCAATGGAAGGCCTGTCGCGCAGCGTCAGCAGGCATCAGCACTCCTTCCCGATCCAACGCTCACGGGCCACTGGTCGCAGCCGCGGTGAGGGCAGCGGGGCCGGCCGCGGGTGCCGGCCGCTTACCGTGGATGCGCCGGCTGAGCTCGTTCGCGGTGGAGATCGCTCTGCTTCGTAGGTCGGCAAACTGCGCAGAATCAAGACTATTGGAAAGGTAGGTGATCGCGCACGCGGCGGCCGGGCGGCCGTTGTGGTCGAAGATAGGCGCAGCGACGGAGGTAAATCCCTCGGTCACTTCGTTGTATTCGACGGCATAGCCGGACTGCCGGCTATCACCGAGCAGTTTCGACAGCTCGGCAAGGGTCCTGGGACCCGCACCGGTGCGACGCATCAGGGCGGTTCCAGACCCGTACATCGCATCGACCTGCACGGACGGCAGATTGGCCATGATCACCCGACCGGATGCCGTCAAGTGCGCTGGCAACCTGACTCCGACGTTAGTGATGAGAGCCGGGCAGTTGGGTCCCGGCTGCTCCACGATATACAGAACGTCCGACCCGTCCAACACCGCGATATGTGCGGGGTAGCCCGTGTGCCGGCTTACCCGAATGAGGGCGGCCCGTCCGATGCGCTGCAACGGGGTCTGCCTGGCATAACCCGACCCCAGCTCGTAGGCGGCCGGGCCGATCCCCCAGCCGTGAACCTCGGCATACCGTATGGCTAGGCCGTAGATTTCCAGCGTGGACAAGATCCGGTAGATCGACGACCGCGGAGAATCAAGGTCACGCGCGATCACCCCCGCCGACACCGGCTCCACGCGCGTGCCGAGATAGAGCAGTACATCCAAGACCCGGGCCGCTCCCGGAACCACGCGATACGACTTAGCCATTCAATTCCAGATCCATACAGGTGCTCGCCTCCGGGCCCGGTGAGTCGAATGACGCGGCTGCGCGGGCCGGCAAGGCGTTCGGTAGGCCGCGACGATCACTGATCAATGACGCCCCCGTCCCGGTCCCGCGCGGCACGCACCGGTGCCGCACACTTTTCCAGCGACCGCAGATAGTCCAGATCCAGCATCACCCCGAGACCGGGCCCATCGGGCGCCAGCAGATGCGCCCCTTCCCGCACCAGGGGGTTGCTCAGAATGCCTCCGCGTACCGAATCGGCCGGGTCGTCGCCGAGGTACTCCTGCAGTGCGAAGTTCGGCGTGGCCATGTCCAGTTGGACCGACGCCGCCGTCGTTAACGGGCTGAGGTAGTTGTGTGGGATGACCCGTGCACCATGAGCGGCGGCAACCGCGGCGATCTTGGTCAGCTGGGTGAAGCCGCCCGCCAGGGCGATATCCGGTCGCACGTATGTAACATGGCCACCGGACAGTAGATGACCGTACTCTTCGAGGGTCTGCAGCCGCTCGCCCACCGCAAGCGGCACGCGAGTTCGCTTGGCCAACGTCACCACGCCGCGCAGATCCTCCGGCGGCAAGGGATCCTCCATGAAGAACACGTGGAAGGGCTCCACCGCACGGGCCACCGCCAGTGCGGTCGCACGGTTGAGGCGGAAATGGCACTCCAGGCAGATGTCAATGTCCGGCCCGACTGCCCCCCGAACGTCCGCGACCAGACCAACCACGTTGTCGATGATCCGTTGGTCGCCGACGACGGGCCCGTGAAGCTCCAGAACGTTGAAGCGTACCGCGGAGTACCCCGCAGATACGGCGTCCAACGCATTGTCGACGAGCCCCTCACGGGTAGGAGCATCAATGTGCTTGTATACCCTGGCTCGGTCTCGAACACGACCGCCCAGAAGATCGTAAATCGGTGCGTCATACCGCTTCCCCGCGAGATCCCAGAGGGCGATATCGATCGCACTCAGTGCCCCGCTAATCGCGGCCCCGCGGAAATGCATGTAGCGATAGACGTCCTGATAGATGTCCGTTCGGTTCAACGCATTGCGTCCGACGATGGTCGCACCGATCTCGGTGAGGGCGGCGGCCTGCGTGTCCGGAAATGCCCACAGCCCTGCCTCTCCATACCCCACCAGCCCCGTGTCCGTTGCCAGGGCGACAAACGTGTACTTGTCGGCCCGCAGTACCTCTACCGAATCAATCCGCATCGCTTCGTACCCGATCCACTCCGACGTGCGTCGTCAGGAGGCCTGTCCCGGCGCCAGTGCGGCAGCCAGCTGCCGCACGTGCGGCAGACCCTCCAGCTCCAGAACCATCTCGATCACCCGTTCTGCGGCGGCCTCTCCCAGTCGTGCGCTGAGCAGTTCACGAGCCTTCTGAACCACCCGCGCCGCGAGGACTCGATTCTCGGGCGCTCCGATCGGATACCGGGTGGCCTGCACGTGAACGCTCTGATCGCGAAGATGCACATCAACCTGATGTGGTTGTCCGGCAGACTCTTCCTGGTCGTCAAGGACGAAGATGCGCTTCATTAACGTCGCGACTCGATCGTCCGTAGCCTTGATAGACTCGAACTGGGCCAGCGAAGCGTCGCCGTACACCAGCGTCACCGCCAGGCTGTATGGAATGCTGAACTGGGCATCCAGCGTGTTGCGGACGAACTGACTACCCAACTGGTAACGGTCCAGTGGCGTCGCGTGGACGTCAATACGCTCGACGTCGGCGGCATCGAACTGAGTTCGCTCGCTGATCGCGAGCAGCGAATCAACCGCTCCATGAATATTACGGCAGCACGCGTAAGCCTTGATTCCGGAGCGGACGATGTGGAAGTCCTGCCCCAGGTCGGCCACCACCGCTTCCGGGTTAGAAGCCGACCCGTACGTGTTCAGGAACCCACCCCACGGAGCATCCAGCGCGTAGCTGGGTCCCGACATGCCCGCCTGCGCCAGCTGCGCGGCACACACTCCGGTCTCCGCAGCCTTACCCGGATGCAGCCGCTTGGTATCCGCACCATCCGCGAGAAAGGCCCAGGTGCCACCGGTAAACGTCCCGGCGATTCCCAGCGCACCGACCATCGCCGCGCTGGTGAATCCGAATGCCTTCGCCGCCGCGGCCGCCGCGCCGTAGCTGCCACAGGTGCCGGTCGAGTGCCATC
Organism: uncultured Actinomycetes bacterium; assembly: GCA_937926105.1. The sequence goes on along the minus strand of CALANS010000210.1, from coordinate 193,939 downwards.
CCAACGCATTGTGTGCTCGATAGCCCCCGGCGCCGTCCAGCACTCTGGATGCCACGTCGTATCCGCAGACAACGGCCAGCAGGAGGGTCGAACCCGAGGCGCCGCGTTCCTGGGACGCCGCCATCGCAGCGGGCACGACCACCGCACCCGAGTGCCCACACCCGTTGAAGTCATCCAGCTCCCACGCATGCGCGCTCGTTCCGTTGCACAGGGCCGCGCCGCCGGCGGTGGCAGATCGGGTGGTTCCCCATACCGTGGCGCCGCTGGAGACGGCCCCAGCATCCCGGTCCTCGTGTGCGTAGACCCGCTGGGCAGCCAGCGATACCGGCGCGACTGCCCCATAGACCGAGGCGGCCAGGGTGTCGAGGATGTGCAGTTTGGCCAGATCCCGAACCTCATCGGGGAGCGCATCGAGGCGGACGTCCGCCCAGTACTGCGCCAGGCGTGTGGTCAGCGAAACTGCCGGCAGGCCCGGTGCGCTCGCACCGCCCGTCACCGACCGGTCCATCGAGCGCTACCGCCCTTCCTCGCCGGCGACGAGCAGATCGTCGATGGCCGCTTCGAGGCTGGTGTGCGCCCGCTGGTCCGCCAGTTCGAGCTCCGTCAACGCCGCGTCATCGCTTGCCAGATCACGCTCCAGGGCGGCCGCCTCCTCCAGCACACGCTCCGGAGCAGGCCCCCCTTGTAGCGTGCGACGGTGCACAGCCTTGTCGGCGGAGAGCCAGTCCGCCAACTCCTCGCTGGTGATCTCCAGCTGCTCGCCCGAGTACAACTCGGCGGCCTCGGCCAGCAACGCAGGCATGGCATTCGCCGGTGCAATGCTCCGCTCATGTGCCAGGCGCACGGCGATGGCGACAATCTGGTGCGCCGTCCGCCAGGGAATGCCCCTGCTGCGGACTATTCCACCCGCCAAGTCCGTCGCCTGAGTCCAGTCCTCGGACGCGGCTTGGTACATCCGAGCTGGGTTCACCCGGATCTCCGGCAGCAGCGCATTGGCATCGTCCAGCCGATCGCAGCACTCCTCGAACGTCTTCCACAGTGCCTCCTGAGCGACACCGTGTTCGTTCATCGTCAGCCCGGTGGGTCCGCTCTCCACCACGCGCACCGTCATCACCGTGCCGATCGCCCGCGCGCTGGCAGCCTTCACCTCCTCGGAAAAGACCGGGTTCTTCTTCTGAGGCATGATGCTGCTGGTATCGCAGAATCGATCCGGAATGTCGATGAACCCGAAGCCCGACCCAAACCACAGTTCGATGTCCTCCGCCAACCGACCAGAGCTCGTGCTGTGGATCATCAGCATCGAGGCCGTCTCCAGCAGTACTGCGTCGTGGCTCAAGATGGCGTCCATGGTGTTGGGAACCGGCCTGGAGAATCCCAGCAACTCGGCCGTTCTCACGCGGTTTATCGCGAAGTCCGAACCGGACAGAATCCCGGCCCCCGTCGGTGACAGGTTGACCCGGCCATAGAGTCCGAGGGCCCGCTCGAAGTCTCGCCTGAAGACCCAGCCCCACATGGCGAGCCAGTGCGAAAACGTCGTGGGCTGGGCAGCCTGGCCATGCGAGGCGCCCGGTAGGACCACGTCGGTGTATCGCGGGATGAGCTCCACCACCGTTCTGCGCAGCGTGTTCAGTCGCCGGAGGAACTCCAAGAGGTAGGTACGGATCGTGTACCGACGGCCCACCTCGCTCAGATCCCCCGAGCTTCGCCCGACGTGGATCCAGCCTCCAACGTTCTCACCCAGGGTGCGGATCAGATATTGCTCACCGGAGTGCGCTCCGCCCTGCACCTCGAAGCGCACCTTCTGGTAGCCCTCCGACTCCATCTCCCGCAGCGCTCGTAGCATCGCGACGCCGGCAGACCGCGGTATCAGTCCCTCCTCGGTGAGCATCACGAGATGGGCCTTGTCGAACTCGTGAACCGAGGGGAGGGTGGGGCCCATCTTCTCGGTGCGGTGCTCGGCGAGCTGTGGTAGGAGCTCCTCCGTCAGCCGCAGCCCCGGCAACCGAAACCCGCGGTAAGACTGACCTTCTTGCTGGTACACGATGAGGTAATCCTTTCGTGCTCGCCAGAATGGCGAGCGTGGCAGAGAGTGTGATTCGTATCGCTGCTCAGCGCGCCGTCAGTGGACGTGCGCCAGAAACTCCCGGGTGCGCGCCTCGCGGGGTGCGCCCAGTACGTCGTCCGCGGACCCGTACTCGACCACCTGACCGTCCGCCATGAAGGCAACCCGGTCTGCGACATCACGAGCGAAACCGATCTCGTGCGTCACCACCACCATGGTCATCCCGTCGGCGGCAAGCTGCTTCATCACGTCCAATACCTCGCGTACCAGCTCCGGATCCAACGCCGACGTCGGTTCGTCGAAGAGCATGAGGTCGGGTTTCATCGCCAACGCTCGAGCAATGGCAACACGTTGTTGTTGGCCACCGGACAGTTCGCTGGGGTAGCTACGTTCCTTGTCCGCAAGACCGACCCGGTCCAGCAGCGCGCGCGCGGCGGACATCGCTTCCTTACGAGGAATCTTCTGCACGCGAATAGGCGCTTCGACGATGTTCTGCAATGCCGTCATGTGAGGAAACAGGTTAAAATGCTGGAACACCATGCCGACCTTCATGCGATCCTTTTGCACATCTCGCATCCGGCGCTCGTAGAGATGGCCGCCTTCATCCCGATACCCAATATTGCGTCCGTTGACGAGCAGGGTTCCGGCGTCTATCCGCTCGAGAAAGTTGATGCACCTCAGAAACGTCGACTTCCCCGACCCGGACGGGCCGATCAAGATCACCACGTCTCCTCGTGCCACATCGAGGTCTATTCCCCGCAGGACCCGATTCATCCCGAACCTCTTGCACACACCGGCTGCGTGCACCATCGGGGGTTGAGGCTCAGTCATTCTCACCCCTCAGGTCCGACAGCAGCGGCCGCGGCGGTAGGCCATCGCTTCGATCGAAGGTGAGCATCCTGCGGAGGGTTCCGCCCCTGCCCGACGGCTGTCGTCCAGATCTGCCACGATTGAAGTGGCGCTCCACATAGACCTGCCCGATGGTCAGGATGGACGTCACGGCGAGGTACCACAGACTGGCCACGATGAGCATCGGAATGGGCTGGAATGTACGGGCATAGATCAGCTGAACCGATCTGAGTAGTTCCGTCACCGTGATGACGCTCGCCAGGGACGTCGTCTTCAACATGCTGATGACCTGGTTGCCCGTCGGCGGAATGATCACCCGCATGGCCTGGGGCAGGAGCACACGCCGCAGCATCTGCCCGCGGGACATGCCGAGGGAGAGCGATGCCTCTGTCTGTCCGTAGTCAACGGAGATGATTCCGGCCCGGACGATCTCGGCCATATAGGCCGCCTCGTTCAAACCCAGGCCGATCAGCGCGGCCGAAAATGGTGTGACCAGGTTGTTGGCGTCGAAAATTGCAAATTCTGGCCCAAAGGGGATACCGATGGAAAGCGTCGGGAAGAGGTAGCTTAGGTTGTACCAGAAAAGCAACTGCACCAAAACGGGCGTGCCCCGGAAGAACCATATGTACAGCCAACTGCATCGCGACAGTATCCAGTTGTCCGATAGCCGCATGACGGCCAGCACGATTCCACCGACAATACCAATTGCCATCGCGATCGCGGTCAATTCGATCGTTGCCGCGAGCGCGTCGAAGAGCTGTCTGGTGAAAAGGTACTGCCCGACGACCTCCCAACCGAAGCGGGTCTCCAGGCTGGTTCCGCGCTTGATGCGAGCGAAGACCGCCGCATGGATGAACATCGCCACCAGGACGGCGATGACTGCCATTGCCACCCAGCGACCGGGCCGTCTCAGGCGCGTGACCTTGAGTTCGTTGAGAAACGGCCCGGTCCCTGGGTCGGTTCGACTAACGGGCATTACCACTTATCCCGGGATCAAGCCGGATTCGACTGGATTCACGGTCGCGCTATCGATCTTGGTGTTCTCCATGGCCCACTTTTCCTGGATCTTGTCGTATGTGCCATCGGCGATGATTTGATCGATGCCCGCTGCGAACGCCGCGGCCATCCCGTTACCCTTCGGAAATGCGGTGCACTTCGGCGACGGGGCACGCATGATGTCGCCAGAAATCTTCACGGCGCTGTTTGTGGTCTTGGCAAGGTACGTCACGGTCGACGCGGTGTCCCATCCAACCTGGGCACGCTTGCTCTGCACTGCTAGTTGCTCGTCACTGCCGCTATTGAAGGTCAGAACGTTCACCGGCTTCTTACCCTCCGCGACGCACTTGGCGGACTGCTCCTTCGCGTCGTTGTCCTGCGCGGAGCCGATCTGCACCGCCAGGTCGACGCCACACAGGTCCTCCGGGCTGTTGAAGACCGCATTGCTGTCCGCTGGCACATAGAAGGCTGTCCCGTCCCACGCGTACGAGACCATGTCGACCTGCTTTTCACGCTCGGTCGTGGCGAACATGCCGGCCTGGCCAATGTCGTATTTGCCGTCGACGAGGCCGGGAAGGATGTTATCGAACGGGGCGTTGACCGCCTCGTAATCCAGGTCCAACACCTTCATGACTGCGGCGACGATGTCCGGCTGCTGGCCAATGATGGTTTTGCCGTCCGTGTCGACGAATTCTCCGGGCGGTGTCGAGGCGTCGAAGGCGACGACGATCTTGCCCTTGTCGCGGATGGCAGCGGGAACCAGATCCGCTGGTGTGGCCCCGCCGGTCGTGCTGCTGGCGGTCCCGCTGCCTGCGTCAGACGAGGCGGTGGGCGGCGTCTCGGAGGCTGGACTGGACGGCTGGGTCTGCTCGGACGATGTCTGCGGCGTCGACTGACCACCGGACGGCGTATTGCCGGCCTCGGATCCAGACCCACAGGCTGCTACCACTAGAACCGCGCTGAGGAGCGCCGCGACCGCGAGCGGTCCGCGACCGCCTCGCCGAATTCGTCGAGGTCGCTTGTCTCTCATGTGAATCACCAAGTGCCTTTCGGACGGGGCCGGGGAGCGCGACGGACGCCACGCCACTGTGCTCCCGCCATGATGGTGGACGCCGCGATGGGGCGGGCTGGGCGTCGGCAACTGTCCCATATGTGAGACGAATCTTCCCCGGTAGCGCGCCGGCGTGTCCTTGTGATCTCACTTCTTGGGATGACCGCAAACGGCGCCCAGTACCGCTGTGCCGGCCGGCGGCGCCGTCCGCACACCGGTCGATGCCGGCACCTGAGGGATGCGGCATCGCCGCCGTGCCGGGTCGGATGCCCACATCCGGCACTGGCAACAGGAGTCATCGCTGGATGTGGCAGGCTCTGATCGACACCGACTCTGCGTCGGGCGCGCCCAGCGGATACTCGATAGGTCAAGGTACGCGCGCGAGATCGGTGCGCCCCCGGATGTGCGAGCAGACGGCACTAGGCGCGTGGTAGGAGGATCCTCCAGTGGCAACCGCGAAATTGTTTAGTCCCATCACCCTCGGTGACGTGACAGCGCGAAATCCGATCGTCGTCTCACCCATGTGTCAGTATCAGTCCGCCGGGGGATCGCCGACCGACTGGCATTTCGTGCACATGGGTCGATATGCGGTCGGTGGCGCAGGAATAGTCTTCTACGAAGAGACCGCCGTCGAGGAGCGTGGTCGAAAGACTCACTTGTGCGCGTCACTGCATGACGACTCGCAGATCGCCGCCTACCGCCGAATCACGGAGCTGGTGCGAAGCCTGGGGTCGGTCCCGGCGATGCAACTGGGCCACTCGGGCGGCCGGGGCTCCGAGCGCGGGCCCCTGGACGGCCGGAAGCCGCTGGTGGAGGCGGATGCGGCCGTTGGCTTCGAGGCGTGGCAGACGATCTCGTCCAGCGCCGTGCGTCTGCGCCCCGGCGCCCCCATGCCGCGCGAGATGACGGTTAACGACATCCACGATGTCGTGAGGGCCTTTGCCAACGCGGCAGTCCGTGCGAGGAGGGCGGGATTCGACATCCTTGAGATTCACGGTGCCCATGGCTATTTGATTCAGCAGTTTCTGTCTCCCGTGGTGAATCGGCGGTCCGATAGGTACGGCGGTAGCGTGACGAATCGCGCACGCTTCGCACTTGAGGTCACAGAGGCGGTACGTGATGTGTGGCCGGCCGAAAAGCCCCTGTTCTTCCGCGTCTCCGTGGTGGACGGCAAGGGCGGGCTCTGGTCGCTGGACGAGTCCATCTCGTTAGCCAAGGATCTGCGAGCGTGCGGAGTGGACCTGATTGATTGCTCGTCCGGCGGGTTGTCCGCCGGGTCCACCATGCCCCCGGTGCCGCGTACGCCGGCCTATCACGTGCCATATGCTCGCCGCATCAAGGCGGCGACCGGGATGATGACCATGGCGTCGGGCCGGATCACCACGGCGGGGCAGGCGGAGGGCCTGCTACGACGGGGAGACGTGGATTTGATCGGTATGGCGCGCGAGTTGATGTACAACTCCGACTGGCCCGCGCACGCCGCCCGGGAACTTGGCGTGCAGGGCTACCTCGATCTATTCCCGGCGGAGTACCGACCCAGGCTCGCCGCCCGCGATGAGCAGTCGCGCATGCCGATGAATCAGCCCGGTGCACGGGTCCCGGCCAGCGCGACAGAATTCCTCTAGGCACTCCTCTGGGCCCTCCTGGTGCCTGGCTCGCGCCAGGTGACGAAGTCGGCTCTGGCAGGCTTTGCAGAATGAGAACGTCCCCCGCTAGCGCCGGTCCCAGCCTGAACCGGCAGATCGCCACGCTGGCCGTGCCGGCGCTGGGGGCCCTGCTGGCCGAACCCGCCTTTCTGCTGGCCGATGCGGCGATCGTCGGACACCTGGGAACGGCTCAGCTGGCCGGGGTAGCCGTGGCCAGCGTGGTACTGACCACCATCGTCGGACTGGCGGTATTTCTGGCCTACGGCACCACGGCGCAGGTTGCCCGGTCGCTGGGGGCGGGGGACCGAGCCGCCGCCCTGTCGCACGGTGTCGACGGGTTGTACCTGGCGGTCGGGCTCGGGATGCTGGTCGGCGCGGCGTGCCTGCCGGTGGCGCCGTGGCTGATCCGGGCGCTCGGAGCGTCGCCGGCCGAGGCCGGGTACGGCGTGAGCTATCTGACCTGGTCGCTGCCCGGACTGCCCGGAATGCTGCTGGTGCTGGCGGCCACCGGGGTGTTGCGCGGCCTGCAGGACACCCGCACACCGTTGGTGGTGGCGACCGCGGGCGCCGTGGTGAATGTCGGGCTGAACCTGTTGCTGGTGTATGGATTCGGGCTCGGAGTGGCGGGTTCCGCCATCGGTACTGCGCTGTCCCAGTCCGGGATGGCGGTCGCGCTGGCCATCGTGGTCTGGCGCGGCGCCCGCCGGTACGGGGCGCGGATGCGGCCGCTCCTACGCGGTATCAGCGGCGCGGGGCGCAGCGGGGTTCCGCTGCTGATTCGCACGGCGACGCTGCGAGTGGCGATCATCGTCACCACCGTGGTGGTCGCCGGGCAGGGCACCACCTCGCTCGCCGCGCACCAGGTCGTGATGTCGATCTGGAACTTCCTGGCACTCGGGCTGGACGCGGTGGCCATCGCAGCGCAGGCGTTGACCGGCAAGGCGTTGGGCGAGGGGGACCGCGCCGCGGCACGTGCGCTGACCCGCCGGATGCTGGGCTGGGGTGTCGCGGCCGGCGCCGGGATCGGCGTCCTGGTGTTGGTGATCCACGCGGTGGCCGGCGGCGCCTTCTCTGCCGACCCCACGGTGCGCGCCACGGTCGGCGTGGTGCTGCTGGTACTGGCTGCAGCGCAGCCGTTGTCGGGATGGGTCTTCGTGCTGGACGGGGTGCTGATCGGCGCCGGTGACGCCGGTTATCTGGCGTGGGCCGGTTTGATAAACCTGGCCGTGTACCTGCCCGCAGCCTGGGCGGTCGCAGCCTTCGCCGGCCATGGGACGGCGGGTCTGGTCTGGCTCTGGGTCGCCTACGGCGGGGCGTACATGACCGCCAGGGCGGTGACGCTGGGGGTGCGATATCGCGGCGACCGCTGGCTGGTGACGGGCGCGACGCGGTAAGGCGCCAGGCTTCAGGCACGGTCAGGCACAGCAAGCCTTGCTCGGGCACAGCCAGGCTCGCTCAGGCACGGTCAGGTCGTCACCACCGGCCTGTTCGGGTCGAACAACGCGATGTCGTGCCGAGTCGCGTTGTCCGTCGCGAGATCGGCCAGGATCTCCCCGATCACCGGGACGAACTTGAAGCCGTGGCCGGAGAATCCACAGGCGACCGCGACGCTCGGATGCTCCGGATGCAGACCGACCACGAAATGGCTGTCCGGTGTGGTGGTGTACAGGCATGTTGCCGCTCGCTCCAGCCGTCCCGGCAAGGTCGGCAACCATCGTCGAATGAACCCGGCCATTTCCGTCGACTCACCCGCCGAGACCTCCCGATCGATCGCGTCCGGATCGCACTCGTCCCGTTGACGGAAGAACGCGACCTTTGCGGTCGTGGCCGCGGCGTCCGCCGCCGGGAATCCGTAGAACTCCCGGCCGGTCTGGTCTACCCCGATGTACACCGGGTGGCGGTCGGGGCCATACGGCTCCGCCCCGCCGATCGGCTCGAACCAGTACATCACCTGCCGCTCCACCACCAGCGGGAACTGGGGCAGCAGCCGCGGCGCCCACGCGCCCGGGGCGAGGATCAGCCGACCTGCCGCCACCGTTCCGGAGTCCGTCGTGACGACGACCCCGTCACCGCCTGGGTCGGCACTCCATCCATGGACGACTTCTCCGAAGCGGAGCGTGGCTCCCGCCCGCCGAGCCAGGTCAAGGTGCGCGGCGACGGTCCGCTCGGGTCGCACGAACCCGGCGTTCGGCTCGAACAGGCCCACCTCGTCCTCGGCCAACGCAAACGTGGGGAATCGCTCGGAAACGTCGGCGGGAGTGAGGATCTCGTGAGCCAGACCCCATCGCCGAACACTGCGGGTGCTGCCGCTGATGATCCTGCTGTCCGGCCGGCCGATCAACAAGCCACCGGTCAGACGCATGTTTCCACCGGGGACCTCCGGCTCCAGTTCGGACCAGAGCTCGAATGCGCGGCGCAGCAATGGAACGTAGGCCGGATCCTCGTAGTACGCCTGCCGGATGATTCGCGAATCGCCGTGGCTGGATCCCTGATCGTGGGCCGGCCCGAACCGCTCGATACCCAGCACTCGCACGCCCCGCCGCGCCAGGTGATAGGCGGCCGCGCTGCCCATGCCGCCCAACCCGGCGACGATCACGTCGTAGGACTCGTTCACGTACCCGTCGCCCTTCCGCCCGGATGCACACCTTCCGGTAGTGCTAGGCCCATCCTGCGCCGAGGGCTATCCCCGTGCCGTCGACGCACGTATCCACTCCGACTGCACGACGGTGTTGAGCAGCGCTTTCCCGGCCAGGTAGCGATCCAGGTTGGCCAGAAAGAGGTCAGCCGCACGTTCGAAATACCGCTCGGTGGCCCGTCCGGACAGGTGTGACGTAACGACGACGTTCCGAGCGGTCCAGATGGGTTCAGCCGGACCCGCGGGCTCCGGGTCCGTGACATCCAGGTAGGCGCCGGCCACCCGACCGCTGTCCAATGCCTCCGTCAGCGCGAGCTGGTCCACCAATGAACCCCGTGCCACGTTGACCAGACGAGCCCCCGGCTTCAGCATCCCAATCTCGCGCCTGCCGACCAAATGCCGCGAGGCCGGCATCGACGCGGCGCACACGACGAGCCAGTCGGTTCTCGGTAGCTCCTCCCGCCACTGGTCGACGCCCACCACTCCGGTCTCTCCCGCTGGGTTGCGACGCACTCCGGTCACGGTCACGCCAAACGGGCGCAGCCGCTGCGCCGTCGCTCGGCCGATCCCTCCGTACCCCAGAATCAGCACCCGCTTGCCGTAGAGTTCCCCGGTCCCCGGCGCAACCGCGACCCACTCCCGCCGATCGTGCGACCGAATGACCTCCGGCAGGTTCTTCTCGCAGGACAGCATCGACATCACGATGAACTCCGCGATCGGAATCGCGGACAGCCCCGCGCCGTTCGTCATCACGTAGTCCCTGCCGGTCATCAGATCGAATGGAAAGCGCTCCACCCCGGCGCTGTGCATCGACACCCAACGAAGTCGATGGGCCACGGCGATGTACTGAGCTATCTTCTCTCTCGTCCGTAGGTCGATCCAGGCGACCTCAGCATCTGCCGCGACCAGATGCGCATCCGTGCCGAGGGATTCAGCGGGCCGTCCGCCGCGGTACCACGCCGGAGTCACACCGACCGGCAGTCGCGATTCCACCAGCGGCCGAAACTCCGCTGGAATAGCGGCGAGCATGCGATCCGGCTCTCCTCACGTGGCGGCAGACGGGCCTGGAAGCGGCGAGGCACTGCGGTCGCGACGGGCGCTGGGCGCTACACGCCCGTCGACGCGTGTGCCTCCCGATCCCACGAGTCAACAGTATCCCTGGATAGCTCACTCTTGACAATGCGCATCGAAGGCCCCCGCTGAAATGAGTCGATCGCACTGAAGTACCGCGGCACGTGATGTTTAGGCATGCGGTCCAGACACCAGCGGTTCAGCTCGCCCCAATTCAGCGACGATCCAGCGGCGGGCTGCACGAACAGCTTCAGATCCTGCTCTCCGAGCTCGCTCGGCACCCCGATCAGCGCGCATTCTTCGACATCCGGGTGCTCCCGGACGATGCGCTCGACCTCCCACGCAGAGATGTTCTCTCCACGGCGGCGGACGCTGTCCGTGCGCCTTCCGACGAAATGCAGATGACCGGCATCGTCGGCGTACGCGAGATCCTTCGTGTACAGCCAGCCATCACGGTATAGGGACGACGATGCGGCAGGGTTGCGGAAGTACCCTGGGGTCGTCATTCCCGGTTCGACACCACGGATCCGAATCTCGCCGACGGCACCGGGACCCACGACCGACCCTTGATCATCGACCACCTGGACCAGGAATTCGGGCGTCGGCTTGCCCATCGAGCCCACCACACGCTCATCGTTGAGTGTGTTGATACTGGAGGTCTCGGTTAATCCATAGACTTCCCTGATCTCCACGCCGAACCGCTCCTCGAAGCTGCGCCAGATCTCCGTGGTACATCCCGCACCCCATGCCACCCGCACGGCATGTGCACGGTCGGACGGCGCGGGTGGCGCAGCGTGCAGCATCTGCAGCACCCCGCCGAGATAGTGGATGTGGCTGGCGCCGCTGGCCCTGACCTGTTCCCAGAACCGCGAGGCACTGAACGACGTCGCGAGCGCCAGAGTGATGCGATGCTGTAAGGCAAGGACGATCAGTTGCGTCCCGCCCACGTGATTCAACGGTTCCCACTGAAAGAAGACATCACCCTGCATCGGGTGCGTGGTTCGGCGCACGCCGGTTGCGCACACCCGGAGCATGCGGTCGGTGATCAACGTGCCCTTCGGCGGACCGCTCGTCCCCGACGTGTAGATCAGGCTCACCAGGTCGTCCGGGACCTCGTCGGCCATCCGGTTATCACCGTCGAGCCTCCTCAGTGCGCGTATTCCAGCACCAAGGAGGTCGATCAAGTCGCCGTCTGCCGCCCACTCTTCGCAGCCCGCCACCGCCTCGGCCACCTGATCACGGTAGGCATCGTCGAACACCAGGACGCTCGGCTGCGCGTTACCCAACAGATGACCAAGCTGCGCGGCCTTCGACCTGACGTCTGCCGGGACGGACACGGCGCCCAGCACGACGGACGCCAGGAAGAGTGCGACGTGATCGGGATTGGTCGGCATCATGATCAGGAGCCGGTCGCCGCGGCCAACCCCCAGAGACCTCAGCGCCGCCGCGTAACGATCGACATCCCGCGCCAACTCGCACACGGTGACCGGGACATTACGAAACGTCAAATAGATATCGTCGGGTGTAGCCGCGGCGCGCGCATACAGGAGCTCGGAAATCGCCAGGTCGACGTGGTCGTCCACCTCCCAGCTTCCGGCCGCGTCGTCCATCGCGAACCCTCTCACGAAGCGTGCCCGCGCGATCAGCCGACCGTGGGCGTCTTGCGGGTGCTCTTGCCGATGAACTTCGTTATTGCCTCGCGTGGTGCACCACTGGCATACACCGCCGCGTGGCTGGCGATCGCCACCTCGAACGCCCTGTCCAGCGCGTCGTCCTCGAGTTCGCAGATCGCCAATTTGCTGGCCGCATACGCCTCGTGCGGAAGATCACTCATCTCCAGCGCCAGTTCCTTTGCCGTGCCGAGCACGTCGGCCTGGTTGGCCAGCTGGTTCACGATGCCGAGACGGTATGCGTCGGATCCGGATATCAACCGCGCGGTCAGCACGATCGCGCGCATGGCCACATTTCCGACTGCACTTGCCAGCAAGGCGCTTCCGGTCACGCTCGCCTGTCCACTCTTGATCTCCGGCTGGCCGATCCTGGCCTCGGCATGGGACACCCGAAAGTCGGCGCACAGGGAGAACTGAAAGGCGGATCCGGCGCACACGCCCTCGACCGCGGCGACCACCGGCTTGGGAGACTTGCGCGGCAGGTCGTAGAACGAACGGAAGTTCCCCACCCACGTGTCGGCGTAATCCTCGCCCCAACCTACCGCCTCGTCCAAGTCCTGTCCGGCCGAAAAATTGCCACCCGCACCGGTCAGCACGATCGCGGCGCATTCGGATCGAGGCAATGAGACCGCCCACTCGAAATGTTCTCGCAATTGCACCCGCATGGCCTGGCTCCACGCGTTCAATTTCGCCGGGTTGGAGATGGTAATAACCGCGACCTTATCGTCAGCGATCTCCACAGTGACCTCGCCCATCGACGCCCCTTTCCATCGAATCGTTCGGAACGGCAGATGTACTCTTCCGCATCGACGAAACAAACCTCATATCGTTGTTCTTTCCCAAAATACTATTGGCTCTCGGCACGACCGGTCCAATGCCGGTTCCGGTAGTCTCCATGCGGCCGGCGCATATGGCATCCGTTTGACACCGCGCCATCGATCCAGCGCTGAGTCGCCGGCCGTACCGGCGAGGCAGCAAACCGGGCCGCCCCGGCCCCACGGATGGTGACCGCGGAGCTGCGTCGACCTCGCCCCGGGTCGGGTGCAGAAGGCTACCTGTAGCATCTGTAGTGGCGAGCGACCTACGCGGAGGATGCGTGATAGATCCGACGATCGATCAACTTCGCATGTTCTGCGCCGTCGTCGAGCACCGGAGCTTCGTCCGGGCGGCTCAAACGGTGCATATGAGCCAACCGCACGTGAGTCGAATGATCCAGGACCTGGAGAAGCGCATCGGCCAGACCCTTCTGGTGCGCACCTCGCGGGGCGTCTTCACCACTCCTCCCGGTCAGGTCATGTACGAGGAGAGCCAGCGCACCCTACAGTGCCTGGACGAAGGGCTCCAACGGGTATCGAATGCGCGACAAACGACAAGTGAAACATTGACCGTTGGATTCCTATCCTCCACTCACACCGGATTACTACAGGCGCTGAGCAGTCGATTTTCAACCGAATGCCCAACCGTCGAATTGCGGCTCCACGAAATGCATACGGCCGAGCAATGCCGGCAACTCGCTAATGGCGATATAGACGCAGGAATCGTCCGGCCGCCAGTTTCATTGGCGAACGCAAAATTTGCCGCACTCTATTCCGAACGGCTTGTCGTGGTCAGCTCACCTGCCTTCCCGTTCCGCACTCCCCCGGCCATAACCGAGTTGGCGGACCTTCCTATTGTCGCCTATCAGTCCTACCTCGGTGGTGCCCCGGTCGTCGCACAACAGGCCTTCTCCTCGGTGGGGATCCGACCGAGGGTGGTGGCGGACGCTCCCAGCACGCAGGTCCTGCTGGAGGAGGTCAACAGCGGCAAGGGCGTCGCCGTCGTTCCGGAACCGACCCTGCATGGACTGGTGGGGTCGGCGCAGGTGTACTACCTCGAACCTCCCGTCTATTGCACCGTTTCGCTGGTGTGGCGCGCCGATCACGACAGCTTCCCGATGTCGGTCCTTCGGGATATCGCCACCTCGCTTGCCAGATCTGTGAACGAGCCCGACCAAGAACAGCCTCCGACCTCATGACTTGATCACCCCGAACCGGATCCTGGGATCGATGATCGGATACAGCAGGTCGACGATCAGGTTGATGACCACAAACGTGATAGCGACCAGGAACACAACCGCCTGCACCAATGGGAAGTCGCGGTTGAAGATTGCGTCGACGGCGAGTCGGCCGACCCCTGGCCACGAGAAGATGACCTCTGTCACCACGGCGCCGCCCAGCAGGCCACCGAACTCCAGGCCAAGGTAGGTGATCAACGGGATCAGCGCGTTACGAAGCCCATGCCGATAGATCACGGCTCGCTCGGGGAGGCCCTTCGCCCTGGCCGTCCGGATGTAGTCCTGACCCAGCACCTCGAGCATTCCGGATCGGGTGAGGCGGGTGAGTCGAGCGATGGAATAGGCCGCAAGGGTGACCGCAGGCAGGACGAGCTGCTGCCAGGTGCCGCGCCCCGAGGTGGGCAGCAGATGAAGATTGACGCTGAAGACGAGGATGAGCACCAGACCCAACCAGAAAATGGGCACGCTCTGGCCGATGGTGACCAGGAACTGTGTGACGGTGTCCACCCACCTGCCGCGCCGAACGGCGGCCAGCACACCAAGGGGCACCGCACAGACAACGGCGAGCAACAGGCCGGAGAAGGCCAGCTCCACCGTCGCGGGTAGTCGCTCGAGCACCAGCGCACCCGCCGGTTCGTGGTACCACAGGCTGTTTCCGAAGTCGCCACGGACCGCATTGGAGATGAACGAGGCGTATTGCAGGTAGATCGGGCGGTCGAAGCCCAGCTGATGGGTCAGCTCGTCGACCTCCTGCTGGGTGGCCTCCGGCGGCAGCATCAGCCGGGCCGGATTCCCGGTGGCAAATAGCGCCAGGAACACAATCACCGAAACGCCGAAGATCACGACTATCGCCTGGAGCAGGCGGCGGATGAGGAAGGTGGTCATCCGTCCACCTTCAGCCCCGGATCCAGGGTGTCGCGCAGCCAGTCGCCCAGCATGTTCAGCGACAGGATGGCCAGCATCAACGCCACCCCGGGAAAGACACTCAGCCACCAGGCGGTGGCAAGGTAGTCCCTTCCGTCACCGAGCATCGTGCCCCACGTTGGTGTCGGCGGTTGCACGCCCAAACCCAGGAAGGACAGCGACGCCTCCGCCAGGATCACCAGGGAGACCTCGATGGTGGCAACAACCAGGATGGCCGAGATGAGGTTCGGCAGCAGATGCCTGAGAATGATCCGGCTGCGCCTGGCGCCTAACCCCACGGCGGCCCGAACGAAATCACGTTCCTTGAGCGAGAGCACCTCACCCCTGGTGATCCGCGCGTACACCACCCATCTGGTGATACCCAGCACGATGATCACGGTGAGAACACTGGGGCCGATCACCGCGGAGAGCAGGATGGCGAGCAGGATGTAGGGAATTGCCAACTGCATGTCCGCGATGCGCAGCATCACGTCCTCAACCCATCCGCCGAAGAATCCACCGATCACGCCGATCGTGACGCCGATGACGGAGGCGATCAGCACGGACACCGCGCCGATCAGCAGCGAAGCGCGCGCGCCATAAATGGTGCGGCTGAGAATGTCCCGGCCCAGGACGTCGGTTCCCAGCAGGTAACTGCCATTCCCGTTCGCCATCCAGGCGGGAGGCAACAGCGTGCTGGTGATGTCTTGCGCCGTCGGATCGTGAGGAACGATCCACGGTGCGAGGATCGCCGCGAGGACGATGACGAGCAGCATGATCGCACCGATGAGGGCCTTGGGGCTGCGCACCAGCTGCCGGAGCAGGGGTGTGCGGCGGCGACGCACCGACGCCGTGGACGACCCGGTTTCCACGGCAACCTCAGCTGAGGCTTTCATGTGGTACCCCCGCTCGTGGTGGGAGTTCCGACGTGATCGGCCAGTGCTGCTGACCAATGACAGGCGACCTGCCGGTTCTCCTCGACCACACGCAGCGCAGGCTCCTCGGTGACGCAGTTCTCCGGATTGCCGAGCCGTGCGCGGAGCCAGCAGCGGGTACGGAAGCGACACCCGCTGGGTGGAGCCAATGGGCTGGGCAGATCGCCGGTGAGAATGATGCGCTGCCGGCGGGCCTCCACCACAGGATCAGGCAGGGGCACCGCCGACAACAGTGCCACGGTGTACGGGTGCAGCGGCCGTTGGTAGAGCTCATCGCCGTCCGCGAGCTCCACGATCTTGCCCAGGTACATCACGGCCACGCGGTCGGAAACGTGACTCACGACTGCCAGATCGTGAGCGATGAACAGGAACGTCAGGCCGAGGTCGGCCTGCAGATCTTCCAGCAGGTTGACGATCTGCGCCTGGATCGATACATCCAGCGCCGACACCGCCTCGTCCGCAACGATCAGGTCGGGCTCGGCTGCCAACGCCCTGGCGATGCCGATCCGCTGCCGCTGGCCACCGGAGAACTCTCCCGGGTATCGCCCCGCCCATCGCGGGCTCAGGCCCACCAGACCCAATAGCTCGTCGACCCTGGCGGCCTGTGCGGCGCCCTTGGCAAGCCCATGGATGGCCAACGGCTCGGCAATGCTCTCCCCCACCGTCATCCGCGGATCGAGCGAAGCATACGGATCTTGGAAGATCATCTGCATGCGGCGGCGCATCCGACGCAACGGTTCGGCCGTCAGCGTCGTCAATTCGGTGCCGTCGAAGACGACGGAGCCCGCCGTCGGTCGCTCAAGCTGCAGGATCGCCCGACCGGTCGTGGACTTTCCACAGCCGGACTCCCCGACCAACGATAGTGTCTCGCCCCGCCTGATCGTCAGGCTGACACCATCGACCGCGCGCACCACCGCCGCCTGCTTGCCGAAGAGCCGTTGACCGATGGGGTAGTGCACCCGCAGGTCCGATACGGTCACCAGCGGCGTGTCCGTGGGCAGCGCGCTAGTCATCCGTCTCTCCACCGCTCGCTGCATCGGGCGCGTCGCCCGCTTCCATCGGCGCAATGACCTCAAATGAGCGATCCGGGGCCGTGGTCGGGCCCGTTCGTGGCTGCACGGGAGCGATCGGTGGGCGGAATCCGATCAGCCATCCCCCGTCGGGAACGCCTTGAGTACCCCAACATCTCGCCTCATGGCCGGCCGCAGTACCCGGAATCGGCAGCAGGTCCGGGATGCGTTCCGCGCAGATCGAGCGTCGGAATGCGCACCGTGGCTGGAAGGGGCACCCGCGTCGTGGCGTCAAAAGGTCTGGCGGCGACCCGTCGATCGGCACCAGCCGGGTGCCGCGGCCGCCCACCTTGGGAATCGAACGCAGCAGACCCCAGGTGTAGGGCATCCGCGGGTTCGCGAATAGCTCGACGGTGGACGCCTTCTCCACGATCTGGCCGGCATACATCACGTGCACGCGCTCGGTCATGCCCGCCACCACGCCGAGGTCGTGGCTGATCAGAACGAACGCCGTGTCTCGTTCGGTCGACAGGCGCTTGAGCAGCTCAAGAATCTGCGCCTGAATCGTCACGTCCAGCGCAGTGGTGATCTCGTCCGCGAGGATCAGCCGTGGATCACAGGCCAGTGCCATCGCGATCATGACTCGCTGCCGCATTCCGCCGGACAGCTGGAGCGGATATTGCTTGATCCGCTGCGCACCGTCGGTGATCCCCACCATGTGCAGTAGCTCGATCGCGCGCTCGCGCGCCGCGGACCGGCTCATCCCCAGGTGCCAAGCGAGCACCTCGGAGAGTTGGCGACCGATCCGCATGACCGGGTTGAGCGAGGTCATCGGATCCTGAAAGATCATCGCAATCTCGCGACCCCGTACCCGGCGCAACTCCGCCGAGGTGAGCCGGCCCAGATCCCGACCGTCGAAGACGATCTCGCCCGTGACGGACCCAGCATCCTTCGAGACCAGGCCCATGATGGACAGCGCCGTCACCGACTTGCCGGAACCCGACTCTCCGACGAGCCCCAGCGACTCGCCCGCCTCGACAGAAAACGACGATCCATCGACGGCACGGACGACGCCCTCCCGGGTGGGGAACTGGGTGTGCAGGTCCCGTACCTCAAGCAAGGCCACGCTGATGACTCCCTTCCGGCCGCCACGTCCAGGCGGCGACGCCCCGACGGCTCCCGGGCCGGGTGGGCGAGCCCGAATCGTCACCGCGATCCGGGCTCGCCAACCGTCTGACCTTCACCATTCGGCCCGACTGCCGATCACGATCCCATCTTGGCGCTCCACAGCGGGATCGATCCGTCGGCGGCCTCGCCATCCCAAGCCAGCTTGGCACTGGCACCGAAGACATCGATCGTGTCCAAGATGGGGATGTCGGGGACTGCGTCGTAGACGATCTGGGACATCTCCTGATACATCGCCGCGCGCTTGGCCGGATCCATCTCGGCAGCAGCCTCCAGCACCATCTTGTCCATCTCTGGCGTGCTCCAGTAGAAGCCGCGTGCCTTCGAGTAGTAGATCAGGCTGAACTTCTCACCGGCGTCCGCGGAGTTGGAACGGGTCCCGTTGTAGATCAAGGTGGCCTTGCCGGATACATACTTCTCGAACTCCGCCGCGGACTCCATCACGTTCACCGAGGCGGGCATGCCCGCATCCGTCCAGTATCCCGCGATCGCCTGCGTGATGCTGATGTTATATGGCTGGCGGCCGGTTCCGACATCGATCTTGATCGGTGGGAATGCCTTCCCCCCGGGTCCATAGCCGGCCTCCGCCAGCAGCTGCTTGGCCTTGTCCGGATCGTAGGGCCGAGGCGGAAGGTCCTTGTTGTATCCGAAGTCCAGGTGGCTGATCGAAATGTTGATTCTGCTGCCGTTTCCACCAGTGATGTTCTTGATGATCGTGTCCATGTCGATCGCATAGGCCATGGCCTGTCGAACCCGCACATCGGTGAACGGTTCCTTGTGCGTGTTGATCGCGATGTAGTTGGTGTAGGTCGACTCTCCCTTGATGATCTGCAGGTTCGAGTCCGCCTCAATCCGCGGCACGTCGGTGTTGAGTATTTGCTCCACCAGGTCCGCCTCGCCGTTCATCAGCATGGCCACACGGGTGGACGCCTCCGGCGCACTGAGGAACGTCACCTTGTCCACGCCGGGCGGGCCTGCCCAATAGTCCTTGTTGGCTTCGAGCACGATCCTGGAGTCCTTGACCCACTCCACGAACTTGAACGGACCGGTCCCCACCGGGTGCTGGGCGAACGCCTCGTTGCCGATCTTCTCAATGAGATCCTTCGGCACAATCTGAACCAGGGTGAGACCAGCGGGCAATGCGGCATCGGGTTCGTCGGTGATGATCTGCACGGTCGTGGGATTCACGACCTTGACCTCGCTCACCTCACTGATCTGCACCGCCTTCGGCGATTTGTTCGCCGGGTCCTTGATGCGATCAAAGCTGTACTTCACGTCGTCTGCGGTAAATTCCTCACCGTTTTGGAATGTGACGTTGCTACGCAGGGTGAACTCCCAGGTGGTGGGGTTCACGTTCTTCCATTCGGTGGCGAGGTCCGGCTGGATCTGACCCTTGGAGTCCAGCTGGGTCAGTGCGTCGTAGATGTTGGTGAACTCGGGATTGCTATAGGTATTCAGCATCGGATCGAGGCTCGGGCCCTTGGGCATCAGAGCCATGGCTACCCGAAGCTCGGTCGGCGCAGAGCTCCCGCCGCTGGTCTCACCGCCCCCACCCCCGGCGGGGCTCGTCGCGCCCGCGCCCCCACTGCCGGCACTGCCGGTACCGGTACCGTCACCACCAGATGAGCCGCACGCCGCGGCCGTGAGCGCCAGCGCCAGAAGCGCGCCGACCACAAGCCCTCGTCTATGCATGATCCACCTCCAGGATTCGTCGATGAATGGCAGAACGTAGGAAAACTGTGTCTGTCTGCCGGGCTATTGGCCGGCACCGCGGACAAAATATGGATCGACACCCAGGGCGTCGCCAATGGTATTGCAGAACTGGCGCAGCGCGACGAGCAGTACGATCTCCAGGACCTGCTTGTCGGTATAACCGGCGGATCTGAGAGCGGCTGCGTCGTCCGCGCTCATCGGCTCGTGCCGCAGGGTTGCCTTCTCGCAGAATTGCAGCAGCGCTACCTCGTCGGCAGGTAGGTCGGCCGTCCGCCAGTCGCGGATAACGTCCCCTCCCACATCGGCCGCAATCGCCTTCAGCCGCTCTCCATGACCGTTGAAGCAGTATCGGTTGCGGTTGATTCCGGATACGACAACGGCGACCAGTTCCTCCTTCCGCCGGCCCAGTGTCGTTCCACCCGCGCTGAGCAGCGGAACGAGATTCCAAATAGCAGTGGCAACTTCTGGTTTGAGGCTCAGGGCTTCGTAGAAGTTGGAGTGAAACCCGCCCTTGGCCAGGTGCTGGTCGTACACCGCCTTCAGCTCGCCCGTGGCCTCGCTCGGAGGAACCGTCCGGATCCAGGTCATGGCTGAATCTCCAGTGCGTCCGGCACGGCTATCGCCCGGAGTTCTTGCGCTCGATGCCGCCCCGGAAGACCATCGCTACACGGCTGTACGATTCAACGTCGACCATGGGATTGCCGTCCAATACGACGAGGTCCGCGCACTTTCCGGGTTCCACCGTTCCGATGTCATCACCCAGCCCCAGGGCCTCGGCGGAAACCCTGGTCGCCGACTCGAGGGCCTGGCCCGGAGTGAAACCCGCCTGATACAGCAGACGGAATTCGCGTTCGATGACGCCGGGTCCGCCCACCGGGTGGTAGGGACCTCCCGAGTCCGTGCCGAACGCGATCTTGACGCCGGCCGCGAGCGCCCGCGCGATGCTCTCTCGCTGAAACTGCATGACCTCAGCGGCCTTGCGCTGCGCGTATGCCTCGGCGCCCTTCTCGGCCCCCTTGGTGACGAGGGCCTCGTAGACCGACAGGGTTGGCACCGCGTAGGTTCCGCGGTCAACCATCATCGCGGCCGCCTCGTCATCGATCTTGACGGCGTGTTCGATGGTCGTGACACCCGCCCTGATGGCGTTCTTGATTCCCGCCGTCCCGTGCGAGTGGCTGGCCACCCGCATACCGGCCTTGCTCGCTTCATGAACCGCCATGCGCATCTCGTCCTCGTCGAGCTGGACGGAATTGATGCTCTCGTTCGCGCCCCGCGCGCCGCCAGTGGCGGCGACTTTCAGCAGGTCTGCTCCAGCCTTGATCTGCTCGCGCGCCGCTGCGCGGACGTCGTCGACGCCATTGGCCTCACGACCGGTCCGGTGCCCATGACCTCCGGTCATGCAGATGATCTTCCCAGCGGCCAGGATTCGCGGGCCGAGGATCACGTCTCGCGCGGCGAGATCGCGGAGCGTGAAAATGCTTGAATTCGCGCAACCGACGTCTCGAACAGTGGTCAGGCCGGCCCGAATCGCGCGCCGTGCCTGGATGACACCGTTGATCGTCTGGTCGATGTGGTCCAGGTAAACACCAGTGGGCCTGCCCCACTTCTCCGGGTCGGGCAACACGTGGCTCAGATGTACATGCATGTCGATCAGGCCGGGAATCACTGCCTGACCGCCAAGGTCGATCGTCTCGTCATCCTGCTGGCTGGCAGCAACCGGGCCGCTGCCCACGTCGGCGATCCTTCCGCCGTCGACGCGGATCCAGGCATCCGCAACCGGTGCTGCGCCGGTGCCATCGATGAGTAGGGCGTTGGTCAGGAGGGTTGTCATACGGCTCCTTCGGTTGTTGGGGGGTCGTATCGATATGGAGCTCGCACGACTGCACGTACCATGCGCCCGACTATCGGGTCACGCACGGCGGAGCCATACCTGTTCGAACACCGTGTTGCCCCTGGCAACATTCATCCGGCAATCTGTAAAAGGTTGCACCTCCGGCGGCTCGACCAAGCGGACGTCTGAACCGGTATCCTCGATGCTCGGTAACGTTAGCGGCGGGCTTGTGCGGGCGCCAATACGGGTTCCGACACGCTTCATGCGCGTGCCGCATCGCGCGACCACCAGGGTCGGTCACCATCGGGCCGGGTGCGGCATCCGTGCCGGCGGTAACCGGCGCCGAGTCCGGACCCTAGCCGACGATCGGTGGCGAAACCGCGTGCCCGTCGTGCGCCCGCAGGGCGCCCATAGCCCGGAGCGACCGGGATTCCCGTCGTCAGGATCGGACCTCCGCAACGAGTGCCCGGATGTTCGCTCCGGGCGTGTAAATCGGCAGCGAGCAGTACGTGCCGAAGATGACGGAAAGTCCCGCCAAGGCCGCGACAGCCTGCCGCACCTCGGACACGACGTCGGTTCTGCTTCCCAGAGAGATGGCGCCCCACTGATCGAGACCGCCGACCACCGTGCGCTTCACGTACTCGGCGCCCTCCCGGAACGCGCTGATCTGCGGGCCCGGCTCCCAACTGACGGCATTGCACGGATAGTCAACTCCCAGGCCGAGGATGGGGTCTGGCATATGCAGGTGAAGCACACGGAGTTGCGCCGACCCGGCGCTGTCCAGCACACGCCGATCAAACTCCTCGTTCATGTCCCGATATTCGGTTTCCGAGAAGATTCGATACGATGCGGGCCACGCGGAAAGGTAAATTCCGGCCGCTCCCGCTGAAATGAGCCGATCAACATAACATTCGAGCGAGCTGGTGATGGCATCGAGTGCGCTGCGGAATGCGGCGGGATGGTTTCTGGCGAGAACCACCAGCTGCTCATGTCCGCAGAGGTGCCGGAGCACGCTCAGTGGCGTGAAGAGGGTGGGAAGGATGACCGCGTCGCTTCCATACTCCCGCGACGCCAGGGATACGCAGTCGATCTCCCTGGTCATCTCGATGGACTCACTCGGGGAGATCGTGGTAATCGCAGCCAGATCCCTCTCGCTCGTGATAGCAGCCCGAATCGCTTGGCGAGTTCCCACGAGGTCACCTTGGTAGGTGGCTTGCGTCCCCCAGGACTCGCTCAGGTATGTTCCAGATGGGCACAGTTTGATGATATCAAGGTCGAATTCATCCTGAAATGCTCGGGTTCTCCGCCAATAGGAGTCGAGTTCCTGGTCATCGCCCGGCCAATGCCTCCACAGCATGATGGGAGGGCGGGCGGCCGACCGCTCGGCGACGCATGCGGAAACGCGATCTCTGGCGGAACTGGTCATGTGGGCCCTCCCGGGCGGTGCATGGCGGTGCCGTGAGCATGCACGACGCAGGGGTTGAGGCACTCGCGTCGCGCATGCGTCACGAGCGTACCGGGTGGGCTCTGGCACCCTCGGATGCGCCCACTCCGCAGGCCGTGGCAGGACTGCCACGGGATACCATCCCAGCTACTGACTACGTGGGCCACACCGGGCCCGTCGGTTTCCGCGTGACCGCTCATACGACAGGAACTGCCATGACCAGAATCGCATTCATCGGTCTCGGCGTCATGGGCGCGCCCATGGCCGCGAACCTGCTAGCCGCAGGACACGAAGTCACCGGATACAACCGGAGCCGAGCGGCAGTGGACACCCTGGTCGAACAGGGCGGCCGGGCTGCCGAGAGTGCCGCGGCTGCCGCGCGGGACGCGGAGATCATCGTGACGATGTTGCCGGACGGTCCGGACGTCGAGCAGGTCGCACTGGGCGCGGACGGAATCTACCGTCATGCCATGCCGGGAGCGCTGCACATCGACTGCTCGACTATTCGCCCAGACGCCGCGCGACGCATCGCCAGGGCCGCGCTCGACGCGGAGATTCGGATGATCGACGCCCCAGTCAGCGGTGGCGAGGCCGGCGCTATCGAAGGCAGCCTGTCGATCATGGTCGGCGGAAAGTCGAGCGACTTCGAGCGCGCAAGGCCGATCTTGGAGGTGTTGGGGCGCACGATCGTTCACGTGGGTGGGCCCGGTGCCGGCCAGACGGTCAAGGCGGCGAACCAGCTGATCGTGGCCGGAAACATCGAGTTGCTCGCCGAGGCATTGGTCTTCCTGGAAGCGTCCGGAGTCGACACCGAGACCGCGTTGGCCGCACTATCAGGTGGCCTTGCCGGTAGCACGGTGATGGCCCGCAAGGGGCCTAGCATGCGGAAGCGCGAGTTCGCCCCGGGCTTTCGACTTCGGTTGCATCACAAGGATATGGGCATCTTCATGGCGGCCGCTCGAGACCTGGGCGTCGACATGCCGCTCGGCTCGCGGGTGGCCGATCTGATTGCCGATTCGCTGGCGCAGGGCCGCGGTGACCTGGACCACGGTGCGCTGCTCCTGCAGGTGGAACGGCCCGCTATCCCGTGACCTGCAGGGTTCGTCGCGCCAGCAGGTACGCCGGCAGCGCCCCCACCAGGATCAGCGCCACCCCGTACGGGGCCGCCGCGGTGAAGTCGAGCACCTCGCCGTTGGTGGTCGACCACAGCGCCGTGGACAGCGTCTTCATCCCGGTGGGCACCAGCAGCAGCGTGGTGGTCAGCTCCTTGGCCGAATCCAGCAGCACGAACAGCGCTCCGGCCGCCACACCCGGTAGCGCCAGCGGCATCGTCACCCTCACCATGGTGCGCACCCTGCCGTACCCCAGGGAGTGCGCGGCCTCATCGAGATTGCGCCCAGCCGCCCGCAGGCCGACATGTTGCGACCCCACCGCCAACGGCAGGAACAGGATCACGTACGCCGCAACCAACATCACCGGCGTCTGGTACAGCGGTCGGAACCACCGCACCCCCATATAGACCAGGGCCAGCGCCAGGATGACCCCCGGCAGCGAGTGCGCCAGCCACACCGAGCGTTCCGCCAGCGTCGCGAACCGTCCGGGATAGCGCGCGTAGAGCCAGCTGATCGGCAGCCCCACCACGGTCGCCACCAGCCCGGCCGCCACCGCTAGCTGCAGCGTATTTCCGGCGGCCGAACCCAGCCCGCCCCAATCGATCCCGCCAACCCCCGGTCCGTCCAGCACGGCATCCACTCCGGCACCGCCGGACAGTCCGTCGACCAGGCCGACGACCGCCACGTACAGGGGCACGCCCAGGGCCAGCAGCGCAATCAGCCCGCACAGCCCCGTCCACGCCACCCGCGCCCGCCCCAGCGACCACCGGTCGGATACCCGCGGCACCCCGCGGCCGACCCGCGCCGGGGTCCGACGCCCGCGCACCAGGCGTTCCAGCAGCAGCACCAGGGCAGCGCCGCCGACCAGCACAACGGCCAGCGCCCGACCCGACTCGGGCGCGCCCAGCACCCGGACCCGCTGCATAATCGCCGTCGTGAAGGTTTGGTAGTTGAGCAGTTGCAGCGCACCGAATTCCGCCAGCACGTGCAGCAGCACGATCAGCATCCCGGCCGAGATCGCCACCCGCAGTTGGGGCATCGTCACCGTCCACCACACCCGCCAGCGCGAGCGGCCCAGCCCACGGGCCACCTCCTCCTGGGCGCCGTCGACGGTGCGCAGGGCCGCCACGGCCGGCAAGAACACGTAGGGGAACAGGCCCAGCGACAGCACCAGCGTCGATCCGCCGAGGCCGAAGATGGCGGTCGACTGCGGCGCGTACCGGAAGCTGGCCGCCACCCAGGTGTAGGCGGACACGAATCCCGGCACTGCGAGCGGCATGGTGAACAGCACGATCCACAGCCGGGGCGCCGGCAGGGTGGTGCGCACCACCAGGACCGCCAGCCCCACCCCGAGCACCAGGCTGCACGCCCCCACCGTCACCAGCAGGACACCGGTGTTGATCAGCAGTTCGGGCGTGGATGGCGCCGCCAAGGCCGTTGCCAGCCCGGAGAAGCTGAACCCCTCGCGCAGGACCAGGTAGGCCGCCGGCGCCAGCGATGCCACCGCGACCACAGCCGCCGCCAGCACCACCAGGCGGGGTGCACCACCGGCGCGCATCCCGGGGCGCCAACGGCTCCGTGGTCCCGGCTCACCCGCTGCCGGGACCAACGGAGCCTCGGTGGCGTTGGACATCAGATCGCTCACGGTCCCTTCCCCGGCGAACGGATCACGCCGGCCGGCGCGCCGTCAGGCAATGCCCGCCTGGATGATCAGGTCCTTGGCCTGCTCGGTGTCGGCGTAAACGCTCTGGTCCACGTCGGGCGCGTGCAGCTCGGACAGCGGCTGCAGCCCAACCTTGCTGTTCACATCGGGTGAGACCGGGTACTGCGCAGCGGGATCCGCTGCGATCACCTGTTGGCCACCGTCGGCAGATCCGAGCCAGGCCAGGAATTGCTGGGCCTCGTCCTGGTGCTTGCTGGCCTTGACCACGGCGGCGCCGGATGCGAGTAGCAGCCCGCCCGCGTCGGGGTGGTCGAAGTAGTACACCTTGCTGGTCAGCTTGTCGGGTCCGCCCTGGGAGTTGGCAAGGATCCACCAGTAGTAGTGGTTGGACAGGCCGAACTCGTGTTGACCGGCCTCCACGCTGTCGCGCACCTTGCCGTTCTTCTGCTCATTGACACCGTTGGCCTTGATGCCCTTGAGCCACTGGAGGGTCTTGTCCGCTCCGATCGAGGAGATCAGGTAGCTGACCGTGGAGACGAACGCGCCGGACGGCGCGTAGGCGAACCGCCCCTTCCATTGCGGCTGGCTCAGATCCAGGATGCTATGCGGCAATTCATCGACGCTGATCAGGTCCGGATCGTAGTAGATGACCCGAGACCGCGCGGCGTAGGGCATCCAGTTGTGCGTGCTGGGCACCAGCCGCTGGTCGACCTCGGCCAGGGTGGTGGCATCGACCGGGCTGAGCAGCCCCTTGGCATCCAGCATGCCGATAGGCCCTGGCTCCTCGGACAGGAAGAGGTCGGCGGGCGATCCGGCGCCTTCCTCGATGATCTGGTTCGCCAGTTCGGCGTCGTCACCGGCCCGAATGGTGACCTTGATACCGGTGGCGGCGGTGAATTTGGTCGTCAGCGCCTGGATCAGCTCCTCGTGCTGACCGGTGTACAGGGTCAACGTGGCGTCGGACCCCGCGTCGGCACCCGCCGAGGAGCCGCCCGCGGTGCTGGTCTGCTGGTCGGCGGTGCTGGAATTCGCCGAACTCGACGGGGCCCCGGTCGAACCGGACGACGCTGCAGCCGAACCCGACGAGGCTCCGGCCGAACCCGACGAGCCCGACGAGCAGGCCGTCGCACCGAGCACCATCGCCAGGGCCGCGCCGGCGGCCACCAGTTTCGTCACCGGTCGGCGACCACGAACTCCAAACACTGCCGATCCCCTTCCTTCGGGTGTGTTGCTTGGCCGAGTCCGGCCACACATCGTGGATAGCATAGGTGAGCCTATCCTTACTGCTCACTCCCGCCGCGCCCGGGTCGGGTCAGACCGCCGGCACCACCAGCACGGGGTCCACGACCTGCACACCCACCGCCGCTCCCGGTAACGGCAGCCCGTCCCCATCGCTGGTCCGGATCCACACGGTGGGCCCGTCGCCGCTCGGTCCCAGGCGGAGCGTGGTCATCGCGTCATGGCCGTAGTACTGGGTGGACACGACCACGGCCGGCGTGCCGACCGTGTCCATTCGCATGCTCTCCGGACGGACGATCACCCGGCATTCACGGCCCATCGGTGACGAATCCGTGGTGTGGCACCCGGTACCGGCGAGGGTGGCGCTCAGCCTGCCCAGCACGCAGTCCACCCGCGCCTCGACGCCGTCGCGCGCGAGCACCGTGCCGTCCAGCACGACCGCGTCGCCGACGAACCTGGCCGTGTCCACATCCACCGGATGCCGGTAGACCTCGCGCGGCGCGCCGGTCTGCACCACCCGACCCTCCCGCATCACGACCACCTGGTCGGCCAGCGACAGTGCCTCCTCCTGGTCGTGCGTCACCAGTACCGTGGTGATTTCCAGGCCGCGCAGCAGGTTTCGCACCTCCACGCCCAGTTCCGTGCGCAACGCCGCGTCGATCGCCGAGAACGGCTCGTCCAGCAGGATGACACGGGGGCTGGGGGCCAGTGCCCGGGCCAGTGCAACCCGCTGCTGTTGTCCGCCGGAGAGCTGGTCGACCCGGCGGCGCTGATAACCTTCGAGCCCGACCAGGGCCAGCAGTTCCTCCACCCGCGCCGCGCGGGCCCGGCGGCGCGTCGGGGCCGGCCGGTCAATGACCGCGCGGGTGAGCCCAAACGCGACATTGCCGGCGACGTCCAGGTGCGGGAACAGCGCGCCGTCCTGCGGGACCATGCCGATGCCACGGTGCTCCGGCCGGACGAACGTCCCGGGCCCGGACAGCTCGCGCCCGTCCAGCAGCACCCGCCCGCCATCGGAATGCTCGAAGCCGGCGACGACCCGCAGCAGGGTGGACTTACCGCTGCCGGAGGCCCCCAAAATGGAGGTCAGCTTGCCGGCCGGGACCGTCAGCGTGACCTCCCGCAGGGCGTGCACCGGGGTGCGCCGGACCGGAAAGGTCTTACCGACGCCCTCCATCCGCAACATAAGGAAAGCCTAACCTCTCATCTGACCAGCGAGAACCCCGCTGGTTGTGACGATGATGACGGTGACGGCCCGGCGGCCGAGCGACGCAACGGACCCCAGCCCGCCGGCGAGCCGGATTACCCTGGGCGCAGCACCGCCGCGGTGGGGGCGGAACGGCGGTGACGACGTTCGGGGGTATGCGATGCGACGTCTCGCGCGACGAGGCCTGTGCTGCGCGGTGCTGATGACCACCGTGTTGTTGTCGTCGGCCTGCACGGCGACCGGCAACGGTCCGGCGACCAGCGCGACGGGTGGGTCAACGATCAGCACGGCGCACAGCGGCTCGGCGGGCGCGCCTGCCGGATCGGGCGCCGTCAGCACACTCGTCACCGCATCGAGCAGCGACGATCCGGGCGACCAGCCGGAACCCAGCCCCGCGCGGAGCACCAGCGACGCTGGCGACTCCACCGATGCCAGCCCCTCGGCGTCCGCGCCCGGATTCGGCCCGCACGTGGCCCTGGTCCTGATCGCGCAGACCCCCGACGGCACCGATCCCTCGGCCGGCGACCTCGCGCGGTCGGCGGAACTGCTCCGCGACCGGGTCGCCTCGATCACCGGTGCCACCGTCACCGAGGTGCCACCGCGCCGGATCCGCCTGCAGGCACCCGGCACCGACGTCACCGCCTTCGACGACCTGATCCGCCGGGGCGTCCTCACCCTCCGGCCGGTGGTGTCCACCTGGCGGCCGCTGCTCGCCGCCTCAGCCGCCGCCTCGTCGACCGTGGCGCCAGTATCCACGGCCACCGGCGGGTCCTCGCCGTCCACCACTTCGCCGGCCGCGCAAGGCTTCCCGTCGGGCAGCGACCCGCAGGTGCCCACCCAACCGTCCGCCGACAGCCCAGCGGGATGGAAGAAGTGGACGGCGAACGCGAGCCGGTACACCACCGGCGCCACCCCGCCATCGTGCACGGCGATCAACCGGTATCAGGATCTGGCCGATCCCGACAAGCCGTTGCTGGCCTGCGACATCGACGGCAACGACGGCTACCTGCTGGGCCCGACCGTCATCCCCGGATCCGCCATCAGCAGGGCCACCGCCGCCCGGGGTACGGGCGGTGTACCCGGCTGGGTCGTCGACGTCACGTTTAGCATCAACGCGCAGCATGCCTGGGCGACCTACACGGGCGAGCACATCGGCCAGCAGATCGCGCTGACACTGGACGGGCAGGTGCTCTCCGCCCCGCAGATCGTGCAGCAGATCAATGGCGGGGCCGAGCAGATCAATGGCACCTTCACTCGGACCGAGGCGACCGATCTGGCGCAGTGGCTCGGCGCGGGGGCGCTGCCGCTGGCGTTCCGCGTCAACTCCCGTCAGGTCGTTGGCTGATGGCGCACGGCCGCCGGCCCGCTACCGCTTCGTGCGCGGCGACGCCGCCCGGCTCCGACCGCGAGGAGATCCGGTGCCCTCGGACCCCCGCGCCCGCGCATGGTCGTCCCGCGACGCCGCGGTGAGGTTGGCCCGCGCGTCACCCCCCGCGGATGGCGCTTCGCCCAGGATCCGCGCTACCAGTTCCGCGGTGCTGATGCCATACACGCCCGCTACGCCGATCAGCGTGCTGAGCCTGGGGTTCACCGGACGCTGCTTCGCCCGATCCGATAGTCCCGCCTCCAGCAACTGGTACTGGTTACGGCTGATGCCGGCGGCCTGCGCGACCTGCTCCTGACTCATGCCCCGGTCCAAGCGCAGCGCCTGAAGGCGCTGGCCGAGCGCCCGTGCCAGGTGTCGCTCAGCGGCAGAAGTCTCGGGCACCTGTTCACAGTCCGGGCCCCCTCAGCTACTGTCAGCCATGTTTACCTGGCCTTGTGTATCTGGCCAACTATCTGGTCGAGCCGTTGAGCGCTACCGCAAACCGGGTACGCCGCGTCGCCGCTGCTCAACTCCGTGCACGAGACGTTCCCGCGGGAACGCTTCTCCCCCCGCGCTCGGGCGTGTCGGCGGCGGAACAGACCGGCCGCGGGTCGCGTTTCCCGCTGGCCGTGACACACCGCTGCCGGGATCCCGCGTCGCCGACGGCTAGCTAGGTGTTGGCCGGCACCCGCGCCACCCCGAGCACGTGCGCCACGCGGGGTGTCATCGGCCCGGCCGAGAAGCCGAACCGGCGCACCTCGGCGACGGCGAAACCAGCCCGGCGGATCGCCGCCACCGTGTCCCGATTGGGGTGGCATCCACCGGCCGACCGGCGCCACAGCGGCGTCACCACGTCCTGCAGCATGCCGATCACCCGGGAAGTCGACCGGACGTGCTCGTAGAAGCGCAGTTCGCCACCGGGCCGCAGTACCCGCCGCGCCTCGGCGAGCGCGGGGACGACGTCCGGCACGCTGCACAGCACCAGCGAGAACACCACCGCATCGCACGCCGCATCGCCCACCGGCAGGGCATCGGCTCGACCGGCGACCACCGTCACCGCCACCGGCGCCTGCCTTGCCGCCCGCACCGCACGCTCTCGCAGGAAGTCATCCGGCTCCACGGCGAGGACCGAACGCAACCCCGGGCCATAGTGCGCAAACATCGACCCGGGCCCGCAGCCGACCTCGACGACCGTGCCCGACAGCCCGGCCACCAGCTCGGATCGGTGCGCGGCAGCGCCCCGCGCATCCATGATCGGGGCCAGCCGGGCGTACGCCCGAGCGAATCGCGTCGCACGCTGCTGCCCCGTCACCACACCATCAAACCGCTCGCGAGCCTGTAGTGGCGCTCCGCGCTCCGCCATCCACCTCGGCACCACCTCGGGCTCATCGGCGCGGCAGGTCCCCCGGTACCCCGACACACGACTCGCCCGCCACGTCCAGAAGATGTGCGCGCGCCCCGTTCGGCCTAGCCTGAGATCACCATGACGAACCTGGACGCGCGCCCTGACGAGCTGCTCTGCCGCGCTCGCGCACTGGACGACGTGGAGATCATCGCCCCGCGGGACGTGCCGCTCGGCGGAATCCGGGCGATGACGGTCCGTCGCACGCTGCCATCCCGCGATCGCCCGTTCATCGGCCCCTGGTGCTTCCTGGATCGCTACGGTCCAGATCAGGTCAAGCTGTCCGGTGGGATGAACGTTCCGCCGCACCCGCACTGTGGCCTGCAGACGGTCAGCTGGCTGTTCCGCGGCGAGATCGAGCACCGGGACAGCCTGGGCACCCACTCGCTGGTGCTGCCAGGCGAGCTCAACCTGATGACGGCCGGTCGCGGCATCGCGCACTCGGAGGTCTCGACTCCGGCGACCACGATTCTGCACGGCGTTCAACTGTGGGTGGCGCTGCCGCCGGACAAGCGGAACGTGTCGCCGGCCTTCCAGCACTACGCGGCCCGGGAGGTCGTCGACGCCGGCGTCGGCTGGCGGGTGTTCCTGGGCGAGCTGGGTGGTGAGACCTCCCCGGTGCCGACGTTCTCCCCGCTACTCGGGGCCGAACTGGCGCTGGCGTCCGAGGCGGTCGCGGAGGTCGCACTGAACCCGGAGTTCGAATACGGCCTGCTGGTGGACAGCGGGACGGTCGAACTGGACGGCCACGCCGTGGGCGAGCCGGCGCTCATCGCGCTGCCCACCGGTCGCAGCAGGCTCCGGCTGCGCGCGGTCGACACCCGAGCCAGGGTGGTGCTGCTCGGTGGCACCCCGATGGAGTTCGACCTGGTGATGTGGTGGAACTTCGTGGGCTCCTCGCACGAGGAGATCGTCGAGGCCAGGCGGGCATGGCAGGCGGAGATCGGTGCCGAGGACGGTCACCACAACGGCGGTGACGAATCCGGCGGTGACGAGGTCTCCGGCGGCGCCCGGCCGGCGCGGTTCGGTACGGTGCTGGGCTACGACGGCTCCCCCCTGTCCGCTCCGCCGATGCCGCACGGCCGGCTGCGTGCCCGCAGGCCGTCACCGCGCCGCCGCTGAACGCACCGCCCCCGCAGACCCCGTCACCGGCGCGGCCTGTCAGGCGCCCTCGTCGAGTGAGGTCTCCTCGCCGAGCGCCGCCAGCCCACGCCGCGCCCACGACTCCGCGAGCCCGAACGCCCCCGCCGTGTCCGGCCCGGCCAGCGCGGACCCGGCCAGGGTGAAGCATCGGCGTGCCTCGGCGGTCGCGGAGTCCGACCCCGATGCCCCGTCACCGCCGTGCCCGTCACCGGCGGCGTCGATCGCCCACTCCAGCCGGGACATCGCCGCATGCGCACGGTCCCGCGCGTCCGCATAGGCCCGCCGACCTGCTCGCCGCCGGGTCAGCAGCGGGGGCAGCACCGCGCCGGCCGCCAGCACCAGGCCGCCGCCGATCCACAGCCAGATCATCCGCGCGCCCCGGCCGCGGTCAGCCGGTTCCGGATGTCCCGCACCGTGTCGGACAACGCCCCGAGGTCCTCGCCCGGCCCGGCTTCCGCCAGCTGCTGCAGTGCCGCACGATAGTCGCCGGCCACCGCGCCGACCGCGGACGCCAGCCGGTGGTTGGACGGCTCGTCGGGTCGCACAGTCACCATGATCAGCGCGATATCCCCCAGTTCACCGTCGATCTCGTCCCGTCGATGCTCCCAGGCGTGCCGCCGGTCGGCACGGGAGAAGCCCCATCGGGCGGCCAGCCGCAGCGCCACGAACAGCCCCGCGGTGCCGGCCACCACGGCCGCCGCGATCCCGAGGGCAATCAGCGTGCGCTGCGGCTGGGGGTGGAATTCGCGCTCGGTGGCCAGCACCCGGCCGCCGGTGACCTCGGCTTCGTAGGCCAGCGCGAACTGGCGGGTCAGCTCCGGGACATCCCCGTCGGCGAGCGAGGTCGCGTACGACTGCTCCAGCCAGAACCGGAAGTCCCAACCTTCCCACTCAACGCCCGACGCATAGGCGATATCGTCGCCTTCGCAGCCGTTCTCGAACTCGCCGTCCACCACGACCTGCACGATGAGGCCGGGCAATTGGTCGGTGACGGCGACGCAGGTGCCGAGCGCGTCCGCGGCGAGCGGGTCGCCCTTGGCCAGCACGATCTCGGCGATCGGCCGGGTGCCGATGATGCCGGCGATGTGCTCGGCATCCACTCCGGAGACCCCCGGCCCGACATACACGGCGTCGGTGCTCAGCGTGTCCACCACCGGCCGAGCCTTCGACCACAGGAACGACACCGCCGGCCACACCACGGTGATCATCAGCACCAGGAGCACGATCAGCGATGCCGCCACCGCACCGTGCACGACGGCCCGCTCCGCCCGTCGGGAGGAGTCTGCGACGGGCTCGTGCGAGCGCGCTAGCCCGCCGGGTATTGCCCCGGCGCGCCCGGCACTGTCCGGCGCGGCACCGTCGACGGGGCCGTCACCGCCTTGCCCGGCCCGGTGCCATGTCGCGTCGCGATACCGCGGGTCGTCTGCGCGGGTCTTGCCGCCGCCTCGCCTGCTCATCGGGCACTGCCACCCGTCGTGGCGTCGGCATCGACGGCGCCCGAGCCGGGTGGGTCATCCTCGACGGGCCGCGCCAGGGGCACGCCGACGTGGTTGGCGACGCTGCGCAGATGCCGCTCGGCCTCCCCGATTGCGGAGCGCGCCACCGTGATCGAGCCGCCGGACTCCAGGGTGTCGCCCGCTACCAGGTAGCGCTCCACCGCGCGAGAGAATTCCTTGCCAGCCGCGTCGCCGTGCACCAGGGGCTCGAGGTCGGCCACCTGCCCGGCCAGTACGGCGAGCCGAACCCCGAGCGTTCTGCGTTCGCGGGTCGCCTGCTGGTGCGCCGCCAGTAGCTGGGCGCGCCGCCCTCGGCCACCCAGCACCCGGGCCGCCGTCACCACCGCGACAATCGCCAGCGCGACCCCGGCGAACACCCACGGCAGCGCACGGGAGACCGAGGACACCGGGTCGTCGGGTTCGGACGGTGTGGGCTGGTCGGCGACGACTCCGGTGCGCAGCAGGCCGATCCGCTCGGTCAGTGGGCCCACCAGCGCATCCGGCCGTACTTGCCAGCCCAGCACGGCGCGGGAGAAGTAGCCGTAGACCCACAGCAGCGAGGAGTGCACGAGATCCTGCTGGGGCCCGGCCGCTTGCATCCACCGGCCGCGCATCACCACCACCAGATCGTCTGGGAACCGCTGGTGCAGTGGGGTGATCAGGTCGGGCAGCACGGCACCGCGCGGGGCCGGCGGCAGGAAGGCAGCCCGTACGGTGACGCCGGCCGCACCCCAGCTGTCCCCCGGCTGCTCGGGCGTGGAAAGGCTGGGGTCGTGGTAGAGGCCATGCTCGGCGAGCGCGGCGGCAATGGTGTCGACCTGTTCGGGGTCGGCCGGGCGAGCCAGCGGCGTACCGGGGTCCGGCGGATCGGCCGTCTTGCGCAGGTGGGCGACGGCGGACAGTACCTGGTGGGTCACGTCCATCTGGGCCAGCACCGGTTGCAGCTCGGCCATGCTGTCCGGAACCAGGTCGTAGATGCCAAAGCCCACCTGCAGGCCCTCGACCTCGATGAGCTCGTAGCCCTTCTCATCGCGCGCCCAGTCCTTGAGGTCGACGGCCCGCGCCCCGGCGGCGTGCCGGGCGTCGGTCTCCAGCGGCTCGAACGGCAGCATGACGACCCGGATGGTGGTCCCGCGGATCGCGTGACGGACCGCGGCGGTGTCGACCACGGCGGGTGCCCCGGCGACCCGAGAGATGACGCCGGAGGTCACGGCGGCTTTGCCCTCGGCGAGGGTCCAGCTGGTGTCGCCGGGCGCCGCAGCGGTGACGGCAGCGGCGGACGCAGGGCTCGCCAGCAGGACGACCGACGCGCACAGGACGGCACCGACGGCACCGATCGCGCGGACCCACCCGCGCACGCCGTGCAGCGCCCCCCCGACCCGCATGCCCCGATGGTATCGGCCTGCGGCGCAGGCCGTGCGGCTGTCAGACCTCGGCGAGCGGCACGTCCTGATCGGCCAGCCGGGCCAGGTCGACCGCCCGGTCCGAGCGCACCAGCGCGGCGACATCGTCGGCGACGTCCCACACGTTGACGTTCATGCCGGCCAGCACCTTGCCGCCGGCCGTCCAGAACACGATGAACTCCCGATCGTCCCGGTTACCCCGGTAGGTGATGGCGTCGAACGGCTCGCCACCCAGATCACCGGTGAACTCCATGCCGAGGTCGTACTGGTCGGTGTAGAAGTACGGAATGTGGTCGTAGGAGACCGGCTGGCCGAGCATGGACTTGGCCGCCGCAGGCCCCTGATTGAGCGCGTTGGCCCAGTGCTCCACCCGGATCCGCCGACCCAGCACCGGATGCTCCGCGTTGGCGACATCACCGGCCGCGTAAATGTTCTCGTCCGAGGTGCGCAGCGCGGCGTCGGTCAGGATGCCGTTCTCGACGTCGAGCCCGGCCTCCTCGGCGAGCTGGGTCATGGGGCGGGCGCCGACGCCCACGATCACCGCGTCGGCATCCACCCGGTCGCCGGCGTCGGTGATCACCCCCGTCACCCCTGTCACTGCCGTGCCGTCGCCGGTGAACTCGGTGACCCCCGTCCCCAGCCGCAGGTCGACGTCGTGCTCGCGATGCAGGCCGGCGAACATTCCGCCCAGCTCGTCACCCAGGGCGGCACGCAGCGGAGCGGCCTGCGGCTCGATCACCGTCACCGCGTTGCCATATCCCCGGGCCGCGGCAGCCACCTCCAGGCCTATCCAGCCGGCGCCCACCACTACGATCCGCCGATCTCCGGCCGCCAGCGCCGCCTTGAGCTCGTCCGAGTTCCGCTTGGTGCGCAGGTAGTGCACCCCACCCAGTTCGGCACCCGGGATCCGCAGCTTGCGCGGCGCAGAACCGGTGGCCAGCAGCAGCTTGTGATAGCCCACGGAGCCGCCGTCGGACAATGCCACCGTGCGCGCCGCGCGATCGATACCGGTGGCGCGCGCACCGCGCCGCAGGTCGACGCGCTGATCGGCGTACCACTGCTCGTCGTGCACGAAGATCGTGTCGTCGGCGTCGGATCCGGACAGCACTCCCTTGGACAGCGGCGGCCGCTCGTAGGGCAGCACCTCCTCCGCGGCCAGCAGGGTGATGGCGCCGTCGAAGCCCTCGTCCCGCAGCGCCTCCGCGGCCTTGGCCCCGGCAAGCCCGCCACCCACGATCACGTACGTCTGCTCTGCCATGCCTTGCTCCTTATCAGCGTCGTTCGGTGCCGCACCGGTGTCGCCTCGGCGTCCTCGGTGCCGGTCAGTGTCGCTCAGTGCCGTGTCAGTGCCGTGTCAGTGCCAGGAACTCCTGCCGACACCGATCATCGTCGCGCACCGCCCCGCGCAGCGCCGAGGTGACGGTCCGGGTGCCGGCCGCGCGCACCCCGCGCAGCGACTGGCACAGATGCTCGGCCTCGATGACCACGCCCACGCCGCGCGGATCCAGGCTGTCCACCAGATAGTCCGCGATCTGCGCCGTGAGCCGTTCCTGCACCTGCAGGTCGCGCGCGAACATCTCGGCGACCCGGGCCAGTTTGGAGATGCCCAGGATCCGTGCACCCGGCAGGTATCCGACGTGCGCGACGCCGTGGAACGGCAGCAGGTGGTGTTCGCACAGCGAGTGCAGGGGGATGCCAACCGACACCACCAGCTCGTCGTAGCCCTCGTCGTTGGGGAAGGTGGTCAGGTCAAACTCGACGGGAGTGGTCAGCTCCAGCAGGGCGTCGGCGACTCGACGTGGCGTGTCGGCGAGGTGCTCGCTGGCGGGGTCGCGGCCCAGCGCGGTCAGCAGGTCGGCGACGGCGCGCTGCGCGGCGCGGCGATCCGGCGCCCGGCCGGGTCGCGGGCGGGTGACGCGCCGGCGAAAGGCGGTGACGGCGTCGGCCGCGCCGTCCGTCAGGTCGATCGGGAGGTCGTCTACCAGGCTCACCCGTTCACCGTAGATCGACCAGCACTCTTTCGTCAACGTGAGTTGTTGATAGAATGGTCGGCGTGGAACAGCGACCGCTCGCGCAGCGCCTGGCTGCGGTGACCGCGCTGGACGACCCGACCCGTCGGGCACTGCTCGACTTCATCGCACGTAGCCCCGAGCCGGTCGGGCGCGAGGCGGCGGCCGAGGCCTTCGGGCTGCCCCGGTCGACGGCCGCGTTCCACCTGGACCGGCTGGCCGCGCAGGGGCTGCTGGACGTCGTCTATCGGCGGCTGTCCGGACGGACCGGACCGGGATCGGGGCGGCCGGCCAAGCTGTACCGACGCGCCGCGGGCGAGGTATCGGTCAGTGTGCCCGAACGGCACTACGAGCTGGCCGCGCAGTTGCTGGCGGCCGCGGTGGAGCGGGCGGCCACCGATGCGATCCCCGTCACCGACGCTCTCGCCGACGCCGCGGAGCGGACCGGCCGCACCCTGGCATCCGGCGCGGTCGGGCTCACCGAGGTCCTCGAGCAGCAGGGCTTCGAGCCGCGGTCCGAGCCGGACGGCACCGTCGTGCTGGGCAACTGCCCGTTCCACCAGTTGGTCGCCGACCACCCGGAGACCGTGTGCACCATGAACCTGCACCTGCTGCGGGGCGTCGCGTGCGCGTGCGGGGCCGACCCGGAGGCGCTCCGGCTGGACCCGGCGCCGGGCCGCTGCTGCGTCACCATCCGACCCTGACGGCGCCCCGATCCCCGTCACCGCTACCGCGTTGCCCCGCCCGCGCCCGTCACCTGCCGCCGCGTCGCCCCGGCCCGCGCCTGCCGCCGCGTTACCGCACCCGTCACCCACCGCTCTGCCCCGCCCGCACCCGCCACCGCCTTGCCCCGCCCGCACCCGTCCTCGCAACGGTTCCGTCGTCCGAGCAATGCCCCCAACCGTTGCCACGACGATGGAACCGTTGCTAGGACGCAACCGCGGGGCGGATCTACGCTGGGCCCGTGACTACCGCTCCCGACACGCGCACCGAGCCCGCCGCGGTCCGTACGGCCTCGGCACCACCCAGCCCCCTGTTGGCCCGGATCCGCGAGTCGATCATCGGCGACGACCAGGTGATGCCCGGGCCGTACGGACCGCGCCGGGTGACCTACGCCGACTACACCGCCTCCGGCCGGTCGCTGCGCTTCATCGAGGAGTTCATCGCCGAGGAGATCCTGCCCCGCTACGCGAACACCCACACCGAGTCCTCCGGCACCGGTCTGCAGACCACGCGGTTGCGGGAGGACGCTCGGAACCTGATCCGGGACGCGGTCGGTGGCACCCGTGAGGACGTCGTGCTGTTCTGTGGATCGGGCTCCACGGCTGCCATCGACAAGCTGATCGGGGTGCTGGGCATCCGCATCCCCGCCGAGCTCGATGCCCGATACGGGCTCTCGGACCGCATCCCGCCCGGCGAGCGCCCGGTGGTGTTCATCGGGCCGTTCGAGCACCACTCCAACGAGTTGCCCTGGCGGGAGTCGATCGCCGACGTGGTGCGCATCCCGGAGGATCGCAACGGCCACATCGACGTCGCCGTCCTGGCCGGGCGCCTGGACGAGTACGCCGACCGGCCGTTGAAGATCGGCTCGTTCTCGGCGGCGTCCAACGTCACCGGCATCGTCACCGATACCTGCGCGGTGTCCGACCTGCTGCACTCACACGGGGCGCTGTCGTTCTGGGACTTCGCCGCCGCGGGGCCCTACGTGGACATCGACATGCACCCGCACTGCACCACGCATCCGCGAGCCGGCAAGGATGCGATCTTCCTGTCCCCGCACAAGTTCGTCGGGGGGCCGGGCACCCCCGGGGTGCTGGTCGCGGCGCGCTCGCTGTTCACCAACGCGGTGCCGGTGGTGCCCGGCGGTGGCACGGTCACGTACGTCAACGCCGAGGAGCACCGGTACCTGGCCGAGCCGGAGCACCGCGAGGAGGGCGGCACTCCGGCGATCATCGAGTCGATCCGGGCGGGGCTGGTGTTCGGTCTCAAGCAGGCGGTCGGCGCCGAGGTGATCCGGGCGAACGAGGAGCGCCTGCTGCGCCGAGCGGTCGCAGCATGGTCCGCCGTCCCGGAGGTCGAGATCCTGGGTAACCTTGCGGCTGAACGGCTCTCGATCGTCTCATTCGTCGTGCACCGCCCGGGCGGCCGGTACCTGCACCACAATTTTGTGGTGGCGCTGCTGAACGACCTGTTCGGGATCCAGTCCCGGGGCGGGTGTTCCTGCGCAGGGCCGTACGGGCATGCGCTGCTGGGCATCGACCTGGTCGCTTCGCATGCCTACGAGCGGCAGGTCGCGCAGGGCTGCGAGGGCATCAAGCCGGGCTGGGTGCGGGTCAACTTCAACTATTTCGTCTCGGACGCGGTGGTCGACTACGTCGTCGAAGCGGTGACGATGATTGCCCGGGACGGCTGGAAGTTGCTGCCCGACTACCGATTCGATGCCGCCACCGGGTTGTGGCGGCATCGCTCCGGGCCGGTGGAGCCGCCGTTGCGGCTGCACCAGGTCGGGTATTCCGCGGACGGTGAGATGACCTATCCCCGGCACCGGGACCGGGCCGACGAGTCGGTGCTGGCGGACTACCTCACGCAGGCTCGCCGGATTCTGGACGCCCGGATCGACTGCGCGGCCGAGTGTGCCGATCCGGCGACCCGGGTGCCTGGCATCTCCGAGGACTTCGAGCAGTTGCGCTGGTTCGAACTGCCCGCCGCGTCTCTGGTCTGAGCAGCTATTCCGGGGTTGTGAGTCCCGCGCAACGCTATGGAGTTGCGCGGGACTCACAACCCCAGTGGTGTCAGGCGACCCACTGCTGGTTGGGGCGCACCACCCGCTGCGGGTCGTGCTCCCGCTGGACCGTCAACAGCCGGTCCAGGGTTCGCGGGTCGTAGAACCGGGCCGCCGCCGCCGGGGTGTCGCGGAAGTTCAGGTAGTCCCGCTCGAATCGCCACGGCGCCAACGCGTCCGTCACCGCCTCGACGGCGGCCATCACCGGGGCCTGGGCCTCCGGAACGGGCGTGATGCCGACGGCGAACAGCAGGAACCGCCCCGGAATATGGTCCACCGCACCGCCACCGGGTGCTGGCCGGCCCACCGCACCGCCCAGGTCGCGCAGGTCCACCGCGAGCAGCGGGGACTCAACACCCGGCCCGGCGACGGCCAGCAATGCGTCGATAGCCTGCGGGGGCAGGTCGGCCAGCACCATACCGTCCGAACGCGCCGGGCTGGGCTGCGGCGGATCCATATGGATGTGCGACAGGGCCGCCGCGGGCATCGGCGCGAACATGTCGACCTGCGGGCCCAGCGCACGCAGCGGCGCCAGCAGCTCCTCCGCCCGGTCTGCCGGCAGGTCGATGGCGCCGTCGATGCCGATAAAGGAGCGGCCGCGCGCGAACTCCGGGATGTCCGGCAGCGGCGGGACGCGCAACAACCGGATGCAGGTGGTGGCCGACTCGTCCAGATCGCGGGTCCACCGTTCGTATGCGAGCAGCACTTCGCGGGCGCGCTCGATCGGGAACAGCAATGCCCCGGCGTAGACCTGCGCGCACGGAAAGGCAGTGAACTCTATAGCGGTGACGACACCGACGTTGCCGGCGCCGCCCCGGACGGCCCAGGACAATTCGGGCTCGTGCTCGGCGTCCACCCGGTGGAATCGGCCGTCCCCGGTGACGATGTCCACCGCCGTGATCGACGAGCAACCCAGGCCGTACCTGCGGGCGAGCCAGCCGTAGCCTCCGCCGAGCAGGTAACCGACCACCCCCACGTCGCCGGAGGATCCGGCCAGTCCGACCAGGCCATGCGGAGCGAGCGCATCGGTGACGTCACGCCACAACGCCCCGGCTTCCGCTCGCACCGTGCGGGTCGACGGGTCGACGGTGATCTCGCACATCCGATCGGTGCGCAGCAGGATGGTGCCACTCAGGTCGGCCCGCACGCTCGCGTTGTGACCGGTGCCCTGCGGGTTGACGTTCAGGCCCTCCGCCCGGGCGTAGTCGATGGTCGCGGCCACATCGGTGGCGGACTCGGCGAACACGACGAGCACCGGCTGCCGGTCGATCGCGAGATTCCACGCCTGGCGGGCGGCGTCCCACTCCTCGTCGTCGGGGGCGACGACGCTGCCGGTCAGCGTTCGTGCCAGCCGGGCGGCTGCGACCGGGACGATGTCGGGCGGGACAAGGGCGGTGGCGGAGGTCGGCAGTGTGGTCGTCGATGCGCCGGTCATGTTCGCCGAGATCATGGCGGGGTCGGTCACGGGATATCTCCTGTACAGCGGGGTGATTCGCGGGCAGGGCGCCGCGAGATGACGCTGCCAGGAGTCAGCGTCGTCTGCGCTGATACCTGATCGCAAGCCATACCACGTTCGGTGCACGCCCCGGCACCGAGAGTCGCTGAATCGGTGGTCGCGGCGCTATTGCTGTGCGAGGGCCCCGGCAATATCGCCGTCGGCCACACCACGAGCGGCGTCCTCCTGGCGATCGGCCAGCTCGATGATCACGCGCACCAAACCGCTGGGGTATCGATGTGGCGCCCGATAGTCCGAGCTCACCGCGGACGGCGCATTGTGACCGCACTGCACCGACAGGCATCCCAGGCCGGCGGGCATCAGCTGGGGGATCCTCGCTCGAGCCAGCTCCCGACCGTCGGCCAGCAACGCGAGCTCCGGTCTGCCGTCCGGGGCCCCCACGCGCATCTGCAAGCGCCGGGTGCTCGGGAGGGCCACCTCGGACGCCCGGACGATCGTGTGCCGACCGGCCAGGTTGTAGTCAACCGTCAGGGTCCCACGACGCACGAAGAACGAGAACCCTGCTGCTCGCCGACCATAGGCCAGTATCACGCCGTCGCGGGCAGGCTCATCGTCCAACTCGGCGGTGATCACGAACGACCGGGCGGCGAAATTCGGTCCGACGACCCCGCTCATGATCCTCGCACCCGGCAACATCACGTATCGCCGCCGATCGCTCGCCGGATCCATGGATGTCACCCGGGCACCCATCCGGTCGTCGAGCGGGAGCACGCCGTACTTCTCCGCCTCCGACCACCACAGTCGCTCCAGGTCGCGAACCCGGTCCGGGTGCCGCTCGGCGAGGTCATGGCATTCCGAGGGGTCTCGGGCGAGGTCGTAGAGCTCCCACCGGTCCTGGTCGAAATCGTCGCCTGGCTCGTGGACCGCTACCGCCTTCAGTCCGTCCCGCACGATGCCTCGGTATCCGGCAGTCTCGAAGTACTGCTGGGTGCGCGCGGTCGGCGCGTTGGGCTCGTCGAAGGTGTATCGCAGGGACACTCCGTGGACGGGCATCTGGTCGACCCCTCGATGGCACCGGGGGAATTCGAGGCCCGCCAGTTCCGCGATGGTCGGAGCGAGATCGACGACGTGGTGGAATTGCCTGCGCAGGCCCGTCTTCCCACCGAGCCCGGCGGGCCAGTGAATGATGAGCGGAGCATGGACGCCGCCGGCGTAGGTGTACTTCTTGTAGAACTTCCCCGGCGTATTGCCCGCCTGCGCCCAACCCGACGGGTAGTGATTGTGCGTTCGCTCGCTGCCGATGTCGTCCAACGCCGCCACCGTGTCCTCGAACGAGTCCGGCAGGTTCAGGAAATAGCGGTACTCGTTCGCGCTGCCGTCCGCGCCCCCTTCACCCGACGCTCCGTTATCGCTCATCAGCACGATCATGGTGTCGCGCTCCAGGTCGTGAGTGCGCAGGAAGTCCAGCAGCACGGCGATCTGGTCATCGGTGTGGGTCATGAACGCCGCAAACGCTTCCTGGAACCTGGCGTACGCGCGCTGATGCAGTGCGTCCAGGTCGTCCCAGGCCGCCACTCCGGGATTGCGTGGGGGCAGCTCGGTGCCGGCCGGGAGCAGGCCGGAGTCGATCTGGCGTTGCAGCACGCGCTGTCGCTCGACATCCCACCCGTGGTCGAACGCACCGCGATAGCGCTGCCGGTACGACTCCGGCGACTGGTGCGGGGCATGGCAGGCGCCGAGCGGCAGGTAGAGGAAGAACGGGTCGTCCGGCCGCGCGGTCAGGTGATCGGACAGGAACTCCTGCGCGCGTGCCACCAGGTCCTCGGTGAGGTGGTAGCCCTGGGCGGCAGGGGGATCCACCCGGTGCTGGTCGTACCACAGCTCCGGAGTGAACTGGTCGTCCTCACCCCACAGGAAGCCGTAGTACCGGTCGAAACCACGCTGGGTGGGCCAGGACCGGAACGGCCCCGCGGGTGTCATGTGCTGCGGCGGCGTCAGGTGCCACTTACCGCAGGCGTACGTTCCGTATCCGCCGTCCCGGAGCACCTCGGCGATCGTTGCCGCTCGCGGTGTCACCTCACCCCGGTAGCCCGGGAAGCCGGTGTCGTAGTCGGCCAGGAATCCCACCCCGACCGAGTGATGGTTGCGCCCCGTGAGCAGGCAGGCCCTGGTCGGCGAGCACAGCGCGGCTACGTGGAAGTTGGTGTACTGCAGCCCGTCCCGAGCAAGCCGATCCATGGTGGGCGTCGAGACGGACGATCCGTAGCAGCCCAGCTGGGAGAACCCGACGTCGTCCAGGACGATCAGCAGGACGTTGGGGCCCGCCGAATGCTCGGTGGGTGCCCAGTGCGGGGAGGACTCGGCCACCGTGCGGCCGATCCGACTTGTGCTCTCACGGTGAGCGCCCTCCAACGGGCTGGGACCGCCTGTCACACCCTCTCATCTTCCTTCCATCGCAATCGTGCGGCAGCAACCCGCTGGCAGTACTCGATATACAGGTCCTGATACACCGAGCCTTCGGACACATCGGGCTCGATGACCGACGGGACATCCATCGACGCGCCGCGGTCCGAGCATTGCGGATCTGCGGCGAGCAAGGCACCGACCGCCGTGGAATCTGCCACGGCGACCGTCACGGGTTTATCGAGCACGGTGGCCAAAATCGTCAGGAACTCGCGAGTTCGCGACCCCCCGCCCGCCACCGTTATTGCCCCGGCCCACCCAGCAGCCTCCAGGCACTGCCTGGCAGCGAAGGCCAGTGACTCGCACACCGCTCGAACGACGTCCGCGGGGGTCGCCGTCAGGTCTAGACCAACGATTTCAGCGCGAGCTCTCGGCTCGCTAAAGGGTGCCCGCTCACCAGAAGGCGAAAAGTAGGGCAGTACGCGAACTCCCGACGCGCCAGTCGCAGAACGACTCAGCAGCGAGCCGAGATCCGAGTGTTCGACCTTCAATAGCTCCGCAACCCAGTCCAACGCGGCGGTGCCGACCATGGCGGGCATTGCCCGAAGGTAGCCCCGATCGTCCGCCGCACGGAGGGTCAGCCCCACGGTGCTGCCGTCCGTGCCGACCTGATCCACCTTCACGAGGCTTGCCAAGG
Source organism: uncultured Actinomycetes bacterium (assembly GCA_937926105.1). The sequence goes on along the minus strand of CALANS010000210.1, from coordinate 149,507 downwards.
TCGTCCCGATGATCAACAGCCCGTCGCCGCGCGCGGTGAGCCCCGCCCCCAGCGCCGCCGCCGGCAGGTCATACGGCCCGGTGGACACGGTGGTATTGGAAGACAATCCCATGTCGTGCGCGGCCGAAGGTAGCAGTGCGGCTGAGGCGACCGCATCGGGGCTGATCGGCGGCAGGAGGTGCTGGAGCCCGGATAGGCCGCAGGCGGCGATCGCGCGCTCGCTATATTGCCCTCGACGCGGATCCAGTAACGGCAGCATGGCGCAACTCCGCGTCGCCGTCCGAACTCCCGTCAGCATCTCGAATATGGCGTGTTGACACTGGGTTGCCGTTGCTGCGGTCTCGCAAGCCAGCCCGCCGGCTTCGGCCCGAGCCGCAAGTAGGGCTGCACCCGCGCCCGGGAACGGAGCGTTTGCGGTCTCGCCAAAGATCGTCTGCAGGGCTCCGCTTCGGTCCCAATCTCGACACCGATCGGCACCCCGCCCGTCCAACCAGGTAGATGCCCGGCCGAGCGGCGCGCCGCTACCGTCCAACAGCCATAATCCGTCGCCTTGCCCGGTCAAAACCAACGATGACACATCCGTCAGGGCCATGGCGCGAAGCGCCCTGGACGTGGACGCCACCAACCCGGCCACGTCGACGGTGACCGACCCATCGGCGCCACGCAAGAGCTCTGTAGGAAAGCTTTTCCGCGCCACTATGGTCCGTTCGCGGGTAGCGACGATCTTGGTGACGGACGTGCCAAAATCGACGCACACCTTCATGGAGTGTGTACCCCAACCCCGCTGAGCACTTCGTACTGTAACGGATCCCCATTCAGAAACCTGGCGCACTCGCTAGCCGCCATCGTCGCAGCGCGCTCAGCGGTCTGCCTCGTGGCTCCCGCCAGGTGGGGGCTGAGGACCACGCCGCGCGTTGACAGTAGAGGCCTGGCAGGATCCACCGGCTCCTCCGGGTAGACGTCGACGGCTAGGGCGGCCAAACCGCCGTCTCGTAGAGCCGTGGTTGCCGCGTCGTAGTTCAGCAAGCCACCGCGTGCCGTATTCACCAGAACGCTACCCGGCCGCATCGCATTCACCTGTTCCGCTCCGAGCAGTCCAGTGGTCTCCGCCGTCAGCCTCGCATGCACGCTGACCACGACCGCACGCCTCAGGAGCGTGTCGAGATCGACTTGGGTGGCAGTCGAACTGTTGATCCGCACGTAGGGGTCGTATACCAGGACCTCGGCCCCCATGGAGGTGACCATCTTAGCCACCCGCTGCCCGATCTCGCCGAATCCGATCAGCCCTACTACCGAGCCGGCCATTTCCAGGCCGCAGCGCTCATACGCATACAATTCCGAGGGCCACTCCCCGCGGGCCACCGCGTTGTGCACACTCGGCAGATTCCGCATCGCTGCCAGCATCAATAGGACCGTATACTCCGCGGCTGCCACCGCATTTCTGCCGGGCGTGGCACACACCCGGACGCCGCGCTTTGCCGCCGCGTGGACGTTCACATTGACCGGACCGCCCCGGGTGCAGATAATGAGCCCGAGCCTATCCGTGTGCTCCAAGACGCCGGATGTGAGTGGTGCCATCTGGGTGATCACGATGTCGCAGTCACTCACCGCATCGGCCAGTATCGCCTCATCCCCGCAGGCCTCCTGGACTTCCGCCACCGGGTGGAAGGGCGTATCGGGCCATGGGACGGTCAGCTCGCTGATTTCAGCGGTCTGGACCCCGGATCGGGCGAGCGCAGCCCGCAGAAGGCTGTTCTTGACGAAGTTGTCGCCGGCTAACAGAATCTTCATTCGAAATCTGCCCCTCGCCCGGTCGAGGTCGCTCGATCGGGTCGGCCGCCGGGAAGGTCGCCACGTGCGATATCGGCGAGCTCGGCGGAAATATAGTCGCGTCTTTGGAGTTCGTCCACCATTTCCAAATATCCATCCATGTACTGGCGCGACCGGGTGAGGTCGGGCTCTATCGTTTCGCCGCGTTCGATCATCGAGTCGGCGGCCTGTGGAGTCGATGACAGGCTCCCTGCCGCTAGTACGGCCATACCAAACGCGGCGTCCGGATGCCGTGCCACACTCGCCGGACGTCCCAGCACGTCGGCGATGAGCTGGTTCCACAGCGCGCTGCGCGCCCCTCCACCGGAAAGCGATAGCCGTCCTGAGATATCGGCTCCCAACATCGCAACGCGCGACATGCTGAGGCGTTCCACGTATGCGACGCCCTGGAGGATGGCTGCGAAGGATTCAGCCTCGCTGCCCGGCGATCCCATGGTGAACCCCTGCGCGTCAGGCCGAACGAAGGGGAACCGCTCGCCACGACCCGGCAAGGGATACCTGACAGCTTGGGCCGGCAGGAGCCCGCCGGCCGTCTTGTCCCACTGCGACGCCGGCCTAGCACCAAACTCGCTGGAAATGACGCCGGCGCCACAGTTGGACGCACCACCGGGCAACCACCAGCCCCCGAATCCACGATGGGAGTAGACCGCCCCGTCGGGATCTCGTAGCAGGTTTTCGGATACGCCCTTGAGGACGAAGGTCGTGCCAAGATTTAAGTTCCAGTCGCCTGGCCGAACGGCGCCGGCGGCGATCTGGGACGCACACCCGTCAGTCATTCCAGCAATGATGGGTGTGCCCGCGGGAATACCAGTCGCCGACGCCGCGCTGCTGGTCACCGTTCCAACCAACTCGCCGGGGTGCACGACGTCCGGCAACATGCCGGGGTCTACTCCGGCCTGCTCGAACAGATCCTTGGGCCAGCAGCCCTCGACGAGGTCATACCCCGACTTCAGCGCATGACTGGTGTCGGACGGAACTCGATGCCCTGCCAGATACCACCCGATGAAATCGGGCACGTGGGTCAGCCTGCCCCGTCCTAGCGCGACGTCGCTTGAGATCATCGACACGAGTTTGACAACCGCCCACGTCGGTTGAATGCGGTATCCGTTCCGGTCGGCGCAATCCGACCAGATCTGCGCAACGTTATCGGCGACGCGGCCGGTGGCGCGCGAGTCGTCGTACATCACCGCAGGTGTCAGGGGCGTGCCCGCGGAGTCACAAACCACAAAGCTTCCGGACGTTCCACAGATGGCCAGGCCCGCCACCGGCGCAGGGCCGACGTCATCATGTACTCGTCGCAGCACGTCAGTGCAGGCGCGGATCCAGCTCATGGGATCCTGCTCATGCATCGCGCCCGAACGGTGTCCGGACAACGCGTGACGTGCGGAGGCAAGAACATGTCCCGAGTCGTCGACGACGATCGCTCGGCATCCTTGTGTGCCGACGTCGAGCCCGACCCATTGCCGGCCCTGCGACCTGGCGGTCATGGTGATTTGCTCAGCTTCCGCTCGGCTTGATGCTAGCCGCGCTCTTCAGGATCGGTAGGCCCTTGGCCAATAGATCCTCGATGGGTGGCGCCTTCGGATAGACACCGTTCTTGACGAAGAAGCTGGCACTGGCTGTCAGCGCGTCTGCGGTGGAGCCATCTTCGACTTCCTTGGTCGCCTGGTCCATGGTCTTCCAGTGGCGAATCGTGATCTCGTAATCGGCCATCTTCTCCGATCCATCGATTCCATTGTCCTTATACAGCTGCATCATGTACGAAACCGCCTTATCGTGGTTCTTGTTGATAAAGTCGTTTGCGCGGTAGACGGCGGATACGAATGCCGCCGCGGCTTCGGGATTCTCCTCCGCGAACTTCGGCGTCACGACATAGGGGTCAACGACCTTCACGCCGGCCATCTCGCCGTTGCAAACCTGAACGTAATTATCGTCATCGAGTAATGAGAAGTCAGGGGACGCCCAACTGTCGATCACGTCCACCTGCCCCGACTTGAGAGCTTGGACAACCTGCCCGCCATCCAGCGGCACGATCTGGACGCTAGAAGGATCAACACCAAAATGCTGCGCGCACGCACGCATGACCTGCTCGGCGAGTGAGTTCTGCGAGGTTGCGACGGGATGAGTCTTGAGCACCTCAGCCGGCGTCGAATTCTCCAGAACCTTCTTGGTCATGAACATGATGTGGTTCGCGTCTTCCTGAATCATCAGGCCCACGGGGATCAGGCCGAAGCTATTCATCCCCGTCAACGCCGGCGGCGCGCCCATCCAGCCCGCTTGCCATTCGCCGGCCGCTCCCGCAGCCAACGCTGCCGGTCCGCTCGCGTAGTACTTGATCGTCACATTTAAACCGACGTCCTTGAAGTAGCCCTCGTGCTGCGCAATGACGAACGGCAGCCCCGCGCCATTCGGTTGTGATACCAGGGTCAGGTCGACCGTCTTCCCCGTACCATTATCGGCCGGGCTAGTGCCTTGCGAACTGGTCTGCGCCGCAGGCGCATCCTGGCTGTCCGAGGCGCCAGCCGTCGACTGGTCTGTCGTTCCAGTGCCTTGATCGGCGCCCGCTCCCGAGCTGGAGCATCCCGCAACCGCAAGGACCAGAGCGAATGCCGCAGCAATCCAGGTCACGGCGATCGGCCCGCGCTTCTTGTGCAACTTCACTGATTCCTCCTATCGATCAGTTGAGCTTTCTGTGCTCAGACCCGCGTCCGAGCCGTGGTGGAGAAGACCCCATACCGTCTCACGCAATCCGTTGAACTCGGGGTGACTCATCGCGTTCTCAATAGGCACCCCCTTCCAGTCGGCGGAAGTGGATATCGAGATTTCCGCGATGATTCGGCCGGGGCGTGGCGACATGACGATGACCTTGGTGCCCAAGTACACGGCCTCTTCAACGCTATGGGTTACGAAGAGCACCGTGTTGGCCATTCTCGCTCGTATGCGGGCCATCTCGTCCTGCATGCTGGTACGAGTCTGGGCATCCAGCGCGCCAAACGGCTCGTCCATCAACAAGACCGACGGTTCGAGGACCAATGCCCGAGCAATCGCCACGCGTTGCTTCATGCCACCCGACAGTTCCGCCGGGAATGCTCTCTCAAACCCAGTCAGTCCCATGGTTTGGATTTGCTGAGCGATCGCAGTTTCCCGACGTTCTGCCGGTACTCCCGCGATTTTGAGTCCGTATCCGATGTTCTGGTGAACTGTCATGTGTGGGAACAGCGCAAACTGCTGGAATACAACACAGCGATCGGGCCCGGGCGGTCCGGCCGGTCGCCCGTCCAGAAGGATTTCGCCGGTACTCAGTGATTCCAGCCCGCTCGCGAGCATGAGCAATGTTGATTTGCCACAGCCGGATGGCCCGACAATGGTGACGAACTCACCTTCGATAACCTCAAGATCAGTCGGCGTCAGTGCATCGACCGATCCGTGCCTGGTCAGGTAGGTCTTGCCTACTCCACGCAGCGACAGCTTGGCGGGTACTTCGGGCCCGCCGACTGTCGGCTGCAGGTGAGGCTCGCCTGCTGCGCTCGACTTATCAGTTCCGTCCACTCGGCGTCCTCCACGCGGTTAGGCGGCGGCCCATCATGACCACACAAAGGTCAATAAGCGTGGCCGTTATGGCAATCGCGACCATCCCGACCATGATTACGGGAATGTCACCGTTCTCCTGCCCTTGAATGATGAGGAACCCAACGCCCTGTCGGCCGGCGATCATTTCTGCGGCGATGAGCGCCATCCAGCCATTGCTGAGAGCGATGCGAACTCCCGAGATGGCGCCGGGCATCGCCAGCGGGGTGACCACGCCGACCAGCCGCCGCAGTGGGGTGGCGCCCATCGTCCGCGAGGCTTGAGTAAGAAGCCGATCGACGCCGACCGCGGCAACTTGTGCGTTAATGACTACAGCGGGGAATGCCGCGATGAAGACCACCAGCGCCTGGGAGGTTTGCGACGCGCCCAACCACAGTATCGCCAGCGGGATCCACGCGAACGGCGGAATGTATCGGATGAACTCGAAGAGCGGCGAGACTGCCGCACGTACCCACGCCGTCGCGCCCAGCAGGATGCCCAGTGGCAGACCCACGATCACGGCAGCGCCGAACCCCATCGCCCAGCGACCGACCGACGATAGGACGTGAAGCCCGAGCGTGAGCCCGGCGAAGGGATGCACGCTGAGGGACCCGAATCGACGTACGACGGTCAGCGGATCGGGTACGAGTCCCGCATGAATCTGGTTCGTGATGAGCGACGCCACAAACCACACGACGATCAGTAGCACGATCGACGTGACTTGCCACGGAATTGAACTCGGTGCCCTCCGGGCACCTGTGGTGGTTGGCGCCGCTCCCGTCGCGGTCATATCAGATCACCGATGCCCACGGGGCGATGAAGCGGACCACGCGGCGCATGATCACAGAGAACAGCAGCCCGAGCACCCCGATAACAACCATGGCCGCGACCGTTGTCGTCGAATCCAACGTCCGAGACGCGTTGAGCGCGATGAAGCCGAGTCCGGCTGTTGCCGCGAGCAGCTCCGCCGCGATCACGGCCGTCCACGCATTGCCAAGGGCAATGCGCGCTCCTCCCAGAAGTGTGGGTAGCCCAGCCGGAATGACCACACGACAGAGGGTGCCGAGGTCTCCCGAACCGAGGTTCTTCGACGCCCGCACCAGGTTCGGGTCGATCGAGTACACGGCCTCCATCGCATTGAGCACCCATGGGACCACGGCCGCGATGAACACGATGAAGATCCGGGCACTATCACCGATGCCGAGCCAGGTGATGGCCAGGGGTATCCACGCGATGGGCGAGATCGGCCGCAGCGCCTGAAACGCAGGGTAGGTCAGGTCTCGAAAGCGCCGCGACCACGCCATCAGGATGCCGGCCGGGGCGCCCAGGACCCCGGCGATGATCCACCCCAGCATGACGACCTGAATGCTTTGCCAGGCGTGGCCCCACAGCGAGTGACCCAGATAGGGCTGGTTCGTCATGCGGGCGATGCGTTCTGCCACGCTCACTGGACCAGGAAGGCTCAGGGGTCCCACCCACCCCAATCCCTCCGTCGCCAGCCACCAGACAAAGAGCACCGTGAACACGCTGGCGGTGCCGATCAGAGCGCGCAGCCGGCGGCGTCCTGTTTCGCTCGACCGCAGCCTTTGCCGACGGTGCAGTTCGCGCACGCCAGACTGCGCGGATGGATGGTCTCGAAGACCGACTTCCATGCGCGACGCCTCCTCAGTGCGAGCCGCAACACCTGCTGAGGATCAGATGTTAGCGGAATTCCCACTTGGGTCAATAGTTATCTCAGATTGAATGTGATTTAGTAGCTGCATGCGGCGCGGATGCGACGCGTACCGCGAGATGGGCACGGAACGCGCTCCGGGCGGGGCTGGTTCTCGTAACATCAGTGTTGTTAACTACGGGGTCCATCAGGTCGCTGTCCAGAGGAGCAGGAAGGATGGGGGTATGCCCCGGTCAGGCGGTCGTGGCCCGGTCACCAGGCGCCGCGCCATCGCCCAGGAGGTCCTGGCAAACGGCACCGTGAGCGCGGCTGCGTTGGCTGAGCAGTTCGGCATCAGTCTGATGACGGTGCATCGTGACCTGGACGAGCTGGAGCGGCAAGGAGTGGTGCGCAAGCACCGTGGTGGCGTCACCGCGCAGCCGTCCAGCGTCTTCGAGAGCCATCTGACCTACCGCATGGGCCAGGCCGCGGATGCCAAGGCTGCCATCGCGCGAGAGGCCCGCCAGCTGGTGGATCCGGGGATGGCCATCATGCTGGACGATTCGACCAGCGTGCTGGCACTGGCTCAGCTCCTGGACGACGTCAGCCCGCTGACGGTGATCACCAACTTTGTCGAGGTGATCAGGATCGCCACCTCCTGGCCGGATACGCGAGTGATCGCGCTCGGTGGCGAGTACAACGCTCCACACGACTCGTTCCTCGGTGTTCCCTGCATCGAGGCGCTGGCCAATCTCCGGGTCGATGTGCTCTTTGCCTCCACCTCGACCGTGTCCGGCGGCTTCGTCTACCACCAGGAGCAGGAGATCGTGCTGGTCAAGCGCGCTATGTTGACCGCCGCGGCGCGCAAGGTTCTCCTGGTCGACTCGAACAAGCTCGATCGGCTCGCGCTGCATCGGCTCGCCCCGCTGAGCGACTTCGACGTGGTGATCACCGACGACGCTGCCGACCCCGAGGCGGTGCGGCAGATGCGCGAGGAGCACGTTGAAGTGATCGTGGCTGTAACCGACCCTCAGGCGAACCCAGCCGCCACGGTGTCCGGCGGCCCGGAGTGACCGATCCGCGCGCGGAGTTGCTGCTGGTCCGGCACGGTCGCACTGCCTGGCACTCGCCCAACCGCTACACGGGACGCTCCGACATCGAGTTGGACGAGTTCGGAACGACCCAGGCCCGGGCCCTTGGCGAGTGGTCCCGTTCGGCCGGACTCGCGGCACTGTACAGCTCTCCGATGGCGCGCACTCTGGCGACCGCGACGCCGGTCTCGCAGGCAACCGGGCTGCCGGTACTCAATCGAGAGGCATTGCGTGAGATCGACTTCGGAATCGCCGAGGGCAAAACGATCGATGAGATCGCCTCCGACAACCCGGACGCGGTGCGCGCCTTCCTCACCGATCCCATTACCGGACACTGGCCGAGCGGCGACGAACCCGAATCGCGTGCCGCGCAGGCGATCTCGGAGCTGGCTGGCATCGCCGCCGGTCATGCCGGCCAGCGGGTGATGGTGGTAGCGCACAGCACCCTGCTGCGGCTGATGTTGTGCCAGCTGCTGGGGATTCCGCTGCGACGCTATCGCGACGCCATCACCCGTCCGGAGCCAACGGCGATCACCATCCTGCGATGGGATGGCACCGAGCCGGCCACGCTGCAGGCCTTCAACCTTCCGGTGGCATCCGCACAATCCCCACAGCAGCGTCGATCGTCACCGGCCTGAGGCACTCATCGAAACGCCCGTCACCACTCCCAGTGGAACCCCGCGATGGCGTGCTCCAATCCGGCCAGGAACACGTGCACCGAACCGTCCGGCTCCAGGTGCATCTCGGTCTCGTTCTCGGGTGGCCCGTCCAGCCGCGCCCAACTGGCGAAAAACACCCGCTGCGGCGCGGCGGCCGGGTCGAACTGCACCCGCAGATCCACGTTCTCCAGCCGGTTGATGCCGATCCGGCGGAATTCCGGGTGCGGCGGCTCGGCGTAGGCGAATCGGGTCTCCCACACCAGTGAGGTCGTCTCGCCCCGCCGCAGCGGCCGGGTGAGTTCGATGTCCACCGCGTACATGCCCTCATCCAGGGTCATGATCTCCCCGGTGACGCGCCCGCCGTGCAGCACATCCACCGTCAACGCCGCGGCGTCGAAGGTGTACCGGTAGGTCGCCAACGGGTCGTCCACCGCCTCGATCACCTGAGTGGTGCGATGGCGATACGGAAGCCGGTCGGCGCCCACATAGTGGTGCTCCTGCAGGGAGACGCTGCGGTAGCCACGGCGACTGGCCAGCACGGCGGGGCTGCCCGCATAGTGCCCGGACAGCACCCGCACCCCGGACGACCCGGACAGCAGCGCCTCCAGCCGGTCCAACTCTTCGGATTGGAAGTCGAACGCACCGGCGAAGGCGCGCATGGTCGACAGGGTCAACACCTCCCCCGACAGCGCGCGCCGCACCCGATCGCGGATCCGGCGCTTGGGGGACGGGTCGCGGTCGGACATCTCGCCCTGATCGATCAGATAGTCAGCAAGAATGGCGCACACCGCGGGCAAGTGCAGCGCGCCCGGACCCACGGCCGTCGAGCTGACGTGCTCCCAGCGCTTTCGATAGGGCCCGGGGGCCGCCAGCAACCGCATCAAGTGATCCGCAGCCTCGTGTGTCCCCACGGGCTCTGACCTCCCCGCTCGCTCGCTCCGCCGCGCAACTGGTCAACCGATGGCTGCGCCACCGGTGCGCCACGCGTTCATTCCTACCCTGTCGGCCGGGCGCTCGCGAGGGGGCACCCGGCCCTGCGAGTCGACAGCGCGCCGACCCCGCCAGATCGCGGGCCGCGAATCTGGCCCCGTCACCACCCGTTCGTGATCTACTGTCCGGTATGACGTCCATGGTCGGGTCGGGCGCCGTGTTGCTCGCCCATTCGCTGTCCGGTGCCGGCCCCCTGGTCGTGTTGCTGCATGGCATCACGGAGGATCGGCGGGCCTTCGATCCACTGCTGCCGCTCCTGCAGCCGCACTACCGGGTGCTCGCCGTGGACCTGCGTGGGCACGGAGCATCCCCGGCCGGCGGGGAGTACGGCCTGGACGCCATGGCCGCAGACATCGCGGCCGTCGTCGCCGACACCATGGCGGGTGATGGGCGGGGCGGCACGGCCGGTGACGGGGACGTGGGGGTTGCCCCGCTGCTGGTCGGTCACTCGCTGGGCGGCGCCGTCGCGGCCGCCTATGCTGCGGCCTTCCCGGTCCGGGGAGTGGTCAACATCGACCAGTCCCTGGACCTGGCCGGCATGCAGGCTCAGGTCAAGGCGCTGGAACCGATGCTCCGCGGCGACGGCTTCGACGCCGTCATCTCCGGGATGTTCGCCCAGATGGGGGGCGCGCTCCCAGAATCCGAGCAGCGACGCCTCGACACCATCCGCCGCCCCGTGCAGCAGGTGGTGCTGGGTGTGTGGGCGCCACTGCTCGAACTCACCCCGGACGATCTCGTGACCGGCGTCGACGCCTTGGTGACGCCCGCGAGGCCGTACCCGTACCTGCAGGTACAGGGCATTTCCGCCGGGTCCGGCTATCCGGTATGGCTGCGTCGGCGCATCCCGGGGGCAAAGGTCGACGAGTGGACCGGCATGGGCCACTATCCGCACCTGTGCGAACCGGACCGATTCGTCGCGCTGCTGCGGGCCTTCGACCCCGCGGTCTGACCGCTGTCCGACCTCACGACCAGACCACGCCACGGTGCCGCGGCGATGGGTGCGCGGTGGGAGCAGGGCTCCGCAGTGCGCCCCCCGGGCGGTGACGGGGCTCCCGGGAAGGCGCTCGCACCAGGTGGCGTTGACTAGCGCTATGAGCGCAAATCCCCTGTCCCAAGGGCCGGGCAACGACACACCGTCACCGGCCGGCCCGTCACTGTCCGTGCTGGACCTCGCCCCGGTCGCCGACTACGCCGATCACACCGATGCCCTGCAGACCACCACGGTCCTGGCGCAGCACGCCGAACGGTGGGGATATCGCCGATTCTGGGTTGCCGAGCACCACGCCATGCCCGCCATCGCCAGCTCGTCACCGGCGGTGCTGATCGCCCACCTGGCCGCCGCCACCGACACCATCCGGGTGGGCTCCGGCGGCGTGATGCTGCCCAACCATGCGCCGCTGGTGGTCGCCGAGCAGTTCGGCATGCTCGCGGCGCTGCACCCGGGCCGGATCGATCTGGGCATCGGCCGGGCGCCGGGCACCGACCAGCGGACCGCGCTGGCATTGCGCCGCACCATGGACGGACTGTCCGCCGAGCATTTCCCGGCCGAGCTGATGGACGTGATCGGCATGCTGTCCGGCGACCCCCGGCTGCTGCCGGCCACCCCGCGTGCCACCGAGTTGCCGCAGATCTGGCTGCTGGGCTCGTCCGGCTTCTCCGCGCAGCTGGCCGGCATGCTGGGGCTGCCGTTCTCTTTCGCGCATCACTTCTCGGCGCGCAACACCGAGGCCGCGCTGGCCCTGTACCGGGAGCGTTTTACGGCGTCGCAGTGGCTGACCGAGCCGCACGTCATGGTCGCGGTCAACGCGGTCGTCGCGGATACCGACGAGCGCGCGGAGTACCTGGCCCGGCCCGGGATCATCTCCTTCCTGCGGTTGCGGGCGGGGCATCCCGCCGCGCTGATGCACCCGGACGAGGCGGCCGACTACGAGTTCTCTTCCGCGGAGCTTGATTTCGCCGCCGAGCGGCGGGACGGGCAACTGCTGGGAAGCCCACAGACGGTGACGGAGCAACTGGCCGGACTGATCCGCCGGACCAAGCCCGACGAGATCATGGCTACCAGCCAGGTCTACGACCGGGCGGATCGGTTGCGCAGCTACGAATTGCTCGCCGGGGTGGCCGGGCTGGCCGGGGTCACTAGCGGCGAGGGCACCAACGCCTCCGTCACCGCTTGAGGCTCGCCGCGTCGGCGCGCCCGCCCGCCGCCACGCATCTCGTCGGCGCGCACCAGCGCCACCCCGCCGACGATCAACGCCCCGCCTGCCAGCTGGACCAGCGCGGGCAGTTGGCCGAGCAGGATCCAGGCAAACAGCACGGCAAACAACACCTCGGCCAGGGACACGAACGAACCAAGTTTGGGACCGAGGATCCGCATGCCAACCACCCCCGCCGCGTAGGCCAGCGCCGCCGCTATCACCGACAGTCCGAGAATCGGTACCCACCAAGCGAACTGCCGCCCGGCGAGGAAGACGTCGCCGGTCGAGGCGTGCAGCGGCATCGCCCCGAAAAGGCCCAGCAGCAGCAACGCCACCGCGGCGACCAGCAGCCCGCCACACGCCAGAGCCAGCGGCGGTAGCCCGCCGCTGGCGTGGGACGACAGCACGAAGTAGGCCGCCAGTCCCACCGCGGCGGCGAGCCCCCACAGCACCCCGACCAGATCGACATGGACCACGCCACCGAACACGTCGAGGACCAGCACCAGCCCACCCACGGCCAGCGCCGATCCGAGGATGGTGAGCCGGCGCGGCCGCTGGTGGTGCCGGACCCACAACCACGCGACCACCATCAGCATGCCCAGGTACTCCAGCAGCAGCGCCACGCCGACGGTCAGGGTGGACAGCGCATTGAAGTAGAACAGCTGGCAGCCGGCGACCGCGACCAGGCCATACGCCGCCACCAGGCCGAGATTGCGGCGCAGCACACCCCACCGACCGCGCAGCGACACCGCGGCCGGAACGGCCAGCAGCAGCCCGGCGATGCTGACGCGGGCGGCGACGGCCGCGCCCGGCGACCAGCCCGCATGGATCAGCGGGGTGGCGAAGCTACCCGAGGTGGAGAAGCAGGCGGATGAGGCGAGCGCCAGACCCCACCCGGCACCCTGCCCGCTCTGCGCACGCGACTGCATCCTGCCTCACCCGGGTCCGCTCGGTGGTGGTCATGAGTCATCGTTGGTTATGGTGATGACACCACTGGAGACGATACGAGCGCACCACGACAGGAGTCAACGTGGTATTCGCCCCTGACACTGAGACCTCGCTCACCGGCGTCGTCGCACTGATCAACACCGCCGAACCCGAGGCGCTTGTCGATGTCGAGTCGCTCGACGAATTCTGCACCCTGCAACGGTGGTCGGGTTCACGCACTCACGACCGGGCCGAGCTCGCGGCGGTCCGGCGGCTGCGCCCTGCGCTCAGACAGCTATGGTCCAGCGATCAGGACGGAGCCGTGGCGATCGTCAACGGGCTGCTGCGCCGGGCCAGGGCACTGCCTCAGCTGGTCCGGCACGACGAATGGGCCTATCACCTGCACGCCACCTCCCCGGACGCGCCGCTGGCGACCCGGATGGCGGTGGAGGCGGCGATGGCGTTCGTAGACGTCATCCGGTCCGGTGAACTGGACCGGCTGTTCGTCTGCGCGGCACCGGACTGCAGCAACGTCGGGATCGACCTGTCGCGCAACCGCTCCAAGCGGTTCTGCGATGCCGGCTGCGGCAACCGGATGGCCGTGGCCGCCTACCGGGCCCGGCGCGCGAGTGACGCGGAGGCAACGGGATCAGTCTGAAAATCTGCCCCTGGATCGCGGGCCCTACCCGCCACACGGCGCTGACCTGCGGTGATGCCGACGCCCGCGCCGGCGGGGCAAATCTAGGGGCAGATTTTCAGACTCCGCCCGCCGGCGCGCAGAATCGGGTTGCCCCTCCCGGGCCTATCCGGCAGCATCGCCGGATGCCCGCAATCCCGCCGCATTGGCAGCCGCGCTATCGACCGGACGACGGAGAGCTGGTCGGCTACCTGGTACCGGACGGTGACCTCACCGTCCCGGTGACGATCTTCGGCGCGCCGCTGGCGGATCCGTCGGACGAGACCGACGCCGCCGCGGTGCTGGATGCCGAGGGACTGGCCTGCCTGGCCGATCGGTGGCTGTTGGCCGCTCCGGACGCCTCACCCGGCGACTGGAACGATGCCGTCGCGGTGGCGATTGCCGAAGCGGCGCCCGATCGCCTGCTGCTGCGGGTGGTCGACATCGGCAGCACGGAGTACGGCTCGCGGATGCCATTGCCGGTGCCGGTCAATCGGACGATGATGCGCTCCGGCCGACTCAGCGGGGTGCACCAGGCGCTGCCACCGCGCTGACGTCGCCGACATCGTCAAATGCGGTCGAGGCGAGATCGCTGAGCATGCGCAGGAACCGGTCGGCTGCTATCCCGTGCGGGTGCCTGCCCGAGTACACGTCACGCATGATCCAGTAGTGGCTGACGGCGGCCATCAGTACCGCGGCCAGCGCGTCCCAGTCGGTGCCCGCGCGCCCGTCGGGTTGAGCCGCCAACCAGGCGCGCAGTCCGTGAAATACTGCAAGCAGCTCCTGCTGGCGCACCTGCTCCAGCAGATCCGGGAACAGCGCGAGATCGCGGACCAGCAACCGATTCAGGTCGCGCTCCTGCTCCAACCGGGCGAGCCCGGCGCGGCCGACGGCCAACAGTCGGTCCCGGGGGGCCAGCGCCGCGAGCCGGTCGGTGTCGCCCAGCGCTCCGAGCAACCCTTGGCCAGCCTCCGCCTGGCGGCGCAACCCCTCAACAATAATCGCTCCCTTGGACGGAAAGTGCCGATACAGCCCGCCCGCCCCGGCCGACAGTCCGGCCGCCGCTTCGATCTGAGCGACGGTAGTCGGCCCGTATCCCTGCCTGCCGAACAGGTCCATCGCCGCCGCGACAACCCGGTCCCGGGTTGCCCCCCGGTTCCGGGCCGCCGATTCACCGGCCAACGGTGAGCTCGTAGTGCACGGTCGTCAGACCGCGCATCCGGTGATACCAGGGCACCAGGAACCGGTGCAGGATCGGAAACCGGGCGGCGAGCAGCCGACGGGCCTGCTGCTCCTCGACGCCGTACACGCGCCGGGCCCGGCCGGCGACCTCGGGGCCGGTCGGCGTGCCGGTCAGTCGGCTGGGCGCCACGCGCACGTCGGGGAAGTTCCGCAGTCGCTTGACCTTTCCGGTGGTACTCCACGTCCGGAAGTACGCCCGCTGAAGGTCGCCGTCACCGTCGCCGACCAGGCTGACCGGCGATCCCACCCAGCTGCCGTCGCGCTTGCGGGTCTTGAGCAAGACCGTCCCACTGTCCACAAGCTGCTGCAGGCCGGGCGCCGTCGCGCCGGAGTTCGGGGAGGCGGTCGCGGATGCCGGTTTGCGCATCGTTCCTCCTAGAAAGTAAGTGGTTACTTATTACGAACTGTACACCCGCCGACGAGTCTTGCCGTCGTCGTGTCGACACCGCTCGGGGCATTAGTCCGGTCTAGCGTTGCCCCATGGTGGCGATGTCCGAGCTCAACCTGCCCGAAGCGGATCGGGCGGCGCTGGATGCCAGCCTGTGGGCCTGGCGCGCGGCGGGCATCGACGCGGCGCTAACCACCTGGGCCGACATACTGGCCGGCGCGGGCCAGGTATTACCGCCGGCACGTGGCGTCTCCGACCCGTACGGGCTGGGCGAGCCGGTTGCGTCACCGTCGGGAATCGAGGCGGTGACGATCATCCCGTCGCTGCGCCGCATCGAGTGCCTGGTGAGTGACGAAGTGGACTACGAGTCGCTGTGGAAGTCGCTGCGCGGCCTGACCAACGCCGAGTGGACGGCCTGCGTGCTGACCGGGCTTGGCCGGATGGCGCACGCGCATTCCGAGTTGCGCGGATTGCCGGTTCGGGTGCAGGGCTGGTGGCGCGACGAGAACGCCGACGTGCACTTCACCGCCGACCAGGTGTGCTGAATGCCTCCGGCGCTGTACACGCAGACCGTCATCGCGATGGTCTGGGACTTCGACCGGACGCTGATCCCACGGCACATGCAGGAGCCGATCTTCGCGCACTACCGGGTGGATCCGCGGCAGTTCTGGTCCGAGGTCGACGGGCTGGTGACGCACTACGCCCGGCGCGGGCTGCGAGTCGCCCGGGACACCGCCTACCTCGGGCACTTCCTGAGCTATATCCGGGCGGGGGTATTCCGGGGGCTGACCAACCGCCGGCTCCGCGAATTCGGTGCAGAACTCGAATTCGCCCCGGGGATGCCGGATTTCATGGCGCGGGCCAAGGCGGAGATCGCGTCCTACCCGCGCTTCCGGGAGCACGGTATCGCGGTGGAGCACTATATCGTGTCCACCGGGTTCCGTCAGATGATCGAGGGCAGCGCGGTCCGCGAGTACGTGGACGACATCTGGGCATGCGAGATGCTCGCCGATCCACCGGGACCGGGGTACCTGGACCAGCTGGCGCTGGACTCCGAGGACGGGGAGCTCGCGCAGGTCGGATACGCGCTGGACAACACGGCCAAGACCCGGGCGATCTTCGAGATCAACAAGGGCGTCAACAAGAACCCGACGCTGGACGTGAACGCCCGGATGAGCGAGGACCAACGTCGGGTACCGATCAGGAACATGATCTACATTGCGGACGGGCCCAGCGATGTGCCGGTCTTCTCGGTGGTGTTCGCCGGCGGCGGTAAGAACCTGGGAGTGTACTCGCTGGCCGAGCCCAGCAACTACGAGCAGGTCAAGGATCTGGAGGAGCAGGCCCGGGTGCACCACATCGCCAAGGCGGATTACACGCCGGGCAGCGAGGCGGATCTGTGGCTGATGTCCAGCCTGCGGCGGATCGCCACCGAGATCGCCGACCGGCGGGAGGCGGTGCTGGCGATGGTGCCGGGAGCGCCCAGGCACGTGGGGTGACGGGGTCCCGCGGTACGCGGCTTGTGTGTCTGAGGTGGTGCTATGGCGCCACCTCAGACACACAAGGCGATGGAGGTGGCGGCCAAGCCGGTGGCGGACGCCTGCGGCCGGAGCCACTCCCACCCATCCGGCGGATGCCGACTGTCGGAGGGTGCTCCTACCCTGTGCTGACCAGCGGCCGGACGCGGGGCTCCGGGCGCCCGAACGGCAGGAGGCTGCCATGGCACACGGCGACATCACCCACATCGACATCCCGGTGAGCGACTTCGATGGCGCGAAGGCGTTCTACGGCACCCTGTTCGGCTGGCAGATCAACGAGATTCCGGGCTTCGAGGGCTACCCGATGTGGCGCGCGCCCAACCAGATCAGCGGCGGCGGGCTGGCACAGAGGTCGGCCGACTTCGCGCAGCCACGCAGTTATGTCGAGGTGGACTCAATCGACGACGTGCTCGCCCGGGTCACCGAGGTCGGTGGATCCGTGGCGCAGGGGAAGCAGGCCATCTCCGAGACCAGCTGGTGGGCCGTGATCCGGGACGCGGACGGCAACGCGATCGGGCTCTACGAGGGCATCACCGACGCCGGCACCTGACTCGGGCTTGAGTCCCGTACCCGGCCGTCGTCGACCTGCGTGGCACGAGCGAACCGATCGGCCCAGCCGCGCAGGTGATCGATTGCCTCCGGCGGGCCGAGCACTCGAAACTCACTGCCGGTGACGGCCAGGGCCAGGGCCGCCCAGTCCAGCGACTCGGCGTGGATCCGGACCCGGCATCGGTCCGGGCCGTCCGGTTCGACCGATGCCCAGCGACCGATGCTGGCCCGCGTGGTGTCCGCGGGGGCACCGACCGTCGCGAGGACCTCGTGCCGTTGGGTGTGGCGCTCCAACCCGGCGCGGACGAACGCGGCCGCGTCCTCGGCCGGCAGCTGCCGAGCAGCGAACCTGGCCCCGGTGGTGTGGACCTCGACCATCCGGTCCAGTCGGAAGCTGCGCCAGTCAGCCCGGTCGTCGTCGTAGGCCACCAGGTACCAGCGCCGAGCAACCGGCACCAGCCGCAGGGGCTCGACCAACCGCTCCGTCACCGCCCCGTCGGCCGCGGTGTACCCGAAGGCGAGGCGTTCGGCGTCTCGACACGCCTGCGCGACCGTGGTGAGCACCTGCGCGTCGACCGGAGCGCCGGCGCCCGGCCATCCGCCGGTACTCGTGGCGGCGCGCAGTGCATTCACCTTGCGCCGCAAGCGATCGGGTAGCACCTGGATGATCTTGGCGAGGGCCCGCACCGCGGCCTGCGCGGTCTCGTCGTCCGGATCGCGGGCCGACTGTAGCAGGCTGGTCACCAGTGCCACCGCCTCGTCCTGGTCCATCACCAGCGGGGGCAACACCGCACCGGCCGCGAGCTGATAACCCCCGTCGACGTCCCGGCGGGCCCGCACCGGGTAGCCCAGTTCACGCAGCCGGTCCACATCGCGCCGCAGCGTCCGGATCGACACCTGCATCCGGTCGGCCAGCTCGTCGCCGGGCCAGAACCGGTGGGACTGCAGCAGGGACAGCAATCGGAGGATGCGCGAGCTGGTGGCGGCCATGAGCCCCATTCTCTCGTAATTGAGGTCAGAAACTGGCATGAACACCGATTAGCGTCGGTGACGACACCAACCGCCGATGCCCCCAGGAAGGGAAGCCCGCCATGACCGAACCGAGCACCACCACGGCCAGCACCGTCACCGGATCCGACAC
This sequence comes from uncultured Actinomycetes bacterium, assembly GCA_937926105.1. The sequence goes on along the minus strand of CALANS010000210.1, from coordinate 131,063 downwards.
CAACACCGGCGCCGCCCCGGGAACGTCGAACACCCCGACGCTGAGCCAGGAACGCCGCGACTTGCTGGAATTGCTTCGCACCCGGCGCTTTTTCCTGCGCCAGACTGCGCGTGAGCTGACCGATGAGCAGGCGAGTACCGCCAGCACCGTCAGCGCGCTGACCGTCGCCGGACTGATCAAGCACGTCACGGCGACCGAGGCCACCTGGGCGCGATTCATCGTCGAGGGACCGACCGCGTTCCCCGCCTTCGACGAGGCAGCCTTCGCCGAGCACGAGAAGCAGTTCCGGATGGTGGACGAGGAGACACTCGCCGGGCTGCTGCGGTCCTACGACGAGGTGGCCGCACGCACCGACGCTCTGATCGCCACGGTCGACCTGGATTCTTCGCACCCGCTGCCGAAGGCTCCCTGGTTCGAGCCCGGTGCGGTCCGCACGGCCCGGCAATCGCTGATGCACATCGCGGCCGAAACCGCCCAGCACGCCGGGCATGCCGACATCATCCGGGAGGCGATCGACGGCGCCAAGACCATGGGGTGATGCCCGCGCGGGTTGTCAGTGTGGCGCCACGCCATGGCGCTGGCCGCGACTCACAAGCCCGCGGATGTCGTCTGCGACCACCACCCGTCGGTGCTGCTGCGCCCATGCAACTGGGCGATGTCGCCGTCCAGCACCATCGCGATCAACGCCGGGCCGCGGTCTCGGCGACCAGCCCCGGCCAGCATCGCGTCCAGGTCATCGGGCTGGCTGCCGTACTGGCCACTATCCCAGCCGCCGCTCTACTGCGCTGCTTGGCTGCCGTCGGGGGAGCCATCGTTGGCCTGGACAGTCGGGGTCGATGGTCCATTCGCACACTTGCTCGCTGCCATCTAGCCGTATCTGGCCCGGGCCGCAGCCCCCCTTTTGGGCAGGCAGTGGTGCACAGCGAGCGCTCTTGGCAGAATCAGCACAACCTTTGACACAGTGAGGGGTAGCGTTGCCGTATCTAGGGTTCATGCTGCTCGTCCTGTGGGTGTTCTGCGTAGTGGATGTACTGCTGTCTGCCGAATCCGAGGTTCGCAACCTGCCCAAGCTGGCCTGGGTGTTTATCGTGTTGCTGCTGCCGGACGTGGGCTCGCTGCTCTGGCTGATCTTCGGTCGGCCCCGCGCCGTGGGCGTCAACCGCAACATCCCGGCCACCAACGGCTATTCGGAGTATGAACGGCTGGGCAGGGCCACCGGTGCCACCACAGAAAGCGACGCCGAATTCCTCCGTCAATGCCGGGAGCGGGCCGAGGCCCAGCGTCGGGCCTACCGAGACAAGCTCCGCAAGGAGCAGGACGAAGGCTGAGGTGGAGCGGCGCGCGGCGACAATCCGGTCCAGCTCCCGCCAGACATGCGCCTCCGCGTCGGCGGACGCGGTGTGGCGGCCATCCCTCGCCCGCGATGTCGATCTGGTCGAGCCCGAGCACCGAACGCGCTTCGCCGATCGTGCCGTCGATGCGACACCCGGGCCGGGAGGCGTCAAGGCCATCTCCCGCCCGATGAGCCGGGGATTCTCGTGCGAGTAATCGGCCGGTAGGACGTCGAAGACCCTGACTTCGTGGGGGTAACGGATCAGGGCTCTGCGGAATCCCGCGATCGCTCATCCCACCTGGGCCAGCGCGTCCCACACCAGCTGCTGGTCCGCGAGGTCCGGTATCACCGGCCGGGGCACCCAGAGCAACTTCATGCCCGCCTCGACCGGAGTGCGGTCGGCCTTGCGGTTGTTGCAGGGTCGGCAGGCGCATACCAGGTTATCCCACGTGTCCACGCCGCCCCGGCTGCGCGGCATGATGTGGTCGACGGTGTCGCCGTGCTCACCGCAATAGGCGCAGCGTCGCCCGTCGCGCAGCTTGATCTGCCCGAAGGACGGGCGCCGATCCCCGCCGGGCCGGTAGGCCACGTGCCGATAGGCCAGCAGCCGAATGATGGTCGGCAACGGCACGGCCAGGTGCTGGGAGTGGATCACCCTGCTCGGGTGCGCCTCGATCGTTTCGGCCTGACCGGCGACGACCAGCACCACGGCGCGCTGCCAGTCGATGCGTGCCAGCACCTGGTACGACGCGTTGCACAGCAGCACGTCCGTCATGATGGTCGCCTCCCTCCTGGTGAGTCGATGTCATTGTCGCGGGTGGTGACGAATCGTGCCCGCGGGAGTGCCCCGGGAGGGTTCGAACCTCCGGCCACCTGGTTCGTAGCCAGGTGCTCTGTCCGCTGAGCTACGGGGGCATGTGGGCGATGGGCATCGTATTGCCGGACCTGGTCTGGAGCCCGGACGATCGAGATCGGCAGCGAACGCCACCAGCGCATCGGCGGGCACCATCGATCTCGGACGGGTGAGGCCGGGGGAACCGCGCGGCGGGATCGTGGCGGGGACAGGATTCGAACCTGTGACCTCCGGCTTATGAGACCGGCGAGCCCACCGAGCTGCCCTACCCCGCCATCGCCATACTCACCGGCGCCGTCCGCACCCCCGACCAGCGGACGAACGACACCCGGGTTGTCAACGCCCGGGTAGTGCCCCACATCGACGACGCACCGGCCGGCCCGCAGCCCGGGAGTGCCACCGGTCGGGCCACGGCCCATCGCAACGCATCGGGCCGCCGACGAGATTCGGCTGAAACCGTTTGCCGCGTAAGGGCTGCCGTCGAGAACGCCGGAGCCGCTGATGCATCTCGGCCACCACTGGATCGACAAAGGCGCTGCGCACGGCGTTCTCACCTCCGGTATGACTCCGGCACGCTCACCGGCGGCCGGTCCGCTGGGAGGTTACCACTGTTTGCGGCGAGCCTCCGGTGAATTTCTGCCGATGGGGCGCCCATTGATGGCCGCTGGGCCCACGCCCGGACCGCGGTGCGCGGACCCCTCCGCCGACTATCCGAATTCGTACGCCTGGAACAGGCCGCTTTCGATCCTCCGCAGATGGGCTTCCGTGGCGTCCGCAGCTCCATCGCCGTCTCGGTCGACAATCGCAGCGAAAATCGCTTCATGATCCTTGAGCGCCTGCACGGCATGCCCGTCGAGTCGTCTCGACTTGCCCTTCAACTCCGACCAAGTGCTTTCGTGCATCATCTGAACCAGCTGGTCGACGATCGCCGACAGCACCGTGTTCTTGCATGCGGCTCCCATGGCCCGGTGAAACTGCACATCCGGCTCAGACGGGTCCTCCTTGGCTTCCACCAGTGCGCGGTGGTGACGCAGGTGGGATCGCATGATGTCCAGATCGGATCGTTTGTGCAGCTGTGCCGCCAGGCGTGCCGACGTGGGCTCGACACAGATACGCGTCACAATGATGTCCAGCGGGCTCTTATCTCCCACAGCAGCGGCGTGTGCGCGCATCAGCGTGACCTTGGACAGCGCATCATCCGTCAGGTGAGTGCCCGATCCCACCTTAATCTCCAGGACGCCGGCGAACTCCAGAATCCGGAGGGCTTCTCGGACGGACCCGCGACCGACCTGGAATTCTTCCGCGAGCGCACGCTCAGACAAGAACACGTCGCCGGGCGCATAGGCGCCCGTAAGTATGCTCTCCAGAATCTGATCGACAATGGATTGAGATACCCGTGATTTGCCAATCACCCGAAACGGTGTTGGGGACGTGGATTCGCGGCCTGACGCTACCATAGGCTCACGATACTCCACGTTCCCACAACCCCCGTAGCGCCGCTCAGCCCGAGGAGCCTGCGGCTCGCGACTGCCCTCGCGCCGGATTCCGCAGCGGTCGTTCGACGACTCGGTTCATCACGGCGGGTGCCTCTTGTCTCGCGCGCCCTTGTCTCACGCAGCCCGTGCGCATGACGGCGGCGGCCGCCACCGTCCCTTGAGAATTCTTGAGCGGGCATACTTTCTACGAATTCCATGCCGGGAGGACGATCTCTATGACAAAACTTCGTGTCGATTTCAACGCACGCTCCAGCGCCCCACCGAACTGCTCGGGAGTGTGTACCCGTTCGGCATCCGCCCCGTATGCCCGGGACAATTGAACGAAGTCGGGATTCACCAACGTCGTTCCAATGGTGCGGCCTGGGAATTCTTTTTCCTGGTGGCCCCGGATGACGCCGTATGACCCATTATTGACCACCACCACGGTCACGGCCACATCGTGCTGCACGGCCGTCGCCAACTCCTGGCCGGTCATCAAGAAGCATCCGTCGCCGGCGAACGCGACGACCGTTCGGGACGGCATCGCCAACTTCGCGGCAATCGCGGCGGGAAGGCCATAGCCCATGGCGCCGGCCTGCGGCGCCAGTTGACTAGGGAACACCTCGAACTCGTGGTGTCGTTGCGCCCACGTCGTGTAGGCACCCGCTCCGGCTGTGACGATGACGTCAGCGGGCATGACACTGTTGAAGTGGCTCATGTACCGGCCCGACAGGGTCTCGGCCCCCTCAGCCCGGCCCCGCAGGTAATTCTGACGCAGCGCGTCGAGCCACGCGGGCTTGAGTTCGCGTTCCGGCATTCTCAGGGCAAGCGCGAATTCCTCGGCGCCGGACACGATGGCCAGATCGGTCCGATAGACGCGGCCCAGTATGGCCGGATCCGGGTGCACATGAAGGATCCGCTGATGCGGTTGCGGCGCCTGGAGCAACGTAAAGTTGTTCATGGTGACGGCATCGGGTCGAGACCCGATGAATGCAATCAGATCGGAACGTTCGACCAGCTGGCCCAGACCGGCGGTGGTGCGCATTCCCAGGGAGCCAACGTAGGCGTCACTTCGATTGCCGATGTGGTCCTGGCGGCGCATGGCCGTGACCACCGGAACCTTCGCCGCCTCGGCAAAGCTGCGGACCGCCGTTGCCGCCCGGTGCGACCAGGGCGAACCACCGAGCACGATCAACGGACGCTCCGCATCTAGCAGCTGCGAGGTGAACCGCGCAACGTCTCGCTTCGAGGGAGCCGCCAGCAGCGGCTGGCGGGCCTTGATCACCGCCGCGTCGGTGCGTGTCTGCGTCACCTCCTCCGGTAGAACGACGACGACCGGCCCCGGCTCGCCCGCTACAGCGGTGTAATACGCCCGGTAGACGTCCTCCGCGATCCGACGGGCGCATCGAACCTCGATGACATCTTTTGCGATGCCGCCGAACATCTGCTGGTAGTCGACCTCCTGAAAGGTCCTGCGCCCCAACTGGGCGGTAGGGGCCTGCCCGACGAACAGGACCAGCGGGCTTCCATCCTGGGAGGCGATGTGGACGCCGATGCTCGCATTGCTCGCTCCGGGACCTCGTGTCACCATGCACAGGCCCGGTCGCCCAGTGAGCTTTCCGTATCCTGCCGCCATCATGACGGCCCCGCCTTCATGCCGGGCAGTCACGAGGCGGATCTGCTCCCTGGCGTCGTACAGACCGTCCAGAACCGCGAGGTAACTCTCGCCCGGCACGGCGAAGACCAACTCTCCGCCGAGTTCCACCAGCTGCCGGACGAGTAGGTGCCCACCCAGCAGTCTGTCTACGCCCACACCGCCACCTTCCGCGTCGTCGCGCCCGCCGGTCACAGATGGCTGCTCATGTCGATACGGCACGGCCGGTCAACGAATCAGGTTCTCGGGAACCTGGCCGTGATGTAGTCGTTCCAGGTTCCCCTTCAACAGTGCCCCCAGCCGGCGGCCCGCAGTCAACGGGTTCGACGGATGCGAGCCGACATGTGGCGCGATAATCACATTCTTGGTCGTCCACAACGGGCTGTCAGCCGGGAGGGGTTCGGGGTCGGCGACGTCGATCGCGGCCCCGGCGATCTGGTCGGTGGTCAGTGCGTGCACCAGTGCCTGCGAGTCCACCACTGGTCCTCTCGCTGTGTTGACCAGGAACCCATTCGGGCCCAGTGCCTGCAGCTCCGGCCCGGCGATCAGATGGTGGGTCGCATCGCTGAGCGGCACGCTCAGGAAGAGCGCCTCGACTCGATCGAGTACCTGCGCGAGTGAGTCGACCGGCGCGAGCTCATCGAAGGCGTCCCCCGGCGCCCCCGCACCGGTGCGGCTCACGCCGATGCGAGTAACACCAAAGGGCGCCAACCTCGCCCCGATGGCCCTGCCGATCGCGCCGCATCCCACAACCGCGACGCTCATCCCTTCCAGGCCGTGCAGGCGTGGCCGTACCAGGTCTGGCCTCCACTCGTGCCTGCCCTGCAGATCCAGCAGATACGGCAGTTGCCGGGTCAGCGCGAGCAGCAGCGCGACCGCATGTTCGGCGACCGACGGAGCCCAGATTCCCGGAGCATTGGAAATGGCGAGTTTGGCGGGCAGCGATGCGGCGGCCGTCGCCTCCGAGCCGCTGGAGAGCAACTGTATGAACTCCAGCCGCGGCGCACGCCGGATCATGTCGATCATCGAATCGTCCATGTGCGCATCACTCACGGCGAATGCACGCGCCCTACTCAGGTCCAGGGCGTCGAGGGACTCCACCATCCGCACCTGGAACGGATCGGCCGCTCGTGCGGCCGTGCGCATGGTCTCCAGATGGTCCACCCGATCGGCGGGCCAGTACAACAGTGCCGTCATCGAGTCGGATCCCGTCACCGTGCCACCCCGAGCACTCGGTGCGGATTGCGTTGAATCATCGTTTCGATGCACTCCGGGGAGACACCGGACTGCAAGAGTCGATCGGCGAACTCGCCCAGAACGTAGGTGTAACCCTTCCCTCCGTGCGCCCGAAGGTGCGTCTTGGTGCAGACGTCGTGGGAGAGCAGAATCTGCGACACGTGGCCCTTGTCGATAAGGTCGTGCACGTATCCGATTCGTCGTTGCGTGTAATACTCGTTGTCGCCGCGGATGGTGTCGAACTGCACGTACGCCCCACGTTCGGCGATCGCCAGATGGTATTCCGGAATGTTCACCGTGTCGCAGTGTCCAATGATGACGCGCCGTGGGTCGGCACCCTCCGCAGCCAACACATCCAACTGCGCCAGGCCGACCGGCCATCGCGAGGCGTGGGTCGAGATCGCCAGGCCGGTGGCCAGCTGCGCCCGAGCTGCGGCCCGGAACGACCGCTCCTCGGCGGCCGAGAGATGCCACTTGTCCGACGCAATCTCACCAATGATGCCCGCTCGTATCCCTGTCGATCCGAAGCCCTGCTCGATATCGGCCACGATGCGCTGTGCGATGTCGTCGACGGAGTGCCGATCGATCCATGCCTCATCGAGGTACGGATTGCGGTAGTGACCTGCGCCGGCAACGATGTGCAGGCCCAGCTCCCTGGACATGCGCGCCAAGTCGAGTACCTGGTTGGGTTCGCGGGTGCCGTTCTCCGCGTAGCCCGAGCTCGCGACACCGGAGAACAGGCCCTGCGGATCCTGCGCTGCCCCGGTGGTCAGCTCTGCGGTCGTCAACTCGACGATCGTGCGTCCGCCAGCGGCCTTGAACGCCTCCAGCTCGGCCTTCATCAATTCGTAGTCGTTCAGGAGCCCTACGGCCCGCTCCTCACGGAGTTCGTTGATGAAGACATGTTCGTGCATCAGCACCGTGCCCAGCTCGTTCGAGTCGACCGGCCCAGTCACCGTCATCACCTGTGCCACGGCTAGCCCTCCACACTGATGCTGAAGTAGGTCGCGAAGGTCGCGTCGGGGTCGGGGCGCTTGCCGGTGATTCCCTGGTGGAACAGCTCGTCACTGAGTTCGCCGAGCATGGTGCGCAAATATCCCGGGTGATACGGGCTCCAGTCCAGCCCCAAGCTCCCGCTCAACGCCTGCACCTCATCAATGAGCCACGGAGTGGTATCGACGAGCTCGATCCGCTGATCCATCCACAGGCGATGGGATCGCCGGAACAGGTCGAGCACGTCGGCCGCAGCGTCCGGGTACTGCTCGAGGATGGATCGGCGCAGGGTGATGGTGTGGATGGCCGGCACAAACCCCTTGTCCCGGAAGTATGCGACCTCCTGCGCACGGTAGTCCGGTAGCAGCGTCCTCATCGACGAGTCGACGTCGTGGAACCCTGCCGGCATCGTCGGCGTCATGATCGCATCGAGTTCACCCGCCGCCAGCATGCGCACGATCGAGCTCTCTGGCGACACGACCGAGACGTTCGCCGGAGATCCGTACGGCCCGATCCGTGCGGCGGGCTGCGGCTCCGGCGTCAACCCGCCAACGACCCAGGTGATCTCATCCAGCGAGACCCCGGCAGCACGCACCAGCGCCCGCGTCCAGGTGTTGCCGGTATCGGGCCACCCGGTGAGGCCGATGCGTGCGCCAGCCAGCTGGTCCAGCCGGGTCAGCTCGCTCGCCTGGTTGACCAGAATGCAACGGTGACGGAACGCGCTCAGCACGAAGGCGGGTATCGGAACGAGGTCCGTCCGACCAGCCTGTCGATCCAACGTGATCCTGCTGAGCGAGGTCTCTCCACCGTCGAGGTCGCGGCGCTCGCGCAGATCCGGCGTCTTCGGCAGCCGGTGCAACCTGACGTCATATTTCTCGGACCGAACCTCGCCCAGTGCCATCGGCAGCAGGTGGTCCCACTTCCGAACACCGAGGTGGATTATCGGGAGGCTCATGCAGATCTCGGCTCTTCGGTGTCGTCCAGAAGAACAACCTGGTGCGGATCGATGGTCAAATACACGCGCTCTCCCTCGTCCAGGATCTGGGTGGACAGTGCCTTGGCCCGCATGGTGCCGCCTGGCCATTCGACGACGAACTCGACGAAGTCACCCAGCATGGTGGTGCGGGCTATCCTCGCCGGCCACGAATTGACCCGCTGGGCACTCTCGGTCCGGCTCAGAGCTGGAAAGATGGTCCGCACGCATGCGCTGGCTCGGGTGCCCAGCCTGCTGTCGGGCACCGTTCCTTCGCATGCGACCGCCACATCCGGCGCCACCGCGAGGGAGAGTCCACCGTCGTCACGGGACAGCGTGCCGGTCAGTACATTGGCCGCACCGATGAAGTCTGCGACGAATGTTGTCGCGGGTTTCCGGTAAACAGCCTCGGGCGAGCCATCCTGCACGACGTGCCCACCGTTCATGATGATGATGCGATCGCTCAGCGCCATCGCCTCTTCCTGATCATGCGTGACGTAGATCGTGGTGACTCCGGTCGACCGTTGGAACTTGTGCAGGTCGCTGCGAACCTGGTCGCGCAGCCGCGCGTCCAGGTTCGACAACGGCTCATCCAGCAGCAGCGCCTTGGGCGGGTAGGCGTAGCTTCTGGCCAACGCCACCCGCTGTTGCTGTCCTCCGCTCAGTTGCGTGGCCGGTACTCGTGCGTACTCCGCCATTCCCACCATGTCCAGCACCTCCTGGACACGTTCATCGATCTCGCCCTTGGGGACCTTGCGCGTCCGCAGGCCATAGGCGACATTGTCGAACACCGTCATGTGCGGCCAGATCGCATAGGACTGGAACATGAGGGACAGTTCCCTCTTCTCCGGTGGAATGTTGATGCGCTTCGCAGAGGAGAACACCGTCCGACCATCGATGCTGATCTCGCCCGACTGCGGTGTCTCCAGGCCCGCAATGCAGCGTAGCGTTGTCGTCTTCCCGCAGCCCGACGGGCCGAGTAGCGACAACTGCTCGCCCTGGCGAATGCTGAAGGACACGCCCTCAACAACGGTCCGGGCGCCATAGGCGACAACCAGGTCCTTCACCTCGACAAAGGGGGTGAGCCCTTCCGCCCCGGGACCGTGCTCCGCCCGGAGCGTCGTCTGAGAATCGCTCATGGTTGCCTCTCGAAATTGCCAGTGTGCCTGGTCACAGTGCGGTCCAGCGTCCAGACAGCTTCCGGATAATCGCGACGGCGATGGCCACGATGACCACCTGGACGAGAGCAAGCGCACTCACCAGGGTGATGCCGCCGGAGTCGTAGAAGTTGAACATCGTCGGACCTAACACACGGTTGGCGGTGCTGGACAGCATGACCGACGCGCTCACCTCTGTCAGACACAGAATGAACAGCAGGGTGCCGGTTGCGACCAGCGACGGCCGCAGTAACGGGATGACGATCGTGCGGGCGGCCCTGAACTGGCCGGCGCCCAGGGTTCGCGCGGCATCGGACAGCGAATCGTCGATCTGGGAGGTCACACCCGCCACGCCGCGGTAGGCAAGCGGGAGGAAGATCACCACATAGGCGATCAGCAATGCGAAGACCGTTCCGTACAGACCGCCCGGCAACACCAGGATCAGCACCACCAGCGCCAGTCCGAAGATCAGATGTGGCACGGCTTGCGGCGCCATCGCCATGAGCTCGAGCCCTCGGCTACCTCGACCGGCTCGCCTGTTGCGTTCCACCGTCAGCGCCACCCACAGCGCAAGCGCTACCCCGATGATCGCCGTGGCCAGCCCGAGCCCCAGGCTGTTGAGGACCGATTGCTTGGTCGGGTCGTAGTCGAACAGCACGTATTTGAAGTTGTCCAGCGTGAAACTGCTGCGGGTCAGGGACAGCCGGTTGTTGCGCTGCACCGATGCGAATACCAACGCCGCCAACGGAAGAACCACCGCAATGGCCAGGTATCCGTACACCAGCGCCGCCGCCAACGGTCGCCACTTGCCCAGCGGCAGCGGAGTGAGCGGCCGCGCCTTTCCTCCCACCACTGCGAACGACCGACGGCGCAGGAACTGATTCGACGCCGTCACCACGACCAGCGAGATGAAGACCAGCAGCATCCCGACGCCCGCCGCTAGCGGGTAGTTGGGCGTGAAGCTATTGAACTGCAGGTAGACGGCCTGCGTGGCAACCCTGAAGCCGGAGGTTCTGCCCAGCACCGACGGCACGGCAAAAGCACCCAGTGTGGCGACGAAGATGAACAGTGCCGACCCGACGACGGACGGCAGCATCAGCGGAAGCGTCACCTTTCTGGCCGTCCGAATACGGCCGGCACCCAGCACGATGGACGATTCCTCCAGTGACGAGTCCATGTTCCGGGCAGCCGCTTCGATCAGCAGGAAGGCCAAGGGCGTCTGGATCAGCGCTTCGACGACGATGACCCCGGCGACGCTGTACATGTTGATGGGTGTGACCTCATGCCCCAGGATCAAGCTGAGAGCGGAGTTGATCAACCCTTTGTTCTCAGCTCCGAGCGCGGACCAAGCCACTACGGACACCATGGCGCCCATTGGGTAGGGCAGGATGATGAGCAGGCTCAACCAGGACTTGCCTCGGATGTCCGTACGGGCAATGACCCATGCCAGGCCGAGACCAAGCGTCGTGGACAGCACCGAAACCGCAACGGCGAAGAGTAGTGAGTTGCGGATCCAGTCCAGATGCTCGAAAATCCGCCCGACGGACGACACGCCGAACTGGACCGGGGGAAGCGCTTCCGGATCGCCCGAATTGAAGGTGATCGCCAACAAGAGCACCATCGGCGCGCCGACGACGACCAGGAGAACCAGCCACAGGGCCGCGCGACCCTGGAACAAGCCGCGCGAACCCTGTGCACTGTGACGCATCGGTGATCTGATCATTGCGGTTCGTGCGCTACGAAAGGCCGACGACCCGGGACCACAGCTTTTCGAATTCGGCGCGGTTCGCGGGGTCGCCGAAGTCCTCCATGTCGCTGGGCAGCAAGAGCTTGAACTCGCTGCGATCCGGCAGTTCCGGCGGAGCGACACGCATCAGCGGCGAGTAGGACCCCGTGATATCGACGTTCCAGATTCGCTGGCCCGCTTCCGACAGTAGGTAGTCGGTGTAGGCCTTGGCAGCATTTGGACGCTTGGTGGTCTTCATGATGGACACCGTGCTGGAGGTGGTGACCAGGCCGCGCGAATCATACGCGACGGCCAGGTCCAGGTTGCTTCGCTTGGCCTTGGTCAGCTGGAAGACGCTCATATTGGGAGTGAGCTTCTTGTTGCCGTTATTGAGCTCGGCGATCATGGCCGTCGACGAATCGAACGCTACCGGGCGCTGCCCGGCCAATTTGTCGAAGAAGTCGTCCGGCAGAAGGTCCCTCAGCTCGTACCAGAACGCGTACTCCGACGAGGATGCGGGACCTGCGAAAACGAGCTGATCCTTCCAGATCGGATCGAGAATGTCTTCGAACTGCTTGGGCGCATCCTCCGGCTTGACCACCGATGGGATGTAAACCATGCCCTTCAGGTTCAGGTAGAACGCCGTCCAGTATCCCGCTGGGTCGCTGCGCAGTTCGGCAGGATAGTCGTCGATATTCGCCGGAGAGTATTGCTGGAACATGTCCAACTGCTGTACCTGATAGGCGGTGTCCTGGCCGGCCATCAAGATATCGACGGTGGAGACGCCCTTGGGCACCTCCAGCTTGAGCTTCGCAACTGCCTCGGCGGGTGGGATCTTGAGTTGCGTCGTCTCGATCCCGGTCTTCTCGGTGAACCCGCTCAGGAACTTGACGACATCCGGTTCCTGCTCATTGTGCCAGATGACGAGCTGACCCTCCTTGCGCGCCGCCTCGAGGTCGACGTCCGACACTGCGGCGGAACCGGATCCGGATGTCACGGCAGCGCTGGTCGAGGATTGGCCCGGGCCTCCGCTGCTCGCTGTCGACTGGGATGAGCCCGCAGTCCCGGTGTCGCCGGACGAGCCACACGCGGCCAGTAGTGCGCCGCCGGCGGCAGCGATGCCCACGGTGCCGCCCAACCGGAACAAGCTTCTCCGCGACAATTCGTCTGTTCTTGCAGTCAGGTCTTCGTCTCGCATGACATCGTTCCTTTCGCTGCAGATCGTGTTTTCCGCCGGCCCGGATTGGCCTGCGGACTCCTACCCAACGGCTTGGTCAGCCGTGACTCCCAATTCCGTGAGTACGACATTGAGCTCGTTACGAACCTCGGTCGCCAGCGGGCTGACCGGCTGCGGGGAGGGACCGGCGGGGAGCCCGATGAGGACCATTCCCTCCTTGACGACCTTGGGGAATGGGTATCGCTCGACGAGCCGGCGCACCTTGTGGAGCGCTCTTTGGAGCTCCATGGCGCGTACCAGGTCGCCCGCAGCCGCGGCTCGCACCAGATCGACCACCAGTGTCGGGGTGACGTTCGCCGTGGCCGCCACGGCACCAACGCAGCCATAGAGCATGCCTGCCGCGATCAGGTCATCGTGGCCCATCAACACCGCGAGGCCCTCGGTACGTTCGATGACTTCCAGGGCGAAGCCCAGTGCGCCGCTGGAATCCTTGACCGCGCAGATGTTGGGGTGTTCGGAGAGAGCGGAAATGACGCCCAGCGGAATCGGACGCCCGCTGCGGGTGGGATGGTTGTACAAGACGAGCGGGGTGCCACTGGCGTCCGCGATCGCCGCGAAATAGCCACGCAGCTCCTCATCGGTCGTGGGGGTCATGCAGGGTGGCATCGATACCACGGCGGCCGCGCCGAGCCGTGTCGCCTGCCCTGCCAGCGAAACTGCTTGGCGGGTGGTCGAGGCAGTCACCCCGGCATACACCGGAACCCGACCTCCGGCGGCCGCGACGCTGGCTTCGATGACGGCGGCTTGCTGGGCAGCATCCAGGGTCCAGGACTCACCTTGCCCGCCGACGACGAACAGTCCGTCCACGTCCGCAGAGACCAGGTAGTTGACCACCTGACCCAGCGTCTGCAGGTCCAGTTCCTCGTCGGGCTGTCGGGGAGTGACGACGGCAGGTATCACACCGGCGATACTGAGCTTTCCAGTCCCGCGCTGGTCACTGGTACTCACGATGCCTCCTCGAGGAACGCCGCCAGCGCGGAGTGGTCCAGCTCGCCCATCCCCCGGGCGACAAGGTCTCCGTACAGGTCCAGCACCAACTCGGTGGTCGGCGCGCTGGACTTCACCGCCTTCGCCGTTTCGGCGGCGATCCTGAGGTCCTTACGCTGCAGGGCCGATCGGAAGCCGGGCTGGTAGTCCCGGGCCAGGATCCTTCCGCCATGCAGGTCCAGGATCCTGCTCTGGGCGAAGCCTCCGAGTAGTGCCTGGCGGACCTTCTCCGGGTCCACCCCGGCTTTCATCGCCATCAGCAACGCCTCGGAGACTCCGGCGATGGTGATGGCAACGACCATTTGATTGGCCGCCTTGGTGACCTGACCGGCTCCGGCACCCCCGACGAGAACGATGGTCTTGCCCATCGCGGCGAGAACCGGCAGCGCGCGCTGGTAAGCGTCCTCGTCACCCCCCACCATGATCGACAGCTCGCCGCTCACCGCGCCGGTCTCGCCGCCGGAAACGGGCGCGTCCAGCACCGCGACGTCGCGGTCATGGAAGTACTCGGCGATGTCTCGGGCGAGGGCGGGCGATGCGGTCGTCATGTCGATCAGCATCGAGCCAGGTCTGATCCCGGCCGCCACCCCGCGCCCGCCTCGCACGACGGCTTCCACATCGGGTGAGTCCGGAAGGACGGTGATCACGATGTCGGACAGGCCGGCAAGCTCATCGGGCGATGCCGCTGCGGTGGCGCCCAGGGCGACCAGCGCATCGACTGGTCCCCTACTCCTGTTGTGAGCGACCAGCGGAAAGCCCGCGGCCAGAACGTTCTTCGCCATCGGAAGACCCATCGTCCCCAAGCCGATGACACCGACGGTCGGGGTGGGCCCCGCGGTGCCATCTGCGAGGCCGCGGGCTCCGCTACGAGCGCGTGTCACGACGCGGTCACCTCGGTCTCGGTTTCATCGATGGCGCCTGACCAGGTCTGTGGCCAGCGCGCACCGTTACCCGTCATGACGACGACGACCCGGCCGCCATGTCCACTCACCGGTAGCCGCGGGACGGCGGCCAGCGCGGCGGCCGCCGCCGGCTCGGCGACGATGCCGAGACGTCCGTAGCCGTCCAGCGCTGCCGGGAGTTCACCATCGTCGATCAGGATCGACGTGCCCCCCGATTCGCGCATCGCCCAGAGCGCGTGTTCCCCACCCTGTTCGTCCAGCAGCGACAGCGCGCGCGACGGACCAATGGGCACCGGCGCCACCGTCGCGTCCCCCCGGTGGAAGGCCTCGGACACTGCCGGCGCGGCGGCCATGTGCGCAGCCACCATGGCCGGTGCGGACTCGATGATTCCGGCGGACGCCAACTCCTGGAAGCCGCGCCACACTCCGAATATCCCGTCACCGCCACATGACGGCATGACAACCGTGTCCGGAGCGACACCGTCAAGCTGCGCAACGATCTCGTAGGCGATGGACTTGTAGCCGTCCAGCCCGTACGGGTTCGCCAGGGGGTTGGGCCGATTTCTGCCCACATATGCCGCTCCCGCGGCGACCAGTGCGTGTAGCTCCGGTGTGCGAGCACTCCACTCCCGCCGGTGAACGCGACCGCCCAGGCGGTGAACCTCCCGTTCCGCATGTCGGGGGGCTTCATCGGGGAGGAAGACATCGGCGGCCACCCCGGCGGCCGCGGCGTACGCGGCAAGGGAGACGCCTTGATTGCCGGTGCTCGACGTGGCCACTCGGTCGTAGCCGGCGGCGGCTGCCACCGCAACCGCGACCGCGTTGAGTCGATCCTTGTAGCTGCCCGTCGGCTGGCACCCCTCGTGCTTGATCCACAGCCGACCGATCCCCGCCGCGGCTGCCAGGCGCGCGGCGGGCAGCAGCGGCGTCCGTCCTTCCCCCAACGAGACCGGCGAGACCCCGCCGGACCTACCGATTGCGATCTCGATAACGCTGTGGGAATCCCAGACCCGGTGCCACCCCTCGGCGATGTCGGTGGCGGTGCGCCGAACGACCAGCGCACCACCGCACGCGCCGCATCCCCCGAAGGTAATCGCTCCGGATGCCGGGCGGCCACACCGATGGCAGACGAGTGGGATGTCAATCAAGGCCGTTAACCCCATCGTCCCAGCCGAGGATGGCGCCGTTACGGACCACGGGGGCGCCATCTCGCCATACCTCGACGACATTTCCCACCGCCGTGGATGTGTCGTTCAGCAGCTCATCGAGCACCACGAGGTCTGCGCGGTAGCCGGCTTTCACATAGCCCACCTGATCGTCGATCCCCGCGGCCTGCGCCGCGCATCCGGTCGCCAGCGCAATAGCCGTTGCCGCCGAGATCTGCAACGCCACCATTCCGGCCCGCAGCGACAGATCGAAGCGCCGGAACGGCGTGAAGCGAACGCCGGCGTCGCTGGCAAGGGCCATTCTGGCCCCGGCGTCGCGCAGCCGGCGTGCCCACTCGTGATCACCGACAATGCTGCCGGTGTCGGACATGTTGCGGGCCACCGAGTATTCGTTCTGCTTCGCGGGGTCCTGCGTCGTGTGTGCCTCGTCCTCAAACTCGGGCAGCAGGCGCCGGGCAAGACCGGCCATGGTGAGCACGACCCAGGTCTGTCGTTCGACAATGTCAAAGATCAGGGAGTCCGGCAGTTCGAGCTGCCCATTCACGGCGTGCGGAATGCAGTGCTCGAGCGTATCCACGCCCGCGACGGTGGCCCGCTGGATCGCCGCGGTGTTCAATGCGTGGGCCGCGACGCGTCGACCGAGCCGGTGTGCCTCGGCGACCACGGTTTCGAGCTCCGACTCGGAGAACTGTGGCAGACGCGGATTCGAGCCGTGCGTCATGTTGCCGCCGCTTGCCATCACCTTGATGAGGTCGACGCCTCGAGCGCAGCTGGCCCTGGTGGCCTTGCGTAATTCGTCGTGCGAGTCCGCAGCATTGCCGCACCAGTGCAAGTGGCCGCCCGTCGTGGTGACGGGGGGGCCCGCGGCGAGAATCCGCGGGCCAGGGATCTGACGCGCCTCGATGGCGTCGCGGATATCGAGGGTGATAAATGCCGTATCGCCGCAGTCGCGCACGGTGGTGATGCCGCCCAACAGGCATTCGACGGCATTCCGCGCTCCGGTCAGTGCCAGTTGGGACGGGGTACCTTCCTCGACCGCCCCGCGGGTGATGGCGTGATCAACATCGCTGGTGAAGAGAAGATGCACGTGTAGGTCGATGAAGCCGGGGCAGACGGTGTGCCGGCTGTGGTCGATCACGGGCGACGCACCGGGCTCAACAGCCGCCCACGGCTCGAGCGAAGCGATGCGGCCGTCGCGGACCAGAATGCCCACGTCCGTCAGCACCTGCCTGCCGTCGCCGACAACCACCGCGCCGCAGTGAATCCAGTGCTCGGTCACGGGGTAAACCTGCGTCTTGTCACCGGTTTCCTTCGCTGTTCACCGCCGCGGCGATCGGTGTGAGCGCGGCGGGTAATCGACGGGTTGGCGTACTTCTACGCACACCACCGCCGCACGATCCCTGGGAAGAAATTGGTCGGGTGGTCGTTTGGCCCGGTGGTCGGACCAGTTTATCCAGTCCGTCGCCGGTGTCAATACCCCTATGCATCATTGATGACGATCACCGGAACGGGGTCGCCGGAAGGTGCCCTCTCGAGGGATGAGCGAGCCGAATCCACGCCGCCAGTTCATTCCGTCCGTGCAGCGGGACGGCGGCGAGAGCATCCTGACGGTGATCATCGCGTTCGGGGCGAATCTGGTGATCGCGATCGCCAAGTCCGTCGTCGCGGGCATCACCGGCTCCGCATCGCTGGTGGCCGAGGCGGCGCACTCCTGGGCGGACACCGGGAACGAGGTGTTGCTGCTTATCGCCGGCAACCGCTCGCGCCGCCCGCCCGATCCGCGCCGCCCGCTCGGCTACGGCCGCGGCTCCTACGTGTGGTCCATGTTTGCCGCGCTCGGCCTCTTCGTGGCCGGCGCGGTGCTGTCGATCATGCACGGCATCACCGGACTGCAACATCCGCAGCAGGCGACCAACGTCGCTGTCGGCTACATCGTGCTGGTGGTCGCGGTGGTCTTCGAGGGCTCGTCGCTGATCCAGAGCCTGCGCCAAGCCAGCCGGGAGGCCGGGCTGATGCGACGTGAACTGGTAGTGGACGCGGTGCTGAGTCTATCCGGCGCCGACGAGCCCAGCCTGGAGCCGCCGCAGGGCTGACTCGCCCGTCTCACCGATCGACGGACCGCAGCGTCCGCACCGCCAGCATGCCCAGCCATGCGAAGCCCGTTGACACGGCAACCCGTTGCAGCAACCCGGCGACCCGGGGCAACGGCGGCACCTGCGCGAACCCGGCACAGGCGGCGGCGAACGACGCGGCAGTGACGCCGGTTGCTGCGGCAGATACCTCGGCCCAGCGGCGATGATCGGAGCGGGACGCCCGCCTGGCGTGCAACGCCGTGGCCACCGGTACGCCCGCCATGATCGCCGACGAGGCTGCCAGGTGCAGGTAGCCAGGTCGGGTCATCCGTTCGGGCGTCGGCGGTGTCCCCGGCGGATAGCCGTTGACCGGATCGGCCGGAAACAGGCCGCAGGCGAGCAGCCCGGCCGCAGGCAGCGCGACCAGCACCGGGTCCAGTCTGGACGCACCGGGCCCCCCGGCACGGGCCACGCCCACGGCGAAGGCACTGCACAGCACACCGGTCATGAGGAAGTTGGCGCTCTGCACCGCGCCCCGCTCACCCAGCGCCAGCGAGCTCACCGGGTGGCGTAGCGCCCGGTATTCGGCGCGTCGCCAGCCCTCGACGCTGGCAATACCGACAAAGGCCGGACCGGCCGCCAGGCCACAGCCCAGCAGCGCACGAGTGAGCCGTGCCCGGTGGGCCGGCCGGTTCAATGGCATCCCGCTCCCTCGGCGACGTGCAGCAAGGACGCGCCCACCGTATGCCGCAACCATCAGCCGCCGGCCAGCGGCTCCGCGTGCTCACTCCGGCGTCGGGGCCCCCACCGGCGCCACCGCCCGCGGTCTCACGTGATCCTGCTCGCCCCCGCCCAGGCCTGCCCGTTACGCGCTATCTGTCCAATACCGCAGCCACGTCGCGCTCAGCGCCGAATCACGGCGGGTTCACACCGTGTTCGACGCGGCATCGGATGCACGTTCCTTGTGGCTAGCATGGCTTTTCGGAGGTCTCATGCGCACATTCCGGAGCGCCGTCCACGTGGCCACGCTCGCCCTGATCGCCGTCACCGCTTGCAGCGCCTGCTCGGCGGCCGGCGGCACCGTCATCGTCACCACCACGGTAACCTCGAACCCGATCGCTGCCGGCGGCGGTTCTGCTGACGCCGCTCCACCCGCGCCATCCACCGATGAACCGAATCCGACCGGGACCGTGAGCGACGCGCCATCGCCAGGGGTGTCCTCGCCACCCGGCGATGGCCCATCCGACCCCGCCACGCCCTCCTCGGCGACGTCCGCATCGGCGCCACCGAAGCCGGTGCACGTCAGCACCTTCGAGGGCGACGGCAAGACCTACGGCGTTGGTATGGCCGTGATGGTGCTGCTGTCCGCTGCGCCGACCGACTCTTCGGCCTTCACCAAGGCCGCCAAGGTCACGGTGAATGGCACACCGGCGAACGGCGCGTGGTTCTGGCAGCAGCCGACCCTGCCGGGATACAAGATGGAGGCGCTGTACCGGGAGAAGGGCTACTGGCCGGCACATTCGACGATTGCGGTGGACCTGCCGCTGCAGGGACTGTCGGCCGGAGCCGGGCTGGCCTACGACGACAGCCTGACGGTGACGTTCAAGATCGGCGCGTCGCACATCTCCTACGTCAACAGCGCACAGCACCAGATGACGGTCACCGACGACAGCAATGTCGTGCAGAACTTCCCGGTCTCTCTCGGTGCCGCCACCACCCCCACCTACGACGGCACGAAGGTCGTCATGGAGAAGAAGAATCCGGTGGAGATGAAGAGCGACCCGGGAGAGGCCGACCCCTACGACATCATGGTGCCCTGGTCGGTACGCATCACCAATTCCGGGGAGTTCGTCCACGCAGCGAGCTGGAACACCGGGAACATCGGCAGCCACAACACCTCTCACGGATGCACCAATTTGAACCTGTCCGACGCCGAGTGGTTCTACAAGTTCAGCCAGATTGGTGACGTGGTCCGCTACACGGACGCGAATCCGAAGGGCACGGTACAACCGTCCTGGGACGGCTGGGGCTGGTGGAACCTATCGTGGTCGCAGTGGTCCCGCGGCGGTGAGCTACTGAACCACTGATGCGCCGCCGTCCGTCGTGTGGCGCGTCGACGGCATACCGAGCATCACCGGCGCGGCGGCGCGCGCCAGCGTCGGATCGGGAGCCGGCTGCAGCGTGAGGATCACCGGGCAACGCAGGCACGCGGCACCGCCTTGCTCGGCGAACCATCGGCACCGGGCTCGTATTCGGCATGGCGGGAGACTCTCCACGGCCGGTTCGGTTTGCTCCACGATGCGCGCCACCAGGGAGCAGCGGCTTCCCGTGAAGTGCACGCATCCGGTGGTGGCGCACGGAGCGCCGAACCGGAACACCTCGCGGGGGTCAACGGGATCGGCCAGATCCAGAATGTCCTGCGAAACGGAAACCGCGCGGTCCAGGTAGCGGACCCCGTGATGGTCGGGGTCGTCGGTGCGCACCGCGAAGATGACGGCACCCGGCCCCGGCCCTGCACTGGGACACCAGGTCTCGCGCCGGTCGGCGCCCCCCTCTTCGGTGGACCTGCGACTGCCCACCGAAGAGGGGCCGTCCGCATCCGGCGCCGATCGAGTAGGGCGATCGGCGGTCATGGGAGGCGTCCGTACTACTCGGCGCGCTGGCCGAGGCCGCCGGCGGCCACGCCACCGAACTGCGACAGCTCGGGCCAGGCGATGATGCCCACCAGGATCGGGCCCGGGAACTGCTGCGGCCGCAGCTCCTGCTCCTTCAGCGCGGCGAGGACTCCTCCGAACGCCGCACGGGTGAGCTCGTCAACGCTGACCCTGGTGCCCTTTTCGTCCATGCTGGCTCCCTTCTGCCTGCCCACACGGGTTGCGGGTTGATGGACAGGAGGCATCGTCGGTGCCGCTGCGTACTGGGCCGTCCGGGCGACTTTTCCGACCCGTTCGGCGGCGCCCCGGTGGAGGCCGGCGGCAGGACCGGTAGCCTGGCATCCGTGGCCGACGACCCGCTGACCAGGGTTCGCGCCTTCTGTCTGGCGCTACCCGAGACGACCGAACGCACCAGTCACGGGTCGCCGGCGTTCTTTTGCGGCAAGCAGTTCGTCATGCTGTGGCACCACGGTCACCATGACCACGACTTCCCGCACCTGTGGTGCGCGGCACCGCCCGGCGCGCAGCCGGCGCTGACCCGCGATCGTCCCGATCGATTCTTCGTGCCGCCCTATGTCGGGCACCGCGGCTGGCTCGGCGTTCGGCTGGACGGCACGGTCGACTGGGCCGAGGTCGAGGACCTCTGCGAGGACGCCTACCGCTGCGTCGCGCCGAAAAGGCTGCTGGCGCTGCTGGCCGAATAGCTCATCCCGGCATTGCGGCGGGCCGCTCGGGCAGCACGCAGGCCGCGTCGTCGGAAAATCCGCTGGGCCGCACACCGAGTGCCTGGTTCAGCCGGCCACGATGGTTCTCCCAGGCGATCGTGGTGGCCAGCTCGGTCAGCTGCGCCCGGGTGAAACGGGCCAGCAGGCGCTCACGCAGTTCCTGGTCGATGGTGGTCGGGATGCGCGTCATCGCCTCGGCGAACTCCAGCACCAGTTTCTCGTCCGCAGTGAACTCGTCACTGTCCCGAAAGCGTGGCAGCTCGCGCAGTTGAGCTGCCGTGATGCCGGCTCGGCGCGCGAATGCGGAGCCGATGTCCATGCAGTATTCGCAGGTAATCAACGCCGCAGCCTTGAGTTCGGCCAGGTACTTCAGCCGGGTGTCCAGCCGGCCGCTGAGCACCAGGGCCGTTTCGTAGCCGCCAACCGCCGCCAGCACCTGCGGCCGGCGCAGCAGCCAGGACAGCAGGTCCATCCGATTGCGCCGACCCGACGGGAGGACCGCGGCGAAGTTCCGGATCTGATCGACCACGTTCATGGTTGTCCACCTCCGCCACCAGTCTGCCCCGCCCGGTCCCGAGCTGGGGCTGGCGATCACGCTCGCGGCCGCTTTCGCAGACTGGCCGTCCCGCCCGGTCCCGAGCTGGGATCGCGTCACCCGTCGGCGGTCCACGAGGCTTTCGTCACCGCTGGGGCGCGACGCCGTTCGCCTCCGCAGGCCGCGCCTGCTCGAGGAACTGCGTGTGGTACAGCTCTGCGTACAGGCCGCCGGCCGCGAGCAGCTGCTCGTGCGTGCCGCGCTCGACGATGCGGCCGGCGTCCAGTACCAGGATCTGATCGGCCTGCCGCACGGTGGACAGCCGGTGCGCGATGACCAGGGACGTGCGCCCGGCCAACGCGGTGGCGAATGCCTGTTGCACCGCGGCCTCCGACTCGGAATCCAGGTGCGCGGTCGCCTCGTCCAGCACCACGATCCGCGGTGACTTGAGCAGCAACCGGGCGATGGCCAGCCGCTGCTTCTCCCCACCGGACAGTCGGTACCCGCGCTCACCGACCAGGGTATCCAACCCGTCCGGCAGTGAGCGCACCAGCTCGGCGATCTGCGCCTGCTCCAGCGCCCGCCAGAGCTGACCTTCGGTCGCCTGCGGATTGGCGTAATTCAGGTTCGCCCGGACGGTGTCGTGGAACAGATGCGCGTCCTGCGTGACGTAGCCGACGGTATCCCGGATCGAGGCGAAGGAGGCCTCGCGCACGTCCATCCCGGCCAGCCGCACCGACCCGGATTTCGCGTCGTAGAGCCTGCTGACCAGCTGGCTGATGGTGGTCTTGCCGGCGCCGGACGGACCGACCAGGGCGACCAACGTTCCCGGCGCGGCGGTGAAGCTCACATCGTGCAGCACCGGAACGCTGGGGGTGGCGTCCAGCGTCGTGACCGACTCCAATGAGGCCAGCGACACCTCCGCCGCGGTCGGGTAGGCGAAGTCCACGTGCTCGAACTCGATCCCGGCCGGCCCGGTGGGAAGTGCAGTGGCGTCGGGCTTCTCGGCGACGATGGAGGGCAGGTCGAGCACCTCGAAGACCCGGTCGAAGGACACCAGCGCCGTCATCACGTCGACGTTGACGTTCGACAGCGACGTCAGCGGGCCGTACAGCCGGGTGAGGTAGGCGGTCAGCGCGACCACGGTGCCCACGTCCAACACACGATGGACCGCCAGCACGCCGCCCCAGCCGTAGACCAACGCCGTGGCCAGCGAGGCAACCAGCATCAGCGAGGCGAAGAACACCCGTCCGTACATGGCGCTGAGCACCCCGATGTCACGCACCTTGGCGGCCTTGCCGGCGAACTTCGCGTCCTCCTCCTCGGGCCGGCCGAAAATCTTGACCAGCAGCGCGCCGGCCACGTTGAACCGCTCCGCCGTCATCGAGTTCAGCGAGGCGTTCAGGTTGTAGCTCTCCCGAGTGATCGCCTGCAGTTTCCGGCCGATCCACCTGGCGGGCAACAGGAACAGCGGCAGCATCACCAGGGCGACCAGGGTGATCTGCCAGGACAGCGTGAACATCACGATCAGCGTGAGGGTGACGGTAAAGACGCTGCTGACCAGGTTCATCAGGGTGGAGGTGAACACCTGCTGGGCGCCCAGCACGTCGTTGTTGATGCGACTGATCAGCGCGCCGGTCTGGGTCCGCGTGAAGAACGGGATCGGCATGCGCTGGATGTGCGCGAACACCTTCGAGCGCATATCGAAGATCAGGCCCTCGCCGACCCGGGCCGAGCAGTACCGCTCGGCCAGCGACAGCGCGGCGTCCATCACGGCCAGGCCGGCAACCACCAGGGCCAGCCCGACGACCAGCGACGCGCTGTCGCCCAGAATGCCCTTGTTGATGATGTCCCGATACAGCAGCGGGTTGATCACGCCGATCACGGCGTCCACCGCCAGCAGGCCGAGGAGCACGGTGATCAACCGCCGGTAGGACCGGGCGAACCCGACGATCCGCCGGAAGGTGCCCTTGGGCAGCTTGGTCGCGGTGACCGATCTATCCCTGGCGAAGGAGCGCATGGACTGCCATCCGCCCAGACCGGCGCTCATCGTCATGGTGGATTCTCCCTGCGTGTGGTTCGCGGGCTGCTGCGCCCGGTGCCGTACGGCAGGCCCAACGCCGGCCGGTGCCACGGACTTCCCGTGTTCGCGGTGCGCGAAGCGTGCCACGGGTCCGTCCGGTGCGGGTTGCCGCCGTGCCCCGTGCCTGGCCGCCGCCTCGGTGCTCGCCCGGCACGGCCCGTCGGGCCCGTCTACACCGGCACGTGCAGCACCGGCACCAGCAGCACCCAGACCAGCACCAGGAACACCGCGAAGGCAATCATCGCCGAGCCCAGGATGATGAACAGTACGTGGCCAGCACGGCCGGTGGCCAGCCCATCATCCAGGCTGACTCGCTCCAGGTCGGCGGGGTCATAGAGCACCTCGACCTCGACGCCCGGATGCGCAGGGGCCGGCCTGGAGCCGTACATCACCTGCACACGGATGTCATGGCCATCGGGCAGCGGGAAGTCCACCACCGGAAAGTACGACGGCATGGGCGGACCGGATCTGCCCGGAGCATTCCAGTGCAGCGCGGCCGGCCTGGTGACGATCTCGTTCAGGTCGACGACCCGAGCGCGCGCCCGCACTGCACCGGCCCGGAATGCTCTGTCGGTCCTGCTCATGCGGCCGGCATAGTGCAGGAAGTAGCCGCCCAGTGCTGTGATCAGCACCGCGATGCCCAACATGATCACGGTCAGCATGGTGTGGCTCATTGTGCCGGCGCCACGGCTCAGTTCGGGATCATGCCGCAACAGCCGGAATGCGTGGCACGTCCGGGCACTCGACGCCGGTCGGCGTCCCACCGGGTTTCGTCACGCCCATGATCGTCATGGTGGAGGTCAGGACAGCGACACCGATCCACTGGGTCACCGACAACGAGTCGCCGAAGGCGAGATAGCCGACGAGCAAGGTGGTCAGGGGAAACGCGAGTTCTCCCAGCGTGGCCGCCGACGCCGGCGTTCCCCGCAATCCTCGGTAGTACAGCAGCAGGCTGAGCAATCCGGGCACCAAGGCCAGCAGCACCAGCGCGGCGACTTCCTGCCCACTGACGTGAGCCAGTACCGTGACGTCGTTGTCGGCGAAGGCGACCGCCGCGGCGGCGATCAGCCCGAAGCCGAGGCGCAGCCCGGTGAGCTCACCGAACCGAAGCTTCGCCGAGAGTTCGCGCCCCAGCACGGTTCCCAACCCCCACAACACGGCAGCACCGATGGTCAGCAGCGCCGGTGTCCATTCCGGGGCAGCCACGTGCAACGGGTCGGAGAACGCGATCAGGTACGCCCCGGCCAGGCCGCCGATCAGGTACAGGCCGAACCACGAGCGCGCCCGCTCGCCCAGCAACAGCCGTGCCCCGACGATCGCGAACAGCGGCTGAAGTTGTTGCAGCAGCACCGGAGTGGTGGGGCTGCCGTAGGTGAACGCCATGGTGAACAGCACGGTCGCGATGGCCGACGATCCACACCCGAGCACGATGAGTGCCACCCAGTCGCGGGGGCTCAGCACCCGGCGCGCCCGGCGCAGGCCGCGGACGATCAACGGGACGACGAGCAGCACCGGCAGCAGGTGATCGACCAACACGATCGTCGGCGCCGGCAGGTTGAGCGCCAGACCCCGCCGGAACAGCGGATCGGTGCCCCACAGGGCGGCGGCCGCCACCACCAGTGCGAAGCTCCGCCCGCTGGTGGGTCGCCAGAAGGTGCGGTCCTGCCCGAACTCCTGCACCGTCATCGGGCGCGGCCGTGCGTGCGGTTCGTACGGTGGGATCGTATCGAAGACGCACTCACCCGGCGCCTCGTCACCGCACGTTCATCTGTCACATCGAAACTGTACGGCGGACTGCCGGGGTCCCTCGGCCAGGGGAGCCGGCGCCGATTGCGTGGACCCACGGGCGGCCGCGGGCCGAGTCTCGAGGGCTCGGATATCGTCACCGCTCGTGCTCGGGTCCTCCAGGGCATCCGCCTGATCTATCTCGGTGGACGTCGCCCCCGAGCCATCGCTACCCGCGCTCGGCTGCCAGCGCCGCCACGAACTCGGCCAGGCTCGCCACGTGCGCATGCCCGTCCGGGGCTGGGCACAGTCCGTAGGTGTCGACGTGCACCGGCAGCAGACCGGCCGCCCGCGCACCGGTCACGTCGAAGGCGACGGTGTCGCCCACATACGCGATCGCGCCGGAATCCACCTCGAGCGCGGCGAGCGCCGACGCGAAGATCGCCGGGTCCGGCTTCGCCACACCCACCACGGCGCTGTCGACGATCACCCGCACCTCCGCCCCGGCTCCGGGGCCCACCTGGCACACCCCGAGCGTCGCCAGCAGCTCCTGCACCGTCCCGTCCGAGTTGGACACGATCCCGACCGGCAGCATCCCGGTCAACGTGCGCACCGCGGCCGCGGCGCCCGGCAACTGCTCGGACCACCAGAACGGGGTGGAGGCCATTGCCTCCGTCACCGCCTGGCTACATTCCGCCAGCACGCCGGCCGGAACCTCACAGGCCAGCAGCAGCTCGCGCCGGTAGGTGTCCCAGTCGAATCCACCGGACGAATCCGCCCGGGCCATGGCCACCCCGTGCGCACGCAGCACCGTCTCGTACTCGCCGACGCCACCGAACGGCTCCACCACTGCCCCGATTGCCGCCGGCCGGGGGACCACGAAAACGCCGCCCACGTCCAGCAGGACGCCTCGCACCGCCCGCCAGTCGCCAGGTGCGGCCATCGCAGATTCCGTCCCCTCGCCGGAGCGCGCGTTCAGCAGTCCCCCGTCCTCGCCACGGCCGGGGAGTATTGACTTTCACCGCCGAGCCTAGTTATGTTCAGCGAACGGACACAAGTGGGGTCGTCGGTAACCGACCGGGAGGCGACATGTGCGGCACGCTACGACGCCCTGCTGGCGCCGGCCTGCCATGACCGCCCCCCACGAACCGATCGGCGCCGCCGGCGGCGTCGTTATCGCCGGCGACGGCACTGCCGCGGTGCGGGACCTGCCGGTCGGACCGGACGGCCGGATCCTTCCCGCTGCCGAACCCGGCGACGCCGCCACGCGACCCGGATTGGACGCCACCGGCGCGGTGGTGCTGCCCGGCTTCGTGGACGCCCACGAGCACCTGCGTTCCTTCAGCCCGGGCAGCCGTTCCGGGGAGGGTCAGGCGCTGCCGGAGCTGCTGGCCAGCGCCGCGCGCGCCAGCGAGGCCGCCGAGCCCGACGACTATCGCGCCCTGACCGCGCTGGCCACCGCCCGGCTGGCACGGGTCGGTGTTACCTCCACCATCGACCACATCTACCCCCTGCACCGGCCCGGGATGCTGACCGCCGCCATCGACGGCCACCGGCAGATCGGGGTGCGGGCCAGCGTCGCGGTCGGCATCATGACCAAGGTCCCGGACGCGATCCGGGCCACCCCGCAAGGAATCTTCGACCTGATCGACCAGGTCGCCGACACCGATATATCCGCCGAGCAGCTGTTCGTCGCCCCGGTGTCGTTACGGCAGACCGACCTGGACGCCTATCGCGCAGCGGTGCAGTTCGCCGAGCGGCGCAATCTGCGTCTCTACACGCACATCTCTGAGTCCACCGACGAGGTCGAGCACTGCCTGGCCGAGCACGGCGTACGCCCGGTGCAACTGCTGCAGAAGATCGGCTTCCTGCGCCCCGGAACGGTTCTGGTGCACTGCGTGCACCTGGACGACCGCGATATCCAGGCCATCGCCGACAGCGGCGCCCGGGTGGTCTACTGCCCCACCAACCACCTGTGGCTGGCCAAGGGCACCGCCCCGGTGCTGGCCATGCGACAGGCGGGCGTCCAGGTGTGCCTGGGCCTGGACGGCATGGGCGATCCGTTCGCCGAGTTCCGGCAAGCGATCTTCGCTCAGGGTTCCGCGGCCGGCAACCCGGGCGCCATGACCACCGACCAGGCGTTCACCCTGGGTACCCGTGCCGGTGC
The DNA here is from genome assembly GCA_937926105.1 of uncultured Actinomycetes bacterium. The sequence continues at coordinate 103,410 of CALANS010000210.1, read as the reverse complement.
CGCGGTGGTGGACATCCAGGCGGTGACGGGCACCTTGGAGCCCGGCTCGTCCGCCGACTACATCACCGTTCCGGTCGATCAGCCGGAGTTGCAGCCCATGGTGGACCCGCTGTACTCGATCGTCCGGCACGCCACCGGCAGCGCCGTCCGCGACGTGGTGGTCGGCGGCGCGCCGATCGTCCGGGACGGGCAGCTGGTCCGGGCCGACCCCGACGAATTGATCGACCGCGCCTGGCGCGCCCTTGCCGGAATCGCCGAGCGCGCAGGCTCTCCGGCCCCCCGAGGCTGGCGGACCGCCGCCTCGAGCGCTCCCTGACCGTCCCTCGTCACCGCTCCTCCCCGTTCCATCACGAAAGGCGACACCCATGACCGGTAACCCCCATCCCCTGCTCGTGCCGGGCGGTTCGCTCGCCCGCACCTTCAACCGGCGCTCGTTCCTGGGCGTCGCAGGCGGTCTCGCCGCCACCACGGTGCTCGCCGCATGCGGGTCGGACGGCGGATCCGGCGGGCAGTCCAGCACCGGGGGCGGCTCGCCCACCGGCGGCACCTCCGGTAGCTCGGCCGGCGGTACATCTGCAGGAGCGTCCGGCAGCCCCTCGGGGACGGCCGGATCCGGCGCCTCCCGGCCCACCGCCGACCTGACGGTGTGGACCACCACCCGGTTCACTCCCAACGGCGACGCGGCCGTGCCGAAGGCCGCCGCCGACTATGCCAAGAAGTTCGGCGGATCGGTGACGGTGCAGGGATTCCCGCCGAATGACCTGCTGGACAAGATCACCACCGCGGTCTCCGGAGGCGGCGGCCCTGACGTGATCATCTTCGACATCTCGCAGATCGCGCCGCTGGCCGCGGCCAACCTCGTCACCGACATCACCAGCAAATTCGACTCGCTCAAGGATCTCTACTACCCGGGCGACACCGCCGGTGCGAACTTCCAGGGCAAGCAGTACGCGGTGCCCTACGACACCAACAACGTGGCGCTGTTCTGGAACAAGCAGATGTTCGCCAAGGCCGGCATCGACTCCGCGCCGACGACCTGGGACGACCTGCTGGCCGCCGCCAAGGAACTCACCGGCGGCGATCAGTACGGATACATGCTGGGCGCCAAGGGCTACGGCTCGTTCCTGTTCTGGCCGTGGCTCTGGCAGAACGGCGGCACCATCCTCAGCGACGACAACACCAAGGCCACGTTCAACGACGCCGCGGGCGCCGAGGCGTGGCAGTTCTACGCCGACCTGTACCTCAAGCACAATGTGGTGCCGCCGTCGTTCCTGTCGGTCAGCAACTCCTGGGACCAGTTCACTGCGCCGTTCATCCAGGAGAAGGTCGCCATGATGCCGATCGGCGCCTGGGGAATCCAGCCGGTGCAGGATGGCAACCCCAAGCTGGAGTTCGACATCGCCCCGCTGCCCAAGAACAAGGCGGCTGGCACCGTCATCGGTGGTGACGGCATCGCCATCACCACCACCAGCAAGAGCCCGGACGCCGCCTGGGCGTTCATCGAGTGGATGACGGCCGCCGAGCAGGAGCCCGTCATCGAGTCCTACGACCTGTTGCCCTCTCGCAAGGATGCCGTCGAGTCCGAGTGGGTGACGAAGAGCCCGTTCAACACGGTGTTCGCCAAGCAGGGTGCCGCCGGCGTCGCCCGCCCGGCCGTGGCCAACTGGAGCGACATCGAATGGGGCGTGATGGCCGACGCCTGGGACAGCGTCATCCAGAAGTCCGCCAGCCCCGCCGACGCGCTGAACAAGGCCGCCGAGCAGACCAACGCCAAGCTCGCCGGCTCCTGAGCTGGTCCTGAATAGCACCAACTCGGCCACGGAGGACCCCCGCATTCCATGATCGGAACAACGGTTGCCGACGCCCGGACCGGCCGCACCTCGGCCGGTCCGGCACGTCGGCGGCGCGGCTGGCTGGCGCCCGCCCTGTTTCTCGCGCCCGCCCTGGTGATCATGGCGCTGGTGCTCGGCTACCCGGTACTCAGCGCGATCTGGACGAGCCTGAACGCCGACTTCCTGACCAAGCCCGACGCCGACCACTTCGTGGGGCTGGGCAACTTCACCGCGCTGCTGCTGCACGACCCGACGTTCTGGAAGACCGTCCTGCGGACGGTGATCTGGGCGGTGGCCAACCTGATCCCGCAGATCGTGCTCGGCCTGGTGCTGGCGCTGATCCTGCACCGCCGGCTGCTGGCCCGCGGGTTCGTGCGCAGCGTAGTGATCATCCCGTGGATCGTGCCGACGGTGGTGGTCGCATTCCTGTGGCTGTTCCTGCTGGACCCGACCTCCGGCCCGCTGAACCACCTGCTGCAGGCCACCGGCATTGTCGACTCGCCGCCGGTCTGGTTCTCCGACGCGTCCACCGCATTCCCGGTGCTGATCCTGGTCAGCCTGTGGAAGTGGACGCCGTTCGTCACGGTGATCCTGCTGGGTGCGCTGCAGACCGTGCCTCCGGAGCTGGAGGAGGCCGCGGTGATCGACGGCGCCGGCCGGCTCCAGCGGTTCCGTTACGTGGTGGTGCCGCACATCTCGACATCGATCGCGCTGGCCAGCCTGCTGACGATCGCCTACTCGGTCAACAACTTCAACGGCATCTGGCTGTTCACCCAGGGCGGTCCGGCCGGCGCCACCGACACGCTGACCACGCTGGCCTATCGCACCGCCTTCAAGGAGTACGACTTCGGCATGGCCGCCGCGATCTCCGTGGTGATCTTCGTCGGTCTGCTGGGCATCAGCGCCCTGTACTTCTACGTCATCGAGGGCCGCCGGCACCGCAAGGGCCGGCCGAGCCGCCAGCACCGCAAGGGCCGGGTCGCATGAAGGCCGATAAGCGGGCCGGGGTCCTCGCGCACCTGGCGGCCGCGCTGGCGATCATCGTCGCCGCGGCGCCGTTCCTGTGGATGATCCTCACCTCGCTCAAGACCCCGCCGGAGATCATCGGCACCGAGACCGGGATCCTGCCGCACTCGTTCTACCTGGACAACTACAAGAACCTCTTCGATACCGAATTCCTGGCCTACTTCGTCAACAGCGCGCTGATCGCCGTCGCCACCACCGCCATCGCGCTCGCGGTGGCCATTCTGGCCGGGTACGGCTTCGCCCGGTTCCGGTTCGTCGGTAACCGGCCACTGCTGCTGATCGTGGTGTGCGCGCAGATGTTCCCGGCCGTGCTGCTGGCGATTCCGCTGTACAAGATCATGCGCACGCTGGGTCTGCTGGACTCCCGCGCCGGCTTGGTGCTGGTGTACGTCACCTTTGCGCTGCCGTTCTGCATCTGGATGATGCGCAACTACTTCCTGGGCATGTCGGTGGAGATCGAAGAGGCCGCCCTGATCGACGGCTGCAATCGCTTCACCGCACTGTGGCGGGTGGTGCTGCCGCCCGCACTGCCGGGCGTCGCGGCCGCCAGCGCGTTCTGCATCATCCTGGTCTGGGACGAGTATCTGTACGCCAATACCTTTATCGACACCGACTCCAAACGCACGCTGTCGGTGGGGCTGGCCACGCTGATGGGTCAGTACACCACCGACTGGGGGCGGTTGATGGCCGCAGCGGTGCTGATGACCGTCCCGATCGTGGTGATCTTCGCGTTCCTGCAGCGGTTCCTGACCCACATCGCGGGCGGCGGGGTCAAGGGATGACGGCTCCGACAGCTCCGACGGCTCCACCCTCGACCTCACGATCCGTGCTGCTCACATCGGCGGGCATCCCGGGCGTCGGGGTGCGCGATGTGCGGATGGCGAACGGAGCGGTGACACAGATCGGGCACCTGGCGGCCGCACCGGGCGAGGAGACTCACGACCTGACCGGCTATCTGCTGCTGCCGGCGCTGGTCGAACCGCACGTGCACCTGGACAAGATCTTCAGCGCGCCCACCGAACTGCTCACCGACGCCGCGCCACTGACCGGACTGTCCGACGCTATCGGCCGGCATGAGACGGCCTCCCGGCGGCAGGCCTCCTCGGCGGCCGGCGCTGCTAGCGGGACATCGCAGGCGATCGACGCGGTGGTGCAGCGCGCCGAACGGGCGCTGCGCCGATACCTGGCACACGGCACCACCGCGGTGCGCTGCCACGTCGGATGCGGCCGCCCGCTGGACACCGCGAGCCTGACCTCCCTGCTGGAGGTGCGGCGCCGCATGCAGGGGCTCGTCGACGTGCAGATCGTCGCCGACATCGGTTGGCCGCTCGGTACCGCGTGGCCCGAGCACGTCGCCCACCTGCGCACCGCGCTGGAGGCCGGGGCCGACCTGGTCGGGGGCTACCCGTCCCTGGAGGTCGACCCGGAAGAGGCCATGGATGCCTGCCTGGCGGTGGCCCGCGAGTACGGCCGCGGCGTCGACTTCCACCTGGACGAGGCCCTCGATCCGGAGGATCAAGATGTGCGCGTGCTGGCCCGCCGGGTCCGCGATCGCCCACTGGATGGGACCGTGACCGCCAGCCATTGCGTGGCGCTGGGTTGTTGCGAACCGCCCATGCAACGCACGATCGCAGCAGAGATCGCCGACGCGGGCATCAGCGTGATCACCAATCCGATGACCAATCTCTACCTGCAGGACCGGCCGGCGGCGCAGATCCGCGGGCTGACCGCGATCCACGCCCTGGCCGAGGCCGACGTCGCGTTGGCCGCCGGCAGCGACAATGTGCAAGACGCGTTCAATCCGGTGGGCCGGTGCGATCCGCTGGAGGTCGCGTCGCTGCTGGTAACCGCCGCGCAGTGCGAGCTGGGCGACGCCCTGGCAATGGTGTCCACCTCGGCCCGCGCGGTCCTCGGCCTGGCACCGGCGGGCCCGCAGATCGGCGCCGTGGCGGACCTACTGGCGGTGCGCAGCGAGTCGATCACCAGCACGGTCGCCATGGCGCCGGCCGACCGGATGGTATTCACCGCCGGGCGGCTGGTGGCGCACACCCGCAGCGAGTCCTGGATCGCGGGATCCGACAACCCGCCGGGCCGGCACCAGTAGCCAGCCGTCAGCAACCAGCAGTCAGCAACAGCAAGGAGAATCACCGGTGAGGATCGTCGATGTCCGCTGCGTCGAGTACGAGGGCCGGATGGACGGCACTCGCGACTTCTGGCTGGATCGGCTGCGGCAGCCGACCGACGTCTACCCCGAGTACAGCGCCGCCGGGGCCAGCCAGCTCCGCCGCGACGAGGACGGCAACACCATCGTCACCGCCGTTTTCCTGCACATCGAAACCGACACCGGCCTGATCGGCTCCGCCGCCGCAATCAACGTCAACACCGCCGCCGTACTGCTGCACGACCTGCGCTCACACCTCGTCGGCATGGACCCGCTGGCCACCGAGAAGGTGTGGGACGTCTGCTATCGCGCGCTGATCCATGGCCGCAGCGGGTTCGGCATGATGGCAGTGTCCGCGGTGGACAACGCGTTGTGGGACATCAAGGGTCAGCACTTCGGCGTGCCGGCGCACGTGCTGGCCGGCGGCCCGACCCGGGAACGGGTGCCCGCCTACATCTCCACGCTGGGAAGCTCGCTGGAGCCGGACAGCGTCCGCGCCGAGGTCGCCGACCTGGCCGGCCGCGGCTACCGGGGCATGAAGTGGTTCCCGCGAGGGGGACCCGAGCACGGCCGCGCCGGCATCGACAGGGTCGTCGAGCTGGTGGGCACGATCCGCGATGCAGCCGGCCCGGAGATGGACATCATGCTGGACGCCTGGTCGACCTGGGATGTGCCGTTCACCGTCGAGGTCGCCAAGGCCACCGAGGACCTGCGCGTCTCCTGGATCGAGGAGCCGCTGCTGGCCGACGACACCCAGGGCTACCGGGCGCTGCGCCGATTGGTGGGTGACCGCACTCGAATCGTCGGCGCCGAGCACGAGTACACCCGGTGGGGCTTCGCGCGGCTGGTGGCCGAGGGGACGCTGGACCTGTTCCAGGCGGATCCACATTGGGCCGGCGGGATCAGCGAGATGGCCAAGATCGGCGCGGTGATCAGCGCCGGTGGCGGGCAATTGATTCCGCACGGCCAGTCCATGCAGTGCAATGCGGCGGTGACGTTCTCGGCGTCGCCGGCGCTGATCCCGCAGGCGGAGTACCTGCGCCGGCATGCGGTGCTGTACCAGCACTTCCTGGCCAACCCCATTCGACCGGTGGACGGGTTCATCGCCGCGCCGACGCTGCCCGGGCTGGGCATGGCGCTGGACGAGTCGAAGGTGCTGGCCCACCGAACGGTGGACCCGCTGGTGGCCCACCGCCCGGTCGGCTAACGCCCGGATCTCACCACACCTTCGCGGATCTCAGACACGGTTTCGGGCTCGATCGGCCCGATAACCGTGTTTGAGATCCGCGAAGTGCCGGGGGGGGTTGCTTACCACCAGCCGTCGGTGACGGCGGCAATCAGTCCGTCCCGGCCGACACCGGCCAGGTCGAAGTCCGCGAGAGTGCGCCCCTGTGCGCGGAAGTCGGTCTGGCAGGCAATCGACGCGAGGTGGATCATCGCGTCGATGGTGGGCGTCGGCACGCCCAGTTCCGCGCCCAGCGAGGACATCAGCACCTGGGCGTAGGGCACGTCCTCGGTGATGAACCGGGTGTTCAGCGCGTCCGGGCCACAGGCGAAGGTGCTGCTCGCGAATGCGCTGGACCGCAACGTCGCGTACAGCGACCCCTGGTATTCCGGTGCGAAACCCTGCTGCACCAAGTAGTGCGCGTAGCCCACGTCGTTGGTGATGCCCAGCGCCGCCCGAATGGCCAGCAGCTCGTTGTCGACACCCTCGATCACCCGGGCCACCGCCGGGGTCGCGCCCTCGCCCCACAGCAGCATGCTGCTGGTACGCCCCTCGATGGAGCCGAGGTTGCACACGATCGGCGGCACGTGGTCGATGGCATTGAAGTTCAGCAGCACCGTCTCCCACACGTTCTGTGCCGGTGTGACCCACGGCCAGATGCGGTGCGCGATGCCCACCAACGGGCTGGACGGCGGCAGCCCGGCCACCACCGTGCCCCCGGACTTGCGAGACGCGCCGACCAACGCCGGTCCGCGGACCCGGGCGCCGTAGGGCAGGCTGTTGGTCTCGGCGATCTCGACCGCCGGCCGGCGCCCGGACCGGCGCAGCGCGGTGGCCAAGGTCAGCGCCCCGCCGCCCTCGCCGACCCACAGCACCTGCTGGCCGTCGGTCAGCGCGCCGGCCAGCATGTCGGCGAACGGTCGGTGTCCGAAGGACGGCACGGATACGATGATCAGCGAGTGGCCGGCGATCGCCGCGGCGGGATCCGTGCTGGTACCGGCGATCGGTGCCACCTCGTCGCCGTGCCACTGGCATTGCATGCGCACCGCTCCCGCCGCCGCGATGGCGTCGATTCCCGCGGAGAACTGCGGGAAGTCGGCCACCGTCACCGCCACGCCGTGGCCGGACAGTTCCACCGCGGTGGACAGCGCTCCGGCGCCGGAGCCGAGAACGATGGCCCGCTCGGGCAATTCGGCGACCGCTGTCGCCGCGCCGGTGGGGGTGGGGGTGGTCATGCCAGTACCGCCTTAGCTAGTTCGGTCAGATAGTGGGTGCACTCGTCGAGGGTGCCCGGGCTCACGGACAGGATGACTTCGTCCACGCCGGAGTCGGCCAGTTGCGCCATCCGGTCGGCGACATGTCCGGGAGGCCCTGCCACGCAGAACCCGTCGACCATCTCGTCGGTGACGAGCGTGGCGGGCTCCTGCCCGGCCCGGACCGCGGCGCGCAGTGCGGTGACGTGCTCCCGGTTGAGCCCGTAGACCTCAATGAGTTCGTCGGCATAGGAGCCACCCGCCATGGTGATGCAGCGCGGCCGCAGTTCGTCCACCGCGCGTTGCCGATCGGCATCGATCTGCACGTCCAGCATCAGGGCCAGCGACACCGACCGCTCCGGACGGTGATCCCCGGCGGTGCGCAGATGCTCGCGCACGTAGCGCACGTGAGTAGGCGCCAGGCCGTGCGTGATAACCCCGTCGGAGATCTGCCCGGCCAGTTGGAGCATCTTCGGTCCGCGGGCAGCCAGGTAAATCGGTGACGGTGCGGCCGAGAAGTGCAGCCGAGCCCCGGTAGTGGCGAAGGTCTGGCCGGACACGTCGGCGGTGCCGTCCTGCAGCGCGCGCACGATCTGCACCGACTCCCGGGTGGCGCCCAGCGGACGACGCAGCGACAAGGCCAGCTGGGTGCCGAATTCGAAGCCGCCGGGGCCGAGGCCGAGCACGAACCGTCCACCGGAGAGTTCCTGCAGCGTCGCGGAGGTACTGGCCAGCAGTGCGGGGTGGCGGAGGAACGGGCTGACCACCGCGGTGCCGAGGGTGATCCGGCTGGTCCGATCGGCCATCAGCGCCAGGGCGGCGACCGCATCCCGCGCGAAGTAGTGGTCGGCGAGCCACACCCCGTCGAAGCCGAGATCCTCCGCGCGGCGGGTCAACTCGGCAACCTCGGGCAGCGGCCGGTCCAGCCGCACCGTTACTCCGTATTTCACGACGTGTCCCTTTCGTCGGTGGTGGCGGGCGCCGTGCCCACCAGCGGCAGCAGCGCCTCGATGAGCAGACCGCCGGCGGCGGCGCGGCGATAGTCGGCCGAGCCGCGCAGGTCGTCAATCGGCGAGAGCTCGTCGGACAGCGTGGATGCCGCCCGCTCGGCAATCGCCCGTGTGGGTCGCTGGCCATCCAGTACCCTTTCGGCGCGGGGGCAACGGATCACGGTCGGGGCGGCGGCACCCACCGCAAGCCGGACATCGCGCAGCCGGCCGTCTGGCGCGAGGGTCCACTGCCAGGCCAGATTGACCACCGCGATGGTCAGCGCGCGCCGTCCGCCGATCTTGCGAAATCCCTGTTCGCCGGCGTGGTCCCGCAGGTCGACGGCCTCGATCCATTCACCGGCACGCAGGTCGACGCGACGCGGGCCCAGCAGGAACTCGGTGATGGCTACCTGCCGGGGGCCGGACGCGCCACGCAGCCGCACCGTCGCATCGGCGGCGACCAGCGGCGGCATCAGGTCGCCGGACGGGGATGCGGTCCCGAGGTTGCCGCCGATGGTCGCCCGGTTACGGATCTGCAGGGAGGCGAAGACCGCGATCGCCGCGCGCACCCCCGGCAGCCGGTCACCGAGATCGGCTGCCACCACGGCGATCGGGGTGGTAGCCGAAAGCCTCAACCGACCGTCGGGGAGCGCACGCACCGGCGGCGGCGCGCCGCGCAGGCTGGTCAGGTCAACCATGGCTGGCACCGCGCGCCCGGCTCGGCGTTGCACCAGCAGATCGGTGCCGCCGGCGAGCGGGAGCGGCGAGCCGGCCGGGGCGGCGAGCATCGCATCGACCTGTTCGGGGCTGGTCGGGCAGGCCAGCGTCGTGCTGGGCGTCACGGCTGCACCGCTCGGATGGCGCCAACGATACTGCGATACCCGGTGCAGCGGCACAGATTCCCTTCGAGCCCGCAGCAGATCTGTTCGTCGGTCGGCTGCAGGTTCTCCGACAGCAGGGCGTGCGCGGAGACGATCAGCCCGGGGATGCAGAATCCGCACTGCGGAGCGTGTGCGGTGACCAGCGACTCACGCAGCCGGTCGGCCAGCCCGGGCTGGTCGGCCGGGTCGTTGTCCCCCAACGACTCCGCCGTGACCACCTGCCCATCGGCCACCTGCCCGACCAGCACCAGGCAGGAGCACACCGGACGGCCGTCCACCAGCACCGTGCAGCTGCCGCATTCGCCCATGCCGCAGCCCTCCTTGGCTGCCCGCAGGCCCAGGTCGTCTCGCAAGTAGTCCAACAGGCGGGCGGCCGGATCGTCCGGATGCACGGTGGTGCCATTGACCCTCATGCCGCCGTGCCCCCCACACGCCTGGTGCGGCCGGAAGACCCTGGCCCGCCCCGCATCCAGCCCAGCAGTCGCTGCGGCGTGATCGGCAGCCGATCCGGCAGCACATCGACGGCCTCGAACACGGCGGCAGCGATCGCCGGCGCAGTGGGCACCACCACCACCTCGGACATACCCTTGGCCCCCATCGGGCCGGTGGGCTCGTTGCCGGGCACCAGGATGGTCTCGATCGGCGGCACGTCGCGCACGGTGGGCATCAGATAGTTCTCCAGGCTGGTGGTGACCGGCCGCCCGCCGACGACCAGGTGCTCCTCCATCACGGCGTAGCCGAGTCCCTGCGCCACGCCGCCTTCCGCCTGACCAATGACGCCCGCCGGGTTGATGGCGGTGCCGCAGTCCACGGCGCAGACCAGGCCGAGCACGTGCAGCTCACCGGTGAGCTCGTTCACCTCCACTCGGGCCACCTGCGCGGAGCAGCTGAACACCAGGTGCGGGGTGTATTCGCCGAGCTGGCCGGCTGGGATCGCACCGAGTTCCGCTTCGGGCAACGGGAACTCGCCCACCAGCTCGGCGCGGCCGGCGGCGATGAGCGCCCGGCAGGCCGCGGCGTCCACCCGGTCCGCTCCGGTCATCTGCCGGACCCTGGCCAGCAGCTCGTCGCAGACTCGGCGCACCGCTGCCCCGCCGGAGTAGGTGCTTCGCGACGAGGCGGTTGGTCCGGACTCCGGCACCAGCTGGCTATCGCCGACCCGCACCCGCACCCGGTCCAGGGGCAGCGCGAGAGCGTCGGCGGCGATCTGCGCATAGGTGGTGTCGATGGCCTGCCCGGTGTGGTTGGGGCCGGCCCAGATCTGCACCAGCCCGTCCCGTGAGACGATCAGCCGGGCTCGCGCGACATCGCCCTTGGCGCTGCCTAGTCCGACACCCTTCATGGCCAGCGCGATACCGGTACCACGGCGCCACGGCGCCCGCTGGTCGCGCCGCCAATCCGCCCGACCGGCCCACCAGGGATGCTTGGCTGCCGCCGTCAGGGTCTCGGCGGCCCGCAGCCCGGACGTGACGTGGTGCCGGTACAGGCCGTGCTCGTCGCCACCCCGCAGGATGTTTCGCAGCCGGATTTCCACGGGATCGATGCCCAGCCGGTCGGCCGCCTCGGTCAGCGCGGTCTCCAACGGGAAGGCCACCTGTGGGACGCCGTAGCCGCGGAACGCGCCCCCGTTGGCGTTATTGGTGTACACCACGGTGCCGTCGAACCGGGCCATCGGCATTCGGTACGGTCCGACCGAGAGTTCCGCGGAGGTCTTGAGCACGTACGGCCCGGAGGTGACGTACGGCCCGGTGTCGGCCAGGCACACCATGTCCGAAGCGGTGATGGTCCCGTGGGCATCCAGGCCGAGCCGGATGGTGGTGTCGAACGGGTGCCGCTTCGGACCGACCGCCATCACGTCCTCGCGCGTCATCCGCAGGTGCACCGGGCGTCTGGTCATGAAGGCCAGCACCGCCAGGTACACGGGCATGGGGTCGTCGTTACGGGATCCGAATGCCCCTCCCACCGGATTGGAGATCAGTCGCACGTCGGCGATGTCGATCCCCAGCGCACCGGCAATCTTCGCGCGGTGTACGCCCGGATTCTGCGAGCCACACCAGACCGTCACGCCGTCGCCCTCGATATCGGCGACCCCGCCGGGTGTCTCGATGGCCACGTGCTCCTGGGATGGGGTGTGCACCACCCGCTGGATCACCAGGTGCGATGCGGCCAGCGCGGCCTCCACGTCGCCGGAGGCGAAACTGGTGTGCGCGGCGCGGTTCCCGCCCTCGTGCAGGGCGGGCGCACCGGGCGCGAGGGCGGCGGCCACCGAATCCACCACCGGCAGGTCGGTGGTACGGATCCGTACGGCCGCCGCGGCGGCCTGGGCCGTCGACTCGTCCACGGCTGCGATCAGCGCCACCGGGTCGCCGAACTGCAGGACGGTCTCGTCCGCCAGCACCGGCCCGTGTGCCTCGGTGGGTCCCAGCATATTCACCGGGACGTCCTCCGCCAGCAGCACGGCGACCACGCCGGGGATGGCACGGGCCGCGGTGACGTCGATCTCGTCGATCCGGGCATGGGGCACCCTGGCACGTGCGATGGCGCCGTGCAGCATGCCCGGCACCCGACGGTCGGTGACGTACTCCAGCCGGCCGGTCACGATCGGCCATCCGTCGTCAGCCGGAATGGACTGCCCCACGGTCGGTGTCGGGCGGGTCCGGGTCTGTTCGGCGCTGCGGGTCGGTGTCGTCATGTGCGTACCCGCCCGGTCCGATCGCGGTGGATGGCGGGTGCCGGCGGTTTCGGCCCCGCCGTCGAGGCCGCGGCCGGCAGGCCCGTAGCCTGTGGCCCGTCCCCCCGCGCACCGACCGTTCGGAGCTCATCGACATGACCACCCCGGTGATCACCTGCCTGTCCACCTACTCCGCCGACCTGGTGCGCGAATTGGCCGGCCGGCGCGACATCGAGGTCCTGCTGCCCGATCCCGCCGCGGGCCAGGCCCAGGTGCCCGCCCTGGTGTCCAGCGCGGACGTGGTGATCGGCGACGCGGCCCGCCGGTATCACCTGGACCACTCGGCAATCGACGCCATGACGCGCTGTCGGCTGATCGAGCAACCCTCGGTGGGCTACAACACCATCGACGTCGAGGCGGCGACCCGGCGCGGCATCCCGGTGGCCAACACCCCCGGCTACAACGCCGACACCGTCGCGGACTGGGTGCTGATGGCGATGCTCCTGCTGCTGCGCGACGGAGCGCGCGCCGATGCGGTGATGCGCCGCGGCGAGTGGCAGCCCTGGCCGAACGGTCGGGAACTGGGCGCGCTGACGGTCGGCATCGTCGGCATGGGCAACATCGGTGCCGCGGTGGCCCGCCGGGTCACCGGATTCGGCGCCGCGGTCGTCTACTCCAGCCGACGCGAGCACCGGGTTCCGGGCGTCCCCGATGCACGGCGGTTGGACCTGCCGGACCTGTTGCGCGTCAGTGACATCGTCACCCTGCACGTTCCGCAGACCGCCGAGACGACCGGCATGATCGGTGCCGCCGAGCTGGCCGCGATGCGCGACGGCTCGATCCTGGTCAATGCCAGCCGGGGTCCGGTGGTCGATGAGGATGCGCTGGTGCGGGCACTGCGAGCCGGCCGGCCCGCGCAGGCCGCCCTGGACGTCTTCCACACCGAGCCACTGGCAGCCGACTCGCCGTTGCGGGCACTGCCGGGCACCTACCTCAGCCCGCACATCGCCGCGAACAGCGAGCAGGCACGGGAGCGGGTGCACCGCATGGTGTCCGACAACCTGCGGTTGGCCCTGGATCACCACAGCCCGCGGCACGTCGTCAACCCGGACGTGCTGCGCGCAGGGAGCTGAGCCCATCACGACGCCAGCCAATCCAGCGCAACTGCCGCTGTCCACGACTGGTTCGCGCTGCCAAGACCCTGTCCGGACTCCGGTTCGTAGTATTCGGCGAAGGTGCCATCAGCCAACTGCTGCAACGATTCCGACCGCAGCTGCGCGGCCAGGTCATCGTCACCGTAGCGTCGCGCGGTCCACCACAGCAGCCAGCCGATGATGGGCCACTGGGGGCCTCGCCAGTAGGTGCGCGGCCGGTAGGCAGCCGCGTCCGGGGCCGTGGTCGGCGGGATGGCAAACCGTAACGTGGGATGCCCTGCCCATCGCGGGCCGCGCAGCCGCGCCACCAAGTCGGCGCGGCGATCCGGGTCGGGCTGGCACAGCAGCGGCGCAAACCCGGCCACGGTCGGGGTGTCCAGCCAGGCCCCGGTGCGCAGGTCGCGATCCCGCGCCAGGCCGGTCTCGGGCGAGACCGCCTGCGCCACACCGGTTCGGCAGCGGCGGGCGATGCCGTCCAGTTCGTCGGCGACGACCCCCCGGCCCAGGTCGACGGCGAGCTCGGCCAGCAGCTCACTGGCATGGGCCAGCAGCGCCGTCACCAGCACGTCGCCTACCCGGAAGTCGACGTGTTCGGCGATCACCTCGTCGTCCCAGCCGACCCGCACCATCTGCTCCACCAGCCACAGATAGCGGCGATAGTCCGCGTCGGAGGGGCGCTGCGCCGCATCGGCCACATGCCGATTGTCCAGTCGGGTGTAGTCCTGCATCGCTCCCGGATGCACGGCGGCATAAGGGATATCCCAGCGCGGCGAGTTGTCCATGCCGGACTCCCAGCTGTGGTGGATTTCCACCAAGGCATCGCCGTTGCGGCCCCGGACATCGGCCAGCCAGCGATGCCAGGCGAGCCACGCGTCGAAGGTGCCGGACAGGAATTCCTCGGCGCTCCGCCGGTCGCTGCCGCCCCGCCGCCGGCCCTCGGCGACGATCGCGTACACGGCGATGGCATGCACCGGTGGTTGGCAGATCCCGGAGGTGACGACACCGGCGGGGGCAACGCCGGCGGTGCGCCACCGATCCGGTCCGGGGAAGTAGCCGGCCGCGTCGGTGAACACGATGTGCGGGATCATGCCGCTCGACCACTGGGCGCGCAGCAGCGAGGTCAGCTCGGTGATGGCCCGCGGCACCGACAGCCGGGCCAGGCCCACCGCGACCAGCGCGGCATCCCAGCTCCACTGGTGCGGGTACAGGCTGGGGGCCGCCACGGTGTGCGTGCCACGGTCGTTACCGCGCAACACGGCCGCTGCCGCACCGGCCAGGTCGACCGCCCGGGGGGCGGACACTCCGGTCACGAGGGCCCACCCGCCGGGTTCGTCACCGGCGATGCCGGCAGTGCCGGCACCGCATCGTCGGCTCGGCCGTCCGACACCCGATCCGGCAGGCACGTACACCCGCGCATCACGCCTCCGACCCGCCTGGCACCTACTTGTGTTCGCTTGCTGAACATAACTACCAGCTGTCACCATAGTCAAGAGCCGCCGGGCCTGCGGCGGTGGTCGACTTCACGGAGGTGACGATGTCGTCGGACGAGCCGGGCGCACCGGCACTGCCGCTGCCGGTCGCCACCGTGCCCGCCGGGCCGGCGTCACCGGGTTACCTGCTCGCCCTGATCCGGTCGCGGGCGGTCTGGACCCGACAGCAGTTGCTCGCCGCCACCGGCATGTCCCGCACGACACTGTTCGAGCGGCTGGACGTGCTGTTTAGGCACCGGCTGGTGTACGAGGCCGGATCGGCGGGCTCGGACGGGGGTCGCCCCGCCACGCTGCTGCGGTTCGACGATCGGCAGCGGGTGGTGCTGGTGTTCGACCTGGGCCAGACGCACGGCCGGATCGGGGTGGCGGACCTGTCGGGGCGGACGCTGCGGATGACGCTGCTCCGGCTGGATATCGCCGAGCCGCCCCGGACCCTGCTGCCGCGACTGCTGGACGCCGGAACAGCCCTGTTGCAGGCCGCCGGCGGCGAGCATCTGATCGGCATCGGGATGAGCGTGCCGGCGCCGGTGGGGGCCTCGGCCAGCACGCTGGGCGCGTCGACCACCATGCCGGAATGGGTGCGCTACCCCATTACCGAGCAGATCCGCGAACGCTGGCCGGTTCCGGTGCTGATCGAGAACGACGCTCGCGCCTTCGCCCTCGGGGAGTCCAGTACGGTCCCCCTGGCGCACGGGGCCACCCTGCTGGCGGTGAAGCTGGCCAGCGGTATCGGGGCCGGCATCGTGCTGGGCGGGCAGGTGATCTCCGGAGCCAGTGGCGCCGCCGGGGACATCGGCCATATCCGGATCACCGAGGACGGCCCGACCTGCCTGTGCGGCCGGCAGGGTTGCCTGGCGGCCTGGGCGTCCGGCCGGGCGCTGCTCGAGCAGCTACGGCCGCACGGAGTGCGGAACCTGGAGGACCTGGTCGCGCGGGTCAATCGGGACGACGACGCCGCGGTGGACGCGGTGCGGTTGGCCGCCGACCGGCTGGGGCAGGTGCTGGCCGCGGTGGTGGCGACGGTCAACCCGCAGACCCTCGTGCTGGGCGGCACCCTGGGGCAGCTGCCGTCGGTCGTCGCGCAGGTCGACCGGCGGCTGCGATCCAGCGCCATGGAGTGGGCAACCCGAGACCTGTCGGTGATTGCCTCCCGGCTCGGCGACGAGGCCGTCAGCGCCGGACTGACCGCGATGGTCGCGGCGCACGTGTTCGACCCCGCCGCGGTCGACGCCCAGGTCGACGCCGGGTAGCTCGAGCGGCGCAGCGCCGGATCGCCCGCCGCCCTATCCCCGACGGTCAGCCCCAGGGCAGGTCGAGATTCCTGCCAGGCCACTCGCAGCTACCGGACAGCTCCCGCACCAGGCTGACGAAAGTGCGGGTGGTCGCGCGTTCCGGATCGCGGCGCCAGGCCAGCAGCAGCGGCAGCAGGACGGCATCCTCGGCCAGCGGCAGGTACCTCACGCCGGGGACGGTGAAGTGGTAGATCGAGCGTGGCGCCAACGCCACGCCCATGCCGGCGGCGACCAGGCTCACCAGGCTATGGGTGTCTGCGACGGACTGGACGATGGACGGTTCGAAGCCCGCATCCAGGCAGGTCTTGAGGACCACCTTGGTCGTGTTGGCCCCCGACCCGCGGTAGGCGATGAACGGCTCCCGCTCGAGCATGGCGACTTCCACCGGGCGCGCGCGCACGGCGAGTGGGTGCGCGCTCGGCAGCGCCGCTATCAGCGGCTCGTTGTCCAGCGTGAACACCTCGACCACATCCAGCGGCACCGGCGGCCGGAGCAGCCCGACGTCGATGGTCCCCGCCCGCATCCCATCGACCTGCGCACCGGTGAGCACCTCGCTCTTGATCACCAGGTCGACCTCCGGGTACCGCTTGCGAAACTCCTTTGCCAGGAACGGAAGCCAGGAGTAGGTGACGGAGCCGGGGAATGCCGCCACCAAGGCGCCCACCCTGCCGTCGCCCACCGCTCTGGCACGTGCCTTGCCCTCCTCGAGCTGACTGAAGATGCGGTGGGTGTGACCCAGGAACTCCGCACCCGCTGGAGTCAGTCGCACCTGACGCGTGGTGCGCTCGAAGAGCATCACCCCGAGTTCCCGTTCGAGGCGATGTATCTCGCGACTGACGTGCGGCTGAGCGACGTTCAGGGCGGCCGCAGCTTTGGTGAAGTGCGAGAACTGTGCCACCGCCGCGAAGTACCGCAGCTGTTGCAGGTCGGTCATCCTCCTGCTTTCCATACTCATGACGTATTAATCGGGCTATTTCCAGTCTTGGACAGCATAGCCGCCCGAGCACTAACGTCACCTGCGCTGATGCCGCCCCGGCGCTGAAAGGCCCGCAGGCGACCAGACACGGTCACATCCCCCACAGGAAGAGTGGTTGAGAACGCGATCATGCAGGTTGACGACATCGATGTAGTGGTTCTGGGAGCCGGCGCTTCTGGCATAGCGGCAGCAATCGCCGCCGCCGAATCGGGGGCGAGGGTGGCACTGATCGAGCGATCAGCCTGGCCCGGTGGCGAGTTGATCAGCGGGATCCCCATCCTCGGTTGCGCCAACGGTAACGGCGAGTGGGTGGTTCGAGGCGTCCTGACTCGCCTGCTGGATAGCGTGCGGGCGCTGGGCGGCTATGTCGGTCTGAACTTCGACTGGCGCACCATGTGGGGGGCGTGCTTCGACCCCGAACCCATGAAGCTGGCCGTGGTTCAGTGCCTGCGCCTGGCAGGTGTCGACCTCAGGTTGCGAACGCTCGCGACCGGCGTCGCCACCGACCGGCAGGGGGCACCGACGGGTCTGGTGGTCACCGACGGGCACACCGAGCAGCTGCTGCGCTCGAAGATCCTGATCGACGCCAGCGGTGATGGATGGTTGGCCGAGCACGCCGGATTGCCCCTGGAGGAAGCCGACGGGAGTGGGGGATTCCAACCCATCAGCGTGATGTTCCGCATCGCGGGCATCGACTTTCCGCGCCTGCTGGAGTTCGTCCGGCAGAATCCTGATGACCTGATCGTCGCGGAGAATCCCTTCATCACCGCCACGCGCGAAGAAGCGGCCGCCAAGGTGGCGGACTCCGGTGTTCCCTTTGTCGCCATCGGCTCCGAACACCCCGGCAGTCGCCTGCATCGGGCGATCGCCGAGAACCGGATGTTCCCTACCACGGCGTTCTACATGACGCCCACCTCACTGACCCGCAGCGAGCTGACGCTGAATGTGACGCGGATTGCGAAGGTCAACGGTGCCGATGCCTCCGCCGTTTCGCGGGCACTGCCCACTCTGGCCGATCAGGTGGTGCAGGCAAGGGACTTTCTGGTATCGGAGGTGCCCGGTTTCGAGGACTCCTGCATCGCGGCGGTCGGTCCGCACGTGGGAATTCGCGAGACCAAGCGCATCGTGGGGATGGTCGAACTGACGACGCAAGACGTCCTGTCCGCCAGGAAACGGGACGACGGAGTCGCGCGCGGCTCCCACCATGTCGACATACACGCCGATGGCTCACTCCAGGTCAGGGAGTACATCGCCAGCGGCGGCTCCTACGACATCCCCATGGGATCCCTGATACCCCGCGGTGGCGGCAACGTCATCGTCGCCGGTCGATGCATCGGGGCATCACGGGAGGCCAGCGGGTCCGCGCGGGTGATCGGCAGCTGCGTGGCGACCGGCGAGGCCGCCGGTGTCATGGCGGGGGTCGCGATCGCCACATCGCTCACCGATGTCAGCGACCTGGATGTCGACGTCGTGCGTTCTGAGCTCCAACGGCGAAAGGCGCTACTGGACAGGACCGTCCAATAGCGGCCGACGTAGTTGATCACGGCAAGGTCGATTCGGGAGGTCCCATGAAATTCGTGTGGCGCCCGCACCCGGCGGCGCCGGCGCGCCAGGGCCCTGCATCGGCCAATTCGGCGCGGCAGCGCCCCGCACACGCGAGGGCTCCGCGGCACTCACGTCACCGCTTAGTGGGTTCGCTTCTCCGCGCGCCGCACCCGGCGTCGCTCGTAGCGCACCGTCAACGGGCCCACCAGACGTGGCCCGGCCAGCTTGGTCTCCAGCCGGCGCGCCTCCCGCTTGAGCGGCTGCGCCAGGTACTGCCCGCCGATCACCCCGGCACCCAGCGCGACGGTGATCGCTGCCGCGTTCGCCAGCGCAAACAGCGCTCCGTCGGAACCCTGGCTGAACAGGGCCAGCGCCCGGTAAGCCGACAGCCCTGGCAACAGCGGCACGATCGCGGCGGTGACGATCAGCAGCGGCGGAACCCGGCACCGCCCAGCCACGGAGAAGCTGACCACGCCGATCACCCCCGCCCCGACCGCCGACGACCACGCGACATCGATGCCCACCCCGAACATCGCCAGGTAGACACCCGTCCCGGCCGCCGCGATCAGCGCGCCCGGCAGGATCGATCGGCCCGGAGCCCGCGCCGAGAACGCATACGCGGCAGCCGCTATCGCCGACCCGGCGACCGTCCACGGCCAGGGTGCCAGAATGATGCTGCCCGGGTCGATGTCACCCAGCCCGATCCCGAACACCGATGCCAGGGTCAGGCCGCCGGACACCCCGCCCAGCACGCCGACGGTGGCCATGATCGCCTCCAGGAACCGGGCACCGGCGGTCAGCGGGAATCCGGTCAGCGCGTCCTGGACCGCACCCAGGAAGCTCACCCCCGCCAGCAGGATGAAGATGCTGGAGGTGATCACCCTGCTGGGTCCCACGTTGTCGATGGCATAGGTCGCACCGGCGGCCATCAGGGTGGCGAACAATCCGCCCACGGCCTGCTGGTAGAACACTGGCACCCGTCGGCGACCCAGTTCCCGCTGGATGATGTCGATGCAGCACGCCGCGGCGAACGCGATCAGCAGCACCTGCCAGGGGCTATCCAGCATCAGCGCCACCCCGACGCCCATCACGCCCAGCGACACCGTCACCTTCCAGGCAGCGCGGCGGTGCGGTGACGAGGTCAGCGTCCTGATCGCGTCGGCCGCCCCCTCCCGCCCGATCCGGCCGGCGACCAGATCGCGCACCAGCAGGTCGACGGCGGTCAGCACGTCGTAGTCGGCCTGCCGGGTGCGAACCTGTCGGATCTGGACCAGCGCCGGCCGGTCACCCGGGGGCTGGTGGGTCATGGTCAACTCGGTGAAGGTGACGTCCGCCGTGAACGAGTGCAACCCCAGCACCCGGCCCACGTTGTTCATCTGCGCGCTGACGTCAGCAGCACCGGCACCCGCGGCGAGCAGCAGCTCCCCGATGCGCAGCGCGAGGTCCATGGTGCGATAGACGTCACCGCTATCCGGGTCGCTCGGGGGACCGCTGCTGCTGGTCATGGCGCACCCAGTGTGCCCGGCCCCGGTGTTCCGGGCGATCCCACGCTGGGTGGCGTCAAGCCTCGTCGGTCGCAAACAGCTCCAGGTGCCCGCACGCGGTGCAGCGCAGGGCCCGGATCAGCGACCGATCCCTGCCCATCCGGTGCGTGTTGCCGAACATGCTGACCTCGATCGGCCCGGCGAGCCAGCGCACCCGGCCCTGGACCGTGTCGTCGATAAAGCCGTCTGCCAGCTGCGTGGACCCGCACCGCAGGCAGGCTATGGGTTGCGTCATCATCGTCCTCCCCGACGGCGTGCGGCCACCCTCAGCGGCGTGGCCGGATCGCCCCCGGCGACCCACGGCACAGTATCCGCGGCGTGAGCGACCAACAACCCCCGACGCCGCGGTTACGCTACGGTCAGCCGGGTTCCAGTACGGCAGAGACCACCCCGAGGTGCCGGTGACCACGTCGAAGAAGCAGCCCCCGTCGCCGGCCGCTGCCGAGCGGCTGGCGAACCTGCTGGCCATCACCGACACCGACCTCAACCGGCTGGGTGTGGACGAGTTGTTGGCCGAGATGATCGACCGGGTTCGGTCGATCCTGGAGGTCGACACGGTGGCCGTCCTGCTGCTGGACGAACCCGGCGAGCACCTGATCGCGCGGGCGTCGCACGGCCTGGACGAGCCCACCGGACAGGGTATGCGGCTTCCGATGGGGGTGGGTTTCGCCGGTTCGATCGCCGCCCGGCGCGCGCCGGCCACGCTGGCTGAGGTGAGCCCGGGCACCGTCGCCAACCCCTCGCTGTGGCAGAAGGGAGTGCGCACCATGCTGGGCGCGCCGATGCTGCGCGAGGAGCAGGTGATCGGCGTGTTGCACGTCGGCCGGCTGGACGACCGCGCCTTCACCGACGAGGACACCGAGTTGCTGATGGTGGCGGCCGACCGGATCGCGGGCGCGGTGACGGCGCAGCAACTGGCCGCCGAGACCGCCGCCACCGAACTGCTGGAGCGCAGCCTGCTGCCGAGCCGGTTCCCCTCGGTGCCCGGTGTGCAGTTCGCCAGCCGGTACGTGGCGGCGGCGGATCGGACGATCGGCGGTGACTGGTACGACGCGTTCACCCTGCCGGACGGCGCCCTGTGGCTGGTGATCGGTGACGTGGTCGGCCACGGCCTGCGCTCGGCGGTAGTGATGAGCCGGGTGCGCACGACGCTGCGCGCCTACGCGTTGCTCGGCGGCGGACCCGCCGAGGTTCTGGAACTGACCGACCGCAAGGTGCACCACTTCGAGATGCGCACCATGACCACGGTGCTGTGCGCCGTCTCGCATCCCCCCTACCAGACGTTCGAGGTCACCTCGGCGGGGCATCCGGCACCGGTCTTGGCGCGACCCGGCGAAGACGCGGAGATCCTCGACGTGGACACCAATCCGCCGCTGGGCTCGGTGCCCGACCTGACCCGAACGAGCGTGCAGATCGACGTGCCGCTCGGCGCGGTGCTGCTGCTGTACACCGACGGGCTGGTGGAGGACCGCGGGTCGCCGATCACCGACGGTATGAACCGGCTCGGTCGGGTCGTTCGGGATGATCATCCAGAAGTGGTGTGCCGCACCGTGATGCGTCGGATGGTCAGCACCGATCCCCCGGACGACATCGCGCTGCTGGCGATCCGGCGGGTGGCGACCGCCGAACAGTAAACGCTGAGAGCGCTCATAGGCAGTTCTCACCGGCGAGCCGCAGCATGGTCGGCATGCAGGTTGCGGCGCCCCGCCGCGAACCGTGGCTCGCCAGGAGCGCCGATGACCGCTACGACATCGCCGCCCGGCGCGATCCGACGGTCGACCGTGCACGCCCGGGCCCGGCGGCGGCGATCGACCCTGGCCGACCTGACCGGCGGCGCGGCGTTGGCGACCCTGGTGTTCGTGGTGGCCCTGTGGCTGCGGGGCGGCGGCATCCGGACCCTGGCGGGGCCGGGCGGATTCGCGCTGACCACCGGCCGGCTGACCGGGCTGCTGGCCGCGGATCTGCTGCTGATCCAGGTCATGTTGATGGCCCGGATCCCACTGGTGGAGCGGGCCTGGGGGCAGGACGTGCTCACCCGCCGGCACCGCACCATCGGCTACTGGTCGTTCTACCTGATGCTGGCGCACATCGTGCTGATCGTCATCGGCTACACCCAATCCGGAACGATGACGCTGCTTCCGCAGACCTGGGACATCGTCGTCAACTACCCCGGCATGCTGCTGGCGGTGGCCGGGACCGCTGCCCTGGTCGCAGTGGTGGTGACGTCGATCCGGGCGGCGCGACGCCGGATGCGCTACGAGTCCTGGCATCTCATCCACCTGTACGCGTATCTGGGGGTGGGACTGGCGTTGCCGCACGAGCTGTGGACGGGATATGACTTCCTGGCCTCACCCGTGGCCACCGTGTTCTGGTGGACGCTGTGGGGCGTGGCGGCGGGCGCAATCGTCATCTTCCGCTTGCTGCTTCCACTGGTGCGCAGTGCCTTTCACTCGTTGACGGTGGAGGCCGTGGTCTCGGAGGCGCCCGGCGTGGTGTCCGTCATCATGCGTGGCCGGCACCTGGACCGGCTGCCGGTCCGGGCCGGGCAGTTCCTGCACTGGCGCTTCCTCGGCGGCCCCGGCTGGTCTCGCGCGCATCCCTATTCGGTGTCCGCCGGACCCAGCGGCGACCGGATTCGCATCACTGCCGCCACGAGCGGTGACGACGGATCCAGGCTGGCCACGGTCCGTCCCGGCACTCGCGTCCTGGTGGAGGGCCCGTACGGCGCGCTGACCGCCGACCGACGCCGGCGGCGGGACGTGCTGCTGGTCGCGGCCGGCATCGGCATCACGCCGATGCGGGCGTTGGCCGAGCAGGTCGCGACCGAACCCGCCACGTCGGGGCCGGGCGGACCGCGCCCACCGACGGTGGTGCTGCTGCACCGGGTGCGCACGCCGCACGACGCCCTGTTCGGGAGCGAGCTCTCGTCCCTGTCCCGGTGGCTCACCGTCCGGACGGTGCTGCTGGTCGGGCCGCGAGATCCGGCTGGCAGCTGGCTGCCGGCCGCGCCGGGGCCCGCCGACCCGGCCGAGGTGCTGCGCCGCCTGGTCCCCGACCTTGCGGAACGCGAGGTGTACCTGTGCGGTCCGGCCGGCTGGATGGCCGCCGTCGCCGTCACCCTGCGCACGCTGGGTGTGCCGCTCGATGCGATCCACCGGGAGGACTTCAGATGGTGACCCACGATCGGCGGCTTGCGCGCACCGCGCCGGCCGTCCACAGCACCCCGAGGAGGTCGGCATGCGACGCATCACGCTCGCGGTGCTGAGCACCCTGGCCGTTCTGGTGTTGCTGCTGTCCTACCGGACCAGCCTGGGTGGCGGCGTGGCCGCCCAGCCCGCCCAGCGGGCGACCGTGCTGTCCGGAGCCGGCGCGGCGGCCACAGCGACCAGCGGTCAGGGGCCTGATCCGGCCATGGGATCCGGTGCCACCGGGTCCGGCTCCGGATCGGGCTCATCCGGGTCGGACCCGGCACCGACGACCAGCACGGCCGCGGACACCGTGGTGGATGGCTCCACCGAGATGACCCGCTACGGCGCGGTGCAGGTGCGGGTCACGATCTCCGGTGGGGCTATCACCGACGTGACGGCGATCCAATACCCCACCGCGGAGCGCCGCGACCAGGAGATCAATGCGTTCGCCCTGCCGCAGTTGCGCGCCGAGGTGCTCTCCGCACAGAGCGCGCAGGTCGACGTGATCAGCGGGGCGACCTACACCACCGAGGGCTACCTGGCGTCACTCCAGTCGGCGCTGGACGTCGCGCACTTCTCGGCGTGAGGGCAAGGCGGTGACGACTCATCCGGGACGCGCCCCCGAGCAGGCAGCACCCCGTCGTGCCCACGTCGAGATGATCATGGGTCTGCCCTTTTCGTTGCATCTGCGCGGCGCCCCCCATCCCGCTGAACCTGCTGTCGTGCAAGCGGTCTGGGCATCACTGCGCGCCGCCGACCGGATCTTCAGCGGTGACCGGCAGGGCAGCGACATCAACCGGATCGAACGGGGTGAGCTGACGATCGACGACGCCGATCCGGCTGTTGCCGAGGTGCTGATCCTGGCCGAACGGGCCCGACGGGCCACCGCCGGCGCCTTCGACGTCCGCTATGCCGGCCGGCTGGATCCGTCCGGGATCGTCAAGGGCTGGGCGGCGGCGCGAGCGGCCAGGCTGATCGACCTGCCGGGCACCGACTGGTATCTGAACGCCGGCGGCGACGTGCTGCTCGCCTCGCCCGCGACCGGGCTGCCGTGGCGGGTCGGGATCGAGCACCCGGCCGACCCGGCCGGGTTGCTGCGCGTGCTGGAGATCGCCGACGGGGCCGTGGCCACCTCCGGCGTCGCGCACCGCGGGCGGCACATCGTCGATCCCGCGTCGCGCCTGCCGTCCACCGGGGTGTGGCAGGCCACCGTCACCGGCCCGGATCTGGTGTGGGCGGACGTGTTCGCCACCGCGATCATGGTCGACGGCGCGCCGGCGCGCGGGGCCTGGTCACTGCCGGACGGCTACCGCTGCATCGTCGTCACCGACGCCGGCCGGGTGATCGGCTGACGGCGAGCGGGACGCGTCGCTCGCGGCGGCCAGCATCCGCCGGCCGATCGCCTGGGCGGCGGCACGCAGCTCGGCGCACTGCACGATGTGGAACGGGGCCGGGATCCGGGCGAGTTGCTCGGCATACCACCACGGGTTGCTGGTGCTGCCGACCAGCCGGCAGCTGACGTCGTCGATGGGCTCGACCCGGCCCAGAGTGGTCGGCAAACACCTCGTCACCGCCTCGGCCGGCGCCTGGACGACCACCTCCGCCCGGTACTCCCAGCCCACCGCGAGCTGCTGCTCCAACGCCGCCACCGGATCGAGATCCGCGACCGGCTCGAAGATCTCGTCGAGCACGTGCACCGACTGCACCCGGTCCACCCGGAAGGCGCGGCGCTCCCCGGCCCGGTGCGAGAAGCACAGCAGGTACCAGCGGCCGTGCCGCACCACCACGGCCAGCGGGTCGGCACGCACCTGCCACTGCGACCCCGCCTCGGTCCGGTAGGCCAGCAGCACCCGGCGGTGCTGCGAGCAGGCGCGCACCAGCTCGACGGTGGTGCCCGGGTCGGGTCGGGCGGCGGCCAGGTCCGGGGCAGGCGCCGCGGCATGCCGGATCGCCTGCACCTGCGCCGCCAGGGGTTCCGGCATGGCGCGCACGATCTTGTCGAACGCCCCGCCCACCGGGTCGTCGGCATCGGAAACCCGGTGGTGCCCGTCCAGCACGGCCATCACCAGCCCCAGCGCCTGCGCATCGGTGAACATCAACGGCGCGAGACGCAGGCCGCGGCCCACCCGGTAACCGCCGTACCGGCCCCGAGTCGACTCGATCGGGATGTCCGCCTCCCGCAGGATGGCGATGTACCGGCGGGCGGCCCGTTCCGACACCCCAAGCCGGTCGCCGATCGCCGCCGCGCCGATCCCCGGCCGGTTCTGCAACAGCTCCAGGGTCAGCAACGCCCGTGCGGCCGGGCTGGTGTCGGATTCCACGACCACACCCCACCCCCATCCGGCAGTCGAACGTCCGGAACAAGCCTATCGATCCGGCCGCGCGTCGCACGGGGTCATCCGGCACCCGCTGCAAGGATCGCCCCATGCCCTCCAGCAGACTCGAAGCATTCAGCGATGGCGTGCTCGCCGTGATCATCACGATCATGGTGTTGGAGCTGAAGATCCCCGACCAGCCCGACCTGTCCCACCTGATCAGCGACACCGGCACCGGGCTGCTGACGTACCTGCTCAGCTTCGTGTACGTGGGCATCTATTGGAACAATCACCACCACATGTTCCAGATCACCGAGCGCATCACCGGCGGTGTGCTGTGGGCGAACCTGCACCTGCTGTTCTGGCTCTCGCTGCTGCCGCTGTCCACGGCGTGGATGGACACCACCCACTTCGCGCAGGTGCCGCTGATCGTCTATGGCATCGACCTCGGCGCCGCCGCTGTCGCGTACTACCTGCTCCAGCAGGTGATCATTCGCGGCCAGGGTGGCCGGTCCGCGCTGCGGGAGGCGGTGGGCCGTGACCTGAAGGGCAAACTATCGCCGGTGCTCTACCTCGCGGCGATCCTGATCGCGCTGCTGGCGGTCCCGTCTTGGCGGCCGGCGTTCTGGTTGTCGATGGCCTGCTACGTGGCGGTGGCGGTGATGTGGCTGATCCCGGACCGGCGCATCGAGCGGTACCTGGCCGCGAACTCCCGAGCGACGGCTGCCGGGGACCCCTGACGCCCGCGCCGATGTCGGCGCGAGGCAACGGCGGTGACGAGCGGTCGGGTGTCGGCCGGTGCTGGTAGAACTCCCCGCATGACCACCTGGACGGACTTCGTCACCGCCGCACCGCACATCGCCGAGATCTTCACCCGCCGGCACTCCGCCACCGGCAAGCTGTGCCTGCTCGCCACCACCCGATCCGACGGCTACCCGCGGATCAGCCCACTGGAGCCGCGAATCTTCGCCGGCGAACTGCTGCTGGTCGGCATGCCCGGCACCACCAAGTTCGCCGATCTGCGGCGCGACCCCCGGTTCTGCCTGCACACCGCCACCGTGGATAGCCACGTCGCCGACGGCGATGCGAAGCTCTTCGGCACGGTGCGGCACCTGCCCGATCCGGCCCTGCACCGAGCATTCGCCGAGGAGGTGTTCGCCGAGATCGGGCTGGACCTGCGGGGCGAGACCTTCGACGACTTCTTCGCCGCGGACATCACCGGCGCATCCTGTGTCGAGGTTGCCGGCGACCATCTGGACATCACCATCTGGCGGACCGGCGAGCCCGAGCGGGTCGTGCGCAAACACTGACCGCGGCGCGTCAGGCCGGCAGCCGCAGCGTCAGCCCGAGACAGCGGGCCAGGTCGGCCAGTTCGACCTGCACGGCCCGATGCGCGGCGCGCGTGAACGACTCATCCTGGTGGATCGCCATCACCGCCAGCACTCTCGCCTTCCGGTCGGCGGCAGCGTCCACCTTGCCCACCAGGGCATCGCCGTACAGGATCGGCAGCGCGAAATAGCCCCAGCGGCGCTTCCCCACCGGCTTGTACATCTCCAGCTGGTAGTCGAAGTCGAACAGGTCGACCATTCGGGCCCGGTCGTAGACCAACCGATCGAACGGCGACAGGATCGCCGCTCGACCGGCGAACCGGCTGCCGTCCAGGTAGCTCGGGTCCACCCGCCAGGTGCCGGACACGCCGTCGATCTCGGCGGCCTCGCCGACCTCGCCCACGTCGTTCGGCTCGCCCGGCGTCGCGGTGGCCCGGGCGCGGGCGACGCCCAGCGCCCGCAGCCGGCGCTCGGCGCGGATCCGCAGCGCGTCGTCGAGCGGCACTACCGGGTCGTCCGGGTAGATGCGTTCGGCCAAGTCCCATGACCGCTCGTGCCCGGAGCGGCTGGCGACCGCGACCTCACCGCGCTGCGCCATCAACTCCAGCATGCGGGGCACATTCCGGCCCGAGTTCCAGCCGGAGGATCGCCACGGCACCAGGCAGGTGTCCGGGATCTCCCGGGAGGTCAGCGGCCCCGAGTCGGCCAGCCTGGCCAGAATGTCGCACCGGCAGTCGTCGTTGGCGGCCAGCCACTCGGCCAGGTCGTGGCTCCACTCCGGAGCGCGTTCGCCCGGCCAGTCGGCCATCTCGGCCCGGTACAGCACCATGTCCTCCGCGGGGCGAAGCACGCCGCGGAACTCGATGAGGTCGCCGGCGGCGAGCGCGGCATCCAGGTCGGCACGGGCGAATCGCGCACCGAGTCGGGACCAGGCGATCAGTTCTGCGCTGGGTGCCACGGCGGCCGTGCCGTCCAGATGCAGCAGGGTCAGTCGACGCACCACGTCCAGCAGCTCGACCGGCCGAGGGTTCGCGAGCAACTGCGCGCGCACCGCGATGCGGCGGGCCTCGGTACGGGACAACCGGTGCATGAGCCCAGACGGTAGCGCAGACGGTAGCGCGGTTCGGTCGGCGTCTGAAATTCTGCCCCCAGATCGCAGCACGATCACGACGACCTGCGCAAATGCTCCGCGATCCCGAATCTGGCGGCGGGTTTTCAGACTGGATCCGGCCCGCTCAGGCGTACCGCAGCGCCTCGACCAGCGCGTCGACCACCGGAATCCCCAGCGCGGCCAGCGCCGCGCGGCTGGTGGTGCCCCCGGTGTAGGCGACGGCGCGGGCGCCGACCTCCCGGGCGGCCAGCGCATCGTCCACGCTGTCGCCGACCACCAGGACCTCCGCCGGGTCCATCCGCATCGCTGCCAGGTGCGCGATCATGTAGCGGACCTTGGAGCCGCCGCCGGCTCCCCGCACCCCGTCCACCCGCGCGAAGTAGGGCTCGATGTGGAAATAGTCGCGCACCGCCGGCACCAGGCGATCGTGCTGCCACATGGATAACAACGACTGCGATCCACCGGTGCTCTGCCAGGCCCGCAAGGCGGCGCGGGCGTCGGCGGCCAGCCCGCAGTACCTCATCATGTGGTGATAGTGCTGGTGGAAGCCGCTGTCCAGTCGCTCCCATTCGTGGTCGGCAAGAGGCCGGCCCAGCAGGTTCTCGTAGTACACCCATACCGGCCGGGTAAACGCGGCACGCATGGTTTCGGCGGTCAGGGTGGGCAGCGCGTAGCCAGCGAAGTTTGCGTTGGTGGCGTCGACGACGGCATCGATGTCGTTGAACAGCGTGCCGTTCCAGTCCCAGATGATGTGTCGCATCGCCGGCTCACGGTACCCGCCGCGCCGACCTGCCCGGTCAGGCCTGCTGGGTTTCGGTGCGGTCGGTGGCGGGCGGCGGCGTCGCCGACAGCGCCGCGATCCGCGTGTACAGCTCCGCGGTCATCGTCACCGCCAGGGCGCCCAGCGAACCCGCCAGCTGCTCCCGGTTCCGCGCCCCGATGATCGGTGCCGTCACCGCCGGGTTCGCCATCACCCAGGCGACTGCCAGCGACGCGGGTGCGACGCCCAGATCCGTTGCCAGCGCGGTGAATTGCTCGGCGGTGTGGTAGTCCGAGGACAGCCGGTACCGGGCGGCATAGCGTTCGTTTTGCACCAGGCGTCCGGTGGTCGGCCGGGTGTTCGATCCGTACTTGCCAGTCAGCAGCCCACCGCCCAGCGGGCTGTAGGTGACGACGCCCAGGCCCTCCGCGGCCGCCAGCGGCAGGATCTCCACCTCGACCTGGCGGCGGACCAGGCTGTACATCGGCTGCACCACCTCGAACCGGGCCAGGTGCTCGCGCGCCGAGACACCCAGCGCGGTGGCGATCTGCCAGGCCGCCCAGTTACTGACCGCGGGATAGAGGATCTTTCCCTGCCGCTGCAGGTCGTCCAGGGCACGCAGGGTCTGCTCCATGGGCGTGCGCGGGTCGAGGTTGTGGATGAAATACACGTCCAGCCGGTCGGTGCCCAGCCTGGTCAGGCTCGCCTCGACCGCCCGCATCAGGTGCCGGCGGGACGAGCCCTGATCGTTGACGTCCGGCCCGGTCGGGAAGAAGGCCTTGGAGGTGATGACGAGTTCGTCGCGATGGGGCGCGATCAGGCGGCCGAGGATGCGTTCGGAATCACCGTCGGAGTACATGTCGGCGGTGTCGAAGAAGTTGATGCCGGCGTCCCTGGCCTGCGCGAACAGCTCGCCCGAGGTGTGTTCGTCGGCCTCGCTGCCGAAGGTCATGGTGCCGAAGCAGAGCCGGGAGACCTGCACGCCGGTGCGTCCGAGGGTGACGTATTTCATCGTGCTGTCCATGTGGATTGCCTATCACGGACGGCGGCGGGGGAGGCCGGCGCGGTCCCGGTGGCCCTAGGTGCACTCCGGCCGCCGCGTTCGCCCGGTGTCACGGGTCCGGTCAGATCACCAGGTCGCCGTCGGCGACCACCAGCCGGCCGCCGGCGATGACGATTTCTCGGTCCGGGACCCGGACCAGCGCGTCGGGCACGTTCTCCGCGTCCAGCAGGACGATGTCGGCGCGGGCGCCCGGCACCAGATCATGCCGTTCACGGTGCACGAATCCGCCCGCGTGGCAGCCGGCCAGGCGCACCGCTTCGGTCAGGTCGGCGTCGGTGCGCAGGCCGTGCAGACGCGCGAAACCCAGTGCGATGCGCAGCATGTCACCGTCGCCGTACGGGGACCACAGGTCGCGGACGCCGTCGGTGCCCAGCCCGATGGGGATGGCCCGTTCGCGCATGCCGCGCCACGGCAGCGCGGCGGTACCGGGTGGGGCGACGGTCGCCCACCCGATGCCCGCCTCGCCGAGTCGGTCCAGTAGCTGGGCCTGCCGGGCGGGCGAGACCTGGCCGAGGGCGAACCCGTGCGAGATCGTCACCGCTCCTTGCAGTCCCGTGGCCAGCGTGCGCTCGATGATCAGCTCGTACTGGAACGCACCCAACTCGCCGCCGTCGTGCACATGGATGTCCAGGCCGACGCCGCGACGTTCGGCGATGTCGAAGATTCCGTCCAACTGCCCGACCGGGTCTCGATCGATACCGGCGGGGTCGATACCCCCGATCAACCTCGCTCCGGCGGCGGCCGCCTCGTCCAGCAGCCGCAGCACCCCCGGCCGGCGGACCACACCGTCCTGCGGGAACGCCACGATCTCGACCTGGATCGCGCCGTCCAACGCGGCGACGGCCCGCCGCACCGTGTCGATGCCGCGCAGCCCGACGCCGAGATCGACGTCCACGTGACTGCGCACCGCGGTGGTCCCGTGCCGGAGAAACTCTCGCAGCACCGCAATGGTGCTGCTCAGGCTCGGAATGCCCAGGGCGTCCCGCTCGGCACGCTCGTGCGCAATGCGCCCCTCGCCGGTGGGCTCTCCCCGGTACGGCACCCAGGGCAGGCCCCACCAGCTCTTGTCCAGGTGGGCGTGCGCGTTGACGAACCCGGGCAGGGCCAGCAACCCGGCACCGTCGATAGACCGCGGGACGTCCGGGCCACTGCCGGCCGGCCTGGCTCCGGCGGGGGCGCTGTCGGCGATCACGTCACCGTCGATAACAAGGTCGACGGGATCGCCGCCCCACGGCCGCACGTTGGTCAGGATCAAGGTGCTCACGCACGCCGATGCTACGGAGCCGGGGGCCGTGCGCCGTCACCGACGGTCTGCGGCGGCGGGACCGGTCGGCCAGCGGCGCGGGGTCCTACGATGAGCGGCGTGCAGCCGGCCGAGCGGGTCACCTTCCCCCGGGGGCTCAACGCGATCGCTCGGGTCAGGTCGGAACTGGTCGCTGCCGGCGTGGACCTGCTCGACCTGTCGGACTCCAACCCGACCAGGCATGGACTGCTGCACCCCGCCGTGCTGGACGCGATGCGCCGGCACATACCGGACGCGACCCGGTACCAGCCACACCCGCGGGGACTTCGGGCGGCGCGCGAGGCGTTGGCCGCACGGTTCGGCGGCGGTCCCGACGATTATTGGCTCACGGAGTCCACGTCGCAGGCCTACTCGTGGCTGCTGACGCTGCTGGCCGACCCGGGGCAGGCTGTCGCCGTGCCGGAGCCGGGCTATCCCCTGGTGGAGCCGCTGGCGCGGTTCGCGGGCGTGCGCACCATCGGGTACCGGTTGGACTACGTCCACCCGCAGGGGTGGTTGCTCGATCCGGTGTCGCTGGCGACAGCGGCATCCGACCCGGCGACCCGGGCGGTGATCGTGGTGAACCCCGGCAATCCCACCGGTAGCTATGTCGGTGACGGGGTCGACGAGCTGGAGTCGGCGTGCCTGCGCAGCGGGGCGGCACTGATCGCCGACGAGGTGTTCGGGCCGTTCACGCTGGATGGTGCCTCCTCGTCGCCGCGCGGGGCCGTCTGGTCCCTGGCCGGTCAGCGGCGGGTGCCGACCTTCGTTCTCGGGGGGCTGTCCAAACTGTTGTGCGCCCCGCAGCTCAAACTGGCCTGGATCCGGGTGGACGGGCCTTTCGAAGCATGTCTCGCCCTCCGGGATGGCCTGGACACCCTGGCGGACGCGTTCCTGCCGGTCAGTGGTCCGGTGGCGGCCGCGCTGCCCGAGATGCTCGCTGTCGCCGACGAATCCGTCACCGCTACCCGCACCCGGCTCGCCACCAACCTGGCCACCACCCGTCGGGAACTCGCCGAGGGGCCCTACCGGGTGCGGCGCTGCGAGGGCGGCTGGACCGTGCTGATCGACGTGCCCCAGTACCTGCCCGCAAAGGACCTGGCGGTGCACCTGATGCGGCACGCGAACCTGGACGTGCATCCGGGTTGGTTCTACGACCTGCCGTCGGCAGGTGCGCTGGCGCTGTCGCTGCTGCCCGCGCCGGACAGGTTCGCCGAGGGCCTGCGTCGGCTGCGGACCGCGGTCGAGGAGCTCGTCGGGTAGCAATCCGGGCTCGAGCGGGACGGCCGCAGAACCAGTCACGATGGCCCCGTCCGTGGTCAGGTCCGCCGGGCCCGCCGAATCATGATCCGCTGCCGGAGATCGAGGCCGGTCGCGCCGGGTCCAGCACCGAGGCGACGTCGAAGAACGCATCAAGCACCTTCCGGCCGTCGATGGCGGCCTTCATGCTGATGCCATCGACATTGATGCGTGCCTCCCGCAAGTACCCGTCGCCCCACTGTCCCCAGGCCGTGGTCGAGCCGTCCACGTTGAAGTAGAACGAGAAGCCCTGCCCCTTGAGGTAGTCGTACTTCTCGCCCTGGTAGCCCGGCACACCGGAGATGTCGGCGCCGAACGGGTAGATCAACATGTCGGTCTTGCCGACGATCGGCTGCACGTCCGACTTCCACAGCGCGGTGTCTTTCTGGATGCGGTCCAGGGACGAGGTGGTGAAGTTGATGTGCCCCCAGGAGTGGGACGCAAACTCCCAGCCCTCTTGTTTGAGCGCGTTGGCAACCTTCTTGGCGGTCGCGATGTCCTGCCTCAGATTCTTGTTCTTCCCCTGGTATTCACTGGGGGAGGAGCGGTAGCCGAACACGCCGTTGTAGCCAGTCAGGGCGATGACGCCGCGCGCTCCCGCGTGCGAAAAGTCCGGGTGTTTCCGGACGAAGTCGTCCACCATGGGCATGACGTCATAGGAACCCTGCGTCGTCTTGCCGTCGGCGTCCGTGTAGGTGTTCAGCACCCGCCCGTTGGCCGCGATGATCAGGTTGGTCGCGAACCCGTCACCCTCCATGTACTCGTAGTAGGAGACGTCGTCCACGGAGATCACCAGCGGCTTCTTGCCCTCGGGAAGCTTGAGGGTCTTCGGCTTGATGCTGCCGTCTTTCGCGACGGCGGCGAGTTGGTGGGGGCTGACCAGGACGTAGCCGTTGTCGTAGACCTGCTGCAGGATCTTGGCAAATTCCCTGCGGGTCACCATGTAGTCCAGGTATCCCGCGCCGGACTCCTCGTCGTTGAAGGCGCGCTCCGGGTCGACGATGAGCGAGTGGAAGAACAGGTGCGGCACCATCGAGTTGTCGTCCCAGACGACGGCGTCTCTCGAGGTGTCGACCGGGGGCTTGTCGGCGCTGGTGGGCGGCGTGGCGGTGCCTGAGCGCGTGGCGGTGCCTGATGTCGTCGGAGACGCCGGGCTCGTCGAAGTGCTGGGAACATCCCCCGTGGTGCCCGAACCCGGGGCGGTGCTGACATTCGAGGTCGCGCCGCCGCCGGGTTCGGTGCTGCCGGAGTCGGCACCGCTGGGGGCATCGAATGGCGTCGTGACGGTGGCAGTGACATCGGTGCGTCCGCCGGCCGCCGTGCATGCGGTCAGCAGCACGATGCTCATGCCGGCAGTGACAAGAATGCTGGTGGCGCGTCGGATATGCAGCGTTCTCGGCATGGCTCCCCTGCTCGGATCGGCTCGTACGATCGTTTGCGCCAGCATCCGCGGGGAGGTCCACCGCGACCCGGCACCCCATCCATAGTGCCAACTCCCCCTCGGTGGGGGTGCGCCGCGCCGTCTCGCCGGTCGGTGAGGTCGACTCGGCCGAAGAGCCGCCAACCCACACCGCTGTCCCCACCCCGAGACTGCCCGGTGACTGCCTACCCCTGATACCGCAGCCGCAAGGACCTCACGCGACCAGTTCTTCGATGACCGAATCGGTGGAGGCGACTCTCGCAAACCGGGCGGAGATGGCCACCCCCATCTGGTGATACTCCTCTCGTGCGTCTGCACAGCCATCCTCGACGAGCATGCAGCAGAAGCCACGGTCGGCCGCGTCCCGGAGAGTCGACTCGACGCAGTAACTCGTCGCGACACCGCAGAACACCAGCTCCTCGAGGCCGAGGTCAGTGATCACCTGCTCGAAGTTTGTTGTGGTGAAAGCACTTGCGCTTGTCTTCGTGATGATCCGCTCGCCGGGCTTCGGCGCAATCTCAGCCAGCAGATCCATCTCGCCCGGGGTCGGCAGTGTCCGCTCCGCCCAACCCAGCCGGAACTTCCTCCCAACGGGCGCTTCTCCCACGGTCGCCCCAGACGGTCCGACGCGCAGGAAGATGACCGTCGCGCCCGCTCCACGGAACGCATCCAGGAGCCTTCTGACGTTCGGCACCGCGACGTTAACCACCCGGTCAAAGTATGCGTCCAGAACCTCAGCGGTCTCGGGAGTCCTGTGCGAAATGTCGTAGCCGTGGCCGCGCGCCGCGCTGCCGTACTGCAGGTCAACCACGACCAACGCACTGGTCGCCGGGCTCAACCTGAATTCCAGTGGTGCGCCAGACATGGATTCCCCTCTCATGGTATGTCTCGGGTCGCCGCTCGGCCCAGAGACTGTCGTGACCTATACAGCTGCCGCTCAATCGCAAAAGGAACCGACCGTCACACCAGCCTCAGCCAGCCCAGCTCTCACGGCCAGCGCGAGCGACGACGCACCCGGCGTGTCGCCATGGACGCAGATAGAGCGGGCATCAAGCGACACCGTCGTTCCATCGATGGCAGTCACCGTCCCCTCCCGCGCCATCTGCAGCACCCGGGCCACCACTGCGCGTTCATCGGTAATGACGGCATTCGGCTCTCCCCGGGGGACCAGGCCACCGCCCGGGAGATAGCCCCGGTCCGCAAAACACTCAGTCACCGTTGTCAGCCCCGCAGCCTCCGCGAGGTCCAGCACTGTGGTCCCGGGCAAGCCCATGATCACCAGTTCGTCGTCGTACCGCGAGATCGCCCCGACAACGGCCGCGGCATGGCCCTCATGGGTAGCGATCCGGTGATAAAGGGCGCCGTGTGGCTTGACGTAGCGAACGGCGCCGCCGGCCGCCCGCGCGATCGCAGCCAAGGCCCCGATCTGATACAGCACATCCTGCATCAGTTCGTCGTAGGTCACGTCGATGTAGCGCCGGCCGAATCCCGAGCGATCAGGATACGAAACATGCGCGCCGATCGCCACACCATGACCCACGGCCAGCCGTACCGTCTGCGCAATACGGAATGGGTGTCCCGCATGAAAGCCGCAGGCGATGTTGGCGCTCGACACCGCACTGAGGATCTCCTGATCTAATGCAACGCCCCGAGCGCCATCTATCTCTCCGAGGTCACTGTTGAGGTCGATCGTGTTCATGCCATCCATCTCTCATGGTCCAGTCACAGGTAAATTCCGTCAAGTTCGTCGTGGATAACGCTGAACCGCACGGCGGTCCCCGGCTTCGCCTGGCCACACTTCGCGACGCCAGTCGCGTCGACAACGCCAACGACCGGATATCCGCCAGTGGTCGGATGATCGGCAAGCATCACCAGCGGCATACCGTCAGGCGTAATCTCCATTGATCCGATGACAACGCCTTCACTAGGCAGTTCCTCGTGGTCGCGCAGACGGATTTGCGGCCCCTCCAATCGCATGCCTATGCGATTACTTGCCAATCCAACGGTCCAGGTCTCCTCTTCAAGCACTCGCGCCGCATCGCGTTCAAGTAAGTCGGCGCGTGGCCCGGTATAGAGGCGGAGGGTAACGACGTCTGAGCGCAACTCGCATAGTGGAACATCGACCGCTTCGGCGGGCGCCAAGTCCTCGCCAATAGGAATCGAAACATTTGCTCTCAATGGCGCTGGTCCGATTCCGGATAGAATATCTGTAGAGCGACTTCCAAAAGATGTCGGCGCTAGAATCCCGCCCGAAACCGCCAGGTACGACCTCGCACCATCAATGCCGTTGCGCACATCGACAACCTCGCCTGCCCTGACGTGGATCGCGGCGCCCCACTGGGATGGAGAGCCGTCGACAGCAACGTGGGCATGCGCCCCGGTCACCGCCACCGCGCAGTCGACCGAGCACCGCACCGCAACACCGGTCAGCGTCGTCTCCAATACCGCCATGTGCTCCGGGTTGCCGACCAGACGATTGGCCAGTCGGAACGCTGGCTGGTCGACAGCACCGGAAGGCGGAATCGCCAGATGGGCCAGCCCCGGTCGCCCGCCGTCTTGAATCGTCGTCAGCAGGCCGGCCCGGACCACTGTCAGGTGGCGAGACTCACTCATCCAGGAGCCACCTCTACGAACCTGACGACCATGCCGGGTGTCAGCAGCCCAGGCGCTTGAGCATCGTCCTTCCACAGCGTCATGTCTGTGCACCCGATCAGTTGCCACCCGCCCGGAGACGAACGGGGATACACCGCGGAGTACTCGCCCGCCAGCCCCACCGAGCCGGGAGGAACGGAGGGACGTGGCGACGAACGTCGCGGAACGCTCAGCTCGTCGGGCAGGCCGGCAAGGTAAGCGAACCCAGGAGCGAAGCCATTAAACGCAACCCAGAAGTCCGTGCCGGTATGAGTGGCCACTACCTCGCGGGTGGTCATCTGCCAGGCTCTAGCCACATACGCCAAGTCCGGCCCGTCGTAGATCGTCGGAACCGTGATGGTTCCGACCTCCCGAACGGTCCGCGGCTCCAGCGCCCAGTCTCGAATCTCAGTCACGGCGCCCGCGATGTCAGCAACGCCATCGATGAGGACAGTCCGCGCTCCCGGGACGACGTCGACCACATCTGGCCGCCAACCGGCACGACGCCGTTGCTCGATCTCTTCATAAAGGCTGAGCACGTCCCGTTGACTCTCTACCTCGATCAAGAGCGCACGTGGACCCGAGGGCCGGAACCGTAGTTTCAGCGCCGGTTCGCTCACGGGATTCGCAGACATCGCTCACAAGCCTTAAGAGTCCGATTTGGAGCGCGGGCCTTCGAACGCAGCGGCAAGTTGACGTTCACTGTCGTCCAGGTACTGCTGCAAGTATCGTGCTGCCTCGTCTCCCTGACGGTCTTCGATCAGATGGGCGATCTCCGCGTTGCGATCCAGGAACGGGGAATGGAACTCCTCGACATCAGGCATCGTGTGAAAGACGAGGCGCAGCTGCGCGAACGTGCGCCCTATCAGATCATCGAGCCGCCGGCTTCCGCTGAGCCGCGTCACGGCGTGATGGAATGCCAGGTCCGCCGTTCCGACGTCGTCCCATCTGTGCGCCGCCGCTGCCGAGCGTCCTGAAGCAACCGCCGCAGACACTCCAGAAATCAACGTATCCGGTGCCGTAGTTGCCAGCCGCGCCGCGCCGCATTCGACCAGACGCCGCACCTTGTACAAGTCCACCAGATCCTCGATCGTCGGCACCAGCACGAAGACGCCACGATTGAGCTGCTGGGTAACGAGTCCCTCATGGCGAAGAATGCGGAATGCCTCACGAATCGTGTTCCGGGAAACCGAGAGGGCCGACGCGATCAGCTCCTCCGGCAGCCGATCCCCGGGAGAGAACCTACCTTCAATGATCTGGTCTCGCAGAGCATTGGCCACAAGATCGGTCGCACTCATCCTTTCCGAAAGCATGGAACGGCTGCGTGCCAATCCCTCCAGGAGCGCAGCGCTCGTTGTCACGATCCGCTCCTTTCGGTTCTCTCAACTCTTCGTGTGTCAATTGGCATCGTCACAGGCATGAAGGTTACGCCTGGCAGCCCCCGTCGGCGACCACCTCAGGGGGTGCCCCGCGTCACGCAGACCGGGTAACCAGCACCTACAGCACGTGACAGGCGGCCCAGTGCATCTGATTCACCTCGCGAAGCTCGGGATCATCTGAGCTACAGATTGACCTGGCTAACGGGCACCGCGGTTGGAAGCGACAGCCGCCATTACTCAGGGGTCGGACTGTCATCTGCGACGAGTCGATCCGCTTCCGACCGCCGGAGATTTCCGGAACGGAAGCAAGCAGCATCCTGGTATACGGATGTCGAGGAGCTGACATCACTTCGGAGGACTCGGCAATCTCTACAATGCGCCCGAGGTATACGACCGCAATGCGGTCACTCATGTAGCGCGCCACGGCCAGGTCGTGCGTTATGAATACAAAGGACACGCCGTGTTCGCGGCGCATACGCAGCATGACGTCCATGACGCCAGCTTGGGTCGACACATCAAGCATCGACACTGGTTCGTCTGCGACAATGAGTTCCGGATTAACGATGATTGCGCGCGCTATGGCCGCTCTCTGGCGCTGCCCCCCGGAGAGTTCATGTGGATACCGGTCTGCGTAGAGTTCCGGCGGGGTCAGGCCCACATCTTCCAGCGCGGACTCCACCCGGGAGGCAAACTCGCCCTTGCGGACCCCGTGGGCTCGCAATGGCTCCTCGATTGCGCGCCTAATAGTGTGGCGCGGATCGAGGCTCCGGTACGGGTCTTGCAATACCATCTGGACCCGCGACGTCAGGTCCGAGCGCGGGAGGTCTCGCAAGAGACGGTCACCCAGGTGAACGGAACCCGCAGTAGGCTGCTCGAGGCCGACCATCATGCGGGCAAGTGTCGATTTACCGCAGCCCGATTCGCCGACCAACGCGACAATTTCCCCGCGTCCGACCGTCAAGTCGACCCCGTCGACGGCACGCACCACCGTGTCAGTCTTGGACACGCGTGACAGTAGCGATCCCTTCGGTCGGTAATACCGCTTCACGCCTCCCAACCGCAGCAACGGCTCCAACGAGGTGCCGGACTCGGCGCCGGCAGCCGCCAGCGAAGGCGACGGTGGTGCCGCCAGCACGCCGGCAGGCCGCGTCGGCTGCTCATCGCCCGCCAGAACGCACCGCACCTGACGGCCGTCCGTCAGCGCGCGCAGCGGGGGCTCCACGCTGCACGCAGGCACCGCGAGGGAACAGCGTGGAGCGTACCTACAGCCGGAGTCATTCACGACGCCCACGCCGCCCTGCATCGGACGGACATGATCATTGCCGTACAGACTCGGGCGGGCGGCGAGGAGATCGATGGTATACGGGTGCTTCGACTGCCGCAGCACCGCCTCGGTGCTGCCCTCTTCGACAATACGTCCCGCGTACATCACGGCGACACGGTCGCAGTTTTCCGCCACCATGCCCGTGTCGTGGGAGATCAAGATGAGGCCAAATTGGAGTTCCTCGCGCAACTTCGCGACGGTTCCGAGGATCTGATCCTGCACCACAACATCCAGCGCGGTTGTCGGTTCGTCGGCAATGAGCAGGCGCGGGCGGCGGATCAGGCTCATGGCAATCACCACACGCTGCTTCTGCCCACCGCTGAGTTCGTGCGGGTAGGACGTGCACCGATTCGCCGGTAGACCCACCTGCTCCAGCATCTCGATGGCCCTGCGCTGCGCCTCGGATTTGCTGGAATCACCTACCCGCCACAACGGTTCACCGACTTGATCATGGATACGCATGACGGGATTGAGCGCGTTCATCGCTGCCTGGAAAACGATCCCGAGAGACTGACCGCGCATCCCCCGCATCTGCCCCGGCGCAAGCCCCAGGATCTCGGTTCCATCTATGGTGACCGAACCCACAGCACGGCCTGCCCGCGGCAAGAGGCGCATGAGTGCGAACGCGATAGAACTCTTACCACAGCCAGACTCGCCGACGAGTCCTAGTGCCTCACCGGGACGCACATCGAAACTCACATCATCTACCGCTACGACATCTCCACGGTCACCTGAATACGTGACCGACAGCCCATCAACAGTCAGCAGCGAAGAACTGTCCTGCCGGCTCATGCCGTGCCCCCACGAGGCGCCTGACCCTTGCCGCTGAGCATGTCGTTGAGGCCATCTCCGCATAGGTTGAACGCGAGGACGAGGAGAGAAATAACGATTCCTGCGGCCAAACAGATCCACGGTCCAGTGGTTAGGTACGGCTGCCCGGACTTCAACACTGAGCCCCAGCTGGCCACGTTTGCGTTGCCCACTCCAAGGAAGCTCAGACTTGCCTCCAGGATAACGGCGCTGCCTACTTGAAGAGTCGAGTTCGCCACCACCGGGTACAACCCATTCGGCATGACGTGTCCGAACAGGATCCTGGCGTTGCCGGTACCGGCCAGGCGGGCCGCGTCGACATAGAGCTCATGCTTGAGACTGAGGACCTGCGCCCGCGCCAGCCTGGCGTTGGACGGCCAGAGCGTCAGCCCGGCCACGATCATGATCAGCACCACGTTACGGCCGATAAGCGCACCTACCACGATGAGCAGGAACAGCGATGGGATCATCATGAAGGTTTCGACGATACGAGACAGGACGTCGTCGATCCAGCGACCGAAATATCCGGCCAGAGCTCCGACAACCGTACCGACGAGCAAGGAGACGCCCGCCACCACGATGCCGAATGCCAGAGACATGCGCGAGCCCCAGACCAATCGGCTGAACACATCCCTCCCCAGATTGTCCGTACCCAGCAGGTGAGCGCCGCTGGGGCCGGCCAAGAGAGAGGTCGTCTGTTCGTTCGCGCCGTACGGGGCGATAACCGGAGCAAACAGCGCTACCAGGCACACGAGCAGGACGAAGCCCAACCCGATGACGGCGAGCTTTCGCCTTGCGAAGCGCCGCCATCCGCTCCGCATCCTGCCGCGGCGTGGCGCTCCAGGGCGGCCCGGCGCGAGGCTGGGCGCTGCGTGAACGCTTGTCGTAGTCATCTGTGCGACACCCTTGGATCAATTGCGCCATATAACATGTCCGTCAGCAGTGTCACGACTACAACTCCGATGGACGAGACCAGAAAGACCCCGAGGAGGGTGGGGTAGTCCCGACTGAAGATGACCTGGTAGGTCAACTGCCCGATCCCGGGCCAGCTGAAGACAGTCTCGGTGAGCACGGCCCCACTCAGGCTGAGACCGATATACATGCCACCCATCGTGACGATGGGCAGTAGCGCGTTACGCAGGACATGTCGAAACAGAATTGTGGTTTCGTTGAGTCCCTTAGATCGTGCCGTGGTGATGAAGTCCTCGCCCTCGATACTGATGACACTCGCCCGAGCGATGCGCAGATAGGTCGGGATCGTGAAGGACAGGCTCAATGCAGTCACCGGCAGTACCAAATGCTTGAGCGTGTCGATGACGCCCCCGAATCCACCTGACGAGCCGAACGCGCTGTGCATTCCGGAGGCGGGGAGGATACCTAGCGTCACGGCAAAGACCAGGATCAGCACCAGGCCGGACCAGAACACCGGGATCGAGTACAAAACCAACGCGATCGTGGAGACAACATTGTCTCGCGCCGACCCCTGCCGACGCGCTACCAATGTGCCAACGACTGTGCCAACAACCAGACCGATCACCTGGCTGGACAGGACCAGCAGCAGCGTGGCCGGGATACGGGATGCGATGACGGACCACACGGAACCCGGGTAGCTCATCGACTGCCCGAGATCACCGCGCGAAAGCTTGCTCAGGTAGTCGATGAGTTGCACCCACAGGGACTGATCGAGTCCGAGCTCTCGACGCAATTGATCAACATATGCCTGATCGGCGTTCGGTCCTGCAAACACCAGAGCCGGGTCGCCCGGCGCCAGGTGAATCAGCAGGAAGCTGATCAGCACGATCAGCAGGACGACCGGGATCATCTGGCCGATCCGGCGGCCCACGTACCCTAGATATCGCAAACCCTGACCCTTCCCGGGTAATCAGCAGTGGAAGGTTGGTGCCTCAGGCATCCTCTGGAATGCGGGCGCAGTTCACCGTCCACTCGCCAGTCATAATGGCGGCGGAATTGCGGATGTCGAGAATGATCGACCGATAGGGCGCATGCATCTCCTCGACAACCTCGCCGAAAGCGTTGCGGACGCGACCGACAAGTTGTCCCTCCTCGACGATGTCCCCGAGGCCAATGACCTGCTCCCAGAAGCCGCCGTGCTTCGGGCGCGGCCAGCTGTTCTCCAACGCCAGGTGCTGCGGTCCTTCGACCGTCACCGGATCACCGGACAGCATGCCGATATGCTTCATGACGTTGCGTACGCCGTTCACGGACGTCTCTACGTGCTCCGGCCACAGCCTGCCGGCACCGCCCAGTTCATTGCAGATCGACGGAATCCCCCTCATGTTGGCGCTGACTCCGGACGACCCGCCATATCCGAGACGCCTGGCGTCCGGGGCTAGCGTCACGAGATTGATGGGCACACCCATTCCGAAAGCTCGAGCAAGGTCTACATTCTTTTCGTCGATCTCGGGGTTGTCGACCCGCTGCACCCACAAGTATCGCGCGATGAAGTCGTAGCCGCCCTCGTGGAAGTCAATGTGGTAGTCCGCCTTTTCGATGCCGCCTTGATAGATGGCAGCTGCCAGGCGTTCGGTGATGAGACCGTTGGGGTTGCCGGGAAAGACGCGGTTCAAATTCAGTCGCTCGTAGTCCAGTGCGGAGATGCGACTCTTCGTCATGAACGCGAATGGATTCGAGAGAGGAAAGGCAACGATGGTGCCGGACAACTTCTTCGGGTCGACCTCGTCGCAGATTCGGTTGATCGCCGCCCATCCATTGAGTTCGTCGCCGTGAATCACGCCGGTGAGGCACAGCACCGGTCCATCTGACGCACCGGACACGATCCGTACTGGAAGCGAGATCGGCGAGCCGTCACGCGTTTCGCCGATCACCGGACGGCCGCTGGCCTTTGACCCCGGTTCACATGATACACCTAAAGTTTCAAACATGGACAGCCTGGCTCCTCACTATATTGTTTGCTTCTATTTCTCTGTGTTGGTCTAAACCGTGCCTTGCCAAGGGCTAGCTCACGATGCGCCCGCAATGCACGGTCCATTCTCCCGTCATGATTGCGGCCGAGTTTCGGATGTCGAAAATGACGGAGCGATGCGGCGCTACCAACTCTTCGACCACCCGACCGAATGCGTCGCGCACGTAGCCCACTGGGGCACCCTCTTCTACGACGTCACCAAGGTCGACGACCTGCTCCCAGAAGCCACTCCGGCTCGGGCGTGGCCACCAACTATTCGTGCCGACGTGTTGCGTAGCTTCAACGACTACCGGCTCGCCGGGTAGCATGCCAATGTCCTTCATCACATTCTGGGCTCCTATCACGGCACTGTCCACATGCTCGGGCCACAGTCGACCGGCTCCGCCGAGTTCGTTGCAGATCGATGGAATGCCGAGCGCGTTCGCAACTCCGTTGGCCGTGGCGCCTCGACCGAGGACGCGCGCCTGTGGAGTGAGCGTGATCATATTGATCGGAATGCCAAGGCCGAACGCCCGCGCCATCTGCATGCTTTGCGCTCTGACTTCCGCACTGTCTGTGTCATCGACTATGAGGTACCGGGCGATGAAGTCGTAACCACCTTCATGAAAGTCCATGTGGTAGTTGGCCCTCTTGATCCCTCCGCTGTAGATCGCGTCAGCGATTCGCTCGGTGATCAGGCCGTTGGGACTGCCGGGGAACACTCGGTTGAGATTCAGCCGCTCGTAGTCCAACTCGGCGATGCGGCTCTTGGACATGAAGGCGAATGGGTTCGACATCGGGAATGCCACCACTGTTCCGGTGAGCCCGGCCGGCTCCAGCTCGTCGCAAATTCGGTTGATCGCCGCCCATCCGTTGAGTTCGTCGCCATGCACCATGCCGGTGAGGCACACTACTGGACCGTCAGTCGCACCGCTGACAATTCGCACCGGCAGGGTTACTTCCGAGCCGTCTCGAGTCTCACCTACAACAGGTCGCCCTTCCGCCTTGGAACCAGTGGCACAGCGCACACCAAGTGTCTCGAACATTTTCACTCCTGGTCGTGTCAGTTCTTCGTG
Source organism: uncultured Actinomycetes bacterium (assembly GCA_937926105.1). Next base: position 59,462 of record CALANS010000210.1, on the reverse strand, counting down.
TTGTCGTGCGTCAGAGTTTCTCGACGGCGCACGTCACCCGTCCTGCCAAGCGCAGTTCACGGCCCATTCGCCTGTCATGATCGCGGCGGAATTGCGAATATCGAGGATGACGCATCGGTGTGGAGCAAATAGCTCTTCGACTACCTCACCGAATCCGTTACGTATGCGGCCGAGGAGTGCACCCTCTTCGACGGTCTCGCCGAGATGGACGATCTGTTCCCAGAAGCCACCGTGCTTGGGTCGCGGCCAGGTGCTCGCCGAGGCAATGAACTGATCATTGGCTTCCAACACAGGCTCGCCGGACAACATACCCAGGTCCCTCATGACGTTGCTAGCGCCATTGGCGGAGGTTGTCACATGGTCCGGCCATAGCCGCCCACCGCCGCCGAGTTCGTTGCAGATGGACGGTATTCCCAGCCCGTTGGCACATGTGGTGGACGAACCCGCTCGTCCGAGGATCCTGTCGTTTGGCTTCATCGTGATCCGGTTGATCGGTACTCCATGGCCAAAGGCTTGCGCCATCCGCAGGCTGCGTTGGTCCAAAGTCGGATCTCCGGACACTTTGACGATGAGATACCGGGCGATGAAGTCGTAACCGCCTTCGTGGAAATCGATATGGAAATCGGCCCTCTCGATACCTCCAGAGTAGATCGCGGCCGCGACACGCTCCGTGATGAGCCCATCGGGATGGCCGGGAAAGACGCGGTTTAAGTTGAGACGCTCATAGTCCAGCTCGGACGCGCGGCTTTTGGTCGCGAACGCAAACGGGTTCGCCAGAGGGAACGCGACGATGGTGCCGGACAGCTCCGTCGGATCGACCCCGTCACAGATCCGGTTGATTGCCGCCCACCCGTTCAGCTCATCCCCGTGGATCACACCGGTGAGGCTGATGACGGGGCCATCCGAGGCGCCGTGAACGATCCGCACAGGGAGGGTGATCGGCGATCCGTCCCGGGTCTCGCCGATCACCGGCCGGCCTGCGGCTTTCGATCCGCGCGCACATGTGACGCCGAGCGTTTCAAACATGGGTACCCTTCATCCGCACGTCGGAGCGGCCAGGCGAACCGACATTGACCTGCCGTTTCCGATCGGACTACTTCGCTGCCGGCCGCACCTTGGTGAGGTCCATTCGGTAGGAGATCGTTCCGTCTTGCGAGAAAAAGCCCTCGAAGTCGCCGGTATGGGCGAAGGAGTAGGGTGCCTCGAACATGCCTATGTAGGGCAAATCATCCGCAACAATCTTCGCGATCTTGTTGTAGTACTCCTTGCGCGCGTCTTGACTCGAGAACTGGACGCCTTGATCGAATAGGCCGTCGACCGTCTTGTTGCTATATGCGAACCAGTTGCGGAAGCCCGTTCCCGCGTCGGCGTCGACGGTCCGGAGCAGCTGGTTCCACTCGTTGGGGTCTGGGCCTATCCAGAGCGCATAGATCACCAGATCGTGCTTGAGCTTTGGCGCAGCGGCTTGGAAAGCCGCATCGTCCATTTGCTGGATGTCGACCGTGATACCCACCTGCGCGAGTTGCGCCGACACGACATTGGCAGCGTCGACATAGAACTGCTGCGCGGTGGACACGATCAACGAGAGGCCGAAGCGGGAGTCACCCTTCATCGGGAAGCCCGCCGCGTCAAGCAGTTCCCCTGCCTTCTTCGGGTCGTGGCTCGGGTAGCTGAGCGTGGGGTCGAACGCCCAGCTGATCCCGGAGACGTAAGGGTTCTGCGCGGCTTTTCCGGCGCCACCAGAGGCCTTTGCCGTGACGTCGTCTCGGTTGACGGCGTAGAGCAATGCCTTGCGGACTTCAGGGTTTGCCAGTTGTGACCTGCTGGCGTTCATGCCCAGATAGCACATCCACGGTCCGGGAGGCGCCTCGACCTTGACACCGACATCCCGCAGCTGCGTGATCTGGCCTAGGGCCGGCGGAGTGTGCAGGCAGTGGAACTGGCCGGCCTTCACGCCCTCAATCGCTGTCTGCTGCTCGGGGACGAACTGTGCCACGACATCAGTGATGTAGGGCTTGTCACCGAAGTAGTCGTCATTCCGCTGCATCACCACCTGTGTGCTGTCGAGGCTCACGAATTTGAACGGCCCCGAGCCGATCGGTTTGAGGTTGTGCTCGTTGGCGGTCCAGTCGGTTCCGTCATACAGATGAGCGGGGAGAATCGGGGTCCGGGGGTAGGTGGCAATCCCATACATCAACGCAGCGTCCGGTTCGCTCATGTTGAACACTACCGTGTAGTCGTCAGGCGTTTCGATCGACTCGATGTTCCGTAGCATCGCTGCGGCCGGCCCCGCATACTTCACGAATCCCTCGTAGGAGCTCTTCACATCCTTGGACGTGACGGGCTCGCCATCGTGCCACTTCGCGTTCTTGACGAGATTGAACGTGTACATGGTGGCGTCGTCGTTGACCTCCCACGTATCTGCAAGCTGCGGGTGGATAGCAAAGTCGGGACCGTAGTCCATGACGACGAGACGGCTAAAGATGCTCGTTCCGAGGAACCAGCTCGCGCCGTCATACGCCAGGCCTTGGTTGAAGGTCTTGATTCCTGAGACGCCGTTCAGCGCGACGGCGAGCTTGGTGGGTCCAGTGGGTGCCGCCCCGGCGGTCGAACCGGCCGAGGCGGTCCCGCCACCCGCAGTGCCACTTGGACCGCTCTCTGTGCTGCACCCGGCCACGGTGACGCCGAGTCCGGCCACTGCGATTCCCGCGGCGCTGAACTGGAGGAACGAGCGGCGGTTCATGGGAGTACCGGGCGCGCCCGGAATCGCGGACATGTCGTGACCTTCTTCGTCAGGGGGACTCGTCCGACTCCACCAGGTTGGCGTCAAAGCTGGCTCCTTTCGGCGTGCGACCTGCGCCGCGCTCGTATGCCTACGAGTGCCAGACGTTATCGGTTGTTGAGCAATCCTGCAATAGGGCAATCCAGCAAGTTTCATCGCGTGACACCCGTCGTGCCGCCGGCAGCACGGTCGCGGTGCGCTCGTGTCATGCATCTGGGGCCTGCACAGATCGAGACTCGGGAGGCGGCAGGGTGTATCGATGCCCTCGCGGGTGATCCCGCGGGGAGCGGCGGCTTGCTGGATGGGGGCATGCTTGCCATGCGCCAAAGAGTGGTCCCGTGTCAATGGAGAAGGCCCCTCCGTGTCACCACGGGGGGCTGTTTTCGCAGGTTAATGGGGTGGGCAAGGGGGAGTTGGACCCCTGAAATAGGTTCATACCGGACAGCAACCTCGCGGGAACGGCCGGATTCGCGCTGGAACGACCTGGAACGGCCGGGTCGCGTAGGCAGCCATTGCCTACGCCTACGCCTACGCCTACGCCTACGCCTACGCCTACGCCTACGACGAGGGTCGGTGCCAGTCAGTCCGCTCCCCGTGGATCACGGAGCGTGCGATCACGACCCGATCGGCCGCCGATGGCGCGCAGGGTGTCGGCGGCATCATGGCCAAGCCACTGCTTCTTCTCCAGCAGTCCGATCATCTCGACCGCGCCGATGCGGTGCCGCTGCGCCATGTTGCCGATCGCACGGCGCACGGCAGCGCGTCGCGCACCAACGGCGCCGTTGATGAACTCCCTGGCTGGAAGCACGTGTATGTGGTCCGGCAACCTATCGACCGGAATGTCCTTGACGTTGTCCGACACGATCGTCGTGGCCCCGCACACGACGGCCGCCGTGACGACGTGTTCGTCGTCTGGGTCGGGCAGGCCGAAGGTGCCGACCAGCGCTTCGTATCGTTGGGGAACCGAGGCGTCGGGGAAGGCCCTGTTCATCTCGCGCAGCAGGTGGTCCGCGTAGCCGGCCGCGTCGGCGTCGCGGCCGGCGGCGGCGAACGTGCGGCGAATCACCGCGCCGAGTTCGGCGAGGATCGCGTCACTCCAATAGGGGACGTACACGTTCTCGACCGCGATGGACAGCAGCAGGTCCCGGCCCAGGCTGGACAGCAGGACGCAGGTATCCAGCAGGGCTCTCACCCGGACGACCTTTCCAACCCAACCGGACGGCTACGAGCGGGCACGCCGCGCCGCCGCCACCTCCCCACGGATCGCCCTGAGCTCCTCCAACGTCGGGATGTCGTCATCGCCGAGCGGATCGACCGCAAGGCCTGCAAGGATCTCGTACTGCTCCCGACGGCGCTTGCGCTGATACGCCTTCAGATCCTCGAAGGCGATCTTGCGGCGATGCCCGCTGCGGTCCCCTGGAAGCTCTCCGGACTCGATCAGCTTGACGACTGTGGGCCGACTGACACCGAGAAGCACGGCCGCCTGACCGGTGGTCAACGTTCGGGACGTCGGCGACACGGTGATCGCACGGTCCTGCGCCATGCCGCGAGAAACGGCAACGAGCAGCCGCTGCAACTCCGCGGGCAGCGCCACGGTCGATCCATCCGGCGCCGCCAGCAGCAGGGAGCCGAGTTCGTACCGCTCCAGGAACCGGCCGAGGCTCTCCGCCGTCGCCCTGGCCTCCGGCTGGAACGTCTCCGCCGCGATCGCTAGTGTCATGACCCCTCCTCAGTTACGAAGTAAGCGTAATGCGGTTGCGCTTTTTTCGCTCCTCGCGTTCGTGCCCGTGTGCTTCATTGAGACCGCAGGCCGCCCCTGCGACGGGCCGGCAACGCTGCTGATCGAGAAGGCCTTGGCCCAGTAGGCGGCGTGCTGACAACACGCAGCAAGATCGCTGCGGCCCAACCTCGTCACGTTGAGTGGTCCGACACCGTGTGAAAATTGAGGCGACTGGGCACCACCCACTGCGGTAGGCAATAATTGCCTCGAACATGGGTCTTGATCAACTAATCGGACATGGGCCTATGAAGGGTGGGCAAGGGGGGAGTTGAACCCCCACGTCCTTTCGGACACACGGACCTGAACCGTGCGCGTCTGCCATTTCGCCACTTGCCCCGGCAGTACTGCTGAACAACGCCGTCAAGGCTAACACGCGGCGCGACGTGCTCCGCGCGGAATTCGCCGCCCGTACGATCCAGCCTCGGCCCCGAGGCTGACCACCGGGCTGCCCCGGCATCCGCCCCGAGGCATGGACTTGATCCCGCGGCGACACCCGTCCCGCCCGGGGTGATCACGCGCAACTCCGTCGCCGCACAACCGTCCCCATTACGATCGGGGCTTGACCGGCGAGCGGCCGCACCGGTGAACCCGCCCCGCGGGCGGCGATGCCGGCCGAGTGGTGAACGGGGAGGTGAGGCATGGGGGTACTGCTGGGCATCGAGCGTCGCTTGCAGGGTGCCGTCGGCTACACCTTCGCACGACTGTTCGGCGGCAGCGTGCAACCAGCGGAGGTTGCCTCCGCCCTGCAGGGGGAGGCCGCCGGCCATCTGCAACGCCAAGGAGGGCGGACCATTGCGCCCAACCATTACATCGTCCGGCTCGGCCCAACCGACCGTGCGGAGGTCGGCGCCGCCGCCAACCGCGTTTCGACCGCGTTCGGCGACATGCTCGCCGAATACCTGGACGAGCATGGCTGGGAGACGTTCGGTGACGTGGCCGTTACGCTCGAGCAGTCCGATGCGCTGCACACGGGACAGTTCCGCATCACCTCTTTGATCGACCCGGACGTCGACCGGCGTCCAGCCACAGACAGTGCAGGAGTGGGACCGATGACGCAGCCTCCAGGCGACGCCGACCAGCAGCAGGCGGGCTATCCCTACCAGTCCGACCCCCAGTCGGGCGGTCAGGCGGCGCCGCCGACCTCCGAGCAGCACCCGGGATACGGACAACCAGGCCTCGAGTACGGACACCAAGGTCAGCCGCCGTCCGGCGCGCAGCCCGGCGCCGACCCGTCCGGGTACCCGTCCGCCCCCGCCGGATACCCGGCGGCGGGCGATCCGCAGGGCTCGGCCCAGCCCGCGGTGCCCGGATCGGACAGCCAACCGGTGCCGATCCCACCGGGCTACGGGCAGTCGGCCGGCTACGGACAACCCCCGGCCGGGCAGGATCCTGCCGCCGGGTATGGGCAGCCGCCCGCCGACCCGGGCTACCCGGCGTCGGGGCCGCAGGCCGGTTACCCACAGTCCGGAGCGCAGCCTTACGGCGCGCCGGCCGCACAGGGGCAGCCCGGCTACGCAGCACCGGGCTATGAGCAACCCGGCTATGAGCAACCTGGCTATGAGCAACCTGGCTACGGGCAACCGACATACGGTCAGCAGGCCTACCCACCGCAGGGATACGGCCAGCCTGAGCCGGCGCCGGGGTATGCACCACCCGGATACGGGCAGCCTCCGGCATATGGGCAACAGCCGCCGCAGCCCGGCTACGCACCACCGGGATACGCACAACCGGGATACGCCCCGCAGGGCTATGACCAACAGGGCTATGCACAGCAGGGATACGACCAACAGGGCTATGCACAATCCGGTTACGGACAGCCCGGCTACCAGGGCAACCCCCAGCCCTACGGTGCGCCCCCGCAGCAGGGATACGCCGCCCCCGCCGCCCCGGGCACCGGGTATCAGCAGCCCCCGTCACCGTCGGGCTACGCACAACCCGGCTACGCACCGCCCGCCGCCGATGTGCAGGCCGTGCTGTCGGTCGACGACGGCTCCGGTCGCACCTACCAGTTGCAGCGCGGCTCGAACATCATCGGCCGTGGCCAGGATGCGTCGTTCCGGCTGCCGGACACATCCGTCTCGCGACGCCACCTGGACGTGTACTTCGACGGGCAGGTGGCCGTGATGCACGACCTCGGATCCACCAACGGGACATCGGTCAACGGCTCCACGGTGCAGACCTGGCAGCTCGCCGACGGTGACGTGATCCGGATCGGGCACTCGACGGTCGTGTTCCACCTGCGGTAACCAGTGCCAGCGCTGATCCTGCAGCTGTCCAGGGTGGGGTTTCTAATCCTGCTCTGGCTGTTCATCCTCGCCGCGATCCGGGTGATCCGATCCGACCTGCGGGTGGCATCCGAGGGTCGAGTAGGGGTGACGACGGCGTCCCGACGGCAGCAGCGCCGGCAGGCCGGCGGAGCGGTGACGGCGGGATCGAGACCGACGATGCTGGTGGTGACAGCCGGAGCCATGGCCGGCACCCGGCTGCGCCTGGGGGCGGGACCGATCCTGATCGGGCGGGCCGAGGACTCCACCCTGGTGCTGGACGACGACTATGCCTCCACCCGGCATGCCCGGCTGGTGCAGCAGGGTGACGGCTGGGCCGTGGAGGACCTCGGCTCCACCAACGGCACCTATCTGGACCGTGCTCGGGTGACGGCCCCGACACCGGTGCCGGTCGGGCTGCCGATCCGGATCGGGCGCTCGGTGCTGGAGCTCAGGCCGTGACAGACCAGCCCGGCCCCACCGAGTCGTGTGGCCCAGAGAGCGCCCCGGCGCACGCCGGACCACACGACCCGGGTTCTGCGGCGGTGCGCGGCGCCCGGGATCCGAAGCACACGCTGCGCTACGTCGCCCGCTCCGACCGTGGCCTGGTCCGGGCCACCAACCAGGACTCGGTATTCGCCGGCGACCGGCTGCTGGTGATCGCCGACGGGATGGGCGGGCATGCCGCCGGGGACACCGCCTCCCGACTGGTGGTCGCCGCTTTCGCCCCGCTCAACGACCGGCTGCCCGCCCCGGACCTGCTGTCGGATCTGGTCGCCGCCGCCCGGGAGGGCAACGACGCCATCGCCGAGGTGGTCGCCGACAACCCCGAGCTGGACGGCATGGGCACCACCGTCACCGCCATGCTGTTCGACGGTGCCCGGGTCGGCATGGCGCACGTCGGTGACTCCCGGGCCTATCTGTACCGCGCCGGTGTGCTGCACCAGCTCACCCACGACGACACATTCGTGCAGTCGCTGGTCGACGACGGGCGCATCACCGAGGACGAGGCCGCCCACCATCCACAGCGAAACCTGTTGCTGCGCGCGCTGAACGGCACGGATCTGGACCCATTCCTGGCGCTGCGCGAGGTGCGCGCCGGCGACCGATACCTGCTGTGCAGCGACGGCCTGTCCGGCGTGGTGGACGCCGAGCACATCGCCGACACGTTGGGCGATGCGGACCCGGAGCGCGCCGCCGACGTGCTGATCCAGCGGGCCCTGCTGCGCGGCGGGCCGGACAACGTGACGGTGATCGTCGCCGACGTGGTGGACACCGGGGTAGCACCGGCGCCCGGCCCGGTGGCCGTCCCCGGCGATGCCGACCCGGAGGCGACCGGGCCCCTCCAGCAGCTCACCCGGGAGATGCCGAGGGTCCCGCTGCCACCCATCCCGGAGGGTCCGGCGGCGACGGCCGAGTTCCTGCCGGCCGACGAGAACGACGACGGCGACGGGGATCTCGGCGACAGCCTCGGCGAGGATTTCGAGGGCGAGGATTTCGAGGGCGAGGACCTCGGCGAGGACTTCCAGGACGAGCCGGACGACAACGCCGGCAGGGCCGGCGGACACAGCGGCGAACACGGTCGCACTGACGAGCAGGGCGAGGCCAAGCGCGCCGGTGAATCGACGGTGCCGGCGGCAAGCGGTGACGGCGCAGAGCAACCAGCCGCCCGCTCCAGCCGATCGCGCCGGGGCGGCGCCACAGACTCCGGCGACGGGGAGCACCGGCGCTGGCATCGCCGCGGGGCACTCGCCGTGGCCATCGTGGTGTTGATCGGCGTCGCGCTCGCCGGTTCGACCCTCTGGGTGCGCAGCCAGTACTACGTCGGGGCGCAGAACAACATGGTGGCAGTGTTTCGTGGGGTGAACGGGTCCCTGTTGGGCTTTCACTTCTCGACATTCCAGGAGACGTCCTGCGGCGACCGGATTGACTGCACCCCGATGCGGGTGTCCGACCTGCAACCCGCCGCCCGCAATCTGGTGCAGGCGGGCATCCAGGCGTCCAGCCTGACGGATGCTCGCGACGTAATGAGCCGCCTGTCCGGTCAGCTGCTGCCGCTCTGCCCGGACCCCGCGACGCCCGGGTCCGGCACGGCACCACCAACCGGCAGCACGACCGGTTCGCCGAACCCGAGCGGCAGCACCGGCACCGGGGGGGCGAGCACCCCAGCGGCCACCCGCACCACCGGAGCAGCGACCCCACCGACCGGCAAGGCAGACAAGACCGGCCGTTCCAGCACCGCCGCAGGATCGCCCGGCACCACGTCGGGCGGGACGAAGGGCACCGGCACGAGGGCCACCATCCGGACCACCACCACGACCACCCAGGTCGCCCCGAAGCGCACCGCCACGTCGACGGCGACCGGTCGTCCCGCCGGACAGCGCGCCCTGAGCCCCGGACTCGGTGGACTGCTGACCGGAGCCGCAACGCCCGACACGGTGGCGGCGCAGCCGACACCGGTCACGCGGACCGTGCAGACCACCGTTACGCCAGCCCCGCCCGGGTTCGCGGGCGACGCCGCCGGTCTGATCACCACCTCGGCCACCCCCGGCGCCTCCTCCGGTCACGACACCACCGCCACCGCCGCGACCGCCGCGACGCCGACCGTCACCGTCACGCAGACCGTCACCGCTGCCACCAGCGCCACCGGTACCCCGCTTGCCCCGGCGCCCGCCGTGCCCGGCGTGACCTGCCGGGTCGTGGGGTAGCACCACCATGCCGGCATCTCCAGCCCTGACCGCGCCCCGGCGCCGCACCGGACGCGGCGCCGAACTCGGGCTGCTGGTGTTCGCCGGAATCATCGTCACCGCCGCCCTGGTGATCGTGGAGCTGAACCAGAACCAGTCGCTGCACTGGGAACTGCTCTACTACGGCGGCGGCTACCTGGTCGCGTTCGCGGTCGCGCATCTGATCGTCCGTGCGCTGGCACCGTATGCCGACCCGCTGCTGCTGCCGCTGGTCGCGCTGCTCAACGGACTCGGGCTGGTGATGATCTACCGGCTGGATCTGGCCGCCGCCGCCAAGGATCCGGGCGCCGCCGCACAGGCCCCGCTGCAGTTGCTGTGGACCGGCATCTCGTTGGTGCTGTTCCTGCTGGTGCTGCTGATCGTCCGGGACCACACCACGCTGCAGAGCTACTCGTACACCCTCGCACTGGTGGGGCTGGTCTTCCTGGCCATCCCGGCGGGCCTGCCGGCCAGGTATTCCGAGGTCAATGGGGCCAAGATCTGGATCAAGATCCCGGGCGTGCTGTCCATTCAGCCCGGCGAGTTCGCCAAGATCGCGCTGATCGTGTTCGCCGCGGCCTTCCTGGTGTCCAAGCGCACCTTGCTGTCCACCGCCGGCAAGCGCTTCCTGGGTCTGGTGCTGCCGCGGGTGCGGGACCTGGGCCCCCTGGTGTTGTTGCTCGCCGTGGCGCTGATCGTGCTGGTGGTCGGGAACGACTTGGGTAGCGCGCTGCTGCTTTTCGGCGTGCTGCTGGTGATGGTGTACCTGACCACCGGACGGGTCTCCTGGCTGATCATCGGGCTGCTGGCATTCGCCGGCGGGGCCATCCTGGCCTACCGGCTGTTCGCCCACCTGCGGGTGCGGGTGGACATCTGGCTGCACCCGTTCGCCGATCCGCTGAACACCGGGTATCAGCTGGTGCAGTCGCTGTTCGGGCTGGGCACCGGCGGCATCTTCGGCACCGGGCTGGGCGCTGGGCGTCCAGACATCGTGCCGTTCGCCTCCACCGACTTCATCTCGGCCGCCCTCGGCGAGGAACTGGGCCTGGTGGGCCTGTCGGCGATCCTGCTGTGCTACCTGCTGCTGGTCGGCAGGGGGTTGCGCACCGCGCTGGCCGCCCGGGACAACTTCGGGTCGCTGCTGGCCGCCGGGCTGTCGTTCGCGATCGCGCTGCAGGTGTTCATCATCGTCGGCGGGGTGACCCGGCTGATCCCGCTGACCGGCCTGACCACGCCGTTCCTGTCCTACGGCGGGTCCAGCCTGCTGTCGAACTACATCATCCTGGCGCTGCTGCTGCGGATCTCCGACTCCTCGCGCCGACCGGCGGCGCCGCGCGCCGCTCGAGTCACCCGGCGCGCGCCGCTGATGCAGGCGCACACCGAGATGCTGCCGGCGATCGGCGGGGACGGCCGATGAACCCCACCTTGGGAGTCCCAGGTTGCGCCATAGCGCCTCCTCAGACACACAAGCGCCGGAGGGGGGCGGGCGGATGAGGCGGCCGATGCGCCGGCTCGGGGTGGCCGTGATCGTGATGATGACGCTGCTGATGGCCAACCTGACCTACATCCAGGTGGTCAAGGCGGTCTCCTACCGCAACGACCCGAACAACAAGCGCACCGTGCTGGAGGAATACTCCAGGGCGCGCGGCCAGATCACCGCCGACGGGGGCGTGGTGCTGGCGACCTCGACACGGTCCGACGACGCCTACCGGTATCAGCGCTCCTATCCAGGCGGCGCCATGTACGCGAACCTGACCGGTTACTACTCGCTGCGCTACGGGCCGACCGGGCTGGAGCGACTGCAGAACGACCTGCTGTCCGGGGACGACCCGGAGCTGCTGGTGGACCGGCTGTCCGACCTGATCACCGGGCGGGATCCGCAGGGCGGCAACGTGCAGCTGACCGTGGTGCCCGCGGTGCAGAAGGCCGCCTACGACGGGCTGGCCGAGAAGGGCTACGTCGGGGCGGTGGTGGCCATCAAGCCGTCCACCGGGGCGATCCTGGCGATGGCCTCCACACCGTCGTTCGACCCGGACCCGCTGGCCAGCCACTCGGAGGCGAGGCAGCGCAAGGCCTACAACGACATCGTCGCGGCCTCCCCGTCGCCCATCCTCAACCGGGCGATCGGTGCCGTGTACCCGCCCGGCTCCACGTTCAAGCTGGTGGTGTCGGCGGCAGCCCTGCAGCACGGGTACACCACCGAAACGGAGGTGACGGGAGCCCCGACGATCACGCTGCCCGACACCGGCGGGGCGACCCTGTCCAATTACGACCACGAGGACTGCGGTGACGGGGGCGGCTCGCCGGTGCCCCTGATCGAGGCGCTGGCGCATTCGTGCAACACCGCGTACGCGACGGTTGCGATGGCGGTCGGGGCATCGGAGCTGCGCAAGCAGGCGGCGGCGTTCGGCATCGACGGTCAGGACTGGGATCTGGACGGGTTCCCGGTGGCGGGCTCGCGCACCGGCGACATGGCCGACGATGCGGCGGTGGCGCAGTCCGGGATCGGCCAGCGGGACGTCGCGCTGACCCCGCTACAGGACGCCGTGGTGGCGGCCACCATCGCCAACCACGGGCAGCGGATGGAGCCCTACCTGGTCGCCAAGACCACCCGGCCCGACCTGTCGGTGATCACCGAAACCACGCCGACCTCGCTCGGGCAGGCCGTCCCGGCGACGGTGGCGCACGACATTCGGGACATGATGATCGCCTCCGAGCAGGACACCCCGGGCAGCGGGCAGATCCAGGGGTTGACCATCGCCTCCAAGACCGGGACCGCCGAGCACGGCACCAAGCCGAAGGACACACCCCCGCACTGCTGGTACGTGGCGTTCGCCCCGGCGAACGATCCGCAGGTGGCGGTCGCCGTGCTGGTGACCAACGGGGGCGACCGCGGGCTGGATGCGACCGGAGCGACCGTGGCCGGGCCCATCGGCCGGGCCGTGATCGCCGCAGCGTTGGCGGGGTCGTAGATGGCAGCGCTTATCAACTCCGCAGCCGCGTCCGAACTCGGCCACTTCCGTCACTCCCGTCACAACCCGGCCGATTTGATCAGCGCCAACGGGCACCCGGCGGTGACGGCATGGCGCTGACCCCCGGCCTGCTGCTCGCCGAGCGCTATCGGCTGACCCGCCGGCTCGCGGTCGGCGGCATGGGCGAGGTGTGGACCGCCGAGGACACCCGGCTGGCCCGCCAGGTCGCCGTGAAGATCCTGAAATCGGAACTGACCAGCGACCCCGAGTTCGTGGACCGGTTCCGCTCCGAGGCCCGGATCACCGCCTCGCTCAATCACCCCGGGATTGCCGCAGTGCACGACTACGGCGAGGTCGCCTCCATCGCCGGCGGGCCCCGGGACACCGCCTACCTGGTGATGGAGCTGGTGTCCGGCGAGCCGCTGTCGGCGGTACTGGCCCGCACCCCGCGGTTGTCGGCCAGCCGGACGCTGGACGTGCTGGAACAGTCCGGCCGGGCCCTGCAGGTCGCGCATGCCCGCAACCTGGTGCACCGGGACATCAAGCCGGGCAACATCCTGATCACCCCCGCCGGGCAGGTGAAGATCACCGATTTCGGCATCGCCAAGGTGGCCCACCAGGTGCCGGTGACGAAGGGCGGGCTGGTGATGGGCACCGCCCAGTACTTGGCGCCCGAGCAGGCCGCCGGCCGGGAGGCGGTGCCCGCCTCGGACGTGTACGCCCTGGGCGTGGTCGCGTTCGAGTGCCTGGCCGGACGCCGCCCGTTCGACGGGGAGCACCCGATCGCGGTGGCGACCGCGCACGTCCAGCAGCCCCCACCGCCGCTGCCGCCCGACGTGCCGCCGCCGGTGGCCGCGCTGACGCTGCGGATGCTGTCCAAGGATCCGGCGCAGCGCTATCCGGACGGCGGATCGCTGGCCGCCGCCGTGGCCGTGGTGCGCGCAGGCGCGATGCCGCCGCTGCCGGCCACCGCCACCGCCGGTGGGCGGGGCCGGCCAGTGGATCCGGGCGGCCCGTCGATCCTGCCGGAGGGCCCTACCGGTCCCCGGCCACGGGTCGGACCGGATCAGATGATGCGGCCACCGCCGGGACCGTCACCGCTGTCCCCGTCGCTCGCCCACCCGGCCGTGCACCCCACCGGCCCCGCGGCGCAGATCGTGATCTCTCGCGCCCAGCCCGCTCCCCGGCACCGCCGCACTGGTCTGTCGGTGCTGCTGGTGCTGCTGGTGCTGGCGGTCGCCGCCGCGGTGGCCGTGATCCTGCTCACCCGGCCGGTCGGCACGTCCGGCGCCCCCGGGGGGAACACAGTTGTGAGCGCACCGGTATCGGACCGTGACCTGCCGCTGTCAGGCTCGTCGGGGGCCATCGTGTCGGCCGGGGCGAGCGTGTGATGCGTCCGTGGCGGCCGGTCGGGGGCGGCAATTCCGCTCGGTCGGGCCCGCATACCTGCGACAATGTGAGGTTGGACGCGACTGTGTGGAGCGCACCAGGCCGAAGCGCCACGTGGGCGCGGGCAGCCGTGCGCGCGGATCATCAGTCGATGAAGCGAGTTGTGAGGCGATGACGGGAAACCTGCTCGGCGACCGATATCAGGTCGGCGACACGCTCGGTTTCGGGGGCATGAGCGAGGTCCACCGGGGTCGTGATCTGCGGCTGGGCCGCGATGTTGCCATCAAGGTGCTGCGCGCCGACCTGGCCCGCGACCCCACGTTCCAGACCCGGTTCCGCCGCGAGGCGCAGAACGCGGCCTCGCTGAACCACCCGGCCATCGTGGCCGTGTACGACACCGGCGAGACGGCCACGGACGCCGGCCCGGTCCCCTACATCGTGATGGAGTTCGTCGACGGCGAGACGCTGCGCGACCTGCTCAAGCGCGAGGGGCCCCTGCCGCCCAAGCGGGCCATGGAGATCGTCGCCGACATCTGCGCCGCGCTGGACTTCTCGCACCGGCATGGCATCGTGCACCGCGACGTCAAGCCCGCGAACGTGATGCTGACCAGGGCCGGCGCCGTCAAGGTGATGGACTTCGGCATCGCTCGGGCGGTCGCCGACGGGCAGGCCACCGTGACCGCCACCGCGGCGGTCATCGGCACCGCCCAGTACCTGTCGCCGGAGCAGGCCCGCGGCGAGGCCGTCGACGCCCGCTCCGACGTGTACGCGACGGGCTGCGTGCTGTACGAACTGCTGACCGGCGCGCCCCCATTCACCGGCGACTCCCCCGTGGCGGTGGCCTACCAGCACGTCCGGGAGGACCCGAAGCCGCCCAGCAGCGTGCACCCGGGCATCCCGCGGGAGCTGGACGCCATCGTGCTCAAGGCGCTGAACAAGAACCCGCTCAACCGGTACCAGACGGCCGCGGAGATGCGCTCCGACCTGGTGCGGGCGCTGTCCGGGCAGGCCGTGCACGCCACGCCGATCATGGACGACGCCGATCGCACGGCGATGCTGCGCACGCCCCCGCAGCGGGTGGCGCCGCCCACCTCGCAGCCGCCGCTGCTGGCCCCGCCCAGCATCCTGCAGCCCACCGACGACTGGGACGACGAGGACTCCGGCCGGGCCCGCAAGGTATGGGGCTTCGTCGGGATCGGGGTGCTGTGTCTGGCGCTGCTGGCCGGCGCGATCATCCTGACGCTCAAGGTCACCGGGGCGCCGCCGCCCCCGCCGCAGGTGGCCGTGCCCAAGCTGCAGCACATGACCGCAGACGAGGCGGCCGCCACGCTGCGCGAGAACAACCTGACCCTGGCGCCGCTCAAGCACGCGCCATCGTCGGATGCCGACAAGGACAAGGTCATCGGCCAGAACCCGAGCGCGGGCGTGCCGGTCGAGCAGGGCTTCGCAGTGACGCTGACCATCGGTGACGGGGTCCAACAGGTGACGGTGCCAAACCTGGCGGGCTTCGATGCGCAACGGGCGCAGGAACAGGTGGTCGACAGCAAGCTGACCTACAAGGAGAAGAAGGTGTACTCGGCGTCCGTGGCCAAGGGCCGGGTAGCCGATCAGGATCCACCGGCCGGCCAGCAGGTACCGCCGAACACCGAGGTCGTGGTGTCCATCAGCCAGGGCGCCGAGATGACCAGCATCCCGGACGCCGACGCGCTGATCGGCAAGCAGCTGTCCGACGCGGAGGCCGCGCTCACCGCGGCGAAACTGAAGTATGTGACGCAGACCCAGCCCAGCGACAAGCCCAAGAACGAGGTGCTCTCGCTCGGCCCCGACCAGAAGCCCGGCGATGCCGTGCAGGTCAACGCCGTGGTGACGCTGGTCGTGTCGGACAACTCGCTGATGAAGATGCCCAGCCTGACCAACCTCACCCCGGACGAGGCGGTGGCCAAGCTGCAGGACAAGTCGGTGGGTTGGACGGGCACGGCGGACTTCCTGAACCAGACGCTGAAGGAGGACCCGAACCCGGCGCTGTGGGGCAAGATCGTCGGTCAGCTGCCCGAGGCCGGCAAGCTGGTCTCCAAGACGACGCCGGTGAACGTCTCGGTGGCCACCATCCCGAAGATCACCATGCCCGATCTGTCCGGCATGACCAAGGATCAGGCGCTGGCCGCGCTGTACGACGCGCACTGGGACGGACAGCTCGTGGTGACCACGGATCCCGCGGCGGTGCCGCCCAAGGACAAGGGCGAGACGGTCATCCAGGACTCGCAGTCGCCCGCCCCGCACACCGAGGTGTTGATGAACGCGGAGGTGACGGTGACGATGTATCCCAAGGAGCCCGAGCCGACCACCACGACGGGATCGCCGTCCACCACGGGTTCGGGCACCGCTCCGCCGACGGGCAGCACCACCGCTTCGTCCGAGGACGGTGGTGACGGCTTCACCGGTCCCGGCCGGGGGCACGGGCGGGGCGGCGGCTGACCGGGCGGGGGCCTCCCCCAGCGGGAGGTAGCCGACCGGCCGGCGCCGGGGAGTTGGCGGCGCTTTGGCGCGCTCTTCCCAGGAAATCCTCACACGGATCCGCCACGCTGGTCGCATGACCGACGACGCACCGCACGGCCCCGAGGACCAGCACCGGCCCGACCCCGTCGAGCCCGGCGACGCCGAAGCCGCTCACACCGAACCCGCTCACACCGAACCCGCGCCCGAGGCCCCCGGTCCCTTCGGCACCGAGCCCACTCACGCCGAACCCGCGACCGGGCCGATCCCGCTGTCGGCCGCCCCCCGCACGGGCGAGCCGCCCCGCGCGCAGCAGACCGGGCAGGAGCCGCCCTGGCAGGCCCGGCCGAGCGGCGCCCTCGCCGCCCCGCACGGCCTGCACCCGGACCAGGCCGCGAACCCCTGGCAACGGCCCGGGCCCCCGAGCCCTGCCGGCACACCCAACGCCCCCGACGCCACGGGTGCGCCGGGTGCGCCGGGTGCGACAGGCTCCGCCCAGCGACCGGCGTCGGCCTGGCCGGGCGCGGGCCAGGCCGGGTGGCAGCTGCCCTGGACCGGGCCGGGTGGCGCCCCCGGATCCGGGAGCTACCCCGGTGTCGGCCCCACCCCGACGGCCGCCCACCGGCCGGGCCAGGCGCCGATGGCGTCCGCCCCGGGACCCTCGTCACCGCTTGACCCGACGCACCCCGGCGCCCCGGCGCCGGCCCGCTCGACCCGCACTGCGCTGGTCATGCTGGCCGTCGTGGTGCTCGCGTTGATCGCCGGGTTCGGCGGGGGGATGCTCGGCAGCAGTCTGGCCGGCCGCGACGCCGGCTCCGCGTCGGACGACTCGCTCACCCAGCACCCCGCCGGCCAGCCCGCCTCGGAGAGCACGGCGGCGCCCACCGGGTCGGTGCAGGCGGTGGCCGACAAGGTGCTGCCGTCGGTGGTCAGCGTGGTCGCCCTGGGCAACTCCGGTGAGGACGAGGGCTCCGGAGTAATCCTCACCGATTCCGGGCTGATCCTGACCAATAACCACGTCATCGACGGCGCGCAGCACCTGACGGTGCAGTTCACCGACGGCACCACCGCCACGGCCACCGTGGTCGGCACCGACCCCACCGACGACCTGGCCGTCATCAAGGTGGATGGCGTGTCCGGGCTGCAGCCGGCCACCCTGGGAACCTCGGCGGACCTGCAGGTCGGGCAACAGGTGGTGGCGGTCGGATCGCCGTTGGGGCTGTCGGCGACGGTCACCACGGGCATCGTGTCGGCGCTCAACCGGCCGGTGCGCACCTCGTCCGCGGGCGACTCCGGGCAGCCGGCCGGCGAGAAGGACACGGTGCTGAACGCGATCCAGACCGACGCCGCGATCAACCCGGGTAACTCCGGCGGGCCGCTGGTGAACATGAACGGTGACGTCATCGGCATCAACTCGGCGATCGCGACGCTATCCACCGGCTCCAGTGGCCAGTCCGGATCGATCGGCGTGGGTTTCGCGATCCCGATCGACCAGGCGCACCGGATCGCGCAGGAGATCATCAACACCGGCAAGGCCTCGCACGCGGTGCTCGGTGCGACGGTGTTCGACGCGCTGAATCGCAGCGACGGCATCACGACCGGTGCCGCCGTGAAGGAGGTGACGCCGGACGGCGGCGCCGACAAGGCGGGCATCAAGGCCGGTGACGTGATCACCAAGGTCGGCGACGCTCCGGTGGAGTCGGCCGACGCGCTGGTGGCGACCATCCGGTCCAGCAAGCCCGGCGGCACGATCCAGGTGAGCTACACCCGGGACGGCAAGTCCTCGACGGTGACGGTGCGGCTGGGATCGGCCACCGACTGAGCGCCGGCGCTCACCCGGGGCTCACGCTGCACCTCACACCGCGGCTCACCCGGCGGCCAGGCGTAGCCGCTCGACCTCGGCCTCCAGCGGCGCGACCCGGTCGGCGGCGTCCGGATCCCCACAGGCCCCCAGCCAATTGGCCAGCAGCCGATGGCCGCCCTGGGTGAGCACCGACTCTGGGTGGAACTGCACCCCGGCAACCGCGTGCTCGACGTGCCGCAGCCCCATGATCACTCCGCTCGTCGTACGAGCGGTGACCCTGATCTCGTCCGGCAGCGTGCCATCCACCACGGCCAGCGAGTGGTACCGGGTCGCGGTGAGTTCGGCCGGCAGCCCGGCGAAGAGCCCGGTTCCGTCGTGGCGCACCTGGGAGGTCCGGCCGTGCAGCAGCTCTTCGGCGCGGTCCACCGTGCCGCCGTACACCTCGGCGATGGCCTGATGTCCTAGGCACACACCCAGCAATGGGGTCCGGCCACCCAGGCTGACCGCCCAGCGCACCAGATCCTCGCTGATGCCCGCGTCGGCCGGCACGCCCGGCCCGGGGGAGAGCAGCACGCCGTCCGGGGCGAGCCCGGCCACCTGGTCCACGGTGATCGCGTCGTTGCGCCGGACCTCGCACTCGGCGCCCAACTGCTGCAGGTACTGCACCAGGTTGTAGACGAACGAGTCGTAGTTGTCGATCACCAGGATGCGCGCCACGGGATCAGCGTGCCATGCGGGTCGAAACCCGTTCTGACCAGCCCCTATGTACTTGCCCGCTCAGGCCGGGCAAGTACATAGGGCGAGCCGGGCATGGGATGCATCGCCTGGAAATCGGGACGACAGAGCCGCAGCGACCGTGGTAGACGGGCCGCGGCGGCTCGCCGACACCGCCCGGCGAAGGGTCAGCCCGTCGTGCCGCCCTGGTCGATCGGCAGCAGTGGCTCCAGCCATGGGAAGATCACGAAGAACAGCAGCGCCACGACGCCGAGGAACAGCACCAGCGCCTGCAGCAGTCGCACGGCCACCGGCCCGGGCAGGTGTCGCCAGATCCAGCCGTACATGTCAGGTGGTCTCCTGCAGTTGGGGTGGCAGGAAGCCTGCCTTCTTCGGGTAGGTCTTCACCAGGATGCCGTGGATGATCATGCGCTGCCGATCGGAGAACTTCGGGTGGCAGGTCGTCAGGGTGATCAGCGACTCGGCGTTCGCCGGCACCACCGTGTTGTTCACGCCGGGTACCGGCAGGACGACCGGGAAATCGTCCGGGGAGGTGATCTTCCGGCCGTACACCCCTGCGTACTGACCGGTCTGCACCCGCACCCCGGCGCAGTGCGGATGCTGGGTGGTCGCCCACGTGGCGGTCTCCTCCTGCATCGGCAACACCCGGTAGACGTACCAGTCGTCGACGGTCTCGACCACGATCGCATCGCAGGAGTGCAGCAGTCCCAGATCGTCGAACGGCGCGCCCTTGTTCACCCGGTGCCCGGCCAGCGAGAAGTTGCCGGGCTCGCCCGGGTACTGCGTGCCCTCGTAATGGCCGGGCCCGGCGTACAGGTCGGCCTGCTGGGTGCCCTCGATGACGGTCAGCACGAAGTCCGCACCGAAGCTGGGGATGTACATCTTGGCGAACCCGGCGCCCTCGGTGGTGTCGTAGTGCCGCTGCCGGTGGGGATCGTCCTGGCCGGGCGCGGTGACGACGACGGTGCCGCCGCCGGGCCGAGTGACGACGGCCTGGTCGGGAGCGGTGACGACGTCGTTCTCCGAGGCCCAGAGCCGGTCCAGCGCGGCCGTCGCCTGGGCCTGCTTCTGCTCGCCGAACAGATTCGTCACCCAGACCTCGTAGACGACGAACAGCAGCACCACGACCCCGGCCGTGATCAGCAGCTGGCCCAGCCCGCGGACGGTGGTGCGCACGGGGTCGCGGGGCGGCCGTGCGGCCGCGGAGCCGGCCGCCCCGGTGGCAGCACCGCCCCCGGACGTCGCATCCGCCTCGGCGTGGCGCCGCCGGGACCGGGGAGGCGGGCCGCTCACCGGTCGACCGGACGGGCGCTCACCGTCCCACAGTCCGCTCAGCGGGTCGCCGCCGCCGGCCGGCGCACCGGCAACGCCGTGCTCATCCGGAGAACCTGGCTCATCCGGATAACCTGGCTCGCCAGCAGACCCCAGCTCACCTGGGGAACCCGGGTCACCCGGCCCGTCCGGCACGCCAGCATCGTCCGACCCGGGATCCTGATCGTCCGGCAGCCCGTGCCGCCCTCCTGTACTCACTTCGGCTCCTTCGTCGCCGCGGTCATCCGCACCACCCCCTGATATCCGGGCAGCGTCACATCGTCCAGCCCCTGCACGGAGAATCCCAACCCGTATCGCGACACATAGTGCAGGAACAGCGCGACCCCCGGCTCCGCCCGGATCGCCGCCGTCATGGCATCCCCGTCACCGATCGCGGTGATCACGAAGGGCGGCGAGTACGTCCGCCCGCCCAACAGCAACGTGTTGCCGATGCAGCGCACCGCCGTGGTGTTCAGCACCCGCTGCCCCATGATCGTCATGGCCTCGGCGCCGCCCGCCCACAGCGCGTTGACCACCGACTGCACATCCTGCTGGTGCACCACCAGGTTGTCCGGATCCACCCCGGTCGGATAGTTGCCGTCGGCGTCCCGCGGGGCGTCGGTCAGGCGCACGCGCACGCCGGGGCCATGTACCGCGGTCAGCCCGGCCGGGGCTCGCAACGCGTTGGCGGCCGCCCGCGCGGACGACACCCGGGGGGACACATCCTGACCGGCCGCCGCGTTCACCTGGTCCTGCAGACCGGCGGCCCGCTCATCCAGCGCCTGGACCCGCTGTTCCGCCCCACCGACCAGCACCGACAGATCGGACGAGCGGTTGCGGATGTCCTGGCCACCGGAGTAGGCGCGAGCCGTGCCGAGCAGCACCCCGGCCAGCGCGCACACGACCACCACGGCCACGCGCCAGCGGCGCGGACCGCCAGCACCGGGCCCGTGCCATCCCCGCATCGCCGGTCGAACTCCTCCGTGGTCTCGCAGGTCTCCGGCATCGATGCCGACACCGTAGGCTACGTGCAGAGGTGTTCAATCCCGGTCAAGATGACGGACGGTGACGGGGCCGCCCCGTCAGAACCCGGGATGCCCCGCGAGTGATCCGGCGCCCGGCGAGATCTGCCGGTGCCCACCAGTGGTACGGAGGATGTTGTGCCCAAGTCGAAGGTCCGCAAGAAGGCCTCGGTCCAGGTATCGCGGTCGGCCGCCGCGGCGGCTGCGGCAGCGGCCCCCCGGGCCAAGGTGATTGGCCCATCCGGTCCGGTATTCATCGGCATCATGCTGGGCCTCATGGTGCTCGGGCTGGCCTGGCTGGTCGTGTACTACCTGTGGGGCCAGGACATCGGATTCATGACGACCGTCGGGAACTGGAACTTCGCCATCGGGTTTGCGCTGATGATCGCCGGCCTGCTGATGACGATGCGCTGGCGGTGACGCGCATGTCCCGGCGGATCCACCTCGAGCTACCAGGGTCGGATGTCGCCCGGGTGAACGGAGCCGGAACGGGCCCCGGCGCCGTGCCAAACAACACGCGTGTCATTCATCCCCACTGGGGATAACTCCTGTGGACAACCCCCCCGCGGGCCGCGCGCCCGCCGGCGGTCACGGCTCACCGGGCGGCCCGCCGTGGGGTCCAGGCGGTGGCGACGGCCCGTCTGGCCCGTCTTGGGGGCCCGCCCGGTGGCTCAGTTCGCTGACGCTGGCCGGCATGCTGGCCGCACTCGCCTGGCGGCTGCTGGACCACGATCCGGAGAACCGGCTGGTCGCCTCCGTGCTCGTCGTGGTGTGCGCGCTGGTGACGCTGGCGCTGGTGCGGATCCGGACCCGGCTGCGGGTGGTCGGTGACGGGATCGTCGTCACCGGCCCGCTTCGCTCGCGGCACCTGGTCTGGGACCGGCTGGCCGGTATTGCGGCACCGCAGCGCGGTCGGTTCGGTCGGCGCGCGGCCATGCTGGAGCTGGAGGTGACGCCGGGCGAGGCCGGACCCGGTGATCCGCAAGATCCCGAAGCGGACACCGAGCTGCTGACCTTCGGCCGGTTCGACCTGGGCACCGACCCGGCCGCGGTGGCCCGGGAGCTGCAACGCCGCCGACCGGCCGACTGAACCGCGGCTGGGCCATAGCAGAGTCTGAAAATCTGCCCCTGGATCCGTGCAGCGCACGGGGCCCGCCTCGTTATCGCAGGTCAGGCCGTTGCCATCGATCCGGCGCCGATTCTGGAGGCAGATTTTCAGATCATCTACTCAGCTCAGGCCGCGGCAGTACCCCCGCACGCTGAAGGTGTCGTAACAACTGACCGATCCGAGCGTGAAGTCCCTGGTCGCGATCAGTGCAATCAGCACCACCAGCATGGCCGCGCAGGTGCCCCACTGCCACCAGGTGCGCCGGGCCGCGGGGGCGTAGACCATGGCCGCGCCGACCAGCGCCCCGACCACCAGTCCGCCCAGGTGCGCCTGCCAGGAAATGCCCGGGATGGCGAACGTGGCAATCAGGTTGATGGCGATGATCACCCCGGCCTGTCGCAGGTCCAGCCGCAGCCGCTTGAGCGTCACCAACAGGGCGCCCATCAACCCGAAGATCGCACCCGACGCCCCCGCCGAGCCGCTGGTCGCGCCGGCGAACAGCATCACCGACGCCGATCCGCCCAGCAGCGACAGCAGGTACACCGCCAGGAACCGCCACCGGCCCAGCACCCGCTCCAGGCCGAGCCCGATGAAGTACAACGCCAGCATGTTCAGCACGATGTGCATCACCGACAGGTGCAAGAACCCGCTGGAGATCACCCGCCACCACTCGCCGCCGGCCACGTACATCGGGACCAGCAGCGAGCCGTTGTACACCGACGAGCCGTTGAAGTTGGTCAGCGAGCGCGCCTGGGCGGCAACTCCTGCGAACACCAGCACGTTCAGCGCGAGCAGCGTGGTGGTGACCCGAGGTTGCTGCCCGTGGATCGCGCCGGACACCGTGCGCGGCACCCGCTGCGTCGAGCGACTCTCCGCCACGCAGGACCGGCAGTGGAAACCCACGCTGGCCGGGGTCAGGCAGTCCGGGCAGGCGGGCCGGCCGCACCGGGTGCAGTGCAGCGCGGTCGCCCGATCCGGGTGCCAGGTGCACACCTCGGTGGGGGCTGGCGCGCCGTAACCCTGCTGGTACGGGGGAACCGTCATCGATCGCTCCGTCCGGCGACGGCGGGGCACAGGGTCAGGAGCCGGCCGCCTGGGCACCGTCCTGGACGGTGATGGAGTTGATCACCACGTCCTCGGCCGGGCGGTCGCTGTGGTCGGTCCGGGTGGAGGCGATCGCGTCCACCACGTCCCGGGAGGCCTGGTCGGCGACCTCGCCGAAGATGGTGTGCTTGCGGTTCAAATGCGGGGTCTTGCCGACCGTGATGAAAAATTGGCTGCCGTTGGTGCCAGGCCCGGCGTTGGCCATGGCCAGCAGGTAAGGCCGGTCGAAGGCCAGTTCCGGGTGGAACTCGTCACCGAATTGGTAGCCGGGGCCGCCGCGGCCGGTGCCGGTCGGATCGCCGCCCTGGATCATGAAGCCGGCGATCACCCGATGGAAGATCGCGCCGTCGTAGAACGGCCCGGATGTGCCGCCGGAGGCATTCTCCGTGCGGTATTCCTTGCTCCCGGTGGCCAGGCCGACGAAGTTGGCCACGGTCTTGGGCGCATGAAACGGCATCAGCTGGATGCGGATGTCGCCGCGGTTGGTGTGCAGGGTCGCGTAGGTGTCGCCATACGTGGAATCAGTCACGTGCGCCATCCTGCCACGGGCCCGACGCCCGCCCGGCGCGCCGGTCCGCAGACATCCGCCAACCGGGCCCTACCGGCCCAGGTGCGCGATGATGTCCTCCACCATCTGCCGGCCCTTGATGGACTGCTTCTGGTTGGAGATGGCGATGATCGCGATCTTCCCCTTGGACACCGCGTAGATCGACTCACCCAGCGGGTAGCCCTCCACCCCGTCCAGGTTGCCCATCGCGCCGCCAGACCAGCCGCCGGGCAACGCCGCCGGGTTCGAGGTGCCGCGCGGCACGTGTTGGTCGACGGCGGCGGCCGCCGCCGCCGCGGTCGCGGCCACCACGATCCGGGTGGTGGCCAGGTAGCCCCCATCCGACCGGGTGAACACGCACACCGGGTAGGGCTTGGTCGCGATCAGCGAGGTCTGCCCGGTGTGCTGCCCGTTGGCCTGCATCACCTCGTCGTTGGTCAGGTACGGGCAGGTTCCCGGGGTCGGCCTCGGTTCCTTGGTGGCGGGCGGCGGTCCGACCGTGGGCGCGGAGGCGGTGACCGTGGTCTGTTCCGACGCCCCCACGGTGAGGGTGCCCAGGGTCGTGGTGACGGTCCGGGTGCTGGTCGAGGTGCCGACGGTCGAGGTGATGGTCTCGCGCGGCGGGGTGCTGGATGAGGGGGCGCTGCCGGCCGTGGAGGTGCAGCCCGCCGCCAGCACCGTCACCGCTACCGCGATGCCCGCGCTCCCCACGGCCCAGCGGCGACGACGCTCGCCGTGCCGGCCCCCCCGGCGCACCTCCCGCACGGCGCCCCCTTCTGCCCGGTCGGCCCCGGCGCGTTGCGCACCGGTTCCGGAGTCAGGGTACTGGCGCCGGCTCGGCGGGCTCGCCGCCGTGGACCGGGCGGGCAGAAGGGGGCGCCGTGCGGCGGTAGCGTGGAGTGCCAGCGTCACGGCCGATCGACGCGGACCGGCGACGCAGGGACCAGGGTGGCAACCGGCGGGCAGGAAGGGGTCGGGCGATGGTCGCAACTCCGCGCCGCACCACCAGCCAGCGCACGGCGTTGTTGCAGGTGCTGGCGGGCACCGACGAGTTCGTCACCGCCCAGGAGCTGCACACCGCGCTGCGGGACTCCGGTACGCCCATCGGACTGGCAACCGTCTACCGCACCCTCGCCGACCTGGCCACGGCCGGGGACGTCGACACGCTGCGCAATTCGGCCGGGGAGACGCTGTACCGGCAGTGCGGGCAGCCGGCGCATCACCACCACCTGGTCTGCCGAGTGTGTGGCCGGACCGAGGAGGTCACCGCCCCCGGGGTGGAGCGCTGGGCGCGCTCGGTGGCCGAGGAGTACGGGTTCGTCGACATCAACCACGAGGTGGAGCTGTTCGGGGTGTGCGCCGACTGCGCGGCCGGCCCCCGCCAGGAGCAGGCCTAGGCGCCACCCGCGCGGGGCCCCGATTTGCCCGAAACGGAGACAGGCCGGCGCCCGACCCGTCAGGCTGGTATTGGATGCCGGGCGCGGATCGGGCGTTGGCGTCGGAGCGCACCCCTGAGTGTTCCGATGCCGGTTGGCCTTGCCCGCGCGCCCGGCATCCACCCTCGCGTGTCAGGCTAGTAGTCGCCATGCCAGCATCCTCGATTCCCCAGTGCGGCGCCGGTCCTGCCCGGACAGCCCGCGCGACCCGCGTCCTGGCCGTGTTCGTCACCGCCGTCCTGGTCACCGCGCTGACCGCCTGTTCGACCCGCTCCGGCACCCGAACGACCACCACACGATCGCCGACAACCGTGACCTTGCTGACCGCACAAGGGATTCCGGGCACCTATCTGACCGACGACTCGGGTCGGGCACTGTACTTGTGGGACGCCGACCGGCACGGCTCTTCCACCTGCTACGACCAGTGCGCCGCCGCCTGGCCGCCGCTGACCGTGACCGACCACGCAATCGCCGGGCCCGGGGTGGACGCCGCGCTGATCGGCACCGCCGACCGGAACGACGGCACGCTGCAGGTCACCTACGGCGGCTGGCCGCTGTATTACTTCGTGTCGGATGTGCGGGCGGGTCAACTCGCTGGGCAGGGCGATACCGGGTTCGGCGCCGTGTGGTGGGTCATCGGAGTGGGCGGCAAACCGCTGCCGTCCGACCCGGTGTCCAGCACTCGCTGAACCGTTCCAGCCCGACGGGCGGTTCCGCCCCCTACAGTGAACCGAATGCGGGGGCATCGGGGTGGGTCACGTGTCGGGCACATATCGGCGGGCTCAATCGGGCCTGTCGGCTCAATCGGTCCGGCCGGGCAATGGGCCAGGGCGGTGCTGGCCGGCCTCCTGGGCACCGTGCTGCTGGGGATAGCGGTGACGGGGGTCGCCGCTGCGGCACCCGGATCCACCGCGGACGCCACGGGAACGGCGATCGCGGCCGACAGCAGCGCCGCAACCGGCTCGACCGGCACCGCGGCGAGGGTCGCAGTGCCCGAAGCAACCGGCACCAACGCGACCGGCAGCGACTCAACCGGCACCAACGCGACCGGCCCGACCGCGGGCAGCCCGCTGGTGGTGGACGACGCCGGCGTGCTGACCAGAGCGCAGGAGGAGCAACTGGTCCGGGCGGTCGAGCGGATCCATGGCTACCGGGTGTTCGTCGTCACCACACCCGCCGACCCCGGACCGCTGGAGGACGACCTGCACGCCCTGGGCGAGCGGGCCGCCTGGACGGGGGCGGGTTGGTATCCCGATGCGGTGATCCTGGCGCTCGGCGTGCAGAGCCGGGAGATCGGCACCTACTACGGCGACTCGGCGTACGACCTGGTCGACCCCGCGTCGGATGCCATCTACGACGCCATGGCAGAGGACTTCCGGCAGGACGACTGGGCCGGGGGGTTCCTGGCCGGCATCCAGACGGTGCACCAGGCGATTCTCGGCACGCTGCCGAATCCGGCCGCCGACAACGGGAATGCAGCGGGCTCCGATTCCGACGACACCGACGACACCGGAGCCTCGGCGGACTCCAGCGGCTCGATGCCGACCGGCTGGCTGGTGCTATTGATCATCCTGGTAGTCGGGTCACTGCTGTGGCAGTGGTACCGCAAGGCCAGCGGCGGCGGGTACGACGACGGGTACAACGGTGACGGATACAACGACGGATACGACGATGCTTCCTGGACAGGCAGCTCCTGGAACTCGCGGCGCCGCTCAACCTGGGGCGGCTGGTCCGGCAGCGGATCGCGCCGATCCGGGGGCTGGTCCGGCGGCTCGGGCGGCGGGTCGTCCCGCCGCGCCTGGGGCGGATCCTCGCGCCGGTCATCCGGCGGATCCTCGCGCCGGTCGTTCGGCGGGTCATCTCGGCGCTCCTCCGGAGGGTCATCTCGGCGCTCCTCCGGGGGCGGAGGCCGCAGCCGGAAGTTCTAGCCGGGTCCAAGCCTGAAATTCTGCCGCCAGATTCGCCGGCGCGCGCGTTTCCGCAGGTCGCCGTGATCGTGGTGCCATCCAGGGGCAGAAAATCAGGCACGTCGCCGCGGACCGTCGGCCGCCGCAGCGTCAGCGCACGAGCAGCCAGACCACGATTGCGGCCAACACCACGAACAGCACGATCGCGGTCGGCAGCGCCCACCGGGGCGCCGACCGATCCGGCTCCCGCTGCTCCATCTCCTGCTCGTGCGCGACGAATCGCTGGAACATCCCGGTGTCGGCGATATGGCCCTCATCGGGCCGGTCTGGGCTGGCCATGGCCCCCATTCAACCAAATCACCGGCGTCACGGTCGGTGACGGCCGATCACGGCGCGGTGGCGGTCCGGTCACCGGACGGTTCCAGGTCGGCGCCAATCCCGTTACCGGCAGCGCGGTGCCGCACGCCGATCGGGCTGTTGGCACTCGGATGATCTTGAGTGCTAACGGGAACCCAGTCCATGATCGAGACAGGGCACGGTCAGGGCGGAGGAAGCCATGAACGAGGGTGTCTGCCAGGTCGAGGTTTCGCCGCTGCAGTCGCAGGGCACGCTGAGCGGGTTCCTGCTGTCCGGCCGGTGGCCGTCCTCGACCCTGGAATGGGTGCGGGTGTTGCTGCTGGCGGTGCGGGTCGCCGCGGTGCCTGGTCTGCTGCCCACCACCACGGTCTTCCGGGTCCGGGAGGACGTGCCGGACGATCCGCCGGCCGACGCGGTTGGGCTGGTGATGGCCGAGGGCACCTTCGGCGGCGAGCATCCGCTCGAGCCGGGGCAGTTCGCCGATCCGCAGCCCCCGGGGCTGCTGGTGTTGCATCCGCCGTCGGAAACCCGACCCTCGCTGCCCGAGGTCACGGAGGTCGCCTCCGGATGCGTGTTGCTGCCGGGGTTGCCCTATCTGGGGTTGGACCACCGGGCGGGCTGGATCGAGGCCGGCCGGGACGGCACCATCACCAGCATGGTGTCCCGGTCGGGCGTCGACCCGAACGCCGACGCGGACACCGCGGTGCTGGCCATGCTGATGGTGGCCTGACCACGGAGACCCTGATCGCCCGCTACCAGCTCGACCGCGAGGTGTAGCCCGCCGCGCTAGTCGGTGCCCAGGTCGAACGCCGCGCCGTCCAGCAGTGCGTCCTCCGCGTGCTCCGCGTCGGGCGCGCCGAGCTGGGCGATCTGCTCGGACCGGCCGGATTCCAGGGTGCCGACCAGGCTGGCGGTCGCGTCCAGCTGTCCGAGCCCTGCGTAGAGCTCCAGCTTGGCGCGGGAGTCGGCAATATCCAGGTTGCGCATCGTCAGCTGTCCGATCCGGTCGACCGGGCCGAACGCAGCGTCCTCGGTGCGCTCCATCGAGAGCTTGTCCGGATGGTAGGACAGGCGCTCGCCGCGGGTGTCCAGGATCGAGTAGTCGTTGCCTCGCCGCAGCCGCACCGTCACCTCCCCCGTCACCGCGTTGCCGACCCAACGCTGCAGCGACTCGCGCAGCATCAGCGACTGCGGGTCCAACCAGCGGCCCTCGTACAGCAGCCGCCCCAGGCGCCGACCCTCGGAGTGGTAGGTGGCGATGGTGTCCTCGTTGTGGATGGCGTTGACCAGCCGCTCGTAACCCGCATGCAGTAGCGCCATGCCGGGCGCCTCGTAGATGCCGCGACTCTTGGCCTCGATGATGCGATTCTCGATCTGGTCGGACATACCGAGCCCGTGCCGACCGCCGATCTCGTTGGCGCGCAACACCAACGCGACCGCACCGGCAGAGTCGGCGGCAAACTCTTCGCCGTTGATCGCGACCGGTCGGCCGGCCTCGAAGCGCAGCGTGACGTCCTCGGCCTCGATGGCCACCTCGGGATCCCAGAACCGCACACCCATGATGGGATCGACGATCTCGATCGAGGTATCCAAATACTCCAGCCGCTTGGCCTCGTGCGTGGCCCCCCAGATGTTGGCGTCGGTCGAGTAGGCCTTCTCCACGCTGTCCCGGTAGGGCAGCCCGCGGGCCTGCAGCCATTGCGACATCTCTGTCCGGCCACCGAGTTCGGTGACGAAGGCCTCGTCCAGCCACGGCTTGTAGATGCGCAGTCGGGGATTGGCCAGCAGCCCGTACCGGTAGAACCGCTCGATATCGTTGCCCTTATAGGTGGATCCGTCGCCCCAGATGTCCACCGAATCGTCCAACATGGCGCGCACCAGCAGGGTCCCGGTGACGGCGCGACCTAGCGGCGTCGTGTTGAAATAGGCGACACCCGCCGTGCGAATGTGAAAGGCACCGCAGGCCAGCGCGACCAGGCCCTCGGCGACCAGTGCCGCCCGGCAGTCCACCAGCCGGGACAGTTCGGCGCCGTAGTCGGCCGCCCGCCCGGGCACCGCAGGCAGATCGGGCTCGTCGTACTGGCCGAGGTCGGCGGTGTAGGTGCAGGGAATGGCGCCGTTCTCGCGCATCCAGGCGACGGCGGTGGACGTGTCGAGGCCGCCGGAGAAGGCGATACCGACCTTCTCACCGACGGGCAACGAGGAGAGGACCTTGGGCACGGTGGTCAGCCTATTGCCCGGTCACGGCGGTGCCGACGCCGGGCGGGATCCGCCGCGGTGGCCACCGAGGCGGGATCGGCGACGCCAGCGGGTATGTGACGTCCCCCTACCGGGGGTCATGCCTCACCCGAACGAACGACGCCCAGCGGAGCGGTTCGGGCGCGGGCAGGCACCACCGTCGGTCCCATCTCATGGCGTTCGGGTGAATCCGCCTCTCACGGGTAGTGATCACACCATTACGATTGGTAAGTTCCCGGGTGTCCAGCCTTCGGGGACCCGGTGATCTGACACCGGGTGCGGGGCCACGGGGGAAAGTCACGGCGCCGAGTTCGGCTGCACCCGAGAGGGGCGCCACGTTGTACCAGGGGGATTCATGAGACAAACCCATCCACGCCGTCACGCGGGAATCCGGAGGCTTGGCGTCGCCGTCACCGCAGGCGCGCTGCTGGTCGCCGGAGCGCCCGCCAGCTTCGCTGCCCCGGCCGCCGGCCCGGAGGCACACGCCAGTGCCCAATCCGTCAACCTGGCGCTGGCGTCCGGGGCGCTGACCTTGCAGGTGTCCGCCAACGGCGGCACCACCGCGGACAACGACGGCACTGATTCCATCTACCCCGTCCGGAGCACGCCCGCACTTGCCCTGCTCGGCGGCCAGGACTTCCTGGCGGCCGGTGCGCTGTCCGAGGTGGCCGAGGCGGACATCGACGGATCCTCCTACGCCTGCGCCGGCATCGCCTCCCCCGGCGGCACCGTCGAGGTCGGCGACCAGGGCAAGAATTGCACCCTGACCGGTAACGGCACGGGTGGCGTCACGATCGACCTGGCGCAGATCCCGGGCGTCGGCAGCCTGCTGTCGACGGTCGCCTCGGTGACGCTGACAGCGGATGCGCTGACCGCCAACGCGTACGACGAGGGAACGCCGGGCTCACAGCAGGGCACGGGGACCATCGCGGGGCTGATGGTGCACGTCACGCTGCTGAGCGGCCTGCTCGGCACGATCGACCTGCCGGTGGACGTGCCCTCGGGCGTCAACCAGCCGCTGCTGCCGGCGATCGTCCAGGCCCTGACCGACTACACCGGGGATCCGCTCGGTTTGCTGAACCCGCTGATCACCCTGCTGAGCACGACGCTGGCCGGCGTCGTCGCCCTGACGTCGAACTACCAGAACACCGCGAGCGGTGTGCTGACCGTCAGCGCACTGCATGTCTCGCTGCTGGGCAACACGCTGGCCACCGCTGACCTGGCCAAGGCCACCGTCGGCCCGAACGCTGCCCTCACCGACTGCAACCCGTTCACCGACGTCGACAATTCCAACCCGTTCTGCCACGACATCCTGTGGCTGAAGATTGGTGGCATCACCAAGGGCTATGGCGATGGAACGGTTTACAAGCCGAGTTGGCAGACCTCCCGCGAGTGGATGGCGGCATTCCTGTACCGGTTTGCCAACCCCGACGCCAGTGATCCGACCTGTGCCAGCCAGCCATTCACCGATGTCCTCGTGAGCAACCAGTTCTGCGGCGACATCGCGTGGCTGAAGGACCAGGGAATCACCGCCGGCTTTACCGACGGCTCATTCCACCCGCACTCCAATATCGCCCGGCAGGGTGTCGCCGCGTTCCTGTATCGGTTGACCCAGGGCGAGGATGCGCCGGACTGCACGGGCACCGAGGGCCCGTTCCCAGACGTGCCGGCGGACTACCAGTTCTGCGGCGCCATCTCCTGGTTCCAGGTGCAGGGCATCTCGCAGGGCTACGTGGGCGGTGAGTTCCAGCCGGTCACGCCGGTGACCCGCCAGGTGATGGCCGCCTGGATTCACCGGTACTCCACCATGTACGCCCGGCCTGGCACCGTCTGATCCGTCCCGGACACCGCGTCCCGGGTGCTGCGCCGCGTGGTGCAGCACCCGGGACATGCGTGCATCCGGGGGTCGACGGGGCGTCTCCGACGAGCCGGAACGGCGTCAGCCGGCCGGCGACAGGAATGCCGTGAGCGCAGCGACGTACCGGTCCTGATCGGCGGCACCCACCAGCTCCCGCGCGGAGTGCATCGACAACATGGCGGCGCCGAAATCGACCGTCTGGGCGCCGGTGTGGGCAGCCGTCAGCGGACCCACGGTCGATCCGCACGGCAGGTCCGAGCGCATCACGAAGCGCTGCATCGGCACGCCCGCCTGCTCGCAGGCCAGCGCGAAGGCCGCCGCACCCGGCGCCCCGGTGGCGTATCGGAGCTGGCTGTTGATCTTCAGCACCGGGCCCTTGTCGATGCCGATCTGGTGCGCGGGCTCGTGCAATTCCGCGTAGTTCGGGTGGGTGGCGTGCGCCATGTCGCCGGAGGCGACGACGCTGCCGGCCATCGCGCGCAGGTAATCCTCCCGGGTACCGCCCGCGGCGGTGACGATGCGCTCGACCGTGGCCGGCAGCAGGTCGGAGTTCGCGCCGCGCTCGGAGGTGCTGCCGACCTCCTCATGGTCGAAGAGCACCAGCACCGGAACCAGCGGTGACGACGGCTCGCCCGCGGACACCGCCTCGATGAGTGCCCGGGTGCCCGCGAAGCTGGTGGCCAGATTGTCCATCCGGCCTCCGGCCACGAACTCGCCGCGAGCCCCGATCCGGCGCGCCGGCGCCGTGTCGTGGGTCATCAGGTCCCAGCCGAGCACGTCGGCCGTCTCGACCCCGATCCGGTCGGCCAGGAACGCCGCCAGATCGGGCGCGTCGCTACCGATGCCCCAGATCGGCGCCAGGTGCTGCTGGGCGTTGAGCTTGACCCCATCGGTGGTGACGGCCCGGTCGAGGTGGATCGCCAGCTGCGGGACCCGCAGCACCGGCTCGTCGACCCGCACCAGTACCGTTGCGACTCCTGCCGGGTCGACACCCGCTGCCCGGCAATCGCTTCCGGCCACCGCGGGAGCGCGCACCGAGATCCGGCCGGAGATCCCCAGGTCCCGATCCAGCCACGAGTTCAGCAACGGACCGCCGTAGACCTCGACGCCGAGCTGCTGCCAGCCGGCGCGCGTCAGGCCGGGCTGCGGCTTGATCCGCAGGTTCGGGCTGTCGGTGTGCGCACCCACCACCCGCATCGGCGTCGCCGGCCCGGCCGCCCACTCGCTGGACCACGCCACCAGCGATCCGCCCCGGATCAGGTAGTACCGGCCGGGATCCGTGGGGAACGCATTGGTTTCCGTCACCGCCGTGAAGCCGGCCGACGCCAGCAGCCGCGCCGACGTCGCGCAGGCGTGAAACGGTGACGGGGATGCCGCCAAGTAGTCGATCAGACCGGCCACGGCGCTGCCGTCCGTGAACGCACCGGCACCACCCGGCGCATCCGGACCGGCCGCCGGCATCACTGGATCACCCATGGCCGTCACTCTGCCAGACCCGGATCCTCCGGCCGGCCCGCCGCCGCGACCACCCGCTCCCGGTCGTGGTGCCTCATCGTCCTCGGGTGCCCGAACAGGTCCAGCCAGAGTCCGGATCGGAGCAGGAACAGGTGGGTCGGCACTTGCAGCGCGAGCATCGTCACCACCGTGATGACCGCGTCGGCCGCGGGCACCTGGGACACCGGCAGCCGGTAGGCGACCAGCACCCGGGCGGCCGCATCGACCAGCGCCAGCACACCCCACATGATGGTGATGTTCCGCCAGGCCGCCCGGAACCGAGCCTCGGTGCGCCACAGGCGTTCCATAGTCTCCCGGCGGCGGCGCAGCAGCATCCAGGTGGCCAGGTAGGTCAACGGCCGGTCGGCGCGCAGGCTGGCCAGCGTGATCACCGCGAACGGCGCGCTGATCCAGGCGTTGCGGATCAGCAGCTCCCGGGGGTCCCCGCTGATCAGGGCGACCAGCAGTCCGGCCACCAAGGCGAGCACCGTGATCGCGCTGAAGGCCTCGATCCGATGCCGGCGCGCCGTGTCGACGCCGGTGGTCACCAGGCTCAGGCCCGCGCCGATCGACAACGCCAGCACGTCGGAGAGCCCGCAGGCATGGAGCAGGTAGTAGAGCGCGAACGGAGCCGCCACGTCGAGCAGCAGCCGGCGGCCGGTGATGGCGGCGGGAGTCGATGTCGTCATGCCGCCACGGTGCCGGGCGGGCCGCGCGACGGCATCGGCCGACCGGCCCGGCCGAGCCCGTCGGAGGGTGGGCGGACCCCCGACTTTGGTCGCTGGTTGGCCGGGCGCAGGCTACGTAGCGTCCGCTCGCATGACGACGAGTGACTCGGCGAGGAACGGGATCGGCCGGTCGCGCGCCGAACCGGCTCCCGCCGGCGAAGCGGACCGCCGCCTCTCCCGACCGCCGCGGTGGGCGCTGGGCGCGATCCTGCTCGCGATGGGGGTGCTGGTCGGGCTCACCCTGGTCACGCAGATCGGCCAGCACGCGTCGGTCGCCCTGCTGACGGTGGACTATGTCTGCGCGGGCGCGGCGCTGGCGCTGCTGCCCTGGCTGCTGCGCGACCCGCCCCCGGCGGCGGTGCTGCTGGCGGTGCTCGCCGCGCTGTCGCCGACGGCCACACCGCCGGCCACCCTGGGGGTGCTGACCGTCGCGCAGCGCCGGCCGCTGCGGGACGCGCTGGTGGTCGCGGCGATCGACGTGGCCGCGCACGCGGTTCGAGGTGGCTGGCGGCCGGTCGGTGGGCTGTCCTACACGTGGTGGCTGGTGCTGGATGTGGTGGCGCACGCCGCCCTGGTCGGGGTGGGCGCACTGTTGCGGGCCCAGCAGTCGCTGCTGTGGTCACTGCGGGAACGGGCCGCCGCCGCCGAGGCCGAGCAGGCCCGGAAGATCGCCGAGGCGCGGATGGCGGAGCGCACCCGGATCGCGCGCGAGATGCACGACGTGCTGGCACATCGGCTGTCGCTGCTGGCTACCCATGCCGGCGCGTTGGAGTATCGGCCGGACGCTCCACCGGAACGCCTCGCGGCGGCGGCCGGGGTGGTCCGTGCCGGGGTACACGATGCGCTGGAAGACCTGCGGGCGGTGATCGGGGTACTGCGCGCCGACGACCCGCACGCAGCCGGAGGTGGCGACCCTGCGGATGCGCCCCCGGGCGGGCCGCCGCACACCCGCCGGCCCCAGCCCACGCTGGCCGACCTTCCGGCGCTGGTGGAGGAGTCCCGGGCCGCTGGCATGCCGATCGAGCTGGTCGACACGGTCGATGCGGCGCAGCCGGTGCCGGCGATGGCCGGCCGGACCGCCTACCGCATCGTGCAAGAGGGGCTGACCAATGCGCGCAAGCACGCCCCCGGCAGCCCCGTCACCGTCGAGGTGTCCGGGGGGCCGGGATCCGGAGTCAGCGTCACCGTGAGCAATCCGAGGCGCCCGGGGCCGGCAGCGTCGATCCCCGGCACCGGCACCGGGCTGGTAGGACTGGCCGAGCGCGCCCGGCTGGCCGGCGGGCACCTAGAGCACACCGTCGCCGCCGACGGCGGGTTCCGGGTGACCGCCTGGCTACCATGGCCCGAATGAGCACCGGCCGGCCGATCCGCGTGCTGCTGGTGGACGACGACGCCTTGGTGCGCTCGGCGCTGACGATGATGTTGGACGGCGCGGGCGGCGAGCCCGGCATCCGGGTGGTGGGCG
Organism: uncultured Actinomycetes bacterium; assembly: GCA_937926105.1. The sequence goes on along the minus strand of CALANS010000210.1, from coordinate 23,942 downwards.
GCGCCGACGATGGGGCCGCGGTGCCAGAGGCGATCGCCGCGCACGCACCCGACGTGGTCTTGATGGACATTCGAATGCCCCGGGTGGACGGCATCACGGCCACCCGCCGGTTGCGGGCGCGGCCCGAGGCGCCGCACGTGATCGTGCTGACCACCTACGACACCGACGACAACCTGCTGGAGGCGCTGCGGGCCGGCGCGGACGGGTTCCTGCTCAAGGACGCCCCGCCGGAGCGCATCGTGGAGGCGATCGACCGGGTGATGGCCGGCGACCCCATCCTGGCGCCGTCGCTGACTCGCCGGTTGATGGATCGAGCCGCGGGGCAGGCCGCCACCCGGCGACGGGCCCGCGGAGCACTGGACGAGCTGACGGTTCGGGAGCGAGACGTGGCGCTGGCCATGGCCGCCGGGGATAGCAACGCCGAGATCGGGGCGCGGCTGGACCTGAGCGTCGCGACCGTGAAGGCGCATGTGTCCCGGGTGATGGTCAAGCTCGGGGTGACCAACCGGACCCAGGTCGCGCTGCTGGTGCACGACGCGGGGCTGTGCTGAACGGGTCCGAGTCTGAAATTCTGCCCCTGGATTGGAAGCTCGCTCCGCCCCCTTACCATCGCCGCAGGTCAGGCGGGTGCGGTCGAAACGGCAAGCAATCCAGGGGCAGAATTTCAGACTCACCACTGGGTATCGTTGCCCAGGCCGCACTCGCGCGGCCACGACGTGGAAGCAGGCAGACGTGATCGCATGGGTGACGACCTATCTGATCTGGATCATGGTCGCCGGGTTTGTCGCGGTCTGGCTGTTCGCCGAGGACCGCAGGGGCAAGCTGTACCTGGGCTGCTCCGCCGTGGCCGGGCTGGTGATCCTGCTCATTCTGATCAAGGTCGCCGGCACGCTGTATAGCGATCCGCGACCCTTCACCCTGCCTCCCTACCCCGAACCGCTGATCCCGCACGCCGCCGACAACGGGTTCCCCTCGGATCATTCGTCGGCAGCGGGGCTGATCGCGACCGCCATCGCGCTGCGGCACCGCTGGTACGGCGCGCTGCTGGCGATCGCCGCGGTTGTGCTGGCCTGGTCCAGGGTCGCAGCGCACGTGCACCACGTGCAAGATGTCGTAGCCGGCCTGGCGCTGGGTGCCGTAGCGGTGCTGCTCGGCGCGCTGCTGGTGCGGTTGCTGTTCGAGCGCACCCGGCTGTTGGCCTGGTCGCCGGTGGCCCGGCTGATCGGCCCCTCGGCCGACGCCGAGCCGGACCGGCGGTAGCCAGCCCGACCGGCGCTAACCAATCCGACCCCGGTGATCGCGCTGAACCGGGACGCCGCCCCCGACGTAGTACCGACATGCCCACCGATCACCCACCCACCGAGCCCCGCCCCGCCGGCCGACCACGGCCGCTGCTCGAGGTGCTACGCGGCCTCACCGCCGCCGGTGTGCTCGCCTCCGCCGTGGTCCACCTGGACCTATACGGAGCCGGGTTTTCCGACATTCCCGTCATCGGTCCGCTGTTCCTGCTCAATGCCATCGCGGGGCTGGGGCTTGGCGTCGCCGTGCTCATCTGGTCGCATTGGCTGCCGGCGCTGCTGGCGGCTGGCTTCGCCGCCACCACGGTGGTCGCATACTGGTGGTCCGTGCTGTTCGGCCTGTTCGGAGTCCGGGAGGTCACCGGCGGATGGTCCGTGATGCTCGCCGAGGTCGCCGAGCACCTGGCGGTGACGTGCGGCCTGGCGGTGACGGGAATGCTGCTGAGCGCCCGGCGAACCCGCGAGGCCCCGGGTGGCGCGTCGCGGCGAGTGGGGGAGACGGTCGGGGTGCCATGATCGCCGGCCTGGCGCGACCCACCGACGCGGAACTGCTGCGCCGCCTGCACGACGAGCACGCCGCCGCGCTGTGGGGATTCGCGGTGCGGCTACTCGGCGGTGACGAGGCGGCGGCGCAGGACGTCGTGCAGGAGACCCTGCTGCGTGCCTGGCAACACCCGGCGGTGCTCGACCCGGAAACCGCTTCGATCCGAGGGTGGCTGTTCACCGTCGCGCGGCGAATCGTCATCGACCAGCGCCGGCGGGAGCACCGCCGACCCGAGGTGGTGACGGCGCGGCCGCCCGAGCCAACGGCGGCCGACCCCACGGAACCGTTGGCCGACCGGGCCGTGGTGCTGGATGCGCTGCGCACCCTGTCGGCGGAGCATCGGGCCGTGCTACTGGAGTGCTACTTCCGGGGCGCGTCGGTGGCGCAAGCCGCGGCGACGCTCGGAATCGCGGAGGGCACGGTCAAGTCGCGAACGCACTACGCGTTGCGGGCATTACGGACGGCGCTGGTGGAACAGGGAGGGTGGGCATGACGTGCAGTGACGAGCGCTTCCGGCATGCGGTCGGCCCCTACCTGCTGGGCGCGCTCGACGAGGCGGAGCGGGTGGCATTCGACGCACATCTGGTCGGGTGCACGGACTGTCGGGCGGAGTTGGCGCAGCTGCGACCGGTGGTCCAGGCACTCGGAACGGTGTCCGAAAGCGACGTGTCCGGGCTGGTTCCGGCGGGTGCAGCGCCGCCGGACACCCTGCTGCCCGGCCTGCTGACCCGCGCCGCTCGGCGGGATCGCCGGCGCCGGCTGCTGCTCGCCGTGGCGGGCGGGATCGCCGCGGCGGCCGTGGCGGCACTCGCCGTCGTCCTCGTCACCGACGGATCCGGAGGGTCACCCGGATCTCCGCCGGGCACGTCAGCCGACGGGCAGGTGATGGCGATGAGCCCTCTCGACGGCGGCGCGGTCCGGGCCACTGCGACGGTGACGGGCATGCCGTGGGGCACCAAGATCACGCTGCACTGCCACTACCAGACGGCGCTGACCAGCACCGGCGGGTCTGGTTCTGCGGGGACAGGGGGCCCCGGGGGCGTCGGTGGTTCCGAGTATCCGACACGCCCCGGGGCGTCGGTGTACTCGCTACGGGTGATCGACACCGCAGGCTCGGTGCACGACGTCGGGTCCTGGGCGGTGGCCGGCGGGCAGGACACCGTCTTCACCGGCGGCACCTCGGTGCCGATGGGTCAGATCGGCCGCATCGACGTGGTCGCGGCGGATGGCTCGACGGTGCTCACCGCGGCCGGGTGAACGGGGGCGGACCGGGGCTGCCACCGGCCGTTGCCGCGCGGGTCGCCCACCCGCGTCAGGAATCCCGCAGGCGGCTCCGGCGAGCCCGAGCCGGCAGGCCCGTCGTCCGTTATGCGCCGGAATCTCGCTCACTGGCGTGGCCGCGACCTGGATGGACAGGCGGCTCGCCGAGGCCCCGCAGCTCGATTGCCAACCACAACTCGAACAGGTCCTGACCGCCCTCCAGGCTCCGCCCGGTTAATTCACTGATGCGGCGGATACGCGCCCGCATCGTGTGTCGATGCACGCCCAGTTGCTCGGCAGCCTCCTCCAGCCGCCCCCCGCAGCGACAATACGCAGCAAGGGTGTCCAACAACTCCTGCTTACCCTGCCGGTCCGGTTTGCCGAGCACGCCGAGAACCTCGTTGACGAAAGACGCGCGCAGCGCGCTGTCGCCGACGGTCAACAGGGTCCGATAACCCAACAAACTGGAATGCCACGCGCTCACCTCGCCACGCGATGTGGCGACATCAAGTGCAAAACAAGCCTGGCGGAAGCCGACAGCTAATGAATCGACACCGACAACGCCACTGACACCGACGCGGTGCGGCCGTGGCAATTCCAAGTCCGCCAGCATTTCCTGAATATGGTGCGGATCGCAGAGGATCACGACGGCGGGCTGGGTATCCGCGCTCATCAACAGATCGGACGCATGATCCGATGCCGCCGCAACGACCGACGGCAACGGCTCTCGATCCGCATCGCACGTCGACACCAATACTGCGAAAGAATCGGCACGGAGGCCCGCCCGGGCCAGATTGGACGCCGCCTCGGGCGCGCTGAGCTCACCGGATAGCAAGTCGTCCAGCAGCCGCGCCCGGGCAGCCCGCTCGGGTGCCCGATGTGCGGCACGCAATTCCATCAACACGCTGCACAGTGATACCGCGGTGCCGATCACGAGCCGATCAGAGGTGTCGAATTGCCCGGTCTTGCGCACGGCAAGAATTCCCCGTAACCGCCCCTCGATGCCCAGCGGCAGCGCGATCATCGACGCCACCCCGTCGTCGGTCGTCATCGACCACCGCATGCCGCGGGCAAGCTGCTTCCGAAAACGTCCGCGCAACGGATCGAACTGTTCGTGAATGAGCGCATTGGCGGCCGCAACGGGCCGCAACCACTCGTTATAGACAACGGCATCAATGCCGACTTCCTCGCTGAGCAATGCCACGGTCCGGTTAATTCCGTCGGGTACCGTGGCGGATTCATTCAGCTTGCGAACCGTTCCCAGCACCTTTCGAACCGGATTCTCTGCCCGCTCGTGGATCAGATCGGCGACGGCGTGCACCACCGATTGCAGCAGCGTGTTCTCGGGAACGCCGACCAGGGTGAGTCCGGCCGCCTCCGCGCCCGCCCGCAGCGACTGCGGCACGACCTCGTGGGCGAGCAGGGGGCCGAAACTGAATCCCAACGCAACGATGCCGGCATTGACCAGCCGGGCGCAGTAGTCACGGCAGGCGTCTGCCGCCGTTGGCAGATTCACTCCCGTGGTCAATAGGAACTCGCCACCCAACATCCACGGCGAGGGATCGACAAGCTCGCTCACATGGGCCCACCGGACCTCCGCATCGCGCGAGTGGTCCGCGCCGATCATGCTCAGCCCCAGCCCTGGAATAGCCAGGACGTCCCTCAATGCCAGCGTCGACATACGGCTCCATGTGCATCTGTCATCGCATCCGTCATCGCATCAGCCTCCCGCCGGTACCACGAAGGCGGACAACAGCCACCGCAACCGGAGGGATCGCTCGAATCCTCGCGATTCGGCGTCGCGAGGTCCACCGAGTTGTCCATCTCGCTGAAAGTACCTGTACGCCATGGACAAGTAGAAACGGGCCCTGACGCAGCGCATCCCCGAGACGGATGCCTCGGCGCTGCCTGCACGCCAGTTCGACCGAGGAGATCCGGGGTCACGTGCGGCACCGCCGCCCGGAAGGCGTCCAGGCCGCCAACGCCCCGGGGAGCGACCACACCCGAGCGGCTCCGGCACCATGCTGTCCATCTAGGATACGGCACGGTCACCAGATCGCCGATGCGGCGAGTGACACTGGACCAGGGAGCCGGTTTGCTTCGGGCCATGTCACCGGCCGCTCCGGTGGGCAGCTGTCGAAAACGATGGATGGAAGGACCGCGCGGTGGGATCCATGGATGGCATGCGGCGCGAGGTGGGCGGCCTGCAGTCCAGCGCCGGCGAGCCCCCCGCGGATGGGTCCAGCGAGCTCTGGGACCGGTGCGCACAGTCGGTAGGAGGCGGCGTGAGTTCCGGGCTGCGCCGAACGATCATGCCCTGGCCACTGTTCGTCGAACGAGGTCAGGGGTGTCGGGTCTGGGATGTCGATGGCCGCGAATACATCGATTACGTCATGGGGTGGGGCCCCCTCATCCTCGGGCACTCCCACCCCGAGCTGATCCACGCGGTGCGCGACCAGCTTGAGCTCGGCAGCCTCTACGGCACCGGGCACCGCCTGGAGTACACCGCCGCGGAGATGGTGATCGAATCGGTACCCGGGCTGCAGCGGATCCTCTGGAGCAACACGGGTACCGAGGCGGTGCATGTCGCGATGCGCCTGGCCCGGGCGCACACCGGTCGCACGAAGATCATCAAATTTGTCGGCGGCTACCACGGTTGGACCGACAGTGTGCTGGCCAGCTACAGCTCCCACACTGCCGGAACGGCGGCGACCAGCAACAGCAAGGGTCAGAGCGTCGCCGCCCAGCAGGATCTGATTGTGCTGCCCTTCGGCGACGTGAGCTCCGTGACCGAGGTGCTGAGCCATGCGGCGGCCGAAGGCGTCGCGGGCGTGCTCATCGACCCCATCATGAGCAACTATGGGCTGATAGAACCGCCGGCCGGCTACCTGGAGGCAGTGCGATCCGCGTGCACCGCCAACAACGTGGTGCTGATCTTTGACGATGTGATCGCGGGGTTTCGGATCGCACTCGGCGGTAGCACCGAAAGATTCGGAGTGGTACCAGACCTCGTCGTCTTCGCGAAGGCCATCGCAGGTGGCTTCTCACAGAGCGCCGTTGGTGGTTCGGCGCAGCTCATCGACCAGGTTCTCGACGGCGTCGTCCATGCCGGCACCTACAACGGAAATCCCATCGCGCTGGCCGCGGTCCGGGCCACCCTGACCCAACTTCGTCAGCCGGGTAGGTATGCGGCCCTGGAGGATACCGCGCAGTCACTGGCGGACGGCCTCAATGCGATCTTTTCCGAACTCCGGGCGCCGCTACACGCCCACCACCTCGGCCCGATCGTGCAGATGATGCCGATAGCGGCGGGCCAGGAGGTCGCGTTCGGACCAGGGATCGACTGGTCATATTGGGACATGCTGACCAACGCTTGCCGGCAACGCGGGCTATTCCTGCTCCCGCGAGGCCGGCTCTTCCTCTCGACCGTGCATGGCGCCGACGACATCGCCGAGACGATCGCGGCCTTCCGAGATGCGGTGAGACAGCTTCGCTGAACCAGGTTTGACGTCATCGCGGCACGGATCGGGCTCCACACATATTTCGCCACACACTTCGCCAGAAAATGAACCCAGAGTGCTCGGCATCACTGCCGAGCCCAGCCAGCCAAGAAGGGCATCATCATGAAACAGCGCACTGGGCGCGCGGTCGGTATCGGCATCGTCAGCCTCGCCCTGGTCATCACGTCCGCCTGCTCATCGACGGGCGGTGAAGCCGGTGGCACCTCCGGAGCGACCGGCGGCGGGACATCCGGCACGCCCACCTCGTCCGGCGACGGCAGCCAGTCGTTCGCGGGGCGCAGTATCACGGTGCAGTCCTGGGGCGGCGCCGTCACGGACGCCGAGACCGCCGCGTTCTATCGGCCGTTCGAGGCCAAGACCGGCGCCAAGGTCAACGTCGCCGTGTCTACCTCCGAAACCCTTGCACTGCTGAAGAAGCAGGTCGACTCCGGGTCCGCGGGCTGGGACGTCGTCACCGGCATGTCAACCGACCTGTTGGGCACGGCACAGAAGGAGGGGCTGATCGAAAACATCGACTACGCCAAGGTGCCGGGAGCAGACAAGCTCGCCGATGGTGCGAAGTTGCCCGATGGCCTGGGTTACGACGTCGAAGGAATCGTCGCGGCCTATTCCACCAAGGAAGGCGTCAAGCCATTGAAGTCAATGGCGGACTTCTTCGATACCAAGAACTTCCCGGGGCCACGTGGCGCAGCCAACTGGGGCATCGCCACCCTGCAGTGCGAGGTGGCCGATCTCGCTGCCAAGACCCCGGAGAAGGACATGTACCCGATCAACGTCGATTCCTGCCTGCAGCACTGGAAGGCCTTGGACGGCGCGGATATCTCCTGGTACGACTCCGGAAGTCAGATGGCTCAGTCGCTCGTCAGCGACGATGTCGACTACTGCATGTGCTACGACGGGCGAGTGAACCAAGCCGCAGCCATTAACGCCGACTGGAAGTACACCTACGACGGTTCGGTGGGATTCTTTGACTACGCTTCCATCGTCAGTGGCACGAAGAACGCGGACATCGCGCACGCCCTGCTCGAGTTCATGACGACCCCCGAGGCACAGGCCGCCTACTCGTCCGCCATCAAGTACAGCCCCTCCAACCCCGCCGCGCTAGAGTTACTGCCGCAGTCGCTGCAGGGTACGATGGCTACCTCACCGGACAATGACAAGCTGGTCTACCGCCGGCCCGCATCCGCGGTCGAAGTGGTCCAGAAGCAGACTGACGAGGTTCAAAAGGCCTGGGATAACTGGGTTTCGTCCCGATGATGACGGCACGCAGCGTGGGGCGCCGGCGCCCGGCGCCCCCGCTGCGCGGCCGGAAGCCGGACCGCCCGACGGGCACCCTGCGGCACCCGGTGCTGGTGACGCTGCCGTTCATCGTCATCGTATCGGTCGGCTTACTGATACCACTCGTGGTCGACATCTGGGACAGCTTCCGGCTGCCGACGTTCTCCCTTGAGCCGTACCTGGTGACCTTCCGCGAGCCGGTCATCTATCAGTCGATCATTCGAACCTTCGTGATCGCCGCCTGCGTCACCGTCATCACCGTGACGCTCGGATACGTGCTGGCGATTGCCGCGTGGCGGGCTTCCGGGCGACGCGGCGCGCTGCTGCTGCTGATCGTCTGCTTCCCGCTCCTCACGAGCCTGGTGACCCGCACCTACGCATGGGTTCTCATCCTGGGCCGTAACGGACCGGTCAACGGCCTCCTGCAATGGCTGGGCATCACCTCCCAGCCGATCAAGTTCTTGGACTCCAGCGGCGCCGTGATCGTGGGCATGGTGCACGTGATGATCCCCTTCGTAGTACTCCCGATCTACAACATCCTGCGGAAGATCCATCCGTCACTGCTGCAGGCATCCGCGGCACTCGGCGCCAGCGGGCGCACTACCTTTCGCCGGATCATCCTGCCGTTGAGCGCATCGGGTGGGATTGTCGGCGGTGTCTTCGTCTTTGTGCTGTCTCTAGGCTTTTACATCACCCCCGCCGTACTGGGCGGCCCGACCACCATGATGGTTGCCAACACGATCGATAGGCAGGCGAACTTCTACCTGGCCTTCGACACCGCGTCCGCGATCGCCGTCGAGCTGCTGGTGGTCACCCTGCTGTTGCTCGGTCTGCTCGCTTCCCGCTACGACCTCACTCGCGCCTTCAAGAGGTGACCGTGCTAGCCCGCATCAGCAACCGACTGCTACTGGTCTTCCTGGTGGCCTTCCTCGCGGCTCCGACGATCGCCGTCGTCATCGTGTCGTTCGGGAACGCCAGCGTGATCCAACTGCCCCCCAAGGGATTCAGCCTCCAGTGGTATGGCAAGGTGCTGACCGACCCGGCGTGGTTGGCTGCGATCGGTCGCATCCTCATGGTGTCCCTTCTCGCGGTGATCCTGGCCGGTACGGCTGGCACCATGCTGGCGTTCGCGATCGCCCGCGGCGGGCTCAGCGCGACGACCCGCAAGGTGTTCCAGGTGGCGGCGATCTTTCCACTGGCAATTCCTCCGGTGGTAATCGCGCTCGGCGGCTACACCATGTGGTCGCGCCTGGGTATCACGAACTCGATCTGGAGCCTGGTCCCGCTGTACGCGGCGCTCGGCTGCCCGTTCGTCTTTCTGTCTGCGCTGGGAGTCCTCGAGAAGGTCGGCACCGATCTGGACCAGGCATCAGCGTCCCTCGGTGCAACGCGGAGCTACACGCTTCGCCGAGTGACGCTGCCGTTGATCCTTCCGGCCGTTCTTACCGGCTGCGGGTTCGCACTGCTCACCTGCATGGAGGAGATCGTGATCGCGTTGTTCCTGCTGGGCGGCCACAGCGAGACGCTGCCACTGAAGATCTACGCGAGCCTGAATTTCGGTGTGGCACCCGATATCGCTGCCGTGACGACCCTGCAAATCGGGTTGGCGGTCGCGGTCGCGATCGCCGGCGCCGTGTGGTCGTGGCTACGTCAGCGCCGCCGTCAGCTCGTTAGCCATGGGGAGATTGATCACGATGAGTAATGGCCGGGGCGATAGCGTTCGCGTGGAGCGGATCACCAAGCGGTACGGGTCCAAGACGGCTCTCGATGACGTGAGCCTGGACGTCGCAGCGGGCGAGTTCATCTCGCTGCTCGGCCCCAGTGGCTCCGGGAAGACGACGACGCTGATGTCGATCGCCGGCTTCGTCCTCTGCGACAGCGGATCCATCGTGATCGGTGACCGGAGCATGGATGGTGTCCCCGCGGAAAAACGCGGCCTGGGATTCGTCTTCCAAAGCTACGCGCTGTTCCCACACCTGAGTGTGGCGCGGAACGTGAGCTACCCACTGGAGATTCGCAAGCTGCCGCGCGCCCAGATCAAGGACAAGGTCCGCGAGGCGCTGGACATGGTGCATCTACCCGAATCGGAGTACGGCGGGCGCATGCCGGAATCACTGTCCGGCGGACAACGCCAGCGAGTTGCGCTGGCCAGGGCGCTGGTCTTCGAGCCGCGAGTGCTGCTGATGGATGAGCCGCTCAGCGCGCTGGATCGCCGACTACGCGAGACAATGCTGTTGGAATTCCGCCGGCTACACCGCGAGCTCAGCACCACGATCATCTATGTGACCCACGACCAGTCGGAAGCCGTCTCAATGTCCGACAGGATCGCGGTGTTCAACAACGGCACCATCCAGCAGGTGGGCACGCCATACGAGATCTACAACTCACCGGCCAACGAGTTCGTCGCACACTTCATCGGCGAGGCCAATATCCTTCCGACCAGCTCGTATCGCGGGGACGGTGTGTGGCTGGCGACCGGGCCCGGTGGGGAAGAGGTCGCGGTGCCCGGGTCCGGAGTCGACATCGTGGCGGGGGCGCAGTACTCGCTGATGGTGCGTCCGGAAAAGTTGCGGGTGGTTCCCCCAGGGCAGGGCAGCCTCACCGGCACGATCGACGACGTGGTCTATGCGGGGGATCACCGCCGGATCCGGGTCCAGACGCCGGTGGGCATGATGTTCGTCAAGGCCGACGACACCGCCGCCGGCGCCACAGTGGTCAGAGGCGCCCAGCTGGACCTCGGCTGGGAGGTGGCGGACGCGATACCGGTCCAGCGGCAGCGGGCAGGCTGAGCGGATCGCCCTCGAGGCAGACACGCTGGATGTCGAACAGTCCTCCGGCTTGGCCCGCCCAGTCCACAGCACCCCCGCCATCATCGATGGCGGCCGGCACGGTGCCGGAATGCTATGGCGTCCCGGTTGCTATCCGGTGCTACCCCTACCTAGCGAAAGAGTCCCGGCAGGTCGAACGCGACATGGCCGCCTACCAGGGTCGCCAGCACCGAGATGGTGCCAATCCGATCTGGCGCGACGGTTGTGGGATCGTCGTCAAGAAGCGCGAGGTCGGCCAGAAAGCCGGGCCGGAGTCTGCCCTTTGAGTGTTCCTGCCGGCAGGCGTATGCGGCGTGCACCGTGTAGGCACACAGCGCTTCGTAGGCTGACACCGCCTCCCCGGGCGAGAACTCCCGGCCGGACGCCGTGACCCGGTGAACCATGGCCTGCATGCCCAGCAGGGGGGCACCGGCCGCCACCGGACGGTCCGAGCCGCCCGGCGTGCTCAGCCCGGCCTGGCGGAACGACCGGTGTCGATAGGTCCAGTCGATACGATCGGTGCCCAGACCGTCGATGATCCCATCCCCGAGCTCCCACACGAAGCGCCCCTGAATGCTCGGGATGACGCCCAGAGCCGCAAATCGCGTCAGCTGATCTGGCCGCACGACCGAGGCGTGCTCGATCCGATGGCGAGGATCCGGCAGCGGACTCTCCCGTACTGCCCGCTCGATCGCGCCCAGGGCGGCGTCGACCGCGCGATCGCCGATGGCATGGATCGCAAGCTGCCAACCGGCGCGGTGGGCCTGCGCCGCAATGTGCGCTATTTCGTGTGGCTCGAACTGCATCACGCCGGTTCCGCCGTGGTCCAGGAAGGGAGTACTCATCGCCGCGGTCCTGCTGGACAACGCCCCATCGGTGAACATCTTCAACGCACCGATGGACAACCAGTCGTCCCCGAGTCCTGTTCGCACGCCCAGGTCAAGGCCCAGTTCGAGACCATCCTCGGCATGGCTGCCAATGTCGTGCAGATTCTCCATGGCAACCATGGCCTGCACGCGCACGGGTAGGTCGCCGGTCTCGCGTAGTCGCTGATAGGCGGCCAGCTCTATCGGGCTGGAGCCGACGATCGCCGAATTCCCGATTCCGGCTTCGCAGACCGAGGTAATACCCTCGGATAGGAAGACCTTTCCCGCTCGGCCGATGGCGGCAGCCAGGTCGGCCGTGGAGAACGGACGCACCAGGGCTCGGAAGGGCGCCATGGCCTGTTCGCCGACCAGGCCGGTGGGCAGACCCTCGTCGTCCCGTTCGATGAGCCCGCCGGGTGCGACCGGGAAATCCGGTCGCATCGCATCCAGCATGTCGAAGACTGCGGAACTGGCGATGAGCATGTGGGTCGTACGGTGGTTGACCAGCACCCGGCGGCCCGGTGCCACCGCATCCAGCATCACCCGGCTGGGGTGGCCACCGAGCCGAGCCTGGTCGTAACCCGACCCGATGATCCATGAGTCCTCGGGCAGCGTTCGTGCTCGTTCTCCAATGGCGTCATAGAGCTCTGCCAGAGACCGCATGGGGCCCGCATCGATTTCGGTGAGCAGTCTGCCGAAGGCGGCCATGTGATTGTGAGCGTCGTAGAACCCCGGCACGAGAACGGCTCCGCCACCATCGACTCGGTGATCGGCCCCCATGTCGCTGGCGTCGTCGTCCAGCGCAACGATGTGACCCTGCCACACTGCGATCGCGCTCGCGCGAGGCCGCCGTGGGTCCATCGTGAGCGCCCGGACATTGTCCACTACGAGATCGGCATGCATTGGATACCCAGACCACCGTGCTGTCGGCCAGCGCGGGAGTCTCGCCCTCCTCCACTCTTTCCGAAGCGCCGACGGCCGCTCATCGCCCGACAGCCCGAGGGGCCTCGGAGATGCGGCCCACGTTACGGCTGACCTCACGTGCCATACATGTCCATCGGGGTGGCTGACCAATCGGCGGCTGTCCGCGACGGACATCCCGATCACGATATGGCGATCATAGTCTGGCGTGACGTGATACATCCAAGCAAGGCAGCGTGATCTCCGTGGGAACAGCACATCCGTACATTCCGAGTTCGGCGCCACCGGCGAAGGCGGAGTTGATGTCCGCCATCGGTGTGGACTCGGTCGCCGAACTCTACGCGGCGATTCCCGATCGCTTGCGCACGTCCGGTCCACTCGACCTGCCCGCCGGACTCGCCTCCGAGCAAGAGGTGGAGAGGCTGGTCGGTGATCTATTGTCACGCAATAGGACCACTCAGGAATACACGTCCTTCCTTGGGCACGGGTGCTACCCGCACTACGTCCCGGCCATCTGCTCCGAGATTAACGGCCGAGCCGAGTTCCTCACCGCGTACGCAGGCGAGCCCTACGAGGATCACGGCAAGTGGCAGGCCATCTTCGAATACACCAGCCTCATGTCGGATCTGTTGGAGATGGATGTCGTCACGGTTCCCACCTATGACGGCCTGCAGGCCGCTGCCACCGCGTTGCGGATGGCGGTCCGAATGACCGGTCGGAAGACCGTTCTGGTGTCCGAGGCGATCCCCGAGGCGCTGCGGATCAAGCTCGACTCCTACTTGGACGGCCACGCGGCAATCGCGACAATCCCGGTCGATATCACCACCGGCACCCTCGACACCGCCGCCGCACGGGACCTCCTGGGGCCGGCCGTGGCCGGCGTGCTACTCCAAACGCCGAACGTATTCGGCGTGGTCGAGGCCGATGTGGAAGCCATTGCGGCCGCGGCGCATGCTCACGGCGCATTGCTCGTGGCCAGCTGCGATCCGATCTCCCTCGGATTCCTCCCCGCACCGGCCAGTCTGGGTGCAGACATCGTCTGCGGCGACATTCAATCACTGGGCCTCGGGATGCACTTCGGTGGCGCTCACGGCGGCTACCTCGCCGTGCACGACGAGGAGCGGTTCGTATTCGAACTGCCCTCTCGGCTGTTTGGTCTCGCCCCTACCAGAAAACGGGGTGAGCTGGGATTTACCGATGTTGCCTACGAGCGGACATCGCTCGCCCGACGGGAGAGCGGCGTCGAATGGGTCGGGACCGCCGCCGCGCTGTGGTGTATCACGTCCGCCGTTTACCTCTCGGCCATGGGGCCGGCGGGCCTGGGGGAACTGGGATCGACGGTGGCGGCTCACACTCGCTACGCGATCGAGCGACTCGGTGCCGTACCGGGAGTGTCCGTACCGTTCGCGCAGTCGCCACACTGGCGGGAACTGGTGATCCAGTTCGACCGCCACGACGTGGCCGAGGTCAACAAGTCGCTGCTGGCCCACGGAATATTCGGTGGCGTCGACATATCACGACAGTTTCCCGACCTGGGCAACGCGCTGTTGATCTGCGTCACCGAAGTACATGGCGTTGACGATATCGAACGCCTTGCCGTCGCGCTGGAAGGAATCTGTCGATGAGGGCCACCAGCCCGGCAACGGTGCATCAAGAAGACGATCGGCATGTGGCGGTCCCGGCTGCCCGCGACATCATCGATGATGACGCCCGTGCCGCCCTGCCCTACCAGGCACCGCGCTGGAACGAGCCGTTGATCTTCGCGCTGCACAGCGACGGCGCTCGCGGTGTCATCCCGGCGCGCGCCGATCCACGGGAATTGGCTCGAATCCCCGAGTCTCCGGAGGCGCGCGTGCAGCGGCAGCAGGCGATCGCACTACCGGAGATTTCGCAACCCCAGGTGCTTCGCCACTTTCTTCGGCTGTCGCAAGAGACCCTGGGCGCAGACCTGAATGTCGATATAGGGCAGGGCACCTGCACCATCAAGTACAGCCCGAAGATCAACGAGACCTTCGTTCGGTCGCCACGAGCGGCCGCGACACATCCGCTTCAGGATCCCTCAACGGTCCAGGGAACACTGCGCATCATTGCCGAACTGGAGCAGTATCTGGCGGTGATCTCGGGGATGGACGCGGTCAGCGTCCAGGCACCGGCTGGATCCGCCGCAATCTGGGGCAACGTGCAGATCGTCCGCGCCTACCACCGCTCCCGGGGAGAGGGGGATCGGCGTGACGAGGTGATCACGACGATCTTCTCGCACCCCTCGAACGCCGCAACCGCACACACGGCTGGCTACCGAGTCATCACGCTGTACCCGGACGCCGACGGGTTGGTCAGCGAGGCGGCGGTGCGCGCCGCACTCTCACCGCGTACCGCAGCCTTGATGATCACCAATCCGGAGGACACCGGGATCTTCAACCCGGCGATCGACAGACTCGTTCGGGCCGCACACGAGGTGGGGGCGTTGTGCGTCTACGATCAGGCCAACGCCAACGGCCTGCTGGGGATCACCACTGCGCGAGCCGCGGGCTTTGATCTATGCCATTTCAATCTTCACAAGACCTTCTCCACGCCACATGCTTGTGGCGGGCCCGCGGCGGGCGCGATCTGTGCCACGGCGGCGCTTGCGCCGTTTCTGCCCGGCACTCGCATTCGCGAGGAGGACGGCGTCTATACGGTCCAGCCACCCGGACCACAGGCAACGGCGTCGCTGCGTCCGTTCTACGGAGTCATCCCCAACATCATTCGCGCCTACGCCTGGATCCGGGCGCTGGGAGCGGATGGGCTGCGCGAGGTTGCCGAAGGAGCGGTGCTGAGCAACAACTACGTCATGTCGCGAATCCTGCGGATCCCGGGCGTCACCGCTGCGTATCTGGACAACGAACGGCGGCCCATCGAACAAGTTCGATACAGCTGGCAAAAGCTCACCCAGGAAACTGGTGTGACGTCGAGCGAGATCGGCCAGCGCATGGCCGACTTCGGAATGCACTACTGGACCAGTCACCATCCATACGTGATTCCCGAACCGGCGACCATCGAGCCGACCGAGTCGTACTCTCGCCGGGAGCTCGACGACTACGTGCGGGCCCTCGCCGCCGTCGCCAGCGAAGCACGCACCGATCCCGAGCGCACGAAGGCCGCGCCGCACCACAGCAGCATCCATCAGGTTGATCCCACCGGTGTGAACGACCCGACGACGTGGGCCACCTCCTGGCGAGCATTCCGTCGCAAATACCTGGGTGCGGACATGCCGGTACCGCGGCATTGGGAGCCGGCGGCGGATGCGCCCGCCCCGATCCGGCCCGCCAAGGCATTCCATCGGTGACCGAGCGCAGGATCGGCTTCCTGGTCAATCCGGTGGCCGGACTCGGGGGGGCCCGCGGGCTGCACGGCACCGATCGGCTGGCCGATATCGAGCCGTCGATGACGGACCTGCAGTGGTGCACCGCGACCTCGGCCGGTCCGGCGCCCCATCGCGCGCGGCGGGCCGCGCGTGCCCTGGCTCGCGCCGGCAACCTGCGGCTGGTGACCGTCGGTGGCTCCATGGGCGAGGTGATAGCAACAGAAGCGGGACTGCGGCACGAGGTGGTCTATCAACCCTCGACGGCGCGGACCACTGCTGACGACACCCGACGAGGAGCCGCGGCCATCGCGCGCCGCGGTGTCGACGCGCTGCTGTTCGTCGGCGGCGACGGCACCGCGCGAGACGTCTGTGCTTCGGTGGGGACCACGCTCGCAACGGTCGGGGTGCCGAGCGGCGTGAAAATGCACTCCGGTGTGTTCGCGTTCACCCCGGAGGAAGCGGCAACCGCCGCCCTGGCCGTGGGCGCAGGCGGGGCGCGGATGGACGAGGTCGACGTGGTCGATCTCGACGAGGACGCGCGCGCCCGGGGGGACCTTGCCACCCGGGCCTTTGGAAAGTTGTTGCTACCCGTCGTGCCGGAAATTCAACGCGGCAAGTCCGGCGGGCCTACCAGCGCCGGCGTGCTGGAGTCGATCGCCCGGGAGCTGGCGGCTCGGCTGCGGCCCGATGCCAGCCATGTCTTTGGCCCCGGAACCACGGTGCAAGCGGTCGGGAAGCATCTGGGCCTCGAGCTCAGCCTGCTGGGTGTCGACGTCGAGCGAGCGCACCGCGTCCATCCCGATGTGTCGGCCGACGAGCTGATCGCGCTGACGGCGGATCACGCCGTCCAGGTGGTCGTCTCTCCAATCGGAGGGCAAGGGCTCATCCTGGGCCGCGGCAACCAACAGATCGCCGGTTCCGTGCTGGAACACCTCGATCCGGCCGATCTCCTCATCATTGGTGCCCCGCAGAAACTGGCGGCACTGGGCGGAACCCTACGTTTGGACACTCCGTCGGTCGATCTCAACCGCCGCTTTTCGGGGTTGCGACGAGTCATCACGGGATACCGGCAGGAGAGCCTGATCTCCGTGCGGTAACGCGCTGGCAGAAGGCGCGCTCGGGCGGTGCGTTCACCGGCCGTGCGGCCCGCCCGGAGGGTCAGCCCGCACGGGTCCGGACAGCACCCTGGTGCTGGGGAGCGGCGCCGGTCATACCTGCGCCGGTCAGCCGCGCTGCCGGCCGCCCGCGGTGCTGAAGTCTCGACGGCCCAACCGCTGCATGGCCTGCAGGGACGACTCCGCCGGCGGCGCGGTCTGCGCGGCCGGGGCGGCGAAGTTCCCGCGCGCCAGCTGCGCCAGCGCCCGTGCTGCCGGGCTGCTCAGGTCCGGCGCGCCACCCGCCTTCGCGGCTGCGCCGGCGGGCGCTGTCTTGGATGGGCTAGCCGGCCGCGGGATCTGCTTGAGATGCACCACCTTCCACGCCGTGGCCGGCGGCGTGCCCACTTCCTTGACCGTGTCGTCCTCGATCGAGGTGATGGCGAACGTGGTGCCCGGTAGCAGGACCCACTCCTCCTCGACCGCGACCTCGGACAGTTTTCGAACGTCACGGGCATCCTGCACCTCGAAGATGCACTTGACGCTGATCGTCTGATCGGGCCGGGGCTTCTTGGCTCCGCCACCCCGGGCATAGACGTCGGAGGCGACAGATTTGAAGGCGGAACTCACGAACGAGTCGTAGGTGAGCTGGCTCTTGCCGCCGTATGCCTCGGCGAATTCCTCGGCGTTCATCCTGGCGCCGCGGTAGACCTCGCCCTTCTCGGGCGGCAATTTCATCAGTGCCTGCATCAGAATCCCGCCGTGCGTCACGCCTTCCTGGTGCAGTTGTACCTGGTCGAGTTTGCGCGGCCCGGCAAATCTCTCCGACGACGCCATCGCGGCCGAGACATCCTTCATCTGGCCCTGCATCCACTCGGGGTTATTGGCCACCGTGGGGTTGATGTACAGGAAGTCATTGGCGGTGAAGATCTTGATGGCCGCGATTTCCGCCTCGGACAGGCCCGCGCTTCGGATCAGGTCCGCAACCGGCTTGCGGCGGTCACCGTCGTCCCACTGCTGGCCCGTCAGGGCCATGGTGCGGGAGGCCTTCGACGCCATTTCCGCCGTCAGTTGCTGCGTGAAGGGGGTCTTGGTGGGCTGATGTTCCAGCCGCCGCTTGCCGTTCGGCATCAGCTCACCGGCGCGCAAGTCGTTGAGATAGCGCTGCTGCGCCCGGGCCTGCCCAAGGTCGCGCGATGCCTCCGCCTTGATGTCTTCCAGCAGCGAGACCATGCCCCGATCCTTCTCATCGGAGTGGGTGTTCAGCCACTTGTCGATCAAGGTCACGATGGCGGCCAGGCTGGTGATCTGTGCCTGCTGGTCGGTCAGCGCGGCATGCCCATCCAACAGCTTGCCGATCTTGTCCAGGCTGTCCTTGCTGCCAGTCAGCTTCGCCAGCTTTCCCTTCTTCCGTCGGTTCGCGGCAATGTCCGCGGAGGTCGCCGTGATGCGGCGCCGCAGCACGGATCCCGGCGCCGCAGGACCCGGCGAACCGTGCGTCGACTCGGTGGACGAGGGCACGGTTCCGGCCGTGCGTCGCAACCGTGCCAGCACCGGGGCCGGTATCGAGGCAATGGCTGGCTGGTCGACGGCCCCCGGCATCGCGGCGGCGGTGCGCCGCAGCGGGTTCTGCCCGGCGGTGACGGGAGCGTGCGCATCACCGGTTCCGCTCCAGCCGGGCCCGTCGAGGCCCGGCCCATCGGGGCTGGGCCCGTCGAGGTGTGCCGTGGGAACCATCCAGGCCTCGGGCTCCACCGGGTCGACGCTCATCGCCCGGACCAGCCGCTGACGGTGCGCGCGGGCGTTGCGGGCCACCATTCGCCCCGCAGTCGAGGACATGCCGCCTCCGCACCATCGAACGACGGACCGCAGGATGCGCTCCGTCGACGCCATGGTGACCTCTCGATCGACCGGGCGCCATGGACCTGGGTCCTGTCTTGGAAGCACCGGCGGCGCAGCCCCGACGGCGACCTGCGTCCGCGTCCGAGGTGGTGGCATGCTGCATCCCATGCCTGGATCTCCGCCGGGTCGGGCCCCGATCGTTCGATCACCCGGCTGGCCGCCGGCCCTGCGGGGCGTGGCGGTGGCGCCGCTCACAGTCGTCGAGGTCGCGGTGCCGGCCGCGACACCCGAGGCGGGTACCCGATCCGGCGACCGGCCGCGCATCGGTCGAGGTCGGCGGTGTGACCGACCGGACGGACGCGCTGGACGGAGGCATGCTGGTGGACGGCCCTCCGGTCGGGCCGCCCGGTTGCGAGCGGAGCTGCCATGCGCGTTCTGATCGGCGAGGACGAGGCGTTGCTGCGGGACGGGCTCTCCCTGGTGTTGGAACGCGGCGGGTTCGAGGTGGTCGACGCAGTGGGCACCGCGCGGGAACTCGTCGACCTGGTCCGGCAACAGCCGCCGGACCTGGTGGTCACCGATATCAGGATGCCGCCCGGGTTCACCGACGAGGGCCTGCGCGCGGCACTGGAGATCCGTCGGACACAGCCGGGGGTGCCGCTGGTGGTGTTGTCGCAGCACCTGCAGCGCCGCTACGCACTGGAACTGCTGGCCCACCCGACCGCGGGAACCGGCTACCTGCTCAAGCAGCGGATCGCCGACACACGCACGTTCTGTCAGGACCTGCGCCGGGTGAGCAAAGGCGGCACGGTGCTGGATCCCGAGGTCGTGCAGTTGATGGTGACCCGGGCTCGCAGCCAGCATGACGTCATGGGCCGACTGACCGAACGCCAACGTGAGGTGCTCGCGCTGATGGCCCAGGGCCGCAGCAATGCCTGGATCGCGCGCAGCCTATCGATCGCGGAAAAGTCCGTGGTACAGCATGTTTCCCACATCTACGACGAGCTGGGCCTGCATCCGGATACCGACGACCACCGTCGAGTGCTGGCCGTGGTGCAGTACCTGTCGCGGTAGTGGCCACGCTTGCCTGCCGCGGCTCCCGACGGTCCACCTGCTACACCTGCTGGGGTTCGGCAGGGTGGTTCGACGGGGGTGCCAGCAAGTAGTAGATGCCCAGCGCGACGCACACCCCCAGCGTCAGGTACGACGTCACCAACCCCACCGCCCCGGCCATCAGGTACCCCGGGGGCGCGAGCGCGGCCCGTATCAGGATCGCTCGTCGGTCGCGGTCGGTGTGCGGTTCGCGCAGCAAGTGCGGGCGCCGCACCAGGATGTGGCACTGCATCGCGAAGAAGACCGACGACGTCACCAGGAATGATCCGGCATAGACCATGGCGGCCAGCCGGCCATCGCCCGGCGAGTCGAGGTAGGTCGCCAGCAGCGAGGTGGTGAACGGCAGCACCACGATGCACAGCAGGAGCAGCAGGTTCAACACCAGCACGGAATGGTCGATCAGGGCCAAGCGCCGCAGCATGGTGTGGTGGCCCAACCACATGATGCCGATCGCCACGAAGGAGATGACGTAGGCGAGGTAGTTGGGCCACAACTCCAGCAACCGGTGCCCCAGCGTGCCGGCGCCGTCCGGCTGCGGTACCCGCAGGTCCAGAACCAGCAGTGTGATGGCAACGGCGATCACGCCGTCGGAGAACGCCTCGATCCTGCGCGGGGCGAAGGCGTCGGAGCGCCCGGACCTGGCCGGGCGGTGGGTGCGCATGACGTATTCAGCCACATTCCCGAGCAGACGTCACCACGAGCGGCACGTGCGCGGGACGGAGTCAGAAGGTGACCCACTGCGTCCCGAACCAGCGGCGGGCGCGGGTGCTGCCGAACGCGGCCTTGTCCTGCAGCAGCGCCGCCGACGGATCATCGAAGCTGCCGGTCGGCCGCTCGCCGCTGCGAAAGGTCACCTCGACACGTGCGACGCTGCGGTGGCCGAATTCGATGTAGCAGACCCCGGTGCCGTCATAGGTCGACGTCACCGGCTGGCTGCGGTGACGAGCGATCAACCGATCGGCCACGACGCCGGCCTGGCGCTCGGCGAACACTCCCGCCTTCGGGGTTCCGACACTGGTCACGTCACCGACGGCATATACGTCGGGGAAGCGGGTCTCGAGCGTCAGCGGGTCCACCGGGATCCAGCCGTCAACGCACATTCCGGACTCCGCGACGACCGTCGGCACGCGATGCGCCGGAACACCCAGGAACAGGTCGAACGGCAGCTCGTCACCGTCGGCGAGCATTGCGACCCGCCGTCGCGGGTCCAGGCCGCACACGACACGGTCGGGGTACCAGCGGATCCCACGTTCGTCGAACGCCGTCAGCAGTGCCGCCGAGGCCTCCGGGGAGGGTGGGATCGGGCTGCCCAGCGGCATCACCAGACAGATGTCGCTGGCCTCGCGCAGCCCGCGACGCACCAGGAAGTCGTGCATCATCAACGCGGTCTCGCTCGGCGCCGGCGGGCACTTGAACGGCGTGGACGTCACCCCGACGATGACCCGGCCGCCGCCGAAGGAGTCCAGCACATCCCGGGCGGCGAACGCGCCGGCCGCCGTGTAGTAGTCAATTCCCGCCTCGACGAGGCCGGGTGTCGCGGCGGGGTCGAGGTCCGCACCCAGCGCAACCACCAGCACGTCGGCGGCGAAGCGGCCCGCGTCGGTCTCGACGCTGCGACCCACGGGATCGATGGAGCGGATCGTGCTCTGCACGAACCTGACCCCGGGCTTGACGATGTCCGCGTAGGAATGGCGTACCGCGTCGGCCGTGGTGCGCCCGAACATCACATCAAGCTTCGAGAAGCCCATGACGAACCCATCGGACTGGTCGATCAACACGACGTCGGCCTCGTCACCGAGTTGCTCGGACAGTCTGGTGGTCAATTCCAGGCCGCCGAACCCCGCGCCCAACACCAGCACTCGCATGGTTCCTCCTTCACTTGTTCACCACGGGGCATGACGTCTCGCGGTCCAGCATCGCACCGTCGGCTGCGAGAAATACACACCGCACCCTTCAAGACGGAGTTGTCCTTGAGCCGGATGGGATGCGGGGTACGAGCAACCGGGCGGGCCGGGCCGGTCCCCAGTGCAGGGTGCACCGACCAGACGGAGTGTGGCGGTACCGCGCGGGGAAGTTTCCGGTGAGCGGGTTGGTCGGCCAGAGCCACCGCCCGGCGACGACAAGGCGCAGGGACTCGCCCGATCGGAACAGGGTTGCGGACGGGCCGAGGGCGATATCGACGGGGACGATCTCGCCGGGCCCCAGCGGCTGGCGGGTCAGATAGGTGTGCACGGGTTCGGCTGCGGTGCTGGTTTGCTCGTCCAATTGACGCAGCGAGGCCTTCTGCCAGCCGGTCGCCACCCGGTCGCGTCCGAATCCGTATGAACCCTCGAATCCGATGTACCGCTTGCCGCGCCACTTCTCGACTCCGACGACCAGGTCGACGTCGTCTGCTCCGTCGACGGAGAGCCAGAGCCGTAGCGCCATCGGCCCGGTGAGCTCCATCTCGCCGGGGACGGAGAATGTGAACGCCGCGGCCCGGCGGGTGGGCCGGAACGTGATCCGGCCGGGCTGATCGGCCGGCGCGTCGCGGAGCCGGCCGGCGTCCGACAAGTACAGCGCCGTCCACTCGGTGCGAGCCAATGGCCACTCATTCTCGTCACGAATGTCGACCACCTCATCGCGGGACACCCGCACCTCCAGCCGGACTGGCGCCGGTTCCGGGATGTCGGCGCCACGCAGGTAGCGGTCGAGGAAGTCCAGTTGCGCGCGTCGTGCCGGCTCGCCATAGAAGGTCGCCCACTTGCCACCGCGGTGGGTGTAAGCGAACCGCTGCGGTGAGGCGACCCGCTGGAATGCGCGGAATGAGCCGCGGGAGTGCAGATCGTTGTCGGAGAAGCTGGCGCAAACCAGCATCGGCAACTCGATCTTCGTCAAGTCCGGCGTATGCGCCTGCCACCACTCGTCGCGCAACGGGCGGGCCCTCTGCTCCCGGGCGATGTCGGTGTCGAGCCGGCTAAGGCGTCTGGTCCCGGCAGCCCAGACGGTGGTGAACCCGCGCTCGTACAGTCCGCCGGGTCGCATGAGGTCGCGATAGGGATCCGTCATCCCCTCCCACGGGCAGATCGCCTTCAGTGAGGGCGGTGCCAGCCCGGCGACCGTGTATTGGGACATCGCCAGGTAGGACACGCCCAGCATCCCGACGTTGCCGCTGGACCACCGCTGGTGGCCGGCCCACTCGATCAGGTCGTAGATGTCCTCGGCCTCGCCGCCGGACATCAGCGAGCCGACCCCGTCGGACGTGCCCGAGCCCCGCAGGTCGGCGTTAACGACGGCGTAGCCGTGTCCGGTCCACCAGGCCGGGTCCGGTGCCTCCCAGCTGGTCAGGGTCGAGAAGGACACCGGGGCAGGCTGCCGCATGATCCGGTACTGCACGGAGAACCTGGACCGACGACCCCGGCGGCTCGGAAGCCTGTCCTTGCCGTACGGATGCGCGGACAGGATCACCGGAAACGGGCCCTCGCCAGGTGGGCGATAGACGTTGACCCGCAACAGGATGCCGTCTCGCATCGGCACTTCGACGTCGAGATCGGTGACGATGCTGCCGGGCTCGGGCTGGTAGACGGTGACGGGTGGGCGGGCGATGCCGCCCATTCGTGCGAGCGCGTACCGCAGCGCGCCGGGTCGGTGCCAGGGACGGTCCAGACCGGCAGTACGCAGGAGGTGCGCCATGGGTTACCTCGGTGACTTGAGTGGAACTCAATTCTGATTTAGTTGCACTCTAACGTTTCGTATAGGATCCGTCCATGGCCACCTCCGGTTCTCGCAACACGACGCGCCGGCGGGAGGCCGGTGCCGCCTCCCGCGCGGAGACCCGGCGCCGGCTGCTGCGGGCCGCGGGCGAGGAATTCGCCGAGCGCGGGTACCACGCCGCTACCGTCACCCGCATTGCCGAGCGGGCCGGCGTGACCGTGCAAACCCTGTATCTGGCGTGGGGAAGCAAGCGGGCGCTACTGCGCGCATTCATGGAGGCGTCGCTGTCGGGCGACCCCGATCGGCCTCGGAGCCTGTCAAGCTTTTTGAGACACGGTCTTGCTGGGTTTAGTGAGTCGGAT